>JBJKSB010000090.1:0-100052 GCA_046704385.1 Bacteroidales bacterium | reverse complement strand
TGCATCCTGACCTTTAACTCCGTAAAACGAAATCAGAATCAGTACTATGCTAAAACATCTTTTCATTCTAATTATCTTTTACAATAAGTAAAACATTACCGGTCATTTTAAAAGGCTGACCATTATTATATTTACCCTGTACCAGGTAAATATAAACGTCCTGCGGAAGCATCTTGTTTTTATAGTAGCCATCCCAGCCTTTATTTACATCTTTGGTTTTAAATAACAAAACTCCTGACCGGTTATAAACTAACATTTCATATTCATCCAGATCCCCATCTACAACAATGGGATAAAATACATCATTCGACCGGTCTTGTGGATCATAAACACCGCCTGATGATCCATTCGGGTTAGGAGTAAAGGCTTGCGGGAAGAAGAAATTACTTCGCGGCAGTACCACAACCGCATTAATACGGGTCATCGAATCTACACAACCTTCTTTTGAGGTAACTTTAAGTGTAATATTATATATCCCTTCGTCGGTATATGAATATAACGGTGAAAAATCATCAAGATAAGTACCGTCGCCAAAGAACCACTGGCTACTGGCTGCATCTTTTGAATAATTGTAACAGCTAATGTGTTCACCGGGGACGTAAATAGTATCGGGAGCAATCTCAAAATCAGCAATCGGGTTAGTATAAACAGTAATAAAGGTATCTTTTTCAACGGTTTGTCCGAGTGGGGCCGTACAAGTAAGTACAGCTTTATAAACCCCGGGATCATTATATATGTGATACAGGCTTTGATCCTCCGATGTTTCCCCATCGCCAAAATCCCAATGGTAGGGCTCGCCACCAGTAGATGAATTCACAAAATTAACCAACATAGGTGGGCATCCCTTAACCTCAGAAGGTTCAAAATCAGCCACGGGCATTACAACATAGCTGATCACGATATCGTCGCTCGAAATACATCCGTTATTATTAATGGTCCAGGTGAAAATATTTGCCCCTGAGCCCAAGCTGTTAACCATGGTTTGGAAGTTATCAGGTGTTTCAATAGTTCCATCACTGGCTGAAACTTTCCATTCCCCTTTTCCTTTAGTTGGTACATTTCCTACCAGCTGAACAGAAGGAGAATTTACCTGTTTATCGGCACCTGCATTTACATATTCGTAATTATTGGTTATAACAACATCATCATAAATAACACAATTTTTATTGGTAACTGTCCAGCGGAAAGTGTTATTATTAAATTTCATATTATTGACTACCGTTTGATTCGTGTCCGGATTTTGAATAGTAGCATCACCGCTAACCAGGGTCCATCTTCCTTTACCTGTTGTTGGTGGTTCAGCGAAAAGGCGTGCAGAGTCTGCGCAAACTTCTTCATCATATCCGGCAAACGGTTTACTGGGTTCATTATTGATTAAGGTAAGTTCATCATCAGAGAAACAACCATTTTCGCTGATAGTCCAACGCAAGGTGGTATTACCTAATTGAATTGCCGTAACTCTTGAATTTGGACTTGTAGGGTCTTCAATTACAGCACTTCCTGAAACCAGAATCCATTCTCCGGTACCAACCGTCGGAGTATTTCCGGCAAGAATGGTACTATCGGCGCACAAAATTCTGTCGGCACCGGCTACCGACCTTGTCGGGATGGTACTTGAAATAACCACCGTATCAATTACATGACAATCGCCGCTGGATACGGTCCATTTTAAGATATTTTGCCCTTTGCCCAGGTTTCTGATGACTGTTTTGTTTGAATTTGGATTATCAAAATTACCAGCTCCATTAATTATTGACCATCGTCCGGTACCTATTTTTGGTATATTGGCTTCCAGTACAGCGGTGTCGGAGCAGGCCACCTGATCGTTCCCGGCAAAAACATTTTCTGCCAGGTTGTTTTTTACTATTACATCATCGTATGAGAAACAACTTTCATTAGAAATAGTCCACCGCAAAGTATTTTGGCCTTCACCCAAATTGCTTACTACTGCCCATGGTGAACTGGTGTTATCGAAGTTACCCGATCCACTCATTACTATCCATTCTCCAACTCCGTACTCTGGTATATTTGCATGTAAAGTGGCTGATTTTCCACAAATGGATTGATTTTCGCCAGCAAATGCATCCGTAGGCTGATAATTACCAACAACCACATCGTCGTAAGCCAGGCATCCTTCATGCTCAACCGTCCATCGTAATACATTTTCACCATTCGAGAGGTTTGTAACCGTAGTATTTGGATTATTCTGATTTGTAAAGATAGCACCGCTGGAACCTACCACACTCCAGGTTCCTGTCCCTGGGTCAGCAGTAGAGGCTAGTAACTGGTAACTGCTTTCGCACAAATCGATATCGTCACCAGCATTGGCTGCAACATAATTATTGGTTACCTGAACTTCGTCAAATTCGGTGCACCCTTTATTGGTAATAGTCCACCTATAAATATTGAGATCTTCGGAAATGCCTGTAACCGTTGGATTATTAACCGTTTTACTGGTGAAATTTCCGGCACCACTTATAACAGACCAAACGCCGGTTCCCTGTATAGCTGCATTTCCTGCCAGAACGACAGTATCAGAACATAAATTTTGATCGTATCCGGCATAAGGAGTGGTGGGTTTATTATTTACAATTACAACATCATCGGTTGATTTACAGATACCCATGGTGATAGTATACCGGTAAACATTGCTATCGGGTGCAATTCGTGTTACTTCGTTTTCAGAGAATGTACCAGAACCGGATATCAGACTCCATGATCCTGTTCCAACTGATGGCGTGTTGGGTAAAAGAGTGGTTTCATTCAAACAAATGGTTTGATCGGAACCGGCTTCTGCAGTAGTAGGTGTGTTGTTAGTTACTTTAACAAAATCTTCTGTAACACAATTAACATTGGTGATAGTCCATTTTAGCTCATTGGTACCCTGACCTAAATTTGTAATTGCCGATACCGGATCGGACAGATCGGCTATGTCACCGGAGCCACTGTTAAGTGTCCACAGACCGGTTCCATAAATTGGATTATTAGCATTGAGATTTACAGAATCGGTACAAATTGTAATATCAGGACCGGCATTCGCTATTGTTGCCTGGTTATTAATGATAAG
The DNA here is from genome assembly GCA_046704385.1 of Bacteroidales bacterium. GTDB lineage: Bacteria > Bacteroidota > Bacteroidia > Bacteroidales > SZUA-534 > GH45. The sequence goes on along the minus strand of JBJKSB010000090.1, from coordinate 96,985 downwards.
AACAGAATCGTATTCCATACCAGAGCCTGAAGTTCTTACTGTCCATTTTAACCAATTGCTGCCATGCCCCAGGTTCGAAACCTGTGACGTGTTGTTGTATTTATCGGCAAAAGTTGCCGCACCTGAAATTACGCTCCATTCACCGGTTCCAACATCGGGATTCACAGCGGCTAATTTTGTTGAATTGGTACATACTGTTTGGTTTGGTCCGGCTTCAGGCACATCAATCATAGTATTTTCAACACTTACCGTATCAGCCAAAATACAATTATTGCGTTGAACCGTCCACAACAGAACATTAACACCAGGAGTAAGGCCACTTATATCAGTTTTTGGGTTATTCGGATCGGTAAAGTCCCCGCTACCACTTAAAACAGACCAAGTTCCTACTGTTCCTGTTTCAGTAGGTTCAGCATCCAGCGTGGTCTGATTAAAATCAACTACGTGGTCGGCCCCTCCGTTAGGTACATGGGGTAAATCGTTTGTAATAGTAACCACATCGGAACTAACACAACCCATATTATTTACCACCCAGGCAAATTGATTGGCACCTTGCGACAGGCTGCTAACCTGGCTTGTTGGAGATGATAAATCGTCAATAATACCGGAACCGCTTTCAACAGACCAAACTGCACCGGTGGTTGGCGTATAGGCCTGTAAATTGGTGGTTTTTGAACAAACGGTTTTATTTTCACCGGCATCAACGGTTACGGTAGTATTGGTGATACTCATGGTATCCTGGTTAATACAACCGTTCTGGGTTACGGTCCAGATAAATTGATTTTCACCCTGTTTTAAATTGTTAACTACAGTATTGTAAAAAGTTGTATTACTTATAACAGCATCACCAGAAAGTATACTCCATGCCCCGGTAACACTATTTGCAGCCATACTAGTGGTTTCACCACAAACCAACTGGTCATCCCCTGCAAATGCTACAGGTAACGAATTAACAGTTATTGCAATACTTGCTGATTCTGTTCCGCTTCCACAACTATTTTGGCCATGAACTGAGATGGTTCCTGATTGTGAATTATTGGCATAATTAACCCGGATTGACCGGGTACCGATTCCAAACGAAATGGTTGCTCCGTAAGGCAAATCCCAGGTATAACCGGTAGCGTTTGTTATTTCCGGAACACTATAAATAACACCCTGTTCTCCCTGACAAACCGTCTGTTTCCCGGTGACGGTACCTGCAGCATCAGGTAATAAATTTACAGATAAACTTCCCGGATTGCTTTCGATGGTATTACAGGTGGCGGAGCTGACTATACATTTATAGGCTCCAATATCTGCTGCTCCGGCACCGGAAATTATAAGTTCATTGGTATTAGTACCTATACGATTGCCAACATCGGTAATGTTTGTACCATCTTTTTGCCACTGATATGATAGGCTATACCCTGTAGCCGTAACTTTAAATGATAAGTCAGAATTTTCGCAAACTGTTTCATCAGTGGGATTAGCAGTGATTCTTGCAATTTCCCTTACTTGTAGATTTGCAGTAATATTCTGAATATTTCCAAATGTGCCGGTCAACTTACAGGTATAAACACCCGAATTGGCAGGTACTACAGAATTTAGGATTAAAGTTGGCCCGGTGGCATCAGTAATCGGATTACTTCCAAAATACCATTGGTATGCCGTAACTCCGGTTGCATCAACTTCAAAACTGGCAATTCCTCCTTCACATATAATGGTATCGGAAGGGCTATGATTAATTACGATAGGAACATTTACCGTCAGCAGCCCGGCATCGCTTGTGCGGGTACCACAGAAGCCTGTTACCACACAGCTGTACAGTCCTTCTTCTGATGCCGAGACATTTTTCAAAGTTAGTGTTGGTGTATTGGCACCCAAAATAGTAGTACCATTATTTACCAAATCAGTACTTCCAAATTTCCATTGATAACCAATGATACTATCGGTAGCTGATACGTTAAAATAAGCCGTACCTCCTATGGTCACGGTCTGATCAACCGGCTGGTTGGTAATTTTTGTAGAATCGAGTACCATTAAATTAGCAGTCAGGCTACTGTTGCCACCGCAGGTTGAAGTAATGTCGCACCGATAAAAGCCGTCGTGTACAAAATCAGTATAATTAATGGTCAATTCTTTGGTTTGTGATCCTACAATATTACCGTCATCTGACAGCGGCGTTGTGTTATCTTTAATCCATTGATAAGTAAGATTGTCACCTGTGGCATCAATAGTAAAAATTACCTGGTTATCTAAGCATACATATTGGTCGGACAGGGGAGTGTTAACTTTACCGGAAGGTAATACTACCAGGGTTGCCGGATCGCTTAAAACTATTCCACAATCACCTGATACCAAACAGGTATAATCGCCGGCATTAGCGGGTTGAATGTTGGGCACTGTATAAACAGAATCGGTAGCCCCACTAATTGACACATTATTAAAGCGCCAGTCGTAGGTCAGATTTTTACCGGTGGCCACAACCCTGAAAGTAATATTATTGCCGGCACATAAGGCATCGCCCTGGGGTTGCAGGGTAATTTGTGTAGCTGGTTTCACGTTGAGATAACCCGGTTGGCTGGGGACAGAACCACATAAATTTGTTACAGCACAATAATATCCACCAGCTATTGTAGGGGTGGCATTCGTAATACTCAGTTTGTTGGTTTTTACGCCTGAATAGGTTGTATTATTTGATAAAGAAGTATTTCCTACTGAGGTTTTCCATTGATAGTTAAGACTGGAACCAGTGGCCGTAATCGTAAATGAGGCACCTTCGGTTTCGCAAACAGTAACATCTGTAGGATTAGTAACAACTGGTTTATCGGTTACGGTTAAAATAGCCTGGTCGCTTGTCACTGTACCACAAGAACCAGTCACCACACAGGTATAGGCTCCATTGTCAGCCGATGTAACGCCAGGCAAACTGATTATATAATTTGTTTGACCTGCCCCCAAAGAAACCCCATCTTTATACCATTGATAGGTGAGACCCACGCCCACTGCACTCAATTGAAATTCAACATCTGCTCCATTGCAGGTAGTAGCACTTATGGGTTGATCAGTAATTTTAGTGGCTTGGTTTACGGTTAAATAAGTTCCGCCAGTGGTTATTGATTGACTGCACCCACCGGTAACCACGCAGTTGTAATAGCCTTCATATGCTTTTGTAGCGTTATCGATAATAAGAGTACCTGCGTTTGAATCAGAATATCCACCTGTGTCGGTAACAACCGTGGTAGTATTAAAATACCATTGGTAAGTATTAACATCACCAGTTATACCTAAACTTATGCTGGTACTTGTATTTTCACATATGGGAGATGCCAATGGATTTACTACCACAATAGGGGTATTTACAGTTAAGTAAGCCGGGTCACTAATAGCTTCGTTCCCACAGTCACCCGTAACATGGCAAGTGTATGAACCTTCATCTGTTTTTGCTACTGAGGCTATTGTTAAAGAATCGTTATTTGTTAAAGGAATAGCAGTTCCATTATAATACCAGGAGTAAGTTAAATTTGAACCTACTGCTTTTACCGTAAAAACAGCCTGATCGCCAACGCATTTTGTTTTGTTAATTGGCGATTTTGTAAATGCAGCCTGTGGATTAACAGTTACATAGGCCGATCCGCTGGTTGCCGGGGTTAAATCGCAAATTCCCTGGTACTTAACCGAATAAAGCCCTTCATCAGCGAGCCTGGCATTGGCCAGCGTATAGTTAATTTTGTTTGCCCCAGTAATAGGAGTTGTACCGAAATACCATTGATAGGTCAAACTATCACCGGTAACACCCAGACTAAGAGCAGTAGAAGAACCTTCACAGACGCCTGCATCAGCAGGATCACTGACCCAAACTGTTGGTTTATTCACCACGAGTTTAGCCGAAGATGAAGTAACCGGCAAACCGCAACTACCGGTCACCCTGCAGTAAATCACATTATCGTCGCCGTCGGCTAATGGTGAGATGGTATAAGTATCCAAAGTGTCATTTGGAATATCGCCGGAATTATTTACCCATTGATAATGTAATATACCACCACCTTTGGCGCTTACTGCAAAGGTTACCAAATCGCCTACGCAGCGTACTGCATCATTGGGGCTGGTTAAAATCTGTGTAGCCGGATAAATAGAAACAATGCTTGTCTTGCTTGTTTCAACTGGTGTAACATCAGTAATCTTACAGTAATAACTTCCAGCATCTGCTGTAGTTACATTCAAAATGGTCAGGGCTTTTGTGTCGGCATTCAGGATTCGCCCATCATTAATAAGTTGGGTCGATCCCCGCCACCATTCATAATTATGACCGGTCCCGGATGTTTCAATAGAGAGGCTCAGGGTTTCGTCGGAACAATATGTTTGGATCGAATCGGGTTGGGTACTGATAACCGAAGAGCTTATTACCGTTAAATCTATCCCTGTTGTATTAACTGTATTACACAATCCGGAAATAACACAGTAATAGGTGTCTTCATCTGTTAAAGCGGCGTTACTTATTACTAATTTCTTTTTGGTGGCACCGGAAATATTTCCACCGTCAGCCAGTATGCCATGAGATACTCCATACCATTGAAATCCTGTGGTGTCGCCAGTTGCCGTAACTGTAAATGTTGCAGTGCCTCCCAGGGTCACCGATTGTGCCAGGGGCAGCGGAATATAGTCAACATCTTCATTTACTTTTAAAACAACAGGTCCTTGCGGGGAATTTCCACAAACGCTGGTTACTTTACAATTATATGAACCTCCATCGCCGGGAACAATATTATTAATACCCAGTGAGGCTGAGTTTACACCGGTAATTTTCCCTGTTATATTCAATAAAGGTGTACTGGCTTTGTACCATTGGTAATAAATATTTGTCGGACCAGATGCATCCACATCAAAATGAATACTCGCCCCTTCGCAACTTGTATCAGAGGCAACTAAGGGCGGGTTAATTTTAAGAGAATCCTCAACCTCTAAATGTATGGTGTTGCTGGTAATTGAGTCACAAACCCCGTTGGATATTACACAATAATAATCGCCCTGGTTGCTTTCAACAGCTCCTGGGAATATCAGCGTTGAATTAATGCTATCGGCTGGTAAAGCACCTGAAATCTGTTTCCAGGCGTAGCGGGTTGGATTTCCGGAAGATACTGTAACGGTAAAAGAGGCATCTGAACCTTTACAAACGGTATCATTTATTGGGTTATCCAAGATTCTGACAGAATCAGCAACCGTTAAAGAAGCTCCTGGTGTTGGTCCGGAATAGGTACAGGTACCTGTAACCAAACAGGTGTACAGCCCTTCGTCAGCTGAAGTTATATCGTTAATTCCCAGAGTACTACCTTTAACATTTATATAATGGGGATTACCTGTAGTTAAAGATGTTCCCGCGAACTGCCATTGATAATTTAAGTTTGAACCCGTGGCATTTACGGTGAAATTAACTACACTTCCCTCACATCTTGTTTTGGATGTTGGATTTGTAACCATTGTTGAATCGGCCGGATATAGTTCAATGGTATCGGTCGAAGCGCTAGAACAGGCATTATAAACTACGCAGTTATAGGTTCCGGCATCTGTTGTACGATCAAATCCTGTAATATCGAATAGCTGGCTGTTGGCTTTTACCAGGGTGGTTCCTTTATACCAGTCGTAAACGAGGTTCGATCCGGTTGCTGCAGCATATAGATTAACATCTTCACCATAACATATAGAATCACTGGCAGGCTGTTGGCTGATGTTTACCCCTTTATTTACTTTTAAGGTGGCCGGATTACTGTAAATGCTGTCACATGTGCCTATTACAAGGCATCGGTAAACCGCAGCTTCAGCCGTTGTAATTCCTGATATGGTTAGGGTTGGCGTATTTACTCCCGAAAATGGGGCTGTATTTGACAAAGGTCCGGTGGTTGTGTCTTCCCATTGATAAATTAACCCGGGAACATCAGCCGTAACTTTAAATATGGCTGTGGAACCTTCGCATTGTGTTACTGAAACAGGCGAAGTAATAGAAAATATTTTATCTACTTTTAAATGAGCATTACCCGTTATCACCGGAATACTATTGCAGGTATTGGTTACTTCACAATAATAGCTGCCGGAATCGCTGACTGCTGCCGGGGAAAAAGTAAGTGTTTGTAAATTATCGGTCACTGATACCGGATTACCATCACTTCTTTTCCATAAATAGAATTTGGGTTCGGTTCCCGTGCAGGCAAAAGATAAGGTGGCAGGGTAGCCTTCACAAACTGTATCATTTAAAGGATTTGAAGTCAATGCTACCGAATCGGAAACCGTTAAAAATACGGATGCATTAACTCCCGAAGTATTACAAACTCCATAGGCTGTACAACGATAGGTGGCATTATCTGATGTTTTTATCGATGTAATATCCAGGGTTGAAGTCTGCGTATTTTGTAACCGGGTTCCATCAAATAACATGGTTCCATTTTTGAACCAGCGCAGACTATCTACTGTGCCAGCGGGGGTAACACTTAATTGTAAATCCTGACCGGCACATTCATCAAGGGTGCTGGCAAGAGGAGATAATGAAACGGTTGTACCCGTTGACAATGTTGCTTTGCTGGAAGGCAAGGAGTCTTCACAGGCATTTTTAATAACACAAAAATACTGACCTGCATTAGCAGCATCAGTATAGGGATTAATATTAAGCGTATTTGTTGTTTTTCCTGCTAAAGCACCGGTACCCACTTTATACCACTGATATTTCTGATTTGATAATGGAGATATAGTGACACTAAGGCTGGTACTGGTTAAGCCATTGTCGCAAACTGTTTTACTTTGGGGTTGTTTAGTAATCGTAAATCCTTGATCAACAGTTAATGTTGCATGGCCCGATTCAGGATTGTTGCATTCTCCGTCAACAATACACCAATAATCACCGCCATCAGCAGCCTGTGTTACATTGAGCAACTCCAGGGTATTTGAATTTGTACCCACAGGATTCCCATCATGATACCACTGATAGCTTACTATATCACCTGTTGTGATTACATTAAAATATACAGTGGAAAGTTCGCAACGACTCTTTGTAACAGGATCTTTCGATATTACCACAGGAGCATATAAATCAAGGTAAACAAGATTGCTGGTAAGTGTTTCTCCACATTTACTCGTAACCTCGCATTTATAATCCCCAATATTGGTGGCATCAATAGTGTTCAAAACCAAAATCCGGGTGGAATCTATAGGAACAAATCCGCTTCCATCATCAAAAAACCAAACAAAGGTATTATTGACATCATCGTTGGTTTCAATCACAAATTGTACATTACCTCCACTACAGGCAGTGGTATCTAAAGGCTGGGTATTAATAGCTATTTTATTAATCACAGTTATAGTGACCGGATTACTAATATCGAAAGAACAATCACCGGTTACTATACACCGGTAATTTCCTGCATAAGCAGAATTAATGTTCTGGATTAACAAACCCGGGCTGGTTACATCGGTAATATGGGCATCAGTAGCTATGTTGCCCCAGGCCCCGGCAGTATATTTTTGCCACTGATAGGTGTTATTCACTCCATTATCAGTAACTGTAATCGAGGGGCCTGAACCTTCACATACTGTATCATTAGGGGTAAGGGTAATAGCGGTTACCGTGGTAGTTTCATTAACATAAAGTTTGGGTTTTAAACTGGTAGCTGAAAATGTAGCACACGATGTACTTGTTATTTTACAATATACTTCTTTGCCATCGTCTGCTAAGGTTGCTGGTCGAATATACATCGGGCTGTTACCTGATTGAACTGAGGTACCTGCAAAAAACCATTCATATTGTAAGGTGGTAGCACCGGTGGCTGTCACTTTGAAGATAGCCGAACTATCTTCACAGACAGTTACATCACTCAAATCACTGGTAATATTAATAACCGGGCGAACTGTAATAAGTGCACTACCAGACACAAAGCCACTACAGCCGCTCAAATCATCCACCACCGAAACCAAAGTATATGTTCTTGTGCTTGAAGGGTTCACCGCTATTATCATGGAATCCAGATTAACTACACTTTTAGTGTTCGTGCTTGATCCATCAGAGTATATTACAGTATAATTTGAAACCGAATCAAACTTAACTTTTAAATTTGTAAAAGCGCCCTGACAAATAGTTGCTGTTCCGCTGATTTTTGCAACTGGATCGATATTAACAGTAACAGGCAGGCTTACAGAATCGGAACATCCGTAAACATCAGTGTAAGAATATTTTATAGAATATGGGCCTCCGGGAACTGATAATGTGGGTGAAAAAACTGCGGTTCCGTCATTATTATCAGTCAGCCCGGTAACAGTAGCCGAAAATTTTCCTTTTGCCAAACCTACCGGGACAGGATATCCTTTTAGACTGTCATCTGCAGCGCTTGCACAATAAGGAGAACTCAATCCTTCAAAACTTGACGTTGGAGAGGCTCGTACATCTACATCTTTTGTAATAATATTTTCGCAACCAATATCGTCATAATATTCATATCTGAAGGTATAGGTATTCGGTAATTCACCGGATGGATTAAAATCAGCGGTAGCTGGTGATCCTAAATTATCAACAAATGTGGTTGAAGCTGGAGAAACAAATAAGGTATCTCCTCCAGGAAAGGAGGAAACCCCAGGAGTATAATTAAAAGTTGTAATACCTTCATTATCGCAGTAGGTATCCTTTAAACCAACTAAATGTAATTCTGTCCCCGTTCGTGTATTTTGGGATGCGGTATCTGAACAACCATTTGCATCAGTAAATTTATAAGTAATCGTATAGCTTCCAAGTCCTGTATTTGCCGGATCATAAACGGCTGTCCCGTCACCATTATCTGTCAAGCCCGAATTAAGTCCGGAAAAGACACCGCTTTCTCCCGGATTTAAAACTTGTGGTGAACCTTCAAAAGGATCAATCGGGTCAATATCGCAGTGTTTTGTTAATAAATTGTTAATTCCCACAGCGGGTAATGGATTGACTGTAATATTATCTGTGGCCGTATTAACACAGGTATTTGGGTCAGTATACTGGTATGTAAGCGTATAAGTACCCGGTGTTGCTGCAGCGGGATCAAATAAACCTCCTCCTACACCGGTGCCAGAATATACACCAACCCCACCAAGCGGAGTACCCGAACCTCCGGTTATAACAAATGCACTAGCATCTACGCAAACATTTGTTACAGGTAAGGTAAATCCGACTGTAGGTAAAGGATAAATAGTAACAGACACGCTGTCTTTGTTTTTACATCCATTATTGTCAGTTATAGTAACAATATAATTAGTTGTAGACACAGGTGCAACAACCGGACTTGAAATCATTTCGCCACTACTCCAAACATAATTTGTAATATCAGCAGGTACAGTAGGGTTTGCAAATATTTGCGTTGTACCCCCAATACAAAAATCAGGATCTGTAGCACTAGGAGCTAAACCAGGCAATGGATTTACTGAAATATTAAGCAAATTAAAATCAACAAAACAACTTGAAACCATTGAATTAACAGCCCTGACAAAATAATCGCCAGCACTTATACCTGTAAATGTTATATTTGTTCCGGCAATTCCCGGTAAACTTCCTTCATTTGCTAATGTGGCGTTGTTTATTAAATTATACGTAACACCAGCCTCACTTAAAGGTACTGTTATTGTTCCGCCAGCTCCACCAAGGCAGTAATTAGTTCTTGTACATGTTCTATTGCTGGGTTCTGGGTGTACAACTATATTATCAGTCGCTGTACTTACACAATTGGCAGCATTGGTATAAGTGTATGTTATAGTATATGTCCCCGGTCCGACTGAAGGGTCAAAATTTCCACCAGCAACACTTGTGCCTGAATATAAACCCCCCAAAGGATTTCCCCCACTTAATGTAAGAGGTGCATCTGAAATACAAACATCTTTCACAGGTAGTATAAGTGTAGCCGGTGTAACTGCATATACGGTAATTAATTGAGGTGTAGAATATCCAATACATGTCCCTGTTCCTACAGAATATTGAATATTATGAACACCCGGACCTACTGTTGCCGGATCAAACTGGACTGTTGCTACACCATCAACCCAATATGTACCTGTAGGATCTGCAGGATTTCCTCCGGTTAAAACAAAGGCTCCATCATTTTCACAATAATTATTTGGAGCAAATGGCGCTAATGTGACTCCTACGGCAGGATCAGTAATATTAACAGTATATGACTGTCCTTGATATCGTATTGTAAAAACAGCAGCACCAATCGCTGAAGGATCAATGTTTGCTGTATTTCCTGAAATATTATACAAAAATGGACCAGAAAAAGTACCACCACTCGGAGTTATTCCGGTCAATAAATCTTCACCATCTGTTGTACAATAATTTAATGTTTGTCCTTGTGTAAAGGGACCTAACAGAGCTGAATTTATTTCATTTAGCGCATAGCCCGAATTAACAAAAACACTAACAAATAAAACAAGTAAAATGATTGGCTTATATATCAAACCTATTCTCATATTGAGTTTTAATCTTTTATCAAACTTTGTAGTCTTCATTATTATCCCCAACCAATAATTCATTTTTCTGTCGGTTAAATAGTTCCTAAATCAAGTTTTCCAAAACAATTCTTTGAAGACCCAACTGGAAATAAATTATTGCATTTGTTTTGTGAATCGTCCATCCTGCTAAACAATTATGTAATAGTACGTCAAATAAAGTTGTAATGTTCAACTATTTTTATTAACAAATAAATTTTTTACACTTTTAAATTAAAAGCGCAAAGCAACATTAATCAACTATTTATCTCGGTTTATAAATTGTTCGTTCAGTTCCAAAATTAACAATAATTAAATTTAGCCTAAATTATATTTAATGATATCCCACAGCTTTTAACGTAATATTAATCAGAACAAGCCTAAAGAACAAAAAGTTCTTTGATAAAAAGTCTTTAAATATCGCAAAATCAAGAGGTAAAAACAATATTCGCTTGTTATTTTTATGTATCGTATTGAACAGTAATATGATGCAATTACCGTTTTAAGGCTTGTAAACAGTGATGCTTATTAACATAATAATGATCACATGCTTACTTATAATTGATTATCATAATTTTACGGGCATTTCGGGTGGGTTGGTCAAAATGTTAGGGGTAATTGGGGTGGATGTGGGGTTGGGAGGGGATAATTGATGTAGGTTGATAATCAATTGTTTTTGTGAAATTTTATGGTTTTTTGGTATGAATTATTTTATCTCTCCCCCGCCTCTCTTAGGAAGAGATGGGCTGGGCGGTGCTATTCATTTACTTTTTCCTTTAATTTTTAAAAAGTTTGGTTATGGTCATGTTATTTTGTAGTGCACAGTTCTCTCCTTTTGTTGCTGAGCTTGTCGAAGTGGAGGAGAGTGGGGAGAGGATACATAAAAACAAATAAAAGGGCACCAAACCCAAAAGGCACAAAGAAACACAAAATACTATATATTAGTATTTTACGAATTAGTGAGTTTTTGTGTTTTTGAGGTTTCGTTAATAAATGAAAAATAAGTAAATGATAATATCGTATTATATTAACATTTCTACCCCCAATCAAATACATTTACACCACTTTATTTTAAAAGATATTGGATAACTTTCCTGTCTAACTCAATTAAACAAATTATAAAATGAAACGAAATTTATTGTTCTTGTTAAATACCCTGATTTTTTTATTTTTATTAAGTATTTTCAGTTCGTGTAAAACTGATGAACCTCAGCCTGATCCTGTTAATATTGATGTATTACCAGCCTCGTTATCTTTCTCAGCGGAAGGTGCAACAGCAAATCTGGCAATTACCAGTAATACAACCTGGACTTTGGTAGATACCTGTGAATGGATTACTACTTCGGCCCAAAGTGGTGATGGGTCTCTTACCTTGTCAGTTACTGCATCTGAAAATACCAAAAAAATTGCACGTAATACAATTCTGGGTTTAAATATTAACGATGAAACCAGTGTTCAAATTCCGGTTACCCAGGAAGCTGCTGATGAATGGGGCGGTTTTAAGTTTGATACGGAACCTGATTCAACCGGGATGCGAAGCATACCATCTGCTGAATTAACTAAAGAAATTGGAGCCGGATGGAATCTTGGAAACACACTGGAAGCCATTGGCGGCGAAACAGCCTGGGGAAATCCTATGACCACCCAAAAACTTATAGACTCGGTAAAAGCTGCGGGTTTTAATTTTGTACGCATACCTGTTGCCTGGAGTGTGTTCTCCGACGAAGTTAATTATACCATTGATGAAGATTGGTTAAACCGTGTAGAAGAAGTAGTTAATTACGTATTAAACGATGGTATGTACGCCATGATAAACATCCACTGGGACGGTGGCTGGATGAACAATCCAACCTACGATGCCCAAAACACCATAAATTCGAGGTTATCGATAATGTGGGACCAGATAGCCAATCATTTCATTGATTATGGCGATCATTTATTATTTGCCGGAAGCAATGAGGTACATATTGAGAATAATTACAGTGCACCTACCAAGGAGAACTACACTGTGCAGAATAGTTTTAACCAGACTTTTATAGATGCCGTTCGAAAAACCGGAGGAAAAAATACTTACCGTTACCTTGTGGTTCAGGGATACAATACAAATATTGATTATACGGTTAATTATGCTGTAATTCCGGAGGATATTGTTGATAACCATATTTTGATGGAGGTACATTATTACGATCCTTATAATTTCACATTAAACGAGAACACTAATGTCACCCAATGGGGCTCAATAGCAACCGATCCTGCAAAAACAGAGACATGGGCCAATGAATCGTATGCTGATAACCAATACAATAAAATGAAAACCAAATTTATTGATAAAGGTATTGGTGTAATTTTGGGTGAATATGCAGCTATATCGAGGACTGATGTTGATGGTCAGGAAGTATTTCGTGAATATTATATTGAGTATAATACCAAATCGATGGTCGATCGTGGATTGGTACCCGTATATTGGGATGCCGGTTATACCGGAAATCACGGAACAGGTTTGTTTAACCGGAATACAGGGGAACAGGTTTATCCTGATATTATCCGGGCTATTATTAAGGCATTTGACTAAGGACCACCGGCATCTTGCCGGTATAAAGTCCTGAACTTACATTAAATATGGATATTTTACCGTCTGGAAGGCGGTGGTACATGGATGATTCAATGAAATTATTATTTAAGTCTTCATTTCAGGTTTAATGAATCCCTCCCTCTGCCCACCTTTCAAAGGAGGGGACTGGTACAGTGCAACTATTTATAACACTGTTTGATACAGCCCCACAGGAGAGGGACAAAATAACGGTGGCAGGGTGCATTGTACGGTGGGTATGCCAATGATGAGTCTGGAACATACTCTAACCAGATAAAAACCATATAATAACCCCTCGTAAGGGTAACTTAATTTTTATGTTATAATAATGTTGCTCCTACGGAACTTATACATTTTACTATACTAATACCTTATATTGCCGCCATCCTTGCCGGTAAAAAGTCCGGAACTAACTTTAATTATGGATAATAAACCGCCAGAGATAGCGGTGGTACAAAAAAAACCTTCATATAATTATTATATGAAGGTTCTTATATAATTAATTCTGCATTATTTTAAACTTAATCGGGGCGCGACTCCAACCTAAAATCCGCAGGTTTCTTCCTCAATTGGTTGATAGTCATCGGATGCTAAAATAAAGGCACCAAAAAAAATTGAACGATTTACTTATAAATCAACAAGTCATCCGATGACTTGCGGAATCGAGGTCCAAGTCGCACTCCGACTAAACACACGAAATATTATAATCAGGACTTTATGAATTTACTACTATTTCATTTCCGGCGACATCACAATTTCAATCTTACCAGGTGAGGTGAAATATTTTTTGGCGAATTCCTGTATTGTGGAGGCATCAATACTATTCACAATTGAATCGAATTTACCGGGCACCATAATATCTTCATTGTCTTTGTAATATCGCATAAAAATGCTCATCCAATAACCATTTTTACGGAGGCTTTCTTCATGCACTTTAATCATATTCTGCTTGGCTTCCTCTAAATCGTCAGCTTTTACACTATCATTACAAAGTTTGTGAATTTCATCATAAACAATACCCTTGAGTTTATCGGCTTTTTCAGGATCGGTGTCAAAATTCAAACTCAACTGATATTCTACTTTCGGGAAATGCGAAATTGATCCACCAACCTGAACACCATAGGTTCCGCCTTCTTCCTCCCGAATAACATCTGTATACCTTTTATCAAGTAATTCAGACACTGTATTAAGATAAATCCTGTTTTTGAAATTAAAGTCCATTCCCTCACCATGCATGTTTATATAAATGGTGGTTTTAGGTGTCTTCATTTCTTTTTTAAAGGCTTTATAGGTATCCTTGTCAGGATAATCCACTTTAGTATCAACCCATTCTTCATTGCGGTTAACCGATTTAATTCCGCCAATATATTTTTCAATCAGCGGCTTTGCTTCTTCAGCCTTGATATTACCTACAAAAACATAAGTAAAATCGCCCGGATCGGCAAAACGTTCTTTATAAATTTTTTGCATGGTCGCAAAATCAAGGGCTTCGATCATTTTAGTGTTAAATAAAATGGTACGTTTGTTATAATCCGTGGTGATCATGCTTACTGAATCCCCAAAAGCTTTATCCACATCCGCATCCATATTGGCAACATAAGCCAGGTAACGTGCTTTTAGGGCATTAAAGGCATCCTCATCAAACCTTGGATTTTCAAAGTAGAGATACAATAATTGTAACATGGTTTCGAAATCGGCAATGGAAGAACTACCACTAAACCCTTCGTATAACTCACTCACATAAGGACTAACATTTACAACCTTTCCGGTAAGCATTTTCTGCAGACTTACTGCATCAAAATCTCCAATACCAAAGTAATTCATAAATTCTCCCAGCATTTGTATTGATGGAAGGTCTTTAACCCCGTATAAGGAGCTTCCTCCATCACTATAAACCTGAAGATTTATTTCATTATCTTTAAAATCAGTATTTTTAATGATAACTTTTGCCCCGTTATCGAATTTCCATTCTACCGCATCAAAATCTTCCAGCTTTTTCTCAGAAACAATCTTACCAGGTTCAGGTTTACTGCTTACCAGGGGCTTATCCATAACTTTATCTACATATGGTTTAATATCGGCCTGTTTAACTTTTTTCAATACATCAAGCAACTGGTTTTTATCAGGATACACTAGCCCTTCTTTTTCAGGACCTGAGAGTACCATCACAATATTGTCATCAGTATTCCATTGTTTGGCAAGGCTGTTTATTTCGTCAAGTTTAATTTCAGGTAATAACTTTTGTACAAGATTATATTCATATTCAATACCCGGCATGGGCTCATTGGTTAAGAAATTATCCTGTAATTCACCCACTAATTGATCGTTATTCAGTTTGTTCCGTTCTTTATATTTTTTTTCGTAACTGCTCAACAGGGCAACTTTGGCTCTTTCAAGTTCTGTTGCCGTAAAACCATAGCGCAGTACTCTTTCGTTTTCGGTAAGAGCAGCTTCAATACCGCTTAAAATTCCATCTTCTTTTAACCGGGCATCTACCATATAGGCATCCATTTTACGGACCATATTTACATATTGTGCATAGGCACCAATAAATGGCGGATTTCCGGTTTGCACCAATTCGTAATACCGCATACCAATCATATTCGAATAAAGGTTTTCCATGACCCCTTCGCGATAATATTTCATATTTTTCTCATCGAAAGGAGTAGCTTTGTGCTTTATAATTAAGCTAAACTGGATATTTCTGGCTTCAGGATCGGTAACTATGCCTACAATGGGTTCCTTATTACCCGGTACATCAAAATATTCACGCGGTTTAGGATTCTCAACCGCCGGAATGGGAGAGAACATTTCCTTGATTTTGCCCACAATGGAATCAGCATTAATATCACCTACAACAACAACCGCCTGCAAATCGGTTCGGTAGTAATCATGATAAAAATCGCGCAGTACTTTAGGGTCAAAATTATTAATCACATCCAAATCGCCAATAATGTCGCGTTTGGCATATTTCGATCCCTGAAAATAAAGTTTGCGGGATTCAAGGGCAACCCTCATTTGTCCCGTATGACGGGTTCTCCACTCTTCACGAATTACGCCTCTTTCTTTATTGATTTCATCGGTGGTTAACAACAAGTAGTTCGACCAGTCGTGCAATACAAGCAAGGTAGAATCTATCAGATTGTTATTACCCACAGGAACATTGCTCAGGTTGTACACGGTTTCATCCAAATTGGTATATGCATTAATATTCCTGCCAAAGGAAACCCCGTAACTTTCCAGGTAATCAAGAATACCTTTATCGGGATAATTTTTAGTTCCGTTAAAAGCCATATGTTCCAGGAAGTGGGCCAGGCCGTTTTGCTGGTCATTTTCGAGAATGGCACCCACGTTTTGCACAAAATAAAAGCTTGCCCTGTCTTTGGGTTCTTCATTATGCAGCACGTAATAAGTCATGCCATTATCAAGTTTTCCGTATTTGACTTTTGGGTCAAGAGGCAGTTTTTCATCAGGTAAGGGCTGGGTTTGCGCTATAATTAAACCTGCAACAAGGCAAAATAGGGCAGAGAAAAGTAGTTTTTTCATCATTGCTAATTTTAAGGATTTATTGAATAACATACATAAATTTTTAATATTCTTGTGATATACTGATATGGGGCTTAAGTACCAAAAATACGATTCGTTTTATCAGCATTTGAAGCTAAAGTAGGCTAATAGTTACAAATAATCAATCTTTTTTGTAAGCAATGTCTAAAAAATGAAAAACTAATGAAAAGGCGAACCTTGTAGGTACGAAATTAGTAATTCGGATAGTAATGCTGTTCCTACAGAACTTTCATTTGTATTGTGTGATACGGTTTACCAAACTACCGCTCTTACGGAGCTTTCTTTTTTTTGTTTAGATTATCGCTTCTACGGAAATTTTTTTTATACTGTCAATCTCCAGCTTTAAATAGAATATTTTTAACCAAGTCTCAGAGTGACGATAATTTGGCAAAATCAGGTACAAACCCGGATAGAACCTCGTATGGGTGACATAGATAATTATTTAGATAAAATCGAGTTTCAGGTGAATTCCTGCACGATCCTGAAAATGGTTACCCCACAATCTAACCTGGTGTTTTTATTAAACACAGATGTTAAATTTCTGTTAATTGTGAGAAAATAGTTGTTGGTTAATAACAATTTCATACATTTGTATCATAATTCATTAAAAATGGTAAATAAAGCGCAAAATATGAACCCAAAATGTTGTTGTTTGTATATAGCAATCAGGGGGCTGTTTTGTACCGTTTGAAAATAACAATAAAATTAATATATAACGTAAGGCCCTTTCAGTTGAGAGGGTCTTTTTTTTTGATATGCGATGAATAAAGAAAGTTTTTTAGTCCAAATTGGACAATTCAGGAATAATGCCAAAGGTAAGGTTCCTAAAATTAAGCAGAGTTACGATTTACTTCGTGATATTATGGAGCTATTGTTTCCTATTTTAAGCAAAAAAGAGTGTGTCGATATCCCGCTCGAGTTTGAATTAATTACAAAAAAAACACAATCAATACTGGAATCGGTAAATTACAGCCGTGAGGAAGCTGAAAAATTGACATTGAAGTTTATTAACCAGTTTGAAAAAGTATATAACTTATTGCTTAAAGATGCCAATGCTATTTACGAAGGCGATCCGGCTGCAGAATCTATTGAAGAAGTTATTGTAAGTTATCCGGGGTTTTTTGCTATTTGCGTTTACCGGATAGCCCATGAATTATACCAGCTGAATATTCCTATTTTGCCCCGTTTGTTTAGTGAGAATGCTCACAAAGAAACCGGAATTGATATCAATGCCGGTGCCAACATTGGTGAATCGTTTTGCATCGATCATGGCACCGGGATAGTAGTTGGTGAAACCACACATATTGGCAATAATGTAAAAATATATCAGGGCGTAACACTTGGCGCTTTAAGTGTAGCTAAAGATAAGGCTGGTAAAAAGCGTCATCCGAGTATTGAAGATAATGTTACCATTTACGCCGGATCGACTATTCTTGGTGGCAAAACAATAATAGGTCACGATTCTGTTATTGGGGGTAATGTATGGCTGACTGAAGGCGTTGAGGCCTATAGTCTTGTACTGAATAAAAGTGAGGTTTATGTAAAAAATAAGAACCCTGAATACGCGAATGTGATTGATTTTGTGATATAATTCGGTTGCTTCGACTTTAGCAACCTTTGGGTAGTACGAAAAACAGCAATCATTGAAAACAGCGGCCATTGAGCGCAGTCGAAATGCCGCTAAACAGCTTGAATACAGAAACAAGATACAAGTAATTAAAAATAAAGAAAATGAAAGCAAATAACATCTTAGAATTAATAGGAAAAACACCGGTAGTAAAAATAAACCGGATATTTAGTGAAGATACCGAGGTATGGGTAAAATTGGAAAAACAAAATCCGGGAGGAAGTATTAAAGATCGTATTGCACTGTCGATGATCGAGGATGCTGAAGCCAAAGGATTATTGAAAAGTGATTCGGTAATTATTGAACCCACATCGGGTAATACCGGAATAGGTCTGGCAATGGTGGCTGCTGTAAAAGGTTACCGACTAATTCTGGTTATGCCTGAGTCGATGAGTGTTGAACGCCGAAAACTGGTAAAAGCTTATGGTGCAGAACTGGTGCTTACGCCTCGTGAACAAGGTATGAGAGGCTCCATTGAAAAGGCTGCTGAACTTCAAAAGGAACTAAACGGATGGATGCCAATGCAGTTTGAAAACCCGGCAAATCCCGATATTCACAGTGCAACCACAGCACTTGAAATATTGGCTGATTTTCCTGAAGGTATCGATTATTTGGTAAGCGGAGTCGGATCAGGCGGTCATATAAGTGGAGTTGCCAAAGTATTGAAAGAAAAATGGCCTCAGTTAAAAGTTTATGCAGTTGAACCGGAACAATCACCTGTTATAAGCGGAGGTACTTCTGGGCCTCATCCTATTCAGGGAATTGGTGCTGGCTTTATCCCCAAAAACCTGAATACCAGTTTGCTCGACGGGACTATTACCATTGGTAAGGAGGAATCGTACGAATTTGCTCAAAAAGCAGCAAAATACGAAGGTTTATTTGTGGGTATTTCCAGTGGAGCCTCACTAGCTGCCATAGCAAAAAAATTGCCCGAATTAAATGGTAAAAAAGTACTTACTTTCAATTATGACACAGGTGAACGATATTTATCGGTAGACGGGCTGTTTTAGGTCATCAAATCAGATCATTAGTCGAAATATTGAATCATCAATGTACTTCCTTTTATTAACGTCGACCTGTCTTCGTACCTCATACGATGTCGAGTTAATTTAGGAGTATCGCGTTTCAAATAACACGACCTCGTCCGACGAAGGAGGACAGGTCGTCGTTATTAAACCAAACGCCGCCTACCAAGACCTAAAAATTTTAAGCAAAAAGAAACAAAAGGTATTAACTCAAATCCCAAACCTGGCCAGGGGCGTAACATCTAATGATGCAAATTCACCCCTCAGGTATTTGTGGTATCCTGTAATTGCAATCATGGCTGCATTATCGGTAGTATATGCAAATTTTGGAATATGAATTTTAACTTTTCGCTTAACTCCATAATCCAGTAATGCCTGGCGTAAACCCGAGTTGGCACTAACTCCGCCTGCAACAGCCACCTCCTTTATTTTAAGGTCTTTTACTACTTTATCAAGTTTTTGCATTAAAATATCAATAATGGTTTTTTGAAGGGCGGCGCACAGGTCGGCTTTGTTTTCTTCAATATAATCAGGGTTAACCTTTATATGATCACGAATATGATATAAAAAACTGGTTTTGAGTCCGCTAAAACTATAGTTGTAACCATCAATGCGGGGTTTTGCAAGTGTGATTTTCGATGAATCCCCTTCTTTTGCAAGCTTATCAATCAAGGGTCCACCCGGATAGGGTAAATTCATTACCTTGGCGCATTTATCGAATGCCTCGCCGGCAGCATCATCAATGGTAGTTCCTACTACTTCCATTTCGAGATGGTTTTTTACCATAATTAGTTGTGAATTTCCTCCCGAAACCAACAAGCATAGAAATGGAAAACCGGGTTGATCGGTATCATTCTCATGTTCTTTGATAAAATGGGCCAAAACATGCCCCTGCAAGTGATTCACCTCAATCATAGGAATATTTTGGGCCAGCGAAAAACCTTTAGCAAAGGAACTCCCGACTAATAGCGAACCCAATAAACCAGGTCCCCTGGTAAAGGCAACAGCAGTTATATCATCGGGAATCATCCCGGCTTGTTTAAGTGCTGCATCAATAACAGGAATAATATTTTGCTGGTGTGCTCTTGATGCGAGTTCAGGCACTACACCTCCATATTTTTTATGCACTTCCTGATTTGCAATATAGTTCGATTTTATAACTCCGTCGCTTATTACGGCAGCCGACGTGTCATCGCACGATGATTCTATCCCTAATATATTGATGCTCATAAAAATGTCATTTACTACCAAATAATTGGCATCTTTTCTGCTTATATTTAAGCATTTAATTAATTTTGCGCTTCCAAAAATAATAGGGAAGCATTCTGATAACAATTAAAGGCTCAAAAGTATTAAAAAAACTGCTAAAATATTAGCTATCATAATTCTTGTATTAACAGGTTTAATATTAACCTTTTGGACAGCTTTCCGCAGCCCGGCCATTCAAACTGTAATGGCTAAAAAATTGTTAAAGAATCTTTCTGATAAGTTGGGAACTGAAATACAAGTTGGAAGAATACGCTATGGTTTTAACCGAAGCCTGATTATACGCGACCTTTTTGTTGGAGACCAGAATAATGATACCTTGCTTTACATTAACAGGATTGAAGCTGGTATTAATGATATTGATCTGAACAGTCATAAAATTTCGATTAATGAGTTGAATATCCAACATCTCCAAAGTAAAATATACCAAAACATTGACAGCCTGTTTAATTATTCGTTTATTATTGATAATTGGAATAACCATGACTCAAAACCGTTTACCTGGCAAATCAATTGTGATAAATTTTCTGTTCAGAACAGTGCTGTCAGTTATACAGCTCTGAATTCGGAAGTTTTGTTTTTTGACGAAGTTAAATTAAGAGCTGCTGATATTGAGGTTGATTCGTTACAGCAGCAGTTAAAACTAAACCAGTTTGAGACCCAACTGAACCGAAAGCATTTTATAAACTCGCTTACTACCAATATTATTAAAAAACGGGATCAATTAAGAATTGATCATTTTCATTTTTTAACAGATAATTCATTTCTTAATATTAATAGTGCCAGTTTAAATATTCCGAATAAAACAAAGCATATTCCCTTTACTTTCATAGCTGATGTAAGCTCATCAAAAATTATTTCAAGCGATTTTTCGATTATAATTCCAAAGCTTAAAACGATTAATGATGTCATAAATTTTTCTGGTCAGATAAATGGTAACCTGAACAACATGCAGGGAAAATCAATTAAATTAAGTACCGGTAGAGAGAGTAATTTAATGTGCGATTTTAATATCCTGAATTATAGTGATCCTGAGAATATTAATTACAATTTTGACATTCAGAATTTTTATATCAATAAATCTGATTTAACCCATTTTTTTACCGAAGTTCTTAAAAGGGACTCGAGCCTGATCCCCCGCCAGATATTGGATATTCAAAACATTTCGTACTCGGGAATTGTAAACGGAAACTATTATAACTTGTTTAATAAAGGCAGGTTGTCTTCTCCCCTTGGACAATTAGCCACCAATGTTACGCTAAAACGAAATCCTCAAAACGATAAAATTCTTATTGATGGGAATATACAATCAGACCCACTATACATTGAACCTTTATTAAAAAACAAGTATTTGAATGAGGTGGCATTTGATTTAACCGGAAAAGGCTATTACTCGGAAACTGAAGGAAGCAATTTCGATTTAACCGGACAGATAAAACATATTGAATTTAATCACCGGAGTTTAGATTCAATAGGTATCTCAGGAAATATAGACAATGAAAGATTTGTAGGACGGATATCGTCATTCGATCCTGATTTGAGGTTTGATTTTGACGGTACAATAAAAATGGATACACTGCCTTCGTATGACTTTTTACTAAACGTATATTATGCCAATCTGGTAGGATTGGGTTTAAATACAAAAGATTCGCTGGCAAATCTTTCTTTTGTGGTTAAAGCTGATTTTCAGGGTAATACTATCGATAATTCCGAAGGTGAACTTCAGGTGTCTGATTTATATTATTTTTATGATACCAATTATTTTGCCACCGATAGTATTTTAATTACTTCACGGCAGATTGAACAAGGTAAAGAACTTCATTTTTATTCAGAATATGCTGAGGCTCACATTGTTGGACGCTATAATTCATTGACACTGGTACGAAGTTTTAAAACCTTGCTCAACAATTATTTACCGTCGCTGGGAATAACTCCAAAAAAATTCGAATACAATAATGAATTTTCCTTTGACTTAATTGCCAATTATCCTCACCCCATTACTGAACTGCTGGTTCCAAATTTGCGAATTTCACCGGGAACTTATGTTTACGGTGAATTCAAGGACAGCAGTCAAACCATAAATCTGACATGTTCATCAGGACAGATTGAGTACAACGGGAGGAAAATGAATAATTTTGGTATAAAAGCTTTTACCCGAAATAACCAGATATCTGTAAACCTGACTTCAAAAGAATTCAATTATTTTCAAAACAATAGTTTGAAGAATTTCAGTGTCAGTTCAACAATTTTTAACGATAGTATCCGAACTAATTTTAACTGGAACAATTGGCTCGATTTAAATTACAGTGGTAACATTAATTCATTGCTAACTCTGACACACAGTTCAAATCCTTCAAAACCAAATCTTCGGTTCGATATTTATCCAAGTAATATTATTGTGCTCGATACCCTCTGGTATTTAAGTAAAGGAGTTATTCAGCGAGATTCATCAGGCATTGCTTTTCACAATCTGAAAATTGACAATGGAATTTCAAGCTGGTATATGGGAGGCGTGTTGTCGGATAATCCAAATGACAGTATCAGCCTGATTCTTGATGATGTGAGCATGGATCATCTAAATGTATTGCTTAAAAATGATCATCTGCTTTTCGGGGGTAGGATAACTGGAACAACATTGATTAGAGATATCAAAAAAGAAGTAAAAATTAATTCTGATTTTTTTATTGAAAACCTGTCGTTAAATGACGAATTAATTGGTGATACAAGACTGAGAACAAAATGGGATGCACCTAATAAAAGCCTGATTGTCCATGCGAGGTCAATTAATCACGGCGTTGAATCTTTTGGTTTCAACGGGACAATTTCACCAGCTAAAAAGCAGATTGATGTAGATACTTATTTTAATAAGCAACCATTTAAAGTACTACAGCCTTTTTTGGAGCCCACTTTTGATAAGGTTGAAGGTACCCTCGAAGGAAAAATTAAAGTTTATGGTGATTTAACCAATCCCAGTTGGAAAGGAAGTGTATATGCCGATCATGCAAGACTTTTGCTTGCACCCACAAATGTATTTTACACTTTTAACGACTCTGTATTTTTCGAAAAGCATGATATCGTTTTTAATAACGTAACAGCTTTCGATGTCGATAAAGACAGTCTTACGTTAAGTGGACGAATATGGCACAACTACTTTCGCGATTTCTTTTATGGTCTCAAAATTGAATCTCCAAAAATACTGGCTATCGACTTAAAAAGTAAAGACAGCCCATACTATTATGGAACCATGTATGGTTCTGGTTATGTTGAAATAACTGGTCCTGACAATATTGTGGATATAAATATTGTGGCAAAAACAGAGAGTCCATCGTTTATAATGATCCCTCTTGAAGGCAAAGGTGATATAAAAGACAATGATTTTGTTGAATTTGTAAATCATTTTGATGCTGCAAAAAATAATGGAAATGGAAGTGATAATAAAAACATCCAAAACACCATTGTACAACCATCAGCAGTAACTAATCTTCATATGGATTTAAATGTGACTCCTGATATTGAAGTCCAGATTTTATTCGACCCACGAATTGGTGACAGACTGCGTGCCAATGGTTTCGCACATTTAACGCTGGAATCATTGGGTCCTGATTTTAATATGTATGGTGATTACAATATTACTAAAGGTGATTTTACATTCACGCTGCAAAATGTAATTAATAAAAGACTGGAAATTCAGCAAGGAAGTTCAATCAGCTGGACCGGTGCACCTCTGGATGCCGACATAAACCTGGATGCTATTTATAAGGTACGAAAAGCTTCAGTATACGACTTGACCCTTGATGTAAATGACAAGGAAAAAAGGGTTGAGGTTAACACCCATTTATTAATGTCGGGGAAACTGGTAAACCCATTGATAAAATTTGCAGTTAATGTCCCGTCGGCTACTAATGACGAGGCTATTGATCAATTAAACAGCCTTCCTGAGGAGGACTTAAACAAACAGGTTATCTCATTATTATTGTTGAACCGGTTCACATCACTTACCGCATATCAAACAGGCATGACCAATAGCAATACGGGTGTGGATTTGACTGCAACCACTGCCAGTGAATTGCTTTCCAATCAATTAACCAACTGGCTTTCAAAAATATCAAATGATTTTGATTTGGGGTTTGTATATCGTCCGGGTGACGAAAATACCCAGCAGGAGTACGAGGTTGCCCTTTCATACAATTTATTTAACGACCGGGTACTTTTTAATGGAAATGTAGGTTATAGCGAAAACCAACGGCTGTTAACAAATAATCCGTATACCACCGACTTTCAATTGGAATATAAGGTTAACCGCAAAGGTAATATCCGTTTAAGAGCCTTTCAAAAACTCAACAACGACATTACATACAGTCACGGTCCATATACCCAGGGCATAGGCATTTTTTACACCGAGGATTTTAACAATTTTGATGAGCTTTTGCAGAAAATTTTTCATCGCGAATCAGCTACAAAGCCCGAGGATGTAAAGATACCTGATGAGGATAATAATTCTGCCAATTAAAATGTTTTAACTATTTTTTATTAGCACAGGTTAATTACCTTTGGTTGTTTTTTTTAAAATCAACAATTTAAACTTTTTGGTTATGTTTCAAGTAATGATTTTGATTTTTATTTTAGGGTACACAGCTATTGCTCTTGAGCACCCTTTAAAAATCGATAAAGCTGCTTCGGCATTATTATTAGGCTCTCTAATCTGGTTGTTTTACATTTTAGGTGTCAAAGACATCTTAAACCTGGGTTATAGTAGTGCCTGGAAAGAGTATCTGCACCTAAATCCCGGTCAAAACACACTGGAAGGGATGAAGGCATTTGTGGTTGATAACCAGATAATTGAACATTTAGGTGATATTGCTGAAATTTTGTTCTTTTTAATGGGAGCCATGACAATTGTTGAAATTGTCGATCAGCATCAGGGTTTTACGGTGATTACTGACAGGATAAAAACAACAAGTAAAGTTAAACTTTTGTGGGTGGTTAGCTTCCTGACATTTTTTATGAGTGCTGCTCTCGATAATTTAACTACCACTATTGTGATGATTGCTTTGCTGCGGAAATTGGTTGACGATAAAAAAACCCGCTGGTTTTTTGCCAGTATGGTGGTTTTAGCTGCCAATGCAGGAGGGGCCTGGTCGCCAATAGGTGATGTTACCACAATTATGCTTTGGATTGGCGGACAAATAACCTCTCTTAGAATAATTATTGGTGTTTTCACGGCAAGTTTGTTAAGTATGGTAGTGCCTTTAATTGTTCTTAGTTTTACACAAAAAGGTGAAGTTAAACGCCCCGAAATTGACGAAAGCGACGAGGGGTTTGCTTCTCCGTTTGAACAAAAACTATTATTGATTTTGGGTTTGGCCGGATTGCTTTTTGTGCCGGTTTTTAAAAGTACCACTCATTTGCCACCTTATATGGGAATGCTCCTAAGTTTGGCAGTTATATGGATTATAACAGAATTATTGCATAGAAATAAAGAGACTGAGGTTAAAGATAAATTGCGCCCTTTAAACATCCTTAAACGTGTTGATACGCCCACGGTATTATTCTTCCTGGGAATTCTTTCAGCTGTTGCTGCACTTGAATCAGCAGGACACCTCTCTATTTTAGCTCAAAAGCTTGATTCAGCGCTGGGCAATACTTACCTTATTGATATGTCCATCGGGGTTCTGTCATCTATAATTGATAACGTTCCGCTTGTTGCAGGTGCCATGGGGATGTATCCTATTATGACTCCTGACATACTTCATACAGTGGTTAATCCGGAATATTTACACGCCTTTATACAAGATGGTATTTTTTGGGAATTTCTGGCTTTTACGGCTGGTACAGGAGGAAGTATGTTGATTATTGGCTCAGCCGCAGGTGTAGCAGCCATGGGACTGGAAAAAATCGATTTTATATGGTATCTTAAAAAAATATCATGGATTGCACTTTTAGGTTATCTGGCTGGTTCAGGTGCCTATTATCTTCAAACCATTTTCTTTTATTAGCGGAAAATAAACAGATAATAAATTTTATATAGTGCTGTATGGCCATCTGTGTTGGCTTTGATGAATAATTAACCATCAAGTACACAGATAGCCATATTGTTTTTAGAACAGAATAGTAGACATTTGCCAAAAGACTGATTACAATTATTATTTTGGTTATATATTTTTGTTAACCAAAATTTTGTATTCGGCCTGATACCAAAAGAATCTCGTCGTTATGTCCATATACATCGTTATTATAATTTGCTAACATTTATCAGTGCGGAACCTGACTTTTACAATTTGATTTAATCATTTGTGATGGTTACATTTACCGCTGAAAAAAAACTAAACGAAAAATTATGATGTTTCAAATTATGATTCTGGTGTTTGTATTGGGTTATTTGGCGATAGCTCTTGAACATCCGCTAAAAATTGACAAAGCTGCACCTGCTCTTATGATTGGTTCCCTTTTATGGGTTTTTTACATACTCGGAGTCAAAGACATTTTAAATTTAGGTTACAGCACTGCCTGGAAAGAATATCTGCATGCCCACCCTCTTGAAAATACGCTTGATGGGATGAGGGAGTTTATCATACACAACCAGATTATTGAGCATTTAGGTGAAATTTCTGAAATTTTATTTTTCCTGTTGGGTGCCATGACTATTGTTGAAATTGTGGACCATCACCAGGGATTTAAGGTAATTACCGATAAAATTAAGACCACCAATAAAGTTAAATTATTGTGGATATTAAGTTTTCTCACCTTTTTTATGAGTGCTGCCCTCGATAATTTAACTACAACTATTGTGATGGTAGCTTTATTACGTAAACTTGTTAAAGATAAAGGTACGCGCTGGTTTTTTGCCAGTATGGTAGTTTTAGCTGCCAATGCAGGAGGTGCCTGGTCGCCAATTGGTGATGTAACTACCATAATGCTTTGGATTGGAGGTCAGGTTACTACCTTAAGAATTATGTTCGGCGTATTTTTGCCAAGTTTGGTTTGTATGGTAGTTCCGCTTGTAGTATTAAGTTTTACCATGAAAGGTGATGTTCAAAGGCCCAAAACAAATGAAAACGGCGATGATTTTTCGACCCCTTTCGAACAAAAACTTTTATTGATACTGGGTATCTCAGGTTTACTTTTTGTTCCGGTTTTTAAAACGTTAACTCATCTACCACCCTATATGGGAATGCTTTTAAGTTTATCGGTAATATGGGCTACAACTGAAATATTGCACAAAAACAAAGACAAAGAAATTAAGAATAAACTCCGTCCGATTAACATACTAAAGAAAGTTGATACGCCTACCGTTTTATTCTTTTTAGGAATTTTATCGGCAGTTGCAGCCTTGCAATCAGCTGGTCACCTATCTATACTTGCCCACAAACTCGACAAGGGACTTGGTAATATTTATCTTATCGATATGGCTATCGGGGTTTTATCATCAGTGGTTGATAATGTTCCATTAGTTGCCGGATCGATGGGTATGTACCCTATTGTAACCCCTGATATGGTTCATGTGGCTGCTAATCCGGATTATCTTCATGCTTTTATACAAGATGGTATTTTCTGGGAATTTTTGGCCTATACAGCCGGTACCGGGGGCAGTATGCTGATTATTGGCTCAGCCGCTGGTGTAGCTGCCATGGGACTTGAAAAAATTGATTTTATCTGGTATATGAAAAAAATATCCTGGATAGCTATACTTGGGTATTTAGCTGGTTCTGGGGTTTATTATCTGCAAACCATTCTATTGCATCAATAATATGGCAGAGGCTATATCGGTATTTGAATGATACCTGGGGAGACACTATGAAAATCCGACGCGATCGAATCCATATTTCAACAGGAGAAGAGTCCATTCGACCTCTTCGAAAGGGCACCTGAAGAGTTAATGTGGGCATTCGACCGCGTCAAATCAATACTTAAAAGTGAAACTGCCCATTCGACAGCGTCGAATAGATACATTAGGAGTTAAAGTGCCCATTCGACGGCGTCGAACCCATTCTTCCGGAAGTAAACTGCCCAATTTATATCGTCGAACAGATACTTTGGAAGGTGAAAATTCAGGCTTCAGTCACCAGTCACCAGTAAACAGCCACCAGTAGCCAGTCACCAGTAGCCAGTCACCAGTCTTCAGTCTAAAGTCTTGAGTCTTTTATCTTGATACTTGATACTTTGTACTTTATAGTGTATGTCCGTTTTCTACCCTGATATTTTCTATCCATTTTTCAATTATCGGGGCAGTATATTCTTTCATGGCTATTAATGCCTGTTGGGGTGTATCAACAAATAAAATCATGTTGGCTTGTTGCCTGAGCAACATCCTTTCCTGAACCATACGATCAACCTGGAGTTTTAAAAAATCATAAAATCCATCAGTATTTATTACCGCAATAGGTTTGTTGTGAAACCCTAACTGTGCTCCTATAAGTACTTCAAAAAGTTCATCGAAGGTTCCAAAACCGCCAGGCAATGCAATAAATCCGTCGGCCATCTCCATCATCTGGGTTTTCCGCTCAAGCATGGTATCAACCATAATCAATTTTGTAATATTCTGCTGCGTCAGGTGTTTACCAGCCAAAAAATGGGTTATTACTCCTGTAACCTGTCCTCCACACTCAAGTACCTGCTCTGCTGCTGCTTTCATCAATCCTACATTTGAGCCTCCGTAAATTAAACCGATATGGCTTTCAGCTAATACTTTCCCTAACTCCCTGGCTACTTGCTGGTAAACAGGTTTTGCGCCTAAATTTGAACCGCAGAATAAACAAATTTGTTCCATACTAAAATATTTAAAGAGTAAAGAAAGTAAAAATAATCAACGCCTTTTACAATTAAATTTTGTAAAATTCATAAAAAGGATTTTTATTGTAACTTTGGGCACCAATGGACAACTCATATTTTTGGTTTTTCGCTAGGAAGATAACCCATAAAGTTTTATAAATTTTAATATTATGATGAAAAAGTATTTTTTAAGTATCTGCATAGCCATTTTTGCATTTGGTACCAGAGGATATAGCCAGCTGTTTAATGATGAAGTTTACAAATTTTCGAAGGTGCTGGGTTATATCGATAATTATTATGTTGATTCGGTTAACAAGGAGAAACTGGTAGATGATGCCATTATTGAAATGTTGAGGGAACTCGATCCACATTCAGTATATATTTCAAAGGAAGAGGTTGAAAAAATGAATGAACCGTTAGAGGGGAGTTTTGAAGGTATTGGAATTCAATTTAATATTTTTAAAGATACACTGATGGTAGTTTCACCAATATCCGGGGGACCTTCAGAGCGGGTTGGACTTCTGTCTGGTGACCGAATAGTGCGGATTGACAGTGAAAATGTGGTCGGAATAGGACTTACCAACGAAATGGTTTTCAGCCGGCTTAAAGGGAAAAAAGGGACACATGTTAATGTTACCATAAAGAGAAGAGGGGTTAATGATTTGCTCGATTTTGATATTATTCGCGATAAAATTCCCATTTTTAGTGTTGATGCAGCCTATATGGTGGATGAAAAGCAAAAAGTGGGATATATAAAATTAAATCGTTTTGCAGCTACCTCAATGGATGAATTTAATGAAGCCGTTGCAAAATTGAAAACACACGGAGTTGAGAATCTGATTATCGATCTTACTGATAATGGAGGAGGATATCTGAATACGGCATATCAATTAGCCGATGAGTTTCTAAAAGACGGTGAAATGATTGTTTACACCGAAGGCCTCAAAAGTCCGCGGCAGGACTGGCGGGCTACCAGTAAAGGAGAATTCGAGAATGGCAGGGTGGTTATAATGATTGACGAAGGCTCGGCTTCTGCAAGTGAAATTCTAACCGGGGCCATCCAGGATTGGGACAGAGGTGTTGTTGTGGGCCGGCGTTCCTTTGGTAAAGGTTTAGTGCAGCGGCCGTTAAGTTTACCTGACGGGTCAGCCATGAGATTGACTATTGCAAGGTATTATACTCCAACAGGACGATTGATTCAAAAATCATATGAAGGTGGAATTGATGCATATAATCATGATTTAATTGATCGTTACAATAATGGTGAATTATTAAATGAAGATTCTATACATTTCCCGGAATCAGAGAAATATTACACCTTAAATAATAAGCGTGTGGTTTATGGCGGCGGCGGTATTATGCCCGATATTTTTGTACCTATCGATACTTCCGATTATTCCGACTATTACCGCGACTTAATCCGTACAGGTATTATCAACCGTTTTATCTTGGGTTATATGGATAAAAACCGGAAAGAACTGGAAAGTAAATATCTGGGTAAGAAAAAAGATAAGGGTTTTGATTATTTTATGAAGCATTTTGAGATTGATGATGCTTTTATGAATGATTTACTGGCTTATGCCAACAAGGAAAAGCTTAAGTTTAATGAGGCTGAATACAATAAGAGTCTCAATAATTTAAAAGTGAATTTAAAAGCATTAGTTGCCCGCGATTTATTTTCAAACAGTGAGTTTTTCCAGGTTTTTAACCAAACCGATCCAATATACCAGGAAGCAGTTAAAGTTATTCTCGACGAAAAACTTTACAATTCAAAATTGAAGAATTAAATAATTGTATATAATATTGTAAAGGATTGTCTGCATGGCAATCCTTTTTTTTGAATCCTTTATTGAATAAAACTTATATGATTGACTGGCTTATTAATGACTGGGTCGAAATAGTGGCTGTAATTACAGGTTTGGCCTATATTTTTCTTTCTATCCGACAAAATATCTGGTGTTGGTTTTATGGCATTATTTCGTCGTTCTTATACCTGTTTGTGTGCTTCCATTCCAAAATTTATGCTGATATGACGCTTCAGGCCTATTATGTGGTTATGGGAATTTATGGCTGGGTGCACTGGGCAAAAATGAATGAAAGTTCAACTGGAGAAGAACTACAGGTTTTGCGATATAATGCCAGGGAATGGCTTTGGGTAGTTATAATCACAACTGTGCTATACGTGGTAATAGGTGAGTTTTTAATTCATTTAACTGATTCGCCCATTCCATGGATTGACTCATTTACTACGGCTCTTAGTTTCACTGCAACCTGGATGCTGGCGCGGAAAATACTGGAACACTGGCTTTTCTGGATTGTAGTTAATATAGTTTCGATAGGTTTGTATTTTTATCGAGGATTGTATGCTACTATAATTTTATTCGCTGTGTTGGCAGTAATGGCTTTTATTGGATATTTTGAATGGAAAAAAGCATGGAATCAGGCAAAAGTCAATATAGCTACATTGTAATTACCGGGGCTGAATCCACTGGGAAAACTGAACTGGCCAAAGATTTGGCTGATGAATTGCAATGTATCTGGGTGCCTGAATTTTCAAGGGAATATGTTGAAAAATTAGACCATCCATATACTTATAGCGATGTAGAGCACATTGCCCGAAAACAAATGAACGATTTTCAAACTATACCGCAAAATTCAGATAAGCTGGTGATTTTTGATACCGGTTTAATTATTACAAAAGTATGGTTTGATGTGGTATTTAATAAGTGTCCACTCTGGTTTGAAAAGGCAATACCTGAAATGCCCAAAGTACTGCATTTATTATGTGATACCGATCTGCCCTGGGTGCCCGATAAGGTTCGTGAAAATGGGGGCGAAATGCGGGTTAAGCTAAGCCAACGGTATCAGGACGAAATGAATAAATATCAAATTCCTTACCGCATTGTTTCTGGAATCGATCGTGATAGACTGTTGAATGCTTTGCAGTATTTAAATTGCTTCGGCTCTGCTCAGTAACAAGTATCTTTTTAATTACAACCAGTTTTCAGTAAAAAGTAATTACTTAACCAATCACTAATAACCAATTACCAATTACTTCAACTTCCACTAACAGGTTGCTGAGCGGAGTCGAAGCTACCTATATTAAATTTCTTGTAAAGGTTGATTATAAGCCGTGGTTTCGAGGCCAACTCTTGCCTGTTCAAGTACTTTTGATATTTCCTGGAGGGTAGGATTATCCTCATCTACAAAAGCAAAATCGATCCCTTGTTTATTTAGGGTTTCCAGTACTTTCATAATTGTTAGTCCCTTAATATCGCGGGCAGGCAGAAAAGCAGGTTCTTTTGAAAATTTGCTGGGTGTTTCTGCTAAAATCCGGCTTTCGACCAATTCATACAAAAGGTGCCGGACCAAACGGACCGGTAGCTTTAACTGCTCCGATATTGCCTGGGCAGTTAAAGGCAAATCGCCTCGTTCAAAATTCTTAATAATATAATGGGTAAGGTAAAGTAAAATCAGGTTTTGCGAATTATAACTCAAATTCTTTATATCACTTTCATATTCATATTGATGGTGATTTTGTGCCGAGAATGAAATTTCAGCTCCAAACAGCACAATAAGCCAGCTCCAGTTTAACCAGACTAAAAACAGGGGTAAGGCCGCAAAACTACCGTAAATAGCATTATATTTCGATACTCCAATCTGGAAATGGATATAGGCCCATTGCAAAATCTGGAAAGTAGTACCGGCAACAATTCCCGCAAATAATGCCGAAAGAAAGTTGACTTTGGTATTGGGCATTACCATGTAAATAATGGTAAACAATAGCCATATTAACAAGTAGGGTACAAGTTTTACCAAAAAAGTAAACAGAGGTCCGATATAACCCAAAAGGGTAAATTCATGTGTGATTTTATCAACAGTTTCAATAATCACAACCTGGGCACTACTTGATAGCAATATCAGTATTGGTGCCACCAGCATGATAGAAAAATAATCGCTGAATTTGCGAAAAAACACACGGCTTCGTTTAACCTGCCAAATACTGTTAAAAGCATTTTCAATATTTCCCAGCACTTGTAAAACGGTCCATAATAAAAAGGCCAGGCCGATACCAAAAATCCAGCCGCCTTTTACATTATTAAGCATGTTTCCTGAAAATGTGATCAACCAGTTAGCAACTTCTTCCTGACCTTTCAGGTTTTCAAATAACAACATCTGTAGTTTTTGCTCAAAACCAAAACCTTTGGCAATACCAAATATCATGGCCATTACTGGAACTACCGAAAGTACTGAATAAAAAGTCAGGGCTGAGGCCCGCAAATTTACCTTGTCTTCCTTAAATCCACGATAGGCCAGTGAAAAAGTCCGAAGCCCTTTAATAAAAAACCTGTAATAGTTGGGCAGATGGTTTAAGTCAATTTTCCAAATATCTGAAAGCAGATAATTTTTACCTTTAATAAATAAATCCTTGAGATTTAATTTCTTGATATTGAACTTCTTTAGTTTCGACTTATTGTTATTTGTCATGGTCAAATCAGGTTAAGCCATTCGATTTAAATAAATCAACAAATTTTACATCAACAGTGGTAAAATGGTTAAACAGCCACTGTTTTATCCTGTTCATATGTGCATCAAACGATTTGGTTTTGTTTGAATTATAGTCAGTTTGCAGTTGTTTAAGTTCTTTTAGGAATTGTTGATGTTCCGTGGTATGATCATCCGCCGCCGCGTATCCAAATTGATCAAAATATTGTTCTTCGTTGCCAAAGTGGTACGAGGCAAAATCAATAAAACTACGGATGTTTTCTTTTATTTCTTTTTTGGTCTTGTTTTCATTAATGCTTTGGAAGGCGTTGTTGATTAGGGTAACCAGTTGTTCGTGTTGTTCATCAATTTCACCGATTCCAATCTTCATGTTTTCAACCCAATCAATCAAATTGTTACCCGAAGCCGTAATTTCTTCTGTTAATGGAATTTCCTTTTCAGGCGTTTCAATCGCCGGCGCGGGAGGATTATTTTCCAGATCGCTGATTTTCTGTTTGGCCTGTTCAAATTTTTCCTGTAATTCTTTTAACCGGCCCTGGTATTCACCTAACAACAATCTTTCCTTCCTGATTTTAATTTCCTGCTCCTGCATCTGTTGCTCCTTCTTCTTTTGATCTGTGATGTCGAAGCCAATTTTCAGGATTTTATAGGTTTTATCGTCCGATTGATTAATTATTGGAGTATAAGTTTCTTCAACCCAGAATTCACGGTTGTTGAAATTAACTTTATTTATTTCTTTTTTCTGAATACCACGACGTAGATCACCCCAGAACAAATCATAATTTGCTTTCATTTCCGAAGTAAAATCATAACCTGACTGATGTGACTGTCCTATTATTTTTTCCTGTGGCATACCCAGCATTTTTGCATATTTTTCGTTGCAGCTTAAAATGGTTCCTTCAAGGTCGTATTCTACAATAAAAGCAGCTGAACCTAAGGCTTTTACAATGCCGGCGGTTTCATATTCACGACGTGCGGCTTCTTCCTGGGTAGCTTGCAGCTCTTCCAGGTTCTGGCGCATTTCTTCTTCCTGTGCGGCGAGTTCCTCAGCCTGAGTTTTCGACTGATCTAATAAATGTGATGTTTTCTCATTCACTTTTACATTAGCAATAGTACTGGCTATACTTTCTCCAAGTTTTTCAACAAATTCAATTTGGTACGATTCAATAGCATTAAATGAGGCCAGTTCAATTACTCCGTATATTTCTTCGTTTAAAACTAAAGGTACCAGTAATAATGCTGACGGATTAGCTGTGCCAAGACCTGAAGTAATTTTTATATAATTTTTTGGAATGTCGGTCATGTAAATTGTCCTTTTTTCATATGCACACCGACCAATTAGTTCTTCTCCAACAGCAACTCTTTTGTTCATGAATTTATCTCTTCCGTAGGCTATGGCCGATTTTAATTCCAAATATTTGCCATCGTCAGTATCATCAATAATAAATATAGCACCCTGATTAATTTCCAGATAATTTATAAGATTGCTCATAACGCTGAAAGCCAAATTTTTAATACTATTGGAATTGGTACGCAAAATTTCGCCAAATTTCGCGAGTCCCTGGTTGGCCCAGTTTAATTTTTCATCTTCAATTTTACGCTTTTTCTCCTCAGTTTCGGCATGTTTCAGGCTTTCGCGCATATTTAACAGGGCGGTACCCAAAGTATCCTTATTACTAAGTGGGTTAAAACTTGCCTCTAAATCGCCACGCCCGATATGTTCAGCAAATACCGATGTTTTTTTAAGTCCTTCGCGTAATGAATTTACAGATTCTGCCATTTGATCCACTTCATCACCGCGGTTAAATATGAGATCATCAACACCTTCAATATCACCTATCGATAATTGTTTAAGAACACCGGTAGTTTTTACAAGTGCCTGGCTCATTTTTGTAGTTACAAAGTAAACCACTACCGTAATGATAATAATTCCTAACAGGGCTAAAATTAACGACCAGTTCAGACTGGAATTTATTTCTTTTAAAATTACTTTATTGGGAACCTCAATAACTAATGACCAGGGTGCTTTATAATCTCCAACCTGAATTGGGGCAAGTGCCACCAGTACTTTTTGATTTAATTTGTTGGTGGCATTGAAAACTCCTGAAATACCATCTTTTATTTTTAATGAAATTCCGAATTGCTCCTCATAACTGCTGGCATAATCCATTAAAGGCTTACCTGTTAATTTACTATTGGTATGCCCGACAATGGTACCTTGGTTTGATACAAGAAAAGCTACGGTGGACTTGTAAGGCTTTATCTCATCAATAAGCTGTTGAAACCTGTCCATTATTATATCGGCAGCCACAATACCGGCAAATTTATTGCC
Organism: Bacteroidales bacterium; assembly: GCA_046704385.1. Taxonomy (GTDB): domain Bacteria; phylum Bacteroidota; class Bacteroidia; order Bacteroidales; family SZUA-534; genus GH45. The sequence continues at coordinate 60,839 of JBJKSB010000090.1, read as the reverse complement.
TTTAATGATGGGGGCAGACAAACTGGTCATAAACTTTTTAACTTCTTCTTTTTCCACAAAGGCATCCCAATATGGTTCCCAAAGCATATTCTTCGAAATGCTTTTAATTTTACCATACAATTCATTATCGCCATCCTGGCTACGGATACTTTCGCTATGTTCTATTTTATCATTTTTTCGAAATACAGTAACCGCATACCTTCCATAATCTTTTGTCCAGGTAGTGTCAAACTGGTTTAACTCCCAGCTATCCCACAATTTATAAAAATTTGGATTTTTGGCGTAAACTTTATAATACATCTTTAGAAACAGTGGCTTCCATTCGCTTTCATCCATTCCGTCATAAACTGAAAATGCTTCGGCAAGAGTACGCAACACCGAAAGGTCATTTGAAAGAGCCTCTTCTATCTTAACTGCATTTTCTTTGGTTGTAGTTGCAACAAGTTTTTCTGCATTTTTAATTGCAAGCTGCCTTGTTTTATAAGTGGTATATCCTACTGAAAGGGCAAATATAAGAATAGTCGTTGCCAAGATGAAGATCAGCATCTTGGTATTGATATTCATTTTAATGTTGAATTTAATATTCATAGTTTCAATCCGTTTGGAAAATTGCTTGCTATTTTACGAAAAAAAAAGGGTATTAAAAAGGAATATGTTTTAAAAGAAGTTAACTAAATTCAGCTTATGCTATTACTATGAACAAAAAACCGGGTAATTTCTTTCAGTTTGCCTGAAATCCCTTACCCGGTGGCTTGTCATTTTATGCTTTACCTGACTTTTTCTCGTTATATTAGTTAGTAAAAATTAAATTATCCTCCTTAACTTTTATTTTAGTTGGTTTATTGGTCGAAAGTTGTTCAGACAGTATTGCTTTCGACAGCTCATTTAAAATGGTGTTTTGCATAAGTCTTTTTAAAGGTCTGGCACCATAATTCTGATCGTATCCTTTATCAGCAAGCCATTGAACGGCTTCATCATTAATCTGAATTTCGACACCGTTTTTCTCAAGTCGTTTTTTAATGATGTTGAATTGAAGTTTTACTATTTCTTTAATATTATCTTTTGATAAGGGTGTAAACATTATTATTTCATCAATCCTGTTTAAAAATTCAGGTTTAATGGTTTGTTTCAATAATTCAACCACCAGCAAACGGGTATTCTCAACTATCTCGCTGTAATTCTGATCATCCATTTTTTGAAATTTCTGTTGAATCAGTTGCGAACCCGTATTTGAGGTCATAATAATAATAGTGTTTTTAAAATTCACTGTTCTCCCTTTATTATCGGTAAGTCTGCCATCATCAAGTACCTGCAATAGTATATTAAACACATCGGGATGAGCTTTCTCAATTTCATCTAACAATATTACACTATAGGGTTTGCGACGTACGGCCTCGGTAAGCTGTCCGCCTTCATCGTAACCAATGTAGCCCGGAGGGGCTCCAATCAGCCTCGAAACAGAATGGCGTTCCTGATATTCCGACATGTCAATCCGGGTTATCTGACTTTCATTATCGAAAAGAAATTCAGCCAGGGCTTTGGCTAATTCTGTTTTGCCGACACCGGTGGTTCCCAGAAATATAAACGATCCGATGGGTTTACCGGCATCCTGTAAGCCCGCCCTGCTACGTCGCACTGCATTAGCAATGGCTTCAATAGCTTCATCCTGACCTATTACCCTTTTGTGTAATTCTTCTTCAAGATGCAGAAGTTTTTCTTTTTCAGTTTGGAGCATTTTTTTAACCGGAATCTTAGTCCAGCGGGCTACAACTTCGGCAATGTCTTCAGGTGTGACTTCTTCACGGATTAGGGCATCATCAACCTGCATCTTTTCCAAATCGCTTTTTAGTTTTTCAATGGTTTTTTCAAGTTCTTTGATACGGCCATAGCGTATTTCAGCAACCTTGCCATAATCGCCGTTTCGTTCAGCCTGTTCTGCCGAAAGTTTCAGCTCTTCAATTTGTTTTTTATTTTTTTGTAATTCGTCAATTACCAGTTTCTCTGATTCCCATTTAGCCTTTTTAGAATTTAAATCGACGGTTAACGCAGCAATCTCTTTTTTTAATGTATCAAGTTTTAGGGTATTGCCTTCACGTTTAATAGCTTCACGTTCAATTTCCAACTGCTTTATGTCGCGTTGCAATTCATCAATAACTTCAGGTACCGAATTCATTTCGAGCCTTAGTTTTGATGCAGCCTCATCAATTAAGTCAATGGCTTTATCAGGCAGAAACCTGTCGCTGATATAACGTTGCGATAATTCTACCGCTGCTATCAGGGCATCATCTTTTATTCTTACCCTGTGATGCGTTTCATACTTTTCTTTCAATCCTCTTAAGATGGATATTGTACTGGGTTCGTCGGGCTCATCAACTAAAACAATCTGGAAACGACGTTCAAGAGCTTTATCTTTTTCAAAATATTTTTGGTATTCACTCAGGGTGGTCGCTCCAATAGCCCGTAATTCACCCCTTGCAAGTGCAGGTTTTAAAATATTGGCCGCATCCATGGCACCTTCGCTTTTACCGGCACCCACTAATGTATGTATTTCATCAATAAAGAGAATAATTTCACCGTCCGACTGAATTACTTCTTTCACTACTGCTTTTAACCGTTCTTCGAATTCCCCTTTATATTTGGCACCGGCTACTAACGAACCCATGTCAAGCGAAAATATTCGTTTGGTTTTTAAGTTTTCAGGGATGTCACCATTTATAATTCGGTGGGCAATACCTTCTGCAATAGCTGTTTTTCCTACACCGGGTTCACCAATTATTATGGGATTATTTTTAGTCCTGCGGCTAAGAATTTGCAATATTCGGCGAATTTCATCGTCACGGCCTATTACCGGGTCGAGTTTACCGTTGGCAGCCAGTTCGTTCAAATTCAACGCATAATGTGATAAAGCATCATAGGTATTTTCGGCAGTCTGGCTATCAACTTTCTGACCTTTGGTTAATTCATTAATTACACTTTCCAAACTCTTTTGTGTAATTCCTGAATCCGTTAATAATTTATTCACTTGGTCTTTAGTTTCCAGTAATCCCATCCAAATATGTTCAACAGAGATAAACTTATCACCTTCTTTTTGACTTTTTTGTTGGGCTACCGTCAGTACCTTATTCATTTCACTGGTGATATATGGACTTCCACCATCCACTTTCGGATAAGAATATATAACACTGTCAACAATCCCAAGAATTTGATTTTCAGAAATATTATGCTTTTTCAGGATGAATCCACTGATATTTTTTTCGGTTTCAATCAGACTTTTCAACAAATGCCCGGTATCAATGGCCTGGTTTGATTTTGCCAATGCAATCTGCGCAGCATTTTCAATTACTTCCTGGGCTTTTAATGTATAATTATTGAAATTCATAAACAAAATTTTTAAGTTTTAATAACTTTTTAAGGTTTAACCAGTATAAATAGTAGTCATTGGGGTTAGATCAAAATATCTACCACAAGAACAAAACAGACACGTTGGCGCATTATTTTAATTAAATAAGACATATTGGCATGAAATTTTATCAAGGTTAACCTTTATTGTTAATTAAATTATTAAAAATACTTGTTAATTTACCAAAGATTATGTTTGATTGATGTAAATAATTGAAAAAAAGCGGAAATGATGTTTCATGTTAAATAAAATAAAATATATTTGTAGCATCGAACGACTTTGTAATGAGACATAGATACTTACTTGATAATGAAAATTTAATTTTTCAGAAAGAGGAAATATCATTTAAGCAGAGAGTTAAAGGGGTTTTAAAATTCGTTTATGCAGGGACTGGGGTAGCTTTAATGATTTGGGCCTTATTTTATTTTGGTATTATTGAATCGCCTGAAAAATATTTTCTACAAAAAATTAATAAAAATCTGGTTGGCGAGGTAAAATCTATTGATAGCCAGTTTGACCATATTTCAGGACAACTTAGTTCTGTTGAAAAACGAGATGATAACTTTTACAGGGTTATTTCCCAGATTAATCCACTTCCTGCATCTGTTCGTCAGGCTGGTTTTGGAGGTACTGACAGGTATCGATATTTAGATGAATACCAAAACAGTGATTTGTTAATTGAGTCGGAAAAAAAGGGTGATATTCTTTTAAAACAGCTTTATATTCAATCAAAATCATACGACACGGTTATTTATATTGCCCGAAGTAAACAGGATAGTTTACTTTGTGTTCCTGGTATTATGCCTTTATCCCCAAAGGATTTTGTCAGAATATCGGACCCATTTGGACTTCGTATTCATCCAATTAAAGGGAAATTGATTTTTCACGAAGGAATTGATTTGGCTTCAAGAGCCGGAAACGAGATACATGCTACAGGTAATGGTAAAGTGGTTGCAGTTAAAAGATCCATAGGAGGTTATGGAAATCATATAGTAATCAGTCATGGTTTTGGATTTAAATCACTTTATGCTCACATGACTAAAATATATGTGAAGGAGGGAGAAACTGTTAAGCGGGGCGAAGTTATTGGAACGGTTGGAAGTACCGGATCATCAACCGGGCCGCATTTACATTATGAAGTTATGTATAATAATATCAAAAGAAATCCCAAATATTATTATATTAACGATTTGACCGATCATGAGTTTAAACAAATGGTACAATTACTAACGGTTAATAATTAAATATTTTTTGTCCTCCAGCGGTTTGTTTTTAGATAAAATAAGCTGAAAATTCCTAATCCGAATCCATAAAAAATTTCCAGGCTCCACACCCAGGCTACTGATGTTGTTTTAACTGAGGCCAGATAAGCACCTGCCAGATAAAAGATAAGGACTATCATTTCAATATAAAGTGAGATGTTTGTTTTACCAGTTCCTGATACTGCCTGAAATAAAATGAAACCAAAAGTTATAAAAAACGATGCAACCAAGATGACACTAAATGGCGGAATGGTTGCATCAATTACAGTGTCAATACTGGTATAAATTCGTATTATCTGTCGAGGAATAAGTAATCCGATTCCGGCTAAAAATATTACACCTGTACCTGCCATTGCCATCGATCGCTTTATTATCGGCCAGATATTTTCCGGAGCATTTTTCCCGATTGAAAAACTGACAAGCGTATTTGTAGCAGCTGCAAAGCCAAATATGGGCACTAAAACCAAAATGTAAATACTCCGAACTATATTTGAAATGGCTAATTGGGTTTCACCCATTTTTTCAACAAACAAAAAGAAAACAAACCAAGCCGCGAATGATATAAAATTCTGGATCATGGTTGGAATGGCTACCTTAAAAATTTGTCCAAAAAGTTGACGTTCAGGCTTTACGGGTTTAAATAAGCCAAACTTTTCATTTTTCTTTGCAGTAACTGTGTAAATAATGAAATATACCAGCGCAGCATATTCCGAAATAATGGAAGCTAAAGCTGCACCCTCAATATTGAGCCTGGGAAAATGAAATTTTCCAAATATCAAAAGATAATCAAGTATAATATTTACAAAAGCCATTAATCCAGTGGTATAGCTAAGGACTTTTGTATTGGATGTGCCTATGTAAAATGCTCTGAAGTTTATATTTATCAGAGCCCCAAAAATACCAAATATTCTGATGTTAATGAATTTCAGGCCTTGTTCACATACGGCATTTGATTTTATTATAGCCGAAAATATGTTTGTATCAAAAAAATGAATTAATGCAAAAATCGCCAGGGCCAGGCTGCTTAGAACAATGGCAGAGTGGATGAAAATTCGGTTGATTGCACTTACGTTGTTTTCCCCATATCTTCTGGCAATAAGAATTTGGACACCCAGCCCGAAACCCCATCCAATCATTACAATAGCAAGGTAAAAAATGCCTCCGATGGCGGCACCACCCAGTTCAATTTCACCTAACCGGCCAATAAAGGCAGTGTCAACTACAGTAATAATATCCTGGGCCAAACTGCCCAGAATAATGGGATATGCAATTTTCCAGATATTTTTAGCTGAAAAGTATTCGTTTCTGATGTTATCCATTTGTTGATAAAAAACAAGCTGCAAACTAATTAATTGCAGCGTGTTTTTTGTTTTAAAATTCTTATTTCAAATAATCTTCAAAATATTGAGTCACTTTATCCATTAGGTGTATTCTGTCATATCCTCTTACATTATGTTCTGCCGTAGGATAAGTAAAAAAATCTACCGGGATTCTGTTTTTAATGCATTCGCGCAGGAAAAGCTGACTGTTTTGAGGTACAACCGTTGGATCAACTCCTCCATGAATAATGAGTAATTTTCCTTTCAGATCTTTGGCTCTTGGTATCAGTGAAGTAACCAAATAGCCTTCCGGATTTTCTTCAGGACGATCCATATATCTTTCGCCATACATAACCTCGTAATATTTCCAGTCAATGACTGGCCCGCCGGCAACACCCACTTTAAATACATCGGGATAATTCACCATGAGTGAAGTGGTCATAAATCCGCCGAAACTCCAGCCATGTACTCCAATGCGATTCATATCCACAAAGCCCAGTTTACGAAGAAGTTCTATGCCCTTCATTTGGTCTTTCATCTCATTTACACCTAATTGCCTGTGAATCACATTTTCAAATTCAAGTCCCCTGTTAGCAGAACCCCGGTTATCAACAGTCAGCATTACATAGCCTTTTTCGGCCATAAGATAGTTCCACATCCGGGCTCCGCCCAACCAATTGTCTTCAATCATTTGTGCATGTGGGCCTCCATATACGTAAACAATAGCAGGATATTTTTTGGTAGAATCAAAATCAATCGGTTTTATTAACCGATAGTATAAATCAGTAACCCCGTCAGCTGCTTTTATGGTGCCAATTTCTGCTTTTGAAATATTATAATCTACTAAAGGATTTTCAGCTTTAAGCACATTACGGACAAGTTTTCCATTAGTGTTGGTAATTTCAATCTTGCGAGGAAGGTCAATATTTGAGAAATTATCGATAAAATATTTGTTTCCATCACTTAAAATAACTCTGTGCACACCCGGTTCGTGAGTAAGTTGTACTTTTTTTCCTGATGAAATATTAATTTTATATAAGTGTCGTTCCAAAGGGCTGGCCTCGGTTGAAACATAATACAGGTTGTTGCCTTCACAAGCTAAAATATCGGTAATTTCCCAGCTACCTTTGGTTATTTGTTTTATTAATTTTCCATCAGTACTATATAAATAGGCATGATTGTACCCATCGTTTCGGGTTTGATAAATAAACTGATCTTTTTTCGTATTTAAAAAAATAAGTGGGTGTAGTGGTTCCTCGTATTTGTCGTTATTTTCGTTGAACAATGTGGCTTTTAAGGAGCCGTCGGTTACCGTATATTTATTTAGGCTCATATGATTCTGGTCGCGGTTAAGTACCTGTATATAAATGTATTCCTCTTCGGGTCCCCAGGTAATATTGGTAAGGTATTTTTCGCTGACAGTATCCTGATTTTCAATATAAACCGATTTTTGAGTTGTGAGGTTATATACTCCAAGACTTACATTTTCAGATGACATACCTGCCATCGGGTATTTAATATATTTCAATTTTGCTTCACGCGCTGTTATATCAACAAGAGGGTAATTTCCAACTTTTGATTCATCTTTAATATAATAGGCTATAAAATTGGAATTTGGCGACCAAAAAATTCCGCCATCAATCCCAAATTCATTACGACTAACTGCCTGACCACTAACAATATTTTTGTTGCTGTTGTTCGTTATTTTAATTAATTTATTATCGGTGCCCATTAAACATAAATTGTTGTCAATGGTAAACGCAAGAAGCTTTTTTTCATAATTTAAACTCTGATTTTTAGCATTATCCGGCAGTTTTATCGACGCTATAACCTGCATTTTACTAATTGAAACGGCACACCATGTAGTTTTATAAAAAAACTGAAATTCATCAGTATTTTCCCAGGATAGTTTTGGAATAAAAGGTACACTGTCGAGCCCGGCTTTTGTAAGCATACTATTCAATTCTGCGTGTGTGAGTAAGAGTGTTGAATCAGGTTTATTTATTTTTTGTTGATATAAATTTTCATAATTCTGGAAGGTAAAGGTATTGGCATCTCCCTGCCATTGCATGTTTTGCATGGTTTTAGGATACAATTCGCGGTACTGCCCCACAACAGCCTCTTCCATATTTAATAATTTATTTTGAGCGCTGCCAATTAAAGGCAAAATGAATAAGATGAGATAAAATGGTAATCGATACATTGTACTGTTTTTTAATTAATAAATAACTTTATCGCGTTAAATTGTTTGATATTTAACTGATGACGTGCCAAATATACAATTCCGGTTTCTTAATGTTAACCCATTTTTAATGTTTTTTAGTATAGCCTGAAAAATGATTTAAAAATTGATTTTTCTACTAAAACGTTGACACAAGTGGGCTTTGAGAATTCATAAATTTTTCATTACTTGCAGTATAAATTATGTATCAATCAATTAACCCGGTTTATGATGAATAATAGGTATATAGCGATTCTGGTACTGGTAATCATAGCGTTAGGCTCTTGCAAGCAGAATAAAAAGTCTGAAAGCACCAACTTGGATAAGGCGTTGGAAGTTGAGCTGGATACCACAAGCAAGGTAATAAAATTTGAAAATTCGTTATTTAGTTTGCCATCGCCCTACCAGTTATCTGTTCTTATTCAACAAATTGGAACAGAATATAATTCCGAGCTTTTAAATCCCGCGGAAAACCAAAAGCTATATACAAGTTTGTTTAAAAAGTCGATTAATTTGGGAATTTATGGGGCCGATTTAGCCTATCTTAATATCTATCAACAATCGCCATCAGCAATAACTTATTTTTCAGTAATTAAAATGCTTGCCCAGGATTTGGGATTATCAGCAGCCTTTAGTCCAACAATTTTTGAACGTATTGAAAACAATGTTGATAACAAGGATTCTTTACTTTTTATAATGTCGAATACCTACCGTGATGTTGATTTCTTTTTAAAGGAAAATCAACGTCAAAAAGAAGGAGCATTAGTATTAGCCGGTGGTTTTGTTGAGGCTATGCATATTTTAACACAGCTTGCTGTTGAAACAAAAAGTCAGGCTTTGATCCAAAGGGTGGGTGAGAACAAGCAACCCATCGAAAATCTTATTAAAATTTTATCTCCTTATTACAACGAATCGGAGGATATTGGTAAATTGGTTGATGACTTGCTTGACCTGGCAACTATATTTGATGCAATTGAAGTTACATACACCTACAAAGAACCTGTTACTGACCCTGAATTAAAAATAACGCATGTTCATTCAATTTCGGAAATAAAATTATCCGATGAGGTATTAAATTCGATTGAGACTAAAGTAGAAAATATCAGAGGTTTGCTAATCAAATAAATGATAGAAGATGAAAAGGAATTTATTTATAATATCGCTCATTGTTACTTTCGCCCTATTTAGTAATCAGGTTAGCGCTCAGTTAGATTCTACATTAAGCCTGTGTCAATCACACATGAATCTTCCTTTTATTTCTGATGGACAATCCTATACCGCTTTGTTAAATGGCGATGAGGTAGCTGAATTTTACGCCACCTTTTACGGGGGAAGTACCTACAGAATTGTTGGATATAGTGGTACCAACGAAGGAAACCTGATATTTTCGGTGTATGATCAGGAACGTAATCTTTTATTTAGCAACAACGATTTTGAGAATATACCCTATTGGGATTTTGAATTTGATTATACCATGGATTGCATCATTGAGGCAAAACTTGACGCAAAATATTTAAATTCTGGTATTGCTGTATTGCTCATAGGGTTTCAGCAGTAGGATTTCAATATATCTTTAATACATGAGCGAAAGGATTCTTAAAGCACTAATGCAGCTGTTTGCTATTATTGCAGGTCCAAGAAGCAGCAATAGAAACGGCAGAAACATTGTCGAGTCCTTTTTAAAGCAGCAGTTAAACGGAGACTTGGTTGAAGAGTACATTAAATTATTCGACGGGTTTTATGCCCTTTATCAGAAAAAACAATCAGAGGAAGGAAAGCGTGCCAAGAATCTTTCGTTAAGTTCTGTAAAGGTTCTTAAAATATGTACCCAAATTAACGAGGAACTCGATATCAGGCAAAAGGTTGTGGTACTTGTACGTTTAATTGAATTCATTAAATCGGATGTAGAAATATCGGAACAGGAACTTGAATTTGTATTTACAGTTGCCGATATTTTTCATTATTCACCTGAAGATTATGACATACTTAAATCGTACGTATTAAGTTCATTCGATGAAATGCCCCTAACGGCCCGAATGCTGCTTATTGACCATGAGAAAACGGCCAGTAAACCCCAGGTTCGCCATCTAACGCGTGAAACACTCGAAGATAAAATTTGGGTAATGTATTTTCCTCCGGCTGATATGTACCTGGCACGTTGTTTTGGTGATCACGAAATGTACCTTAACGGTCAGTTAATCATTAATGACCGCGTTTATATCCTCACCCAGGGATCGGCTTTGCGCGATTCCAAAATGCACCCCATTTATTATTCTGATATTATCAGTGCTTATCATATTAATGAATTGGATGAACAGATTCAGTTTGTTGCCGACGATGTGATATACCGCTTCAAAGGTGGAAAAATTGGTCTGAACAATATCAGTTTTGTTGAAGAAGGCGGGAGCCTTGTGGGAATTATGGGTGCCAGCGGGGCCGGGAAATCAACCTTGTTGAATGTGCTGAACGGTTCGTACAAACCTTCATCGGGTTCTGTTAAAATCAATGGAATAGATATCCATAATGATAAAGAGAAAATTGAAGGGTTAATAGGATATGTATCGCAGGATGATTTGCTGATTGAAGAACTAACGGTATATCAGAACCTGTTTTATAATGCCAAGCTTTGTTTTGGTGATATTAGCCGGTTTCAGCTTAACAGAAAGGTATACAGGGTGCTGCAAAACCTGGGATTATTTGAAATTAAAGATATGGTGGTGGGCAGTCCGTTGAATAAAAAAATCAGCGGTGGCCAACGGAAGAGGTTAAATATAGCCCTTGAATTAATACGCGAACCTGCCATTTTATTTCTTGATGAACCTACCTCGGGATTGTCATCGCGCGACTCTGAAAATATAATGGATTTGTTGAAAGAATTGGCTCTTAAAGGTAAATTAATATTTACCGTAATACATCAACCCTCCTCAGATATTTTTAAGATGTTCGATAAGTTGTTCATTTTAGATAATGGTGGGTATTTAATTTATAACGGTAATCCGGTCGACTCCATTATTTACTTTAAGTCGAAGGTTCATCATGCCAACTGGAACGATAGTGAATGCCGTATTTGTGGAAATGTTAACCCTGAGCAGGTATTTAATATTGTTGAATCGAAAATTTTGGATGAGTATGGAACCGTAACCCATAACCGGAAGAAAACCCCGTTTGAATGGTACAAACATTTTACAGAGGAGCATCCTATAGGACGTGATGAAGAAATAATTGAGGGCAATATTCCATCCATTTCTTTTAAAATTCCGGGTAAGTTTAAACAATTCATGGTTTTTATTACACGCGATGTGCTTTCGAAATTAGCCGACAGGCAATATTTAATCATCAATATTTTTGAAGCGCCTGTGCTGGCCTTTCTGCTCTCATTTATAATTAAATATTATAGTTTATCGAGTAACGGATATTCATTAAATGGAAACCCAAACTTGCCTGTATATATTTTTATGGCCGTAATTGTGGCAATTTTTGTGGGGCTTACTGTGAGTGCCGAGGAGATTATCAAAGACAGGAAAATACTTAAACGGGAACAGTTTTTAAATCTAAGCCGGACCAGTTATTTATTTAGTAAACTGGCAATATTATTTGTCATTTCGGCTTTTCAGGCCTTTTTATTTGTTCTTATCGGCAATTCCATAATGGCCATAAAAGGGATGTACCTGGAGTATTGGCTGGTACTTTTTAGTGCATGGTTTTTTGCCAGCCTGCTGGGTCTGAATATTTCGGATAGTTTTGATACCGTGGTGACGATCTACATTTTAATTCCATTCCTGGTAATTCCGCAACTTATTTTAAGTGGTGTAATAGTATCGTTTGATAAATTGAATCCTGCTATTTCATCTCCGTCAAAAGTACCCTGGTATGGCGAAATAATTACTGCGCGTTGGGCTTATGAAGCCTTGGCAGTATATCAATATAAAGAAAATGATTTTGAAAAGCGGTTTTACCCTTATGATAAAGTAATGAGCCATGCTGACTTTAAGAAGAATTATTGGATAAAAACATTAATGAATAAAGTGGCATTTTGCAGACGGTATTATGAGGATCCTGTTAAACAATTAAAGGTGAAACAGGAATTGCGATTAATAAAAAATGAATTTGAAGATGAGCTTGCAAAAAATAAAGTTGTCGATTTTAAATATTTAAACGATTTGGATATTAACCGGATCAATGAAAGTGTTTTAAATGCAGCAGATAAATATCTTAATTTATTGAATACCTATTATTTAAAGAAATATAATAAGGCTAATGAATTAAAAGATGAGTTTATTAACACCTTGCGGTCAACCAAAGAAGATAAGCAAAAGTTTATTGAGTTGAAACAACAATGTACCAATGAAAATCTAACCACTTTTGTACGAAATTCAAATTCGCTGGAAAGGATTATTGAATTTAAACATCATCTATATCAGAAAATTGATCCGGTTTATATGGAACCCAGAAGCAAGTTTGTAAAAGCTCACTTTTACGCACCCTTTAAAATGTTTTTTGGTTATGAAATTGATACCTATTGGATTAATATCGGGGTTATATGGTTCTATATAATAATGCTTTACATAATGCTCCACTTCAGAATTTTACGAAAAATTGTGGAATATATCCCCAAACTTAGAATGGCAAATGCCGATAAATCGGAAAAAATAGAATAAGGCCATCCGTATTTACGAATAGCCTTACGGAGTTATTGTTAATAATTAAAATTAATCGTTTATTTCAATCATCTTAAATGGTATTTTGATGATTGACTGGTAATCTTCACCTGCTTCCAGCATATCCTCATCATCTTCTTCGTAATACCAGTTTATTACGACTTCGTTACCACTTTTATAGATGGCTTCAAGTTTTTTAAACACATCCAAAATACATTTTGAACTACTTGTATTAAAGTATTCAAGTTGAATGTTCACCTCAGTTAAATCTGCCGGATTTGAAAGATAAGTTTCGAGCCAGTCAACCAATGGTTTATAAAATTCAATTGAGTTTTCTGGTATGGACCTACCTTTTATTTCAACTTTTCCAGTTCCGGCATCAAATTGTACAGTTGGTGTTTTGGGTGTTCCTGCAATTGAAATTGGTTCCATATGATTCTGCTTATTTAATTATTCAATAATATTAATATTCAAACTAAAAAAATAAAATCCTTCCTTGTAATCGTAGAATTCATAATCAAGGGTACTGCCTGACTTTCTTGAAATATCTACCATCCCTAAACCTCCGCCTCCTTTTTCACTAAATTCCTGATTATTTAATATCTCTTTATATAAATCTTTTAACGCATCTTTATCTAAAGTGTTTATATGATCGAGATGTTTTGTCAAAAATCTTTTTTGTGATTCCTGTACAAAATTACCAGTTATTATGTGATATCCAATACTATTTTTACTTAATGCAAAAATGGCAAATTTACCTTTTTCTTCTGTTGAACCATCACTGGGTAAAATAGCCGAATGGTGGTAAAGGTTTTGAACGCATTCAACCAGTACATTATATATCTTTTTTTTGGCCCGCATCGAAGCATCATCAATTCTGGATTCAATCTCATCCAAGGAGTCGGCTATTAATGTACTTGATACCTCACCTTTAAACAGAAACAAAATTTCATCCTTGCTAATTTTATCTAACCATTCCTGGATGCTGAAGGCCATACTTTTTCTTCATGTATAGGTTTATATATCACAAATATAAAAAAAATTAATAATATCGGTTTTGTTTTTCATTTTTATTGGTAAATCAATTATTTTACGCTCTTTATTAAGTTAATTCGTACACGGATGATTTTTACAATTGGTGAAACCTTACTAGATATCATTTTTAAAACGCTGGACGATTTAAGTGTAAAACCAGGTGGTTCGATGCTTAATACGGCTGTCTCGCTGGGCAGATTGGGGATGGATGTCAATCATATATCGGTTTTGTCAGCTGATAAGGCTTCCGATATACTGATTGGCTTTTTAAATGATAACGGAGTGCATACCCATCATGTTTACAGGAATTCTGAAACCAAAACCAGCCTGGCACTGGCCTTTTTAGATAAAAATAATAATGCGGAATATTCTTTTTATAAAGATAAATATGAATTGCAGGTAGATTTAAATTTTCCCATTGTTTGTAATGGGGATTATATTCATTACGGTTCATTTTTCAGTATTAATCAGGTTATGCATAACCAATTGCATAAATTCCTGGATGAAACTATGCGAAAGAAAACAATCCGAATATATGATCCGAATTTCAGGAAACCGCATCTGCCACAACTGCCTGAATTAATGCCTATGATAGAAAATAACTTTTTGAAAGCTGACATTGTGAAGGGTTCTGATGAAGATTTCCAAAATATTTTTGGAATACAAAATGGGAAAGAGGCATGGAAATTAATGCAGGATTTTAGGGTGCGTGTACTATTCTATACCAAAGGCAATAGGGGATCGGAGGTTTATACTTCCGAAGGAATGGTAATGGCACCCACTAAAAAAATAAATATTTTGAGTACGGTTGGAGCAGGTGATACGTTTACAGCCGGTATTATTTTTTTCCTTAACACTTTTGTGGATTCGGAAACCAATCTTGAAGCTATTCCTATGTCGGAATGGGAAAAGTGTTTGCAGATATCAAATCATTTTGCCGGAACTACTTGTCAATCGGAGGATAATTATTTATCAAAAGCATTTTGCAAATCGTATTTATATGAATAGTAGGGAAGAGAACAGGCAGATAAGAAAAGAGTTTTGGGAAGCCTTTTCGAATTATACCCGTTTTTTTTCATTAAAAATTGGTAAACCTGTCGCCTGGATGCTATATAAAACGGGAATAAAAGGATTAGAACTGAAATTTGATTTCGAAAATGGAGCGGTTCAGGTATTAATAGAGATCAATTTAAAAAACGAGGAAAGGAGATTTGATATTTTTGCCGAACTCGATTATTATAAGAAAATACTGGAGAGTGGATTTGAACAGGAATTAGTATGGTTGTACCGTTATGTTTTACCTGGCAACAAGATCGTTTCAAGGATATATACTGAATTAAAGGGCCTTAAATTTCAAAAGGATGATAACTGGCCGGAAATTTTTAAGTTCATGGCTGAAAATATGTATCAACTCCAAAGCAATTTTATTGAAATTTTACCTTTAATCGAAGATAAATATGGAAAAGGCACCGATAGTTTATTTTAAAAAGAAATTTGCTGCATAGCGCACCCATAATCATGTGTAGCACAAATTCTTAATTAACCATATAAGTTCCGATCATAAAAAATTACACAAAATTTACAAAAATATCCACCTACCTTAAAATTACTCCAAAGCCTCCTGAATTTTACCCACCAAATTGAGAATAGAGGCATACATTTACTATGTCTGATTTTATTTAAAATGGGTAGAAATTTGTCTACCTGTGAATATGAAAAGTCAACCAGAGGAAAAACTGTAGTAACTATTCTGTTCAAATAATCTTTTTAAAGGAAGATAGCATTTAGGGGTGATTAAATAATACGGTTTAAATCTTCGCTTATGATATAACTTAAATAATAAAAGGAAATTTAAGATACTTTTTTTGAAGTAGTATTAACCAATAATCAATTTAATTCTATGCAAAATTTACTCAATTTTAGAAAATCTATACAAGTTTTTGTGGCTTGTATGTTGTTTGTTTCACCCTTCCTGGTGAATCAGACTTATGCCAGTGAAAATGACGATGGCGACACAAAAGTTATCACAGGGAAAGTGACTGAAGCTGCTACTCAGTCACCACTACCTGGTTTGGCCGTAGTTGTAAAAGGTACAACAAAAGGTACACTTACCGATATTGACGGCAATTATTCTATTGAGGCTGCTGTGGGTGATGTTCTGCAGTTTTCATTTATCGGGTACAAAACTGTTGATGTTGTGGTTAAGGATCAAACCACCATCAATGTTGAAATGGAAAGTGATATCATGGGGCTGGATGAAGTTGTGGTTACCGGTTATGGACGTCAACGTAAAAGTGATTTAACTGGTGCAATTTCATCAGTTTCGTCTGAAAAACTGGCTGAAATGCCGGCTGTTAATGTTCAACAGGCACTTCAGGGAAGGGCTGCCGGGGTAAGTATTACTCAAAATACGGGTCAACCCGGTTCCAGTACAACTATCCAAATTCGTGGTATCTCTTCAATAAATGGCACACAACCTTTGGTTATTGTTGACGGGGTTCGGGCAAGTTTAGATAATCTTAACCCTGCTGATATTGAATCTGTTGAAATTTTAAAAGATGCATCTTCAGCTGCCATTTACGGATCATCAGGTGGTAATGGTGTTATTTTGGTAACTACCAAAAAGGGTAAGGCAGGTAAAATGCAGGTAAATTTTGATTACGTAATAGGTAGTCAAAAACCGTGGAAAAAGTTGGATGTACTTGATGCATCACAATATGCAGAATGTATGAATTATATATATGCGCTAAAAGGCAAAGACCCCTTTACTACCCAGCCTGATACACTTATGAACTACGATTGGCAGGACAATATGATAAAAGCTGCCGTGAATCAAAATTATAACGTATCAGTATCGGGTGGTAATGAGAACTCGACCGTGTTTTTAAGTACTAATTACCAGGATCAGAACGGTATAATTGATAAAACCAACTACAAAAGATTAAGCTTTAGGATTAATTCAGATCATCAAATTTCCAAAATGATCAAAGTTGGAGAAAATGCTTTATTTACCCAGTCTAAAACTGACGGGTATGATCAATGGGTATTTCAGAGTGAATTTAATAACCCGGTTTTTGATATTCTTAGGGCTTATCCTTATATAAAACCCTACGACCAAAATGGTAATTGGAATGTGTTTCCAACAGGTGCTAACCCAGTTGTAAGCCGCGATGTGACGAATCGATCGAATTCTACTCAATCGGTTGGAGGTAATGCCTATATTGAGATTTCACCTATTAAGGGATTGGTTTATACCTCAAAAGTTAACGCTTATACCAATTATAATTCAATAGACGAATTTTTTCCAATTTATCATTACAACCCAACTATTTTTAATGATCGCAACTATGTATCAAAAAGCCAGACAAACCAACAAGGCTGGCAGGTCCAAAACTATGTTAACTATAGTGCCACCATTCTTAGCAATCATAATATTGGCGTTATGGCAGGTGTTGAAGCCAGCCGCGACTGGAGCAAAGATATGTCTGGTTCAAGGTATGACCTCATTAATGAATCGCCTGAAATGCGCTATTTTGATGCCAGCACCAACGACACTTTGCTTACTCAGTTAATACACGGAGGCGGTTGGGAAGATAAAATGTATTCCTATTTCGGAAGGTTAAATTATGATTATATGGGTAAATATTTATTGACTTGTAATATCAGGAACGACTATTCATCACGATTTGGCCCTAAAAACCGCTCAGGTATTTTTCCTTCATTCTCAGTAGGATGGAAATTCTCCGAAGAACAATTTATGCAAAGCTTAAGCTTTCTGAGTTTTGGTAAATTGAGGTTTGGATACGGTGAAACAGGTGCCAATGCTCCTGAACGATATGCTTATTACCCAACGGTAAATTCAACTTTAACAGCATTTAACTACATTTTTGACGGATCAATTAATACCTCATCGGGTGCAGCATTACAAAAAATGCCCAACTACAATATGCACTGGGAAACCATGATTATGAGCAATGTTGGAGTCGATCTTGCTTTTTTAAATGATCAGTTAACTTTTACTGCCGATTATTTTATGAAAGAAAACGACGGGATGTTAATAAACCAGCCCTTACCATCAACCGTTGGTATGTACCAATATGCAGGTCATATTTCACAATTAGGAGGCGATGCCAGGCCGATGACCAATATTGGAAAATTTAAAAATTCAGGTGTTGAATTTAGCTTAGGCTATAAAGATAATGGCCATGCTGTTAAATCGAGCTTCGATCTGAATGTTACTTATGTGAAAAATGAAGTGGTTAATATTCAGGGCGATTCTTTAATTATGGGATCAATTGGGGTAAATGTCAAAAACTTCCTGCTAACGGCTGAAGGATTACCTGTTTCACAGTTTTACGGATTCCAGACTGACGGCTTATTTACCTGGGATGACGCAGCCTACGATTCCAAAGGGAAAGTGTATATTAAAAACCAGGCATTTTATATAAAGAGTAATGGCGATACTGCATTTGCACAAACCAAAGCAAAACCTGGTGATTTCAGATATGTAGACCAAAATGGTGACGGTAGATTGACAGATGCTGATAAAGTAATACTCGGTAGCCCCATTCCAAAATTTATTTTTGGCTTCTCGGCAAATTTTGAATACAAAAATTTTGATTTAACCATGTTCTTCGAAGGCAAATTCGGGTACAAAATATTTAACGGAACAAAAATCTGGGGTATGGAGAATGATGAAGGCATGAACCGGCTTGCACTGGTACTTGATCAATATCGTGACCCAATACTAAATGCTGATGGAAGTGTTTTATATGAAGGCAATACGGATACAGATCTTCCACGGCTCGATCCCAAAGGAGATAATCTCAACTTTACAAGACCCTCGGACTTTTTTATTGAAAGCGGAAATTATGTAAGGCTCAAAAACCTGCAGATAGGTTATACTTTTAATAAAGAGCTGGTATCTAAATTGAATATTGAACGGGTCAGAATTTATGCGGGTGCTACGAACTTGCTTACTATGACTAAATACTCAGGAATGGATCCGGAAATTGGAGTTAGCGATCCTTTACAACAAGGAATTGAAACTACCGGAACTTATCCTCAGAACAGGATGTATTTACTGGGTATAAATGTTCAGTTTTAGTAAATAACCTTTAAAATTTGAATTATGAAAAAGAAAATTATATATGCAGTTTTTCCACTGATGAGTCTGTTACTTTTAACCAATGGATGTTCAGAGGATTTTGTAGAAACCAAACCCATAGCCAAAGCATCAGCCGAAACATTTTACTCAACCATGACTTCGGCCGATATGGCTACAACCGTATGTTATTCCATGTTTAATCTGGAAAAAGTCTGGGATTTATGTATCATGATGACCATGGGCAGTATTGCTTCTGATGAAGCTGAAGCAGGAGCAGGAGGCAAAACTGATGTTACTGAATTTCAACATATCGACCAGTTGAGGCATACCCCATCTGAAGCAAATGTTTTTGAATGGACTTGGGGATATTTGTATCGTGCCATAGGCTATTGTAATGTGGCTTTGCAGGAATTGCCTAAAATTTCAGCCGAAACCGACCCTGCGTTTAATGCAGGATTAATTAAGAAGCGTTTGGCCGAAGTACACTTTCTAAGGGCTTTTAATTATTTTACACTAACACAGTTATATGGTGGTGTACCCGTTGTTGATCATGTTCAGGAACCTGCTGAATTTGACAGCCCGAGGAATGAAATTTATGAGGTGTACGATTTAATTAAGCAGGATTTGGAAATAGCCATTAATGATTTACCTGAAAAAAGCCAATGGGGACCAAATAATATAGGTCGCGCTTCCAAAGGTGCTGCCAAATCATTGCTTGCAAAAGTATATTTGTATGAATCATCGTATGCTAAATATTGTTCAGCAGATGAGCGTTTTAAAGGGCTGAACCAGGAATGGCAAAAAGCAGCAGACCTGGCTGAAAGTGTAATTAACTCGAATGAGTATGAATTAGTGGGAATTAACGGTGAGCGTTTCAATACATGGAGAGGTCCAAATACCGGAGGATATCAATGGATTTTTATGCTCGATGGCGATAATTCAGCTGAAAGCGTTTTTGAGGTTCAGAATGCTCAGGATGGACGACAATGGTGGGATACCCGGGGTGAAGGTTTAGTGCGTTGGTGTGCCCCCAGGGTTATTGAGCGAAATGATAATCAGAACCATGTGGATTACGGATGGGGATGGTGGTGTCCCACTGATTTTCTGGTAAATTCATATGAAGCCGGCGATCCCAGGTATAAGGCTACTGTAATGGAAGATGGGGATAGTGTTTTATGTAATGTTGCTCAGGATGGAGGTGTGGCCTGGAGAAAAGTAAATTATGATTTACTTAAGGAAGGAACAGGATTGCACCGAAGCACCAGAAAATATGAATGTTCATATGATGAATTCTGGAAAAGTTCATTAGGTTGGTCCGATGGGCCTATAAATATTAAATTGATGCGTTACGCTGATGTAGTGCTGTTTGCCGCTGAGGCTAATTTTGAACTGGGTAACCAGGCAAAAGCCGTACAATATGTTAATATGGTTCGAACCAGGGCAAGAATGTCGGGCGATACAGGTGTTCCAGCTGATTTAACATCAGTTACACATGATGATATTGTTCACGAACGTTTGGTTGAATTAGCGTTGGAAGGCCATCGTTTCTTCGATTTAGTTAGGTGGAACCTGGCTTCAAAATATTTAAACCATACTCTTGCTGATGGTGATCAGGTTGAATTTGTGGTTGGTAAACATGAATTTTATCCAATTCCGGCCCAGGAAATAGGTATTACCAAAGGAGTACTTCAGCAGTATCCTGCATGGCAATAGTTAACTTAATAATATTATTTCTTCTTAGTAATAAATGGTGATAGTTAAGTAAATTTGTGTTGGAAAGGCCGCCTGAATTATTTAGGTGGCCTTTTTTGTTCTCAGATTAATAATTTAAAACCTTTATAAAATTATAATTACCTATTACAATAATGGAGCTCTTGTTTCCCGAAATGCCCGTCAAATTTACCCATGAAAGTTTGTAAAATTTATAACAATGTGAACATGAGGGTAATATCATGATTTCCCCTTTATTGCATACCAGAACAAATTGATCTTGTGTTTCATCATAAAAAATATCATTGGGAATTTCTTTTAAATAAGAAGTTTCACCATTTTCATTCGTACCTAAAAGTTCCTTTTGTGTCCATATTGTTCCGTGTATCGAGTAAAAGAGAGCTGGTAATTTGTTGTTTTGTATTGCTGATATTACTATTTGGTTATTTGTTGCCAGTATCCTGGTGAAACGGCACGATGGGTAATAACCAGAATATTGCTTATTAAAATCGACAATTTCCCAGTTATTTCCGTCGGTGGAGGTTATAATATATCCGTTATTTGATACACCGTAACATTTAGTTTGATTGGCTGACAACGAAACAATGTCTCCTTTAAGTTGAAGATTGATTTTATTGGTAAAGCCATTTTTATCTCCAATCAGAATTACTCCGTTATTCGTGCCGGCGATTAGATTTTCTTTAAATACTACAAGGGTATTAATATCATTATTGGTTTCGTGTCCGTATAACCGAAAGGTTTCTGCATTATCTGAAATATAGATAGAGCCATTATCGCCGGCAACCACAATTTGCTGATTATAAATAGTAATGCATTTTAGTTTTATATCCTTAATTGCCTCCGATTGTTCGATTTTTCCTGATACTGATATCCAATCAATTTTTCCTTCGGAACTTACGGCAATAAATCCATCGCGGTAAGCAACAATTGAAACATAATGGCCTGTGTCATTATTAACAGTGGAAGGCAAAATATCTGAAAAGGTTGGCGCTTTAATAAAAAGTGACTGAACCAGTAAAAGAATTATAATTCTAAAATTAAATGATAGCATGGATTAGGTTGTTGATAAGTACCTTCAGCAATGAATATTGTTTAACTGTATCGTTGCTGAAGGCAAAGTTTTATCTCACTTATTTTATTCCACTATTTGTGATATGGAAAAAATCGAAAGCCACATCAAAGGGTGTTTCCGGTTTTTGTCCCTGTTGGAAAAACCTTCTGTAACGGGTCATTCTTGCCGGCATCACACCGTCGCAAACAAGCATTCCTGCCTGTATATCTTTTAATATAATATCACCATTTCCGACCTTCTCATATTTTTGACCATCGGATGAACAGTACGCAGTATAAGTGCTGCCTTTTTTCTCAAGTTTTAAATACAAAGTATTATCATCGTGTATGATGCTATCCATGCTTAGTGTGGCTGACAGTTTTTGATCACCACCGTTCTCGATCAGTAATTCCACAGCTCCAGGTTGTTCACCGGTACCTCTTCCACGGGAACCTCTTCTTCCAAAAAATGCCCTGTAAGAAAGTTTTACAAAATTGTCATCATCCTGACAGGCAATAATACCTGCATTTTGGAAAAATCCGGCTGGTTTTCTTGAACAAACTATTTTGGTTTCGATAGTCCAATCGGTATTGGCGCTTTGTAATATTAAATTCTGATAATTGGTGTTAGTTTCGGCAATATCACCTTCTGCACTTGTTATAACCAGCGATCCTGGTTTTTTTGATAAGCTCCGGTTTGAAGCATTTTCATTTTTTATGCTCCATTGTTTACCCAGCGTTTTGGTATTAAACTCATCGCTTGTCGAGTTTATCCCAAAATTCAAAATGTAGTCTTTTTTATCATAAGTAGTATAATCTACAATGGAAACAGTAGCTGTTCCGGGTACACCCTTGGCCTGATTTACCTCAGCAACAACATCTGCATCAGCCGGATTAGCCTTTACCAATGGCGCTTTTGAGCCGGGTTTTTTAAACAGGTAACTGTATTGGGTTACTTCCGGTTTAAATCCCGGAACCGCTTTTTTATTTACTGAAATAGATGCTGCATTCAGGTTAGGCAACACTTTTACAGGAAAGCTGCCTGATTCTGTTTTACCATTAACAGTTACATGAGCAATAATGGTTGCCACACCTGTGCCAGCAGCAGTAACCAGCCCGTTTTTATCCACTTTGGCAACATTTGGGTTGTTACTTGAATATGTAACATCAGCCTTTGATAAGTCATAAAAACTATCATCAGTCATAGAGGCAGTAACGCTGGTTTGGGCACTGGCATTTGATTTTAATACTATAGTTCCGCATTCGGCTACCACGGTATTTAAAACAGGTTTTAATTTGCCATTCATAGTTGCGCTAACAGTTCCTTTGATGTCTTTTGATGATGTACCAACTTCGAATACATATTTACCCTGGTCAAAAGTCAATTTATTGTCCTTCATATCCCAGAACCACAGATCAGAACAATCAATCGGGATGTTTACGGATTTAATCTGGCCTACAGGTATGGTTACCCGTTTGAATCCTTTCAGTCTTTTAATAGGTCGTTGCAGTGCAGCAGGGCTATCCGGGGTTTTCATGTAAACCTGAACTACTTCATCACCATCATAATTTCCGGTGTTGGTTACATCTACACTAATGGTAATATGGTCATTTGGGGTAATTGTATTTTTACTGATGCTGAAATTGCTATATTTAAAGGTTGTATACGACAATCCAAAACCGAATTCATACGAAACATCTTTATTGAAATACCATAACGTACGGCCATTTTTGTCATTATCTCCGCGAAGGGTATAATCAGTAATAGGAGGGAGGTCGTTAACCGATTTATACCAGGTGGCGTTTAATTTTCCTCCCGGATTGGCATCTCCAAACAAAATGCTGGCAATGGCATCACCCTGGGCCTGGCCATTGTATCCAACCCAAAGAATACCCGGAATATTCTCGATATTTTTAAATTCTTCAACTTCCACACATCCGAGGGTCTGCATAACCACAATAGTATTTGGATTAACCGCAGCAACAGCTTTGATAAGCTCAACCTGGTTTCCGGGTAGTAACAACGTAAGCCGGTCGGCTTCTTCGGTGGCAGTTTTTTCATCAGTACCTACAAAAACAATGGCTGCGTCAGATGTACGTGCCTTTTCAAGGGTTTCGTTATCAATCGGAGCATCCTGCGAGGCTTTATAAACCAGGAAAAGTGTTTGTGGTTCATTAAGTCCAAGTTTATTAACTTTGGTTTTCATCATGCTTCCTCCGCCAAAAACACCCCCTGATTTTGCTCCGGCAGCAACAGTTGCATTTAGTGTGGCAACCAGGTTCCCGTCGGTTGAACCCACATGTACCTCAATAATTCCTCCTTCGGTAGGAATATTTACCATAAATGCCATTGAATCCACATTGGTTAGGTCAATATTGTTATAAGATGTCCAGGCACCATCATCAATACTGCGTATCTGTTCGGTGGCACCCATGCCAGAACCAATGGTTATTCCTTTTGAAGCTGAAGCATATTTGGTAGCGTCATATTTGGCAACGGTTCCATCGGTTTTTTGCAGTTCAAACCGTGCCACATAAAGCAGGTTGCTTTTGCTGTCGGTGTTTCCACCAGAGCTGTGAACTACTTCGGTTTTAAGACCTTTATCTTCAATATACTTTTTAATTCCTTCAAGAGGCGAAACCATATTTTTAGGTTCAGGCCTGCCTGAATAAGGTCCCAATTCAACCTGATCGGCCTGGGGGCCTAAAACTGCAATTTTCTTTAATTCGGAGATAAACAATGGCAGTGCCTGGCGATTTGTTTTTGCAACAATGTTATTTTTTAGCAGAACAAGAGTTTTAGTAGCTATTTCTTTGGCAAGCTTCTGATTAGCAATTGAATTTACTATATCGGTTTGGAAAAGGGCATAAGGAACTTTGGCTGGTGGATCGAATTCCCCTGTCCGCATCCTAACAGTAAATATGTGCAAAAGTGCCCGATCGATATCGGCCATTGATATTAATCCCTGATCAAGGGCAGACAGTGCATTACGTTGGTAAACACTTCCGCAATCAGAATCAACTCCGGCTTTAAGCCCTTTGGCAGTGGCTTCTTCGGCAGTTTTAACGTAATAGTGGCCGGTATAAATATCTTCAATAGCAGCACAGTCGCCGGTAATATAGCCTTTTAAACCATAAGTGCGCCGGGCTATGGTGTCAAGGTACAACTGACTTGCCGATGTCGGAACGCCATTAACAGCGTTGTACGATGACATTATAGAAGGGAGATTATCTTTTTCGATCAGTTTTTTATATGGTGCAAGATAAAACTCACGCATATCCCTGCTGTCAAAATTTGAACTGCTCACATGACGGTCGAATTCGCTGTTGTTGGCAAAATAATGTTTGGCACAAGGAACAGTTTTAAGGTATTCAGGGTCATCGCCTACCATACCTCTTACAAATCCCCCGGCAATCTGCTCTACCAAAAACGGGTCTTCACCATACGATTCACCGGTACGCCCCCATCTGGGGTCCCTTACGGGTTCAACAACCGGCGACCAGTAAGTAAGTCCTTTGGTACCGGTTTGGTTAATGGCCCTGGCTTCGTCAGAAATGGCTGAAGCTTCCCTTTGAATAAGGTCGGGATCCCACGATGCGCCTAAAGCCACACTGTTGGGGAATGAGGTAGGTCCTTGCAGGCCTGCATCAGGATCAGCAAAACCTAATATTCCGTGTAAAGCCTCGCTCCAAACATTATATGATTTAATGCCAAGCCTTGGAATAGCCGCCATATTATTTCCCAAAAGACTTTCTTTTTCCTCCGGGGTAAGCCGTGAAATTAAGTCGGCAGCCCGTTCTTCAAATGAATAAGCTGTATTTAAATAAATGGGTAATTTGGATATTTGCTCTTTATTTTCGCCGGCTTTGTAGGCCATAAGTACAACACAAACCAATAGTCCTGCAAAAGCAAGGAGTTTTTTTTGTAAATGAAAGGTTTTCATAATCCAGTTAGTTTTGTTTAAAAGAAAGTATGCGTTTTGTTTAATAAATACTACCCAAATCAATGATTAAAATCCACCAATTTTAATCAGGCCGGAAATATTCCAATGCGGATTTTATACAATATTGATAAATACAAGTTTATTAAATTTTAGCGTGTAAAACAATAAGGAAAAGTTTTGAAATATATTACCTCTCAACAACAAATTCTGTTCGATAGATATTTTTTTTGTCGGTAATAACCAATGAATAAATACCATCACTAAAATCGAACAGGCCAAGCTGAATTTGGGAGTCGTAAACCTGTTCCGAAAATAACAAATGTCCATAAATATTATATATCGACACCCGACAAGGAGGTAAGAATTCTGTTTTTAAAACCGAAAGTTCGGTTGTAGCTGGATTTGGGTATACAGTTAAGTCAAATATTTTCCCGGTTTCAGCTATATTTATATAAACCGATGAATTAGGTTTACCAGGAGTGGGGAACAACCTCATGAAATTACCTGTTCCATCGGGGTATCTGCCGGTTGTTGAATCGGCTACCTGGTACAGGTAAGTTATTTTATCCAAATTTGTGGTATCCTGATAGCTCAGTATAATATTTTCACCGTCGGCATCAAGTTTAAAATCAGCGTGTAATCCATTTTTTTTATTCTTCTTATCGGCCCATACTAAAACAAAACCTTTAGGCTTAATTGCCATATTATCAGGAAATAAGAATTTACCGGGTTCATCTTCATTATCTGATAAACCCACCTTTTTGAGGGGTACAATATGATTTGTATTATTGTATAATTCAATCCAATCTGAAGTTATATCGGCATTATCAGAGCTTGATGCCAGAAACTCGTTAATAACTATTTGATTGTAACTAACGGGTATTTCAATGCGTTGTGCATTATGATTTAGGGAAGAATATTCTATGTTTAATCCATTTTTCCGAAATTTAAGCAATCTGTTTAAACTTGTAACAGTGGAATTCTTTTCGCAAATAGCATTGATATCATTTTCAAAATCAGTACCCGAAAAGAGGAAATTGGTATCGGAATATACTGCTGAACGAATTAAATCGGTGTTCTTAGTTATTAACTGGTTAATTTCTTGCACATTAAAGATGGAATCGAGCATATACTTAAAAATATCCAAATATCTGTTTTTCAACGATTTGTTCGCAAATAGTTTTTCAATTAAGACCTGTCCTGAGGTAATATAGTCAATCTGATAAGCCGGATCATCAATCACACCGGTTAAATTATTCGAAAAATTATTTTGACAGATATTATCCCATCGACAATTGCAACAAAAATTATCTTTCTTAAAAATGGAATCATATCGTTTATCATCAGGGTAATAGGCCGTGTTCATATTAAGAATGCTGCTGCATTCCAGTTGTGAGGTATCCATCATAATCGCTTTTTCCAATTTATTAAAATAGCAACCATCGTCGTACGACCCATTTATATTGACAGGATAAATTCCTTTACGATTATAAGCATGACTTTTTTTTATACTAAGAATCGTATCACCATTACCAAAATCAAAAAATTCATCGAAGTTATCATCACCATAATTAACTGCAAGATAGACCATATGGGAACCATTTATATTAAGGGTATAGTTGAGGGTATCCGCAATTGTATCCATCAAAAAAGAGTAGTCATTAGCACAGGTATCGCTGATTTCTGTACTGAAATCCAGATTACCATCCCATGAAAGGTTGTAATCCCATGGTATCCAATAAAATAAACCGGAAACGGGTTCCTGATATAAGTAAAAATTACGTCCGTAACCAATATAAGAATCCCAGTTTTTACTGATAATATCAAGCGCTAAAACTTTGAAATAATAGTCGGTATAAAAGAGCTTTTGAATAGAGTCGGAAAATTCGTCGCTACTTAAGTCATGAATACTTTTCACAAAATTAATATATGAAGAACCATCAGAGGTTTCTTCATTGGTTTTTAATTCAACAACTCCGTTATAATCAATAAAATTTCCCGAGGTATAATCCAGTAAGTTCCAGCCCATGGTTTTATATAAGTCCCCCTTTCCACTGGCAAAGTGGTTCTCAAGAAAAGTTTTATCAACTTGTTCCACAATTTCGTAAACTCCCCAATATCTGTCGTTTAAATACACTTTGGCAAACGATAAACGTGGAACTACAATTCCTGATTTTCTGAGCATATAATAAGAAATAAAATCACGTTGCATGGAAGGATCACCCACGCCGTTGTTCAGATTTATTTTTTTTAAACCCTTGTAATTTAAGGTATCAATAAAAGCATTAAAATCAAGTTTTAGCGATTTTTTGTATCCCATTACGGAAAAGAACGATGAAAAACCTTTTAGCCTGACTCCAATATGCGCTAACTGATTACCATCAATGGTCGCATTGGCTTCTAAATAGGGGATTTCATTTTTTGATGCAGAAGCCTCCATGTTTTTTAAATATTCCATCAGTGCTTCCTTGTTTTTCAGCACAGGCGGTTTTAGTTTGCCTGATTTATAATCGGTATTATCATTATAATTTTTGAGCAGGATATCCCAGAAATCGTTTGGTTCAAATTCCAGCCTTATTTCGTGTAAAATATTGGGATTAAACAGACTGTCGGAAGCTTGTTGTGATTTAAGAACCGTGGAAAGAAGGCAGAATGGGATTAAAAAAGAGAGGATTTTTTTGTTCATGACAGTTAATTAAACAGGTTTTATGATAAAGGGTTGATTGTAATAACATGGTAAAATTGTTTTTATTTTATTAAAATTCAAACTATTCGGGTAACTGATTTTCGATTTTCGTGAAAAGTCGCTTAAAATTCGGAATAATACACTTAAAAATAATTTCAAATTGCAGTGTAAATCGGGTAAAAATATTATTTTTTATGCCGGCAAAATTTTATTTTGACTTATTGATTTTTGTTCTACTTTTGCACTTATAAGTTCGGGGTGTAGCTCAGTCCGGTTTAGAGTACGCGTCTGGGGGGCGCGGGGTCGTAAGTTCGAATCTTATCACCCCGACAAAAGGAAAATCCTATCAAGCGAAAGCTTGGTGGGATTTTTTCATTTCAGGCAGTCTGAGCTTGCTCATGACTGCCTGAAATGAAAAAATCCTGACGAACGGGGTGAAGTTAATTAACAATTTGATGATCGCTTTTATCTGGTAGTGAATAAGTGTTTTAGTTGTAATAATTCCTGATTGCTAATTCCTTGTTTATATTTTTTTACGTTATCAGTTTTATATCAGATAAATTATAGTTAAATTGGTTTTTATTAATTTTAAACCCACTTACCTTTTAACCGCACCACACTGGAATTCTGATATATAAATTAAGAATTCTACGGGATTTTTGTTCCTTTTTTACTTAAAAGGTACAAAAATAGTCATCTCACAAAAAAAATAATTTTCCTTCCAATACGCTAAATTTTTCTATTCTCCATTTTGTGTTTATAATCATTTTAATACCTTTAGTATAATATTTTAAAGAAAACTCAAAAATTACACCTATGCCATATTCATTCATTAATCACAAAGGGAGAAGAATTTTATTCGTTGATTATACTAAATGCAGCACCACCAATGAGATGATCAAGCTTCTACAGGAAGTTGTTGAGTTATATAATAGTTCTTCAATTAAATACCTGGCATTAAATGATTTTACCGGAACATTTGGGAGCAGAGAGTTTTTAAATGTAGCTAAAGAACATCAAAAACTCTTTGATGAAAAAACTATTAAAACCGCCGTTTTAGGTATCACCGGGTTAAAAAAAGTGCTGTTAAATGGTTATAACTATTTTGTTCAGAAAAAACAGGTTCCGTTTGATTCAAAGGAAGAGGCCCTGGATTACCTTGTAAGTTGATCATTTTTGTTATTTCCGTAACTGTATTAACTCTGATATCTGTATATTTTCAAGCAGCTTTTAAAGGTCATTTACGTTGGTGTGAAAAAGCGATTGGCGTTAAATAAATGTGGATGCTTCCCTGGCTTAGTACTAAAGAGTACACCATTATAGAGTTGCACAGGTGGTCTGATTTTAAACAAAAAGAAGAAAAGTGATGTTTTACACCCTTCGTTTACTGGTTAACCTACACTCAAAATAACTCATTTTACTTTATCGTGGCGTTTGTTTTTTTTAATATCTATTCATCGCATGACTAAGCCCTTGCTAATCAGTAAAATCATCCAATGATTTTATATCATGCAACTTTTCTTTGATATTCCAAACCTAAATTTTTTCCCGCACTTTCATACCTCTCAATTTATTCATATTTTTATTGAGTTTTGTTAAACCTTAAAATTTGAAATTATGAAAAAAATGCTGTCATTAATACTGGTTTTTGCCTCACTATGGGCTTTAGGCCAGGATAAAGCACAATGGCGTGGTCCTAATCGCGATGGAATTTATAACGAAACGGGTTTACTGAAAACCTGGCCGGCTGATGGCCCGAAATTGTTGTGGCATTACGATAACCTGGGTTCCGGGCATGGATCGGCTGCTATTTATGGTTCAACAATATATACAACCGGGACCGAAGACAAAAATGGCTTTGTAATTGCCTTTGATAATGATGGTAAAGTACTTTGGAAAACCGTGTATGGTGAAGAATGGTTCGAGAATTGGGACGGTGTCAGGGTTACGCCTATGATTGATGATGGCAGGGTTTATATCATGAGCGGTCATGGTTTGGTGGTTTGTTTCGATGCAACCAGCGGTCAAATGCTTTGGAAAGTCGATCTTTTAAAAGATTATGATGGAAGAAATATCCAGTGGGGCATGACCGAAAACCTGCTTTCGTACGATGATTATTTAGTATGCACTCCGGGTGGAATTGATGCTAATGTGATCGCATTAAATAAAAATACAGGTAAGCTAATTTGGAAATGTAAGGGAGTAGGTGAAAAAAGTGCCTATTGTTCGCCCGCATTAGTTAATTATAATAACAGACGAATTATAGTGACACATACTGCCGGCCATATTATTGGTGTTGATGCTGATAAAGGTACTTTGTTATGGAGTGTTGAGCAGCCCAATAAATATTCTGTTCATGCCAATACACCCATATATTCTGGCGATCAGATTTTTTGTGTAAGCGGCTATGGCCAGGGAGGAGTCATGTTAAAACTTTCCCCTGATGGGAATAGCGTTACCGAATTATGGCGCGATTTAAACATGGACAGCCGTATCGGAGGAATGGTTTTGGTTAATGGTAAGATTTACGGTTCAGGTGATGCCTCAAAAAAATGGGTTTGCCTCGATTGGAAAACCGGTAAGGAGTTATATGAAAACAGTGAAATCAAAAGCGGTAATATTATTGCTGCCGACGGTTTACTCTACTGGTATTCTGAAAATGGGAAGGTGTATTTGGTTGAACCTGCGGCTGATAAGTTCGAGATAAAAGGCAGTTTTGAAGTTCCTTACGGAGAAAAACAACACTGGGCGCACCTTGTCATTAATAATAAAAGACTTTTCGTGAGACATGGTACCTCACTGATGGTCTATTCAATTGCTCAGTAAATTTATGGTGAAATATTTCCGGTATTTAATTTTACTGATCATTTTATTAACAACTGGCAAAAGTTATAGCCAGAATTTTTCGGAATGGCGGGGACCTGGAAGAACGGGGATTTATTCTGAGGAGAAAAATCTTTTACAATCATGGCCACCTGATAATCCTGAATTATTGTGGGTTAATGATTCTGTCCCTAAAGGTCATTCATCAGTGGCAATCGCCAATAATTTAATTTATACTACGGGGGTTTCTGATAGTTCAGATGCAGTTATTGCGCTCAACCTGAAAGGTCACATTCTATGGCAGACACCATACGGCCGCAAGTGGGATGGCTCTTTCGAAGAAAGTCGAAGTACACCAACTGTTGAAGGCAACAGGCTTTATGTATCAAGTGGAAAGGGCGATGTTGCCTGTATTGATGCTATAAATGGAAACATTATCTGGAAATTGCGGACCAATGATGTCTTTGGGGGTAAAACCCCAAATTATGGTATCGCCGAATCGCTGCTACTGGTTGACGACAAGGTAATTTACACTCCGGGTGGAGATTCTACTGCTGTAGTGGCACTTGATAAAGCATCGGGCAAAACCATATGGATGACTAAAACCCTCCATGATAATCCTTCGTACGATTCTCCTTTGCTAATTGAATGGAAGGGAAAAAAAATTATAGCAACACTTACCACAAACTGGTTCATTGGAATCCAACCTTCAGATGGCAAAATAATGTGGCAGTTTAATTTTGGTAGTTACGCAGGGGGAGAAAATAATAGGAATAATCAGGCCAACACACCCTTATTTATTGATGGATACTTTTTCCTTACCAGCGGTTACGATCACAAAAGTGTTAAACTAAAATTATCCGATATGGCCGATTCGGTATCAGTTGTCTGGGTCGACTCTGTGCTTGATGTGCATGTTGGAGGAGTAGTTTTAATTGACGGATATTTATATGGATCAAACTGGCTGAACAACAGCATGGGAAACTGGGCCTGTGTGAATTGGGAAACAGGTAAAGCCACGTACGATACAACCTGGTACAACAAAGGATCGATAATTTTTGCCGATGGCAGGTTATACTGTTATGAAGAAAAAAGGGGACATGTTGCACTAGTGAAACCAAATCCAAACCAATTTGATGTTGTATCAACATTTATAGTTCATTATGGGAAAGGACCTTATTGGTCGCACCCGGTTATTCATAATGGAATTTTATATTTGAGACATGGAAATGCCTTGATGGCTTATAATATAAAAAAGAAATAATTACTTCACATTTAATCTTTATATGAAAACAAGAAAACTTACTACAATCTTATTTATTCTGATCATTTTTTCAGTTCAGGGACAAGTAAGCAGTCAGTTTCGCGGACCGAACCGTGATGGAATCTATCCTGAAACTAACCTGCTTAAAACGTGGCCCGAAAATGGTCCTGAATTACTTTGGTATAACGATTCGTTACCTACAGGTTATTCTTCACCCGCTGTAGATGTTGATGCCATTTATTTGACCGGCCTGGCTGATACCATGGATTATCTTTTTGCGCTGGATACTACCGGCAAATTATTGTGGAATATTCCTTTCGGTAAAGCGTGGATGAATTCCTTTTCCGATAGTCGTTGCTCACCCACTATTGATGGCGATAATCTTTATGTATCAAGTGGTTATCTTGATTTGGCCTGTGTCAATAAAAAAACCGGGAAGATAATCTGGAAAATGGATGCATTCAAGATGTACCAAGGTCGTTGCGGTGATTGGGGTTATGCTGAGTCGCCGTTGATTGTTGCCGATAAAGTATTTATTACTCCCGGTGGTGACCAAACCACTATGGTAGCACTCAATAAATTAACCGGTGAGCAGATTTGGGCTTCTGAATCATTAAAAGATGCCACCGGTTATGTTTCACCCATCTGTATCCATGAAAATGGTAAAGATATCATTGTTACTGTGTTGGCTCATTATGTAGCTGGATTTGATGCGAATACCGGAGCTGTTTTATTTAAAACCGATTATTCAAAAATTGGCAGCGAAAAGGCATTTGCTATATGGTCCGATGCAGCATTAATTAATACAAACACACCTATCTATAATTACAAAGACAGGGAATTATATGTAACCAGTGGCTATAATCATTCCGGAGTTAAATTTAAATTATCGGATGACTTAAGTAATTTAAAAGTAATTTGGGTTGATTCGGTTCTGGATGTGCATCACGGGGCAACCGTGGTTGTGGATGGCTACATTTATGGAGCCAACTGGATCAATAACAGTGACGGCAACTGGTGCTGTATCGATTGGAATACCGGAGCGTGTAAATGGGAAACAAAATGGAAAAATAAAGGATCAATTATTTCTGCTGATGGCATGTTGTATTGCTACGAGGAGAAACACGGGAATATTGCTCTGGTAAAGCCCAATCCCGAAAAGTTCGAAATTGTTAGTACCTTTAGGGCACCCAAAGGAAAGGGTCCCTACTGGCCGCATTTGGTGATTAACAAAGGAAAACTATATGTGCGCCATGGAAATGCTTTAATGGTTTACGATATTGCTAAAAAATAGCTATTTAGTTTATTAATAATACTGGTATCAGGTTCAATAAGTAACATTAGACTCATCGGATGACTAAGTTGCTGGTTTAAAAATAAGTCATCCGATGAGTATTTAAACGGAACTTTATGAACGTACTACTAGTAAATGAAGGTTGCTACGTCACTTGTTAAGTGAAAAGCAAGCATTATTCAGGTTCAACAACAATGGCAGAGAAATATGAGAAATACCTGGTTTATTTAATTTTTGCAGCGGCAGTTTGTGCCCTGTTTTTCTGGTTAACCTATAATCCGGTTAAGGATTTTGTGACCAGCGTTCCGGGTATGGATAGTGTTCCGGCCATTGATTCCGGTGCCATGCAGAAAGTCGTTATTGGTGAAAAATTTAAATTCTTTGCCGAAGAACCAAGTAACCTGACCGGAAAATGGGTAAGGTTCCGTGGGGCAAATTCTGATAATATTGTAACCGACAAAACCAAATTGATCAATAAATTTGGCCCGGAAGGACCTAAAATTGTCTGGTCTGTCGATTTGGGCGAAGGACATGCTGCCCCGGTGATTTATAATGGAAAAGTTTACTTGTTGGATTATCTGGAGGAGGAAAAGGAGGATGCGTTGCGGTGTTTTTCCCTGGAATCCGGTCATGAGCTTTGGTGCCGAAGTTATCGTGTGCATGTAAAGCGTAATCATGGCATGTCACGTACAGTTCCGGCTATTACCGAAAAGTACATTGTTACTATGGGGCCCATGGGGCATGTAATGTGCGTCAATCCAGCAAATGGTGATTTTTTGTGGGGTCTTGACCTGGTAAAAGACTATGGTGCCGAGATACCATTCTGGTACACCGGCCAGTGTCCACTGATTGATGATGACATTGCAGTGCTGGCAACCGGAGGCAATGACATCCTTATTGGTGTAGATTGTGCCACAGGAAAAATAGTTTGGGAAACCCCAAATCCTGGTAAATTAAAAATGTCGCATTCATCTGTAATGCCAATAAAGCTGGGTTCGAAAAAAACTTACGTATATGCTGCTGTTGGAGCTATTGTGGGTATCTCGGCTGAAGAACCGAACCGGGGTGAGCTGCTTTGGGAAACCAAAGAATTTGTTCCGTCGGTGGTAGCACCTTCACCTGTTGATTTGGGCGGAGGAAAAATATTCATGACAGCTGGTTATGGTGCCGGAGGCTTTTTGTTCAAAGTGGATGCAGCCACTTATAAAGTTGAGATTCTAAAGAGTTACAAGCCCAAAGAAGGATTGGCTTGTGAGCAACAAACACCGGTGGTTTTGGATAATTACATTTTTGGGATTTTGCCCAAAGATGCCGGACCATTGCGAAATCAGTTTGCATGCTATTCGGTAAATGATGTCCAAAAGCCATTATGGACCAGCGGCAAAGAGGCTCGGTTTGGTTTGGGTCCTTATATTTATGCCGACGGGAAATTTTTCATTGTGGATGATGATGGTTCTTTAACCATTGCCACAGTAAGTGCCAAAGGGTTCCATGTGCTCGATAAATTCAGGGTTATTAATGGTCAGGATTCATGGGGACCTATTGCTATTGCTGATGGACGCTTGTTAATGCGCGATTCTAAAAAGATGGTTTGTTTGGATATTAGGAGGTAATTCAGTAAAATTATAGGTATGAAGCAAAAAATAATAATCGGAGGTGCTGTACTTTTATTGATCCTGGTTTTGATCCTGATGGGACGTGACCTGATGCGTAGGCCGGGCACTATTAAAACCAACCCGTACGAATTAAATCTTGATGAATATAAAAAGATAGATTCAAGCTTGTATTGTTATCATGAAGTGCACCGCTTTACGCCGATCATTGACCGGCTTGACGGATTAGCTATAGATAAGGACGATAATTTGTATCTCACCGGTTTACAAAAGGTGATGATCTATAATAAAAACCTGGAATTCCAGAAAGGTTTTAAAATTAATGCCGAAGCTAAAAATATTGCCATTACTCCCAAAAGTGAAATCCTGTTGGGAGTGTCTGATCATGTTGAGCGCTGGGATATGAATGGCCAGTTGATCCAAAGCTGGAAAAGGTATAATGACCGTTCTGTGATCACCAGCATTGCTCTAAACGATGAAGCTGTTTATGTTGCGGATGCCGGGAATCGCGTGGTGTTGAAATATGATTATTCCGGCAAACTCCTTATGGAGATTGGGCGGAAAGACACGGTGGAAGGAATTCCTGGTTTTGTCATTCCCAGCCCTTATTTTGATGTTGCCATTGGGCACCAGGGGGAATTATGGGTAGTGAATCCCGGATTGCATGAACTGGAATCCTTTGATGATTCGGGGCGTATGACTTCTTTTTGGGACCGCACATCGATGCAACTGGATGGTTTTAGTGGATGCTGTAACCCGTCACACATTGCCATTTTATCCGATGGTTCGTTTGTGACCAGCGAAAAAGGCATTGTGAGGGTAAAAATTCATGCACCAACAGGCGATTTTAGATGCATTGTAGCTGGTCCTGAAGCCTTTGATGATGGTACGCATGGTATCGACCTGGCAGTAAATTCACATGACGATATTTTTTTGATTGTGCCCAATAAAAATGAGGTGCGCATCTATAAAAAGAACGAAAATTAATGGGTATGGACAGGAGAAAATTTTTCAAATCGGTAACAAGAGGCGGAATTTTTTCTGCCATGGCAGTATTATCGGGTTACCTGGTGCTAAGGAAGAAACCTGAAGGGACTCAGGAATGTGATTTCGATTTTGTATGCCGGAACTGTAATAAAAATAGGTACTGTAAGTTACCGGAAGCTTCTCAGTTTAGGATGAAAAAAAGGCAAAAATTGTAACGCATGGCAGCGAAAGAAAAAAAAGGGAAGATGGACCGCCGGGAATTTATCGGTAGCGGAATGCGACTTTCCATGGCGGTGGGACTGGGAGGAATTGGCGGATTGCTTATAAACCGTTCGTCAAAGGAGGAATTGGTTTGGCAGCTCGATGCTGCCGTTTGTGTGCAGTGTGGTCGCTGCGCAACCAGTTGCGTCCTTACGCCATCGGCAGTGAAGTGCATGCACGTCTTTGATATGTGCGGTTATTGCAACCTTTGTGGAGGCTATTATCGTCCCGGAACAAAAGAACTGACCACTGCTGCCGAAAAACAACTTTGCCCGACTGCAGCTATAGAACGAAAATTTATAGAAAAGCCCTATTTCGAGTACCATATTAATGAAGATTTATGTATTGGCTGTGGTAAATGTGTAAAAGGCTGTGGCTCGTTTGGAAACGGATCGTTGCAATTACAGGTGGATCACAGCATTTGTGTGAATTGTAATGAATGTTCCATTGCACGTGATTGTCCTTCGGAAGCCTATAAACGTGTTCCGGCCAGCAATCCCTATTTATTTAACGGAGTAATGAAAACCAGGGCTGATGATAAAGTTTAAGCATTATATATTGAGTTGCCCTTTCAGGGCGATTATGGGGCATGGGTTTGATAGCCCAAGGC
The DNA here is from genome assembly GCA_046704385.1 of Bacteroidales bacterium. Taxonomy (GTDB): domain Bacteria; phylum Bacteroidota; class Bacteroidia; order Bacteroidales; family SZUA-534; genus GH45. The sequence continues at coordinate 23,574 of JBJKSB010000090.1, read as the reverse complement.
GTTGTCTTGGGTTGAAATTATTAGGGCTTTCAGCCCATATATCGATAAGTGACGGATAATTGTGGTTCAATAAAGATTTTTCCTATTTATAAAACGACCGAAAAGAGGAATAGGGATAATAGAATATTTTTAAGATCTTTAAAATGAATGAATTAATAATAGGTAATATAAATAGGTTAAAATTGGAGAATCTGATAAATAAGATGGCCAGGAGGAGTAATTAAGTTTATTCATGGTATTGATTTAGGAAAATAATAAAGAAGATGAGGGCACAATTGATGGACATTACGCCACAGCGTGGCAACTCAATTCAACCAAGGCAGCGCCTTGGGATAATAGTACGATAGATAGATACGCCCTGAAAGGGCAATTAAAAAGATAATTATGTCACAATCGCTTTCTAAAATATATCTACATCTAATCTTCCACATAAAAACCACCAGTTGTTTAATCAGGAAGTCAGACAAGGCAAAATTGTATGCCTTTATGGGTTCTGTAATTAAGGACAACGATTCAATTCCTATCTTAATTAATGGGGTTGAGGATCATACACATATTTTGTGTGTAATGTCTAAAAATATTGCATTATCTAAATTTCTTGAAGAGATCAAAAAACGTAGTAGTTGGTGGATTAAAACTCAGGATACTTATTATAATAATTTTACATGGCAAGGTGGATACGGAGGTTTTTCAGTGAGTCCTTCGATTCATGAGAAAACCAAGCGGTACATTCAAAATCAGGAAGAACATCATAAAAAAATGACTTTTAAAGAAGAATATCTGATGTTTCTTAAGGAATATGGTGTTGATTACAAAGAGGAGTTTTTATGGACAGATTAAAATTTAGTTGCCCTTTCAGGGCGAGCTTGTGTCGGGGAGCTATTACCCGAGGCGTTGCCATCGGGTTGAATTTATTAGGGCTTTCAGCCCAAAGATTGCGAGTTGTAGAACAATTCAACATATGATAGTCTTTATTCTATTTAAATGAAAGGCAATATGAATTATGAATAAAGATTGACACCAGAATAATGGTAGATGTTAAAGGAGATAATTTACAAATTGGTATAAGTTTAATGAAGTCAATAAATAAAACGCCACAGCGTGGCAACTCAATTCAACCCAAGGCAGCGCCTTGGGATAATAGAACGATAGTTAGTTACGCCCTGAAAGGGCAACTCAAATCCGCCGAGGATATCCATCTAATAGATAAATAGAGGAAAAAATGTACAACTAATAAATTACGAAAGAATACAGGAATTGAAGTAAATAATTTACAAATAAGAATAATTTGAATGAATCCAGTAAATAAAACGCCACAGCGTGGCAACTCAATTCAACCCAGGGCAACGCCCTGGGAAATTGGTACAGAAGATATTAACGCCCTGAAAGGGCAACTCAATAAGTAAACCAGAACACTAAGAACTTAAAATGCTAAAAAAACTATTCATATTAATTTTCTTCACCACCTTGCTTTTGCAGGGTTATGACACTTTTGCACAGCGGTTTCCCAAACCGGAATTTGAAAACGGACATGTGCCGCCCCCTGTGCAAAAACCGGCAGCCAGAAGTCAGGCGCTTGAGATATTGGATATGATTGTTTTGGCAGCCAGCCTTTCGTTGGTATCGTGGCTGGTAATTAAAAAGCGATCGAGGCGAGGAGTCATGCTCATGAGCGTTTTTTCAGTCATCTATTTTGGTTTTATTCGCAAAGGTTGTATATGCAGTGTAGGTTCTGTTCAAAATATTGCCCTCGCTGTTTTTAATCCTGCCTATACCATTCCCATTTCAGCCATAGTGTTTTTTATTTTGCCTTTATTTTTTGCTTTATTATTTGGCCGGACTTTCTGTGCGGGCGTTTGTCCCTTGGGAGCCATCCAGGATTTAATCGCTATTAAGCCGATTGAAATTCGTCCATGGTTACAGAAAACGCTGGGGATTATCCCTTTCGCTTACCTGGGATTTGCAGTACTTTATGCCGCCACCGCTTCCGATTTTGTGATATGCAGGTACGATCCATTCATTGGCATTTACCGGCTTGATGGCACATTTACCATGTTTATGATTGGCGGTATTTTATTATTGATCGGGGTATTTATTGCGCGGCCCTATTGTCGGTTTCTATGCCCTTATGGAGTCTTACTGAATTGGGTAAGCCGCTTCTCTAAAAATCATATTTCGATAACGCCAACCCATTGTATCCAGTGTAAATTATGTGAAAATTCCTGTCCATTTGGTGCCATCGAAAAACCCGTTCCAGAAAACATTAAGCTGGAGAAAAAAACAATGATAATCCGGTTCCTCGGTCTTGTAATTATTATTCCATTACTGATTTTTGTTGGGGGATGGACCGGATCGCTGGTGCACGAAAAGCTGGCTTTGGTCAATCCTAAAGTCAGAATGGCTCAAGCCCTTATTGAGGCCAATGAGCATCCTGAATTACCACTTTCGTTAGATGTGGAATCATTTAAGTCGAGTGGAAAACCAGCAATTGAACTTTATAAGGAATCTGAAATTATCCTTAAAAAATTTAAAACAGGGGGTTGGCTTTTGGGAGGATTTATTGGTTTGGTGATTGGACTTTCGTTAGCTTCGCTGGCTATTTTCAGGTATCGTGAGGATTATGAGCCTAATAAAGGATCATGCCTGAGTTGTGCGCGTTGTGTCGATTTTTGTCCGGTTACAATTGATGATCAAATTTCATAATGTTTAGAAAGATGAACTCAGTTAAAAATAAAAATAATCAGTTTTTAAAAAGCATTGCCTGGATATCGGCCGGGTTTGTCGCTTTGGTTTGCATATTGGTTATTGCCAATTATTTCCAGGTAAGCAGGATCGATCCGGTTAATACCGAGGTAATTAATAAACTGGTTGACCGTTTAAATACCACTCCTGACGATGAACAACTGCGCGAACAAATCCGGGAACTCGATTTGCTGGCTCGTAAAGCCTATTTTACCAACCGCTGGCAGGTAAAAGCCGGTGGTTATATGATTTTACTGGGATTGGGAGTTTTTGTGCTTGCTTATCAACTCCTGGAATTGAAGGTTCGAAAACAAGTGATATCAAATCCCGATCAGCCAAAAGATATATTAGGAATTCAAAAGAGTGCTCAGGTAGGCATCGCATTATCGGGGAGCGGCCTGGTTTTAGTGGCATTGATAATTACCTGGTTAACCTATAACAGGTTGGGTGAAAAGATAAACCATTCGGCCATATCAGAAAATAATGCTGCGGTTTCTGATACCACAGCAATGCTTGTCGTGAATGATAACCCGGAACCCGTTACACAACCTGAACAAGGGCTTATAACGAGTAGTGATTCTGTTAAACAGACAACCAATCAAACTGAAGTAACGAATCCTGAAAAGTCTATTAAAGAAAATCAAATAATAGAAACACCTAAGAAGAATATTACAAAGGCTGCTTTCCCTACCGATGAAGAATTAAGGCGCAACGTTCCGTCCTTCAGGGGATTTCATAGCAATGGAATTGTTTACCAGGATAATGTGCCGCAAACCTGGAATGGGACGACCAATCAGAATATATTATGGAAAGTTCCGGTCCCGGTTGAGGGTTTCAATTCTCCGATTGTCTGGGGCAACAAAATATTTTTGTCGGGGGCGAATCAAACCGATCAGGAAATTTTTTGTTTCGACCGTAAGACAGGGAAACTGTTATGGCGGACCAAAATTCAGAATATTCCGGGATCGCCTCAAACACCACCTAAAACAACTTCTGATACCGGCTTAGCTGCACCAACCATGGTTACTGATGGTCAAAAAGTTTATGCCATATTTGCCACCGGCGATATTGTGGCACTTGATTTTGAAGGTAAAATTGTCTGGTCGAAAAACCTTGGAATACCTCAGAATCATTACGGCCACGCTTCTTCATTGCAGATGGTTAAAGATAAATTACTTGTACAGTACGATCAAAAAGACAATCCCCGGTTAATTGCATTGGCAGCGGCTACAGGAAATGAAGTTTGGAGCACTCCAAGGAAAGTTAAAATTTCGTGGGCTTCTCCGGTGTTGGCCGATTATAAAGGAAAGATTCAGATAATTCTTTCAGCCGATCCGTTGGTGGCATCATACGATCCGGAAACAGGTAAGGAAAACTGGAGCCTCAATTGTATTTATGGCGAAGTGGGGCCTTCCGTTTGTTATGCTGATGGAGTAGTTTATGCGATGAACGAATATGCCAGCCTGGTTGCCATTGGCCTTGATAATCCATCGAAAGTTATCTGGGAAAGTGACGAACTATTATCGGATGTGCCAAGTCCGGTTTGTGCAAACAGTTTGCTTATAATACCTACCAGTTATGGAACTGTGGGGTGTTTTGATGCTAAAACAGGGGAGATGCTTTGGGATCATGAAATGGAAAATAATATTTATTCTTCGCCCATGTTGGTTAAAGATAATGTTTACCTGATTGATATGAAGGGAATTATGCATATATTTAAGCTTAGCCGTGAATATACTCAGGTGGCGGAAAATCCTTTGGGTGAAGATGTAGTTACTATTCCTGCTTTTGTTGATGGAAAGATTTATATCAGGGGACGCAATAACCTGTATTGTATTGGAAAATAGTATGAGCGACGAAATAACTTCAAAAACTGATCAGATAATCACCCGGATTGGCAGGACTGAAAATCGTGCTATACCTATACTGCAGGCCATTCAGCAGGAATTTAATTATTTGCCGGTCGAGGCTTTACGCAGGGTTAGTGAAACCACTGAAATTTCGGCTTCAAAAATATCGGGTATATCAACTTTTTATTCGCAATTCAGACACCGCCCGGTTGGGAAACATATTATAAAAGTCTGTGTGGGTACGGCCTGCCATGTGAAGGGCGCCATGCAGGTACACGATGCCATTAAACGTAGTTTAAAAATTACCGGTGATGAGGATACCGATGCCGACAGGCTTTTCACTATTGAAAAAGTGGCTTGTCTGGGTTGTTGTACGCTGGCACCTGTGGTACAGATTGATAATGTTACTTATGGTCATGTGGCTACTGGCAAAGTAGATGAAATCATCGCAGATTTTAAATCGGCAGACCGAAAACTGGCAGCCCATATTGCTTTACCTTCAGAAAACCTGGGGAAAGTTCAGGGTGAAATACGGATTGGCTTGGGATCGTGCTGTGTGGCCAGCGGTAGTCAGGGAGTTAAGGATGCTCTGGAACAAACTCTGAGCGAAAGCAAAATAAATGTGAATGTGAAGCACGTTGGATGTGTTGGTGTTTGTAACCAGGTCCCCATGCTTGAAGTGCACAAGCCCGATGAAAATCCGACTTTTTATACCAAGATAAAACCAGAAGAGGTAAGCCAAATCGTGCATCACCATTTTAAATCGGAAAAACCCGTTGAAAAAATAAAGGCCAAACTGTTAAGCTCTTTTGAAGATTATGTCATAAGCGATTTACCGAAATCCATTCGTCGCTATGCGGCTGAAAAGCCCGATTCACCCATTACTGAATTTGTAAAAAACCAGGTAAGTATTGCCACTGAACACCGGGGACAGATTAAACCGGCTGATATTGATGAATACATGAGCCTGGATGGTTTTGCAGCGTTGAAAACCTGTTTAAACAATTATTCTCAGCAAGAGATTATTGATATTATTTCTGAAAGTGGTCTGCAGGGCCGGGGAGGTGGAGGTTTCAGGACAGGGATAAAATGGCAGTTGGTTCACAAAGAATCCAGCAACGAAAAATATGTTATTTGTAACGGCGATGAAGGCGATCCCGGGGCCTTTATGGACAGGATGCTGCTGGAATCATATCCATTCAGGATTATTGAAGGAGTGATCATTGCCGGCTTTGCAGTTGGGGCTACCAAAGGATTTTTCTACATCAGGGCCGAATATTCGTTGGCTGTGAAAAGGATAAAAGAAGGAATCGAAATTTGCCGCAATCGCGGAATTTTGGGCGATAATATTTTGGGATCAGGTTTTTCTTTTGATGTGGAAGTGTTTGAAGGGGCCGGGGCTTTTGTGTGTGGAGAGGAAACCGCACTTATTGCTTCGGTTGAAGGAAACAGGGGATTGCCAGCTATGCGTCCGCCATATCCTTCGGAGAATGGATTATGGGGAAAACCCACACTAATAAACAATACCGAAACTTTTTCGCTGATTTCGTGGATCATCCGAAACGGAACTGAAAAATTTGCTTCCATTGGAACCAATAATAGTAAGGGAACCAAAGTATTTGCCCTGGCCGGTAAGATTAATCGGGGTGGATTAATCGAGGTACCCATGGGAATAACCATCAGAACCATTATTGAAGAAATTGGTGGCGGTATTCCTGATAGTAAAAAATTTAAAGCCGTGCAAATCGGAGGGCCTTCGGGTGGTTGTATACCTGCATCCCTTATGGACACACCCATCGATTTTAATTCACTGAAGGAAGTCGGGGCAATGATGGGCTCGGGTGGCCTTATCGTTTTGGATGAAACGGATTGTATGGTAGATATTGCAAGGTATTTTCTTTCATTTACTCAGGACCAATCCTGCGGGCGTTGTACTTTTTGCCGTGTAGGAACCAAACGTATGCTTGAAATTCTGGATAAAATTACAACCGGAAAGGGAACCATGGAAGATATTGATTTACTGGAAAAACTTGCCAATCAGACCAAAAAAGGAAGTATGTGTGGTTTGGGTAGGACGGCTCCAAATCCGGTTCTGTCTACACTAAAATATTTCAGGTCGGAATATGAGATGCATATACATGGGAAATGCCCAACCGGTAAATGTTTGGATATTATTAATTACAATATTGAGGATAACTGCATCGGTTGTACCAAGTGTGCACAACGTTGTCCGGTGAATGCCATTGAGAATAAACCCTACGAAATTCATAAGATTGATAATGAACTGTGTGTGAAATGTGACATTTGCCGGCAAATATGTCCGGTGGATGCGGTTAAGATAATTTAGGTGTGGACTTGTGGCACCCCTTCAGCTTGGGACAAAGCCCCAAGCTTTGGAGTACAAGGCTTTCAGCCTTGATAGTTAAAAAAGATAATATTGCTAATGAATGCATAAGACAAAGATAAATAGTAATATTGAGCCTGAAAGGCTCATACTCCACAACTATGGGCAACGCCCATAGCATAGAGTGAGCAAAGCGAACGACATAAGGCTGTAAGCCTTAAACAAAATATAAAACAATGGGACAATCTCTATCTCAACTATATGTACACCTGACCTTTGGGGTTAAAGGTCGTAAACCACTTATCACATTGGAAATTGAAGACAGGTTGCATGCCTATATAATTGGAATACTAAAAGACCTTGAAAGTCCTTCATTAATAACCAATTCTGCTTACGACCATATTCATATATTATTTCGCTTATCTAAAAATATAACCCTGGCTAAAGTGGTTGAGGAAGTAAAGAAATCATCTTCCAGGTGGATAAAGGATTTACCAGGAGGTTCACCCAACTTTAAATGGCAGATAGGTTATGGAGCCTTTTCCGTAAGTAGTTCCAAAGTCGAAATTGTAAAAAGATATATTAAAAATCAAAAAGTACATCATTCCAAAAGAACCTATAAGGATGAAATTGAAGAATTTATCAAAGAATATGATATTATTGAGTACGATGAGAATTACTTTTGGGACTAGAATATTATTATAGAAGAGCCTGAAAGGCTCATGCTCCAAAACTATGGGCAACGCCCATAGAGTGAGCAAAGCGAACGACAGACAATGATAAAACTAAAAATAGACCATAAAGAAATATCAGTCCCACAGGGAACTACGATACTGGAAGCGGCCAGGAAACTGGGTGTGGAAATACCTACCATGTGTTATTCCCAGGGCTATGAAAATCACCCGTCGTGTATGATATGCATGGTGAAGGAAAAAAAATCAGGACAACTTATACCCTCATGTGCGCATCCGGCTTTGGATGGCATGGACATTATAACTATGGACGATGAGGTTTTCGAAGCCAGGAAAGATGCACTGGAACTATTGTTGAGCGATCACGTGGGTGACTGTGAAGCTCCTTGCCAAACGGGTTGCCCGGCCTCCATGAATATACCCAAAATGAACCGATTAATTGCTGCCGGCAAACCCTTGGAAGCTCTTAAAGTGGTAAAAGAAGAAATTGCCTTGCCATTGGTGCTGGGTTATATTTGCACAGCTCCATGCGAGAATGCCTGTCGCAGAAAAACTGTCGATAAGCCGGTAGCTATTTGTCAATTAAAAAAATATGTGGCGCTTGAAGATGCCAAATCCAGATCATTTTATCTTCCAGAAAAAGAGAAAAGCAATAACAAAAAGGTGGCCATAATCGGGGCCGGACCGACGGGAATGTCCTGCAGTTTTTATCTAACCAGGTTGGGTTTTGAAACGGTTGTTTTTGATAGAAACTCTAAACCAGGTGGAAGTTTGTTGAATCTGAATACCGAAACGGTACTTCCAACAGAGATTTTGGAGACAGAAGTTGAAATTCTGAAAAATTACGGGATTGATTTTCAATTGAATCATACAGTTGATGAAAATCGATTCAAGGCACTAATAGCTGAATATAATGCTATTGTAATTGCCACCGGCGTATCAGGTAAAGATTCAGAGCATTTTGGATTAAGACAAAATGCTACTAATACTGGTTTTGAGGTTACGGATGGTTTATATTCAACTGATTTACCTAATGTATTTATGTGCGGAAGTGCCATCAAAGTGCAGAAAATGGCGGTCAGGGCAGTAGCCCAGGGGAAAGAATTGGCTTATTTTATTGATGAGTGGATTAAAACCGGTCAGGGTAAGTCGGCTCAAAAAAGATTTAATTCCAGGTTTGGAAGGCTAAACGAAGTCGAGGTAAGTGAATATCTTAAAGAAACTATTGAAGAAACACGGATTAATTTACCAGATAAAATAGTGAATTTTACTGCTGAGCAAGCCATTGCTGAGGCAAAAAGCTGTATGCATTGCGATTGTCGTAAACCGGATACCTGCAAACTTCGCCAGCATGCTGAAACTTACGGGGCTCAACAAAAAACCTATCAGTTTGGGGATCGAAACAACATTAAAAAATTGGATACCCATCAGTTAATTATTTATGAGCAGGAAAAATGTATCCGCTGCGGATTATGTGTAGATATTACTCAGAAAGTGAAAGAATTGATTGGCCTGACTTATGTGGGGCGGGGCTTTGATGTCAGGATAGGAATACCATACAACGAATCATTGCAAATAAGTCTGGCAAAAACAGCAAAAAAATGTGCAGAACTCTGTCCCACAGGGGCAATATCTTTAAAATTCGATGAACTATAACAAAATTATATTATCTGTTTTAATCGTAATTCTAAGCCTGAACCTGATGTCACAAACTCCGGTCTGCTGGCCTTGTTTCAGGGGGAATACCGAACTAACCGGAAATACTGATCTTAAAATCAAGGAACCCCTAAAATTATTGTGGAATTTTAAAACCGGCGATGTAATTAAATCGTCGGCGGTTATTTGCCATGGAAATGTTTACATTGGTTCAAACGACGGATATCTTTATGCCCTGGATGATAAAGGTTCGCTTATCTGGAAATTCAATGCAGGAACCAGCATCGAGGCCACTCCATTATTGGTGGATAACCTGGTGGTATTTGGATCGTTGGAAGGGATGATTTTTGCTCTCGACCGAAAAACCGGTAAGCAGGTTTGGAAATATGAAACTGAAGGACAGATTTCAGGTTCTTCGCAATGGGTCACAGGCCCCGACAATGAAAAATATATATTAACGGGCAGCTACGATTTTAATCTGCATTGTGTGAATGCCAAAACGGGTAAAAAGGTCTGGGCTTTTGAATCGGACAATTATATAAACGGGGCACCGGCTATTTTCAATAACACAGCGGTTTTTGGCGGTTGCGACGGTTATCTGCACATGGTGGATATAAATACAGGTAAGCTGAACGATACCATCGACCTGGGAACTTACATTGCTTCATCTGCAGCCATTGAGGGCGATTTTGCTTATTTTGGGAACTACGACGGTATTTTTTATGCAGCTGACATACCCAACCGAAAAATAAGTTGGACGCAAACAGTGGGTTCGGTGTTAGGTTCTCCGGCTGTATCGGGTAATTATGTGATTATCGGTTCGCAAAATAAAACGGTTTATTGTATGAATACTAGAAGCGGCAAGATTATCTGGAAATTTAATACCCTGGGCAAGGTTGAAAGTTCGCCGGTTATTGCAGACGAAAAGGTAATAATAACTTCTGACGATGGACGTATTTATATACTCGAACTTGCATCAGGTAAAAAACTGTGGTCGTACGAAATTGGGAGTGCTATTATAAGCTCTCCGGCTATTATTCGTAACAAGCTGGTTGTTGGGGCCCAGGATGGCAGGGTTTATTGTTTTGGATACTGAATCAGTTGACAGTCGATAGTCGGCAGTCGACAGTTGGCAGTAAGTGAGCAGTAAATAGTGAAAATGAGCACATTGGCTAATTAATCAATTAGCACATAAACATGCAACAAGAAACAAACAACTTAAAAAAAAATAAATGAACATTATTAACATCGTACCGGGATTTGGAGGAACATTTTACTGTGGGAATTGCCTTCGCGATAGTGGATATGTAAATGCATTAAAGGAAACAGGTCATGAGGCTCATACCTTGCCCATTTACCTGCCTTTATCAATGAACCATCAGGATAGGGAAGAAGATATTCCGGTTTTTTATGGTGCAGTTAGTATTTATTTAAAGCAGGAATTTAAGATATTCAGAAACATGCCGGGATGGCTTGAGAAATTTTTTAACTCAGCGCCTTTCCTAAGATTGGCGGCTAAAAAGGCCGGATCGACCCGTGCTGAAGGTCTTGAGGAAATGACTATTTCAATGCTAAAAGGACATGAAGGGTATCAAACTGAGGAACTGGATATGCTCATTACTTATCTTCGTGATCATGCCAAACCGGATGTGGTTCATCTATCAAATGCTTTACTGATGGGATTGGCACGAAAGATTAAAGATGAATTGAATATCCCGGTGGTTTGTTCATTGCAGGACGAAGATGTCTGGATTGATGCCATGCGCGCTGATTATGTTGAGGGATTATGGAATCTCATGAGCGAAAAGGGAAAAGATATTGACGCTTTTATTGCGGTTAGTGAATATTTTGCCGGAATAATGAAGAAAAAAATGAATATTCCGGACGAAAAAATGCATGTAGTTCACGTGGGTGTTCAGCCGGAGGATTATACCTATAAGGAGCCTGATATCGCTAATCCTGTGATTGGATACCTTTCGCGTTTAAATGCTGAGAATGGCTTTGAGATTGTGATTGATGCTTTTATCAAACTAAGAGCAAACGGTAATTATAATAATGTAAAGCTGAAAATAACAGGAGGCAGCACGGGAGACGACAAAAGTTTTATAAAAAAGCAGCTCAGAAAGCTTAAACAAAATAACCTTTTAAACGATGTTATATTTGAGAATGCTTACGAAGGGGACGAAAAGAAAACTTTTTTAACTTCACTGTCTATACTGTCGGTACCTGTTTTAAACGGTGAGGCATTTGGTTTATATCAGTTGGAGGCTATGGCTTCAGGCACAGTGGTAGTTCAGCCAAAGTTGGGGGCATTCCCAGAGATTGTTGAGAGCACGGGTGGAGGTCTGATTTATGAACCCAATAACCCGGAAGCACTGGCCGAAGCCTGGAATGAACTTCTTTCGAATCATGATAAACTGTTAACGCTGAGCAGGCAAGGGCGGAAATCGGTTGAGGAAAACTATAATATGCACGCGCTGATAAAAAAGATGACGGTTGTTTATAACAAGGTAATATAGAACTAATTTTTAATCTTGTCCTGAAAGGGCAACTAAAAAGATAATTATGTAACAATCGCTTTCTAAAATATATCTACATCTAATTTCTACATAAAAACCATCAGTAATTTTAATCAGGAAGGCAGATAAGGCAAAATTATATACCTTAATGGACGGCAAAAATTTAGCTGCCCTTTCAGGGCGACATTGGGTCAGGTGACGGTTACCCGAGGCGTTGCCATCGGGTTGAATTTATTAGGGCTTTCAGCCCAATGTTCGCGGATTGAAAATCAATTCAACTTAGGGAAATCCTCGTTTTTGGACAGGTGAAAAAAGAAACGAATTAGTAATGAATTATGACACTATACTACAGGAACTGATTTAAAGGATATAATTTAAGAATGAGTATAAATGTGATAAAAACGAAAAATAAAACGCCACAGAGTGGCAATTCAATTCAGCCCAAGGCAACGCCTTGGGATAATAGTACAGAAGATAATAACGCCCTGAAAGGGCAACTCATTTCAACTCGGGGCAGCGCCTTCGCAGAGTATCATCAGCGCTCGTGGAAGCATGAAGTCTCCATGGAAATTTAACTTTTCATGCGGCGAAATATTCCAGCCATTCTTTAATTGTTACCTTTACATTTAATTATGGCTATTTAATACAAAAATTAATTATCATAAAACCAAAATCATGCTTATCAAACTCCAAAACATTTCGAAATCGTATTTAAATGATGCTGCCGAAGTATCTCGTGAAGTGTTGAAAAATATTGATTTTGAAGCAGATAAAAAGGACTTGGTTTCTATTATAGGCCCATCAGGATCAGGTAAAAGCACCTTGCTGAATTTAATGGGAACTCTTGATGCACCAGACTCCGGCAATATTTTTATTGAAGGTACTGATGTAAGTGCTTTGAAAATCAACGAACTGGCTGAAATACGGAATAAAAAAATCGGATTTGTATTTCAACAACATCATTTGTTACCCCAGCTAAATGTGCTTGAAAATGTACTGGTTCCTGTCATGTTTGAAAAATCTGCTGAAAAGAAAAATGCTGCACAAAAAAGGGCTACTGAATTATTGGAAAAGGTTGGGCTGACTGATAAGCTTAATCAGTTACCGGGCCAGCTGTCAGTTGGCGAATGCCAGCGGACTGCTGTTGTTAGGGCCCTGATCAATAATCCGGATATTCTGCTTGCGGATGAGCCAACCGGATCGCTCGATGAAAAGTCGGCCAACCAGATGGTTGAACTGTTACAATCTTTAAATAAAGAATTGGATATTGCCATTATAATGGTCACTCATTCGGTTGAATTGTCCTTAAAATTCGATCGCAGATATAAGTTATCAGAGGGTTCGTTGCAGAAGCTCGAAAATTAATCCTGAATTTAAAATACGTTACACTCATGACCCTGTTTAAATACATATTCCGGAGTCTGGTTTATTTTAAAAAGCAAAATCTGGCCGTTTTTTTAGGAACGGTTTTAAGTGCTGCTATACTTACCGGAGCCCTTGTAGTTGGTGACTCGGTGCATTACAGTCTGAACCAGCTGGTGCAAAAAAGGTTGGGAAATATTACCTACGCCATGCAAACTGGCGACCGTTTTGTGGGCAATGATCTGAGTTTCAGAATACAGGAAGCCCTTAAAGTCAATACTGCCGGAGTATTGCAGTTGAATGGAATGGTTGTGAATCCTGATCAGGATATCCGAGTGAACCAGGTAAATATTTTGGGAATTGATAGTTTGTTTTGGAAGTTGGGCAACCAGCAAATCCCGGAACCGGGTAGTGACCAGGTTTACCTGAGTAATGAAATGGCGGAACGGTTGAAAGTCTCCGTTGGAGATGAAATTCTGATCAGAATGCACAATGTTGATGCCATACCGGTAAACGCTCCCTTTGCCCAGGAAAAATCGCCATCGGTTTCGTTCCGGCTAAGGGTTGAAAAAATTATTGGAGATGAAAACCTGGGACGGTTCAGCCTGAAATCTGATCAAAAAACACCGCACAATATTTGGGTCTCCAAAAGTTTACTTTGGAAACATCTTGATTTGAAAAACAAAGTAAATGTTGTCCTGGTGAGTGATTTGAATAATCAATTTAATTCTGGCGAATTACAACAAAGGCTTGCCCAAATTTGGAATCTTGACGATGCCGGATTGAAACTAAACAAACTGGACAATGAAAACCAATTTGAACTGACTGCAGACCGCATTTTTATTGACAAATCCGTTGGTGCTGCATTTGAAAACAGTGCTAATCCTGTAATTACCTATCTCGTAAACGGAATACAGTTTGATGATAAAGAAACTCCGTATTCTTTTGTCTCTGGAATTTCGGACGAAATGTTGGGGCAAAAGCTGAAACCTAATGAAGTAATTTTAAACAGTTGGTGTGCCGATGATCTGGGAGTAAAAACAGGCGATTCGGTGACCTTTAAATATTTTGTAATCGGGCCTTACCGCAAATTGGAAGTGCAACAATCCCGATTTGTGGTTCAGCGAATTGAACCCAATCAGAGCGGTCTTTTTAAGCCGGATTTAATGCCTGATTTTCCGGGCTTATCAGATGCTCAAAGCTGTAGCCAATGGGAAACCGGTGTGCCTATCGATTTGGATAAAATAAGGGATAAAGACGAAGACTACTGGAATAAATTCCGGGGTACTCCCAAAGCATTAATAAACCTCGACGAGGCTACCAAAATATGGGGAAATGCCTTTGGTGATTATACTGCCATTCGATTCCAGGCAGACAATACAAATAAAGATCAACTCGCAAATAATATTCTGAGTAAAATAAATCCCGGTGATTTGGGATTACAGTTTACCAATGTGAAAGCTGAAGCTGAAAAATCAGCCAAAAATTCGGTTGATTTCGGCGAATTGTTCTTAAGTCTGAGTTTCTTCGTAATAGCGGCAGCCATCATTTTGCTGGTATTGGCACATACCTTAAATGTACTTTCCCGAAAATCTGAAATTGGGGTTTTAAAAGCATTAGGTTTTAACCGGAAGAAAATTGTCAGGATATTCCTGATGGAAAGCATTTTACCAATTGTTACAGGTTCCATTGCCGGAGCATTTTTGGGAATTTTATACAATATTCTTATTATGAAAGGCCTGAACACGCTTTGGATTGATGCCGTGAGGACTCATGCGCTGGAAGTTTTGGTGATCCCGACGACATTTGTTAATGGAATTATAAGCAGTATCATCATCGCAGGTTTATCGGTGTACCTGGTAATTCGCAAACAGGTAAAATTATCGCTGCTGGAAAATATCAGGCATGGCCTCGGTAAAAACCGGTCAAAACTAATGATTTGGTTCAGCCTGGTTTCTTATTTTGTGGGTCTTTTGTTAGTTGGATATTCCATAGCCACACACCAGGTACAAAATGCCGACCTGTTTTTATCAGCGGGTGCCATGATTTTGATAGCCATGGTTTTGCATTTTGGATATATCATAAAAAAAGGAAGTAAATCGGATAAAAAGGCAGGATTAAATGTGCACAAATTAATCAGTAAGAATCTGGGCATGCAATTGACCAGGAGCCTGTCAGCTATTATTTTACTGGCCCTGGGAACATTCAGTGTCATGATTACCGGTGCAAACCGAAAGACTTTTTATGGTACCAACGAGCAAAGGCAGTCTGGTACTGGTGGATTTTTATTTTGGGTGGAAAACAGTTTACCCATCAGTGTTGATTTGAATTCTACGATAGGCAAAGAAAAGTTTAGTTTAGCTGATGAAACCTTTACGGATTCCATTCATTTTTTCCAGATGTATACTCTGAGTGGCGACGACGCCAGTTGTTTAAACCTGAACCAGGTACAAAGACCACGCATATTAGGTATTGACGATCAATATCTGGATGAAAATAAAGCTTTTTCGTTTATGGGATTAAAAGATGGAATTTCTGCTGAATCGCCTTGGGGAGCATTAGATACGACTTACGCAGAAAATACTATTCCGGCTTATCTTGACCAGACTGTGATCACCTGGGGATTAATGAAAAAAATTGGCGATACACTGAATTATACAGATGAGGAAGGAAAAAAACTGAACCTGATTATTGCCGGAGGGTTGAACAGTTCGGTATTCCAGGGAAATATTCTGATATCGGAGCAAAATTTCTTAAAATATTTTCCGTCTTCGGCTCAGTCGAAAGTTATGATGGTTGATGCCCAGCCTGAATATAGGCAGAAAATTATTGACATGCTCGATTTCAATTTCCGTGATTACGGAGTTGATTACGAGCTTACCACTCAACGCCTTGCAGAATTCAATTCAGTAACCAATACCTATCTCGATGTTTTTATGATCCTTGGAGGTCTGGGTATCGCATTAGGAGCGTTGGGTTTTGGTATAATTGTGCTTCGTAATAAATTGGAACGCCGCCGAGAATACGCTCTTTACCAGGCACTTGGATTTAAACCGAGGAAAATATCCGGAATTATTTTTTATGAGCATGTGACCATTCTTGTTGCCGGAATGGTAATCGGGGTAATTTCATCCTTCATTGGAATGTTGCCGTCCATTTTGTCGCCTTCGTTTGAAATTCCGGTATTGTGGGTAATTGGATTGATTTTATTAATCACCATAAGCGGTCTTTTTTGGATTGTTCTGGCAGCTTATACCTCGGGCAAAAAAAATCTGGTATCGGCTTTACGAGTTGAGTGAATACTGAATAATATTAATTAGATTGTTAACATTATCAATCGTTTTTATATTTTTAAGTTTGCATGATACTAAAATTAGCCTGATAAATGTCTAACTCTGAAATACTTCTATACCAAACAGAAAATGGACAAACCAAAATTGATGTCCGTTTAGAAGAAGAAACTGTTTGGCTGAGCATTGACCAAATGAGTCAGTTGTTCCAAAAATCGCGTTCAACAATTAATGAACATATCATAAATATTTTTGATGAAGGAGAGCTTGAAAAAGAACCTTCTGTGAGAAAAATCGGAATTTCCGATTTTTCTACAAAACCTACTAATTACTATAACTTGGATATTTTAAATCGTATTGTTACTGCATACCTCGAACTGGCAGAAATTCAGGCTCTCAATCAGGAACCAATGTATATGAATGACTGGATAAAACCTTACATTGACAAAGAAGGATATTCTAAACCATTCAGGTACAATTAGCCATCAACAGGCTTTGGGAAAAGCTCATATTGAGTATGAGAAATACAAAGAATCAAAGAAAAACGAAATTTCAGAAATAGAAAAACATTTTTTGGAACAAGTGAATAAAGCCGAGAAAAAATTAAAGAACAGGAATAAAAAGTAGTACTGTGAACTTAATCAGTACAATCTTTTCATTTCAGGCTTCATAAATGCACATTTTTGACTCCAACAAGCGGATTCTTAGAATTCGTGTAAATTAGTGTCCATTAGTGGCTTAAAAAACACATATTTTCAGTTCGGCTGGTTAGCATTCATCGTAACAAGTTTTGCAGCCCCAAAAATTGGACTGTTCTTCTCGCTCGCATAAAGTATCTGAAGGTTTTTAAGCGAGTTCTGAAAAACAAATTTACTGACTTCCGCCATCATGGATTCATGAAAGAACCTGCGTGATTGAGCAATAGAACCCCCAAGAATAATAGCCTGTGGGTCAAGCGTGAGTAATATAATATGAATAACCTTTCCAATATGTGTTCCTAATTCCTGGAAGATTTCTAAAGCTTTAGCATCTCCATTTTGTGCTAATAAAAATGCTTCCTCGCCTGTTTTTCCCAGCATTTTCATAAAAAACTGCCCACTGCAATAGGCTTCAAAATTGGCATCCCGATAAGGAATTTCACCAAATTCACCCGATCCGCCGTTTGCATCATCCAGCAATTTATTTCCTGAAATAATACCGGCGCCTAAACCCGTACCCATAGATAATCCAACAACATTTTGGTAAGGAATTCCAGCTCCAAAAAATTTTTCGCCCAAAACAAAGCAGTTAACATCGTTATTGATAAAAATTTCAGTGTCAAACTCTTCTGCCAGGATACTACGCAAAGGAATTTCCCTAAAACTCGGAATGTTGATAACGGAATGAACTATTCCGGATTTTTGATCTACAAGTCCGGGTACACCAATTCCAATTCCTTTCAGGGGAGTGGTATGAACTTGTTTTATGGTATCAATAATACATTTCAGAACAACGGTTTCGTCGTGCTTATTTTGAGGTATTTTAGCCGAGGTATGTTTAATAATTCTTCCGTTTTGAATAAGACCTGCGCGAACATTTGTTCCGCCTAAATCGACTCCAATGGTATAGCTTAAATCTGTAGTCATCCGGAATAATAATTTTAAATTTTCTTTATTCCTCTTTCTGCCTCGATTTCAGTGAAATAGTTTTGTTGTTTACCAGTGGCTTGGCCCAAAAACTGATGCTGAGTATATATGCCATGGTGACAAACAAAAAGAACATTCCGGTTCGTAAGCCAAACATATCACCCAACGAGCCGATAATTAACGGGACAATGGCCCCTCCGGCAATACCCGTGCATAAAATACCTGCGAACGTGCCATGGTGCTTTTCCACGGAATTTAATGCCAGCGAAAATATAATAGACCACATCACCGATAAACAAAATCCACTAATTGAAAAGGCCATCATCGACATTTTTGCTGTTCCAAATAATGCCAGTACCAAGCTTAATATAGCGCCAATGGTAAAGATCCGTAATACTAATTTACTGTCGATGAATTTTAACAGTATCAATCCTAACAAACAACCTAAAGTAAGTAAACCCCAGAATAATGAAACGGCACTTTTCCCTTCAACAAGCGGACTTAAGCCATGATAGTTTTTTAAAAATTCTGACATCCAATTGGCCAGACCCTGTTCGGTTCCAACATAGGCAAATATTCCGATAAAATACAGAATAACCACTTTATTCTTAAGCAGCGAAAAAGTGGTCTTAATACCATCAACTTTTTCATCATCAGTAAGTTGAACTTCAGGTAATTTTATAAACAGAATAACCAGCACCATAATAATGGAAACCACGGCAATGACCCAGTAAATTGCTGTCCATGGTAAATGGGCAGGTACAACCTGATGTAAAATATTCAGCATTAGTGAGCTGGTTTTAGCTTGAAAATTCCTTAACCGTTCCACTAAGTCTGTTGTAATCCATGGGCTGATGAATGAGGCTGAACCAAAAAATAACTGGCCCAACACACTGTAAAAAGCAAAATGTTCTTCACCTCCTGAAACCCTTAGTAATGGATTTATAGCAACCTGAAGGATTGCCATTCCGGTGCCCATCATAAATAACGATATCAGGGCAACGTGGTATTTAGGAAAAGCCGCAAATAATAAGGCACCCAGTGAAGCGAGAATAAATGAGAATACCATCATTTTCTTTTCCTTGTAGGTGTCGACCAGTATTCCGGCAGGAATTGACATTACTCCATAAGCGATAAAGAAAAAGAAAGGTAGTAAAGCTGCCATAGCCAGTCCGACACTAAAACTTTCTTTAATTAAGGGAATTAATGGCCCCATAACATTGGTCAAAAAGGAGATAACAAAAAAGATCATCATCACCAGAAATACAATTCCGTAGTTTTTGCTGCTTTTCATTCTTTAGTTTTTTATAATTTATTTGGTACGGACATTTAACCCTTTTTCGGAATAACCGAATTCTCTGTTTAAGATATACTGATCTTGTACTGTACCTGATACAAACCTCTTTTCACCCGGCATTAGCGAAATATAATTATCGTCCCAAAAAACCGGTAAAATGGTTTTGCCTGTCAGTTTATCTTTGATAGAAAGCTCTAAAAAAAAGGCAATATTCGGGGAAATATTCTCAAGTTCAAACCCAACAGTCATATCTCCATTTTCATTGATTGAGATTTTATGTTTTACCCGAACCTGGGCTGAATCAAGACTTTGAAGCTGCGTAAAATCTGCATATTCTTTACATGGTGTGTAATACCATTGCGAATGTTCCCAATCATTGACATCAGGCTTGGTCGATAACCAGTAAAAATTAGTGGCTAGTACATTTTCATCGTCACTTATTTTAAGATTTAAAAAGTAAGTAGTCGAAATATCCTTAAAATCAGGCAGATCGATGATTTTTTTCGAAGTGTTTGCTTCAATTGAAGTCTGAACAGTTTTAGTAAATACTACTTTCGAATGAATATCGTACACAGTAGCTTCAACATTAATGTCGTTAACCGGATACAAAAAATCGTTACTTAAATAAATATTTTTATCGCCGTAATTGTAAATAGCATTCAAGGGCTGACAGGCTTTTTTAGTGCCGTAAAAGGCTCCATTTGGCATCAGGTACCAGTCAAAAAGCTGCCAGTACATTTCGGGCCAGGCTGAGTTCAGCATCCACTGAATTACACCCGTTGCATTTTTTTGTTTGTTTACTTCAAATGCCTCGTACATGGCTCTGATGGCTTCATAATTTGATATTTGTGAACGAAAAGTAAAATCTGCAGCGCTGTTGGCTTCGCCATACCGGGCATTAAAAGCTTTAATGTACCGGTCAAGTGTTCCGAAAGCATGACGCCCTGAATGAAAGTTCCAAACGTCATTTAATGGCCAAAGGTTGGTATCAGAAATCATTTTTTTAACACTTTCAAACGGAGGAACTTGAGGACCCGGACCTGTTTCAGTATTAAAACCATAGGCTCCACCGGCTTGGTTATCCAGGTACCAGTAATTGGGCGCTGTATAAGCGTATGGACCCAACATTTTCACACCCGATGGGCCACTTATTTTACTGGCATTATGATAAACCTTAACGTATTTGCCTTCATTGTTTTTAACTGAATCAATATTGCCTCCTTTCGCACTTAAAAGGTAAGGCCGGGTTCCGTCCACTTCGTTGATATACTTATTTAAAAGCGTTTCAAGTTCCGGTCGTGGCAGTTTGTCACTTCCGTAAACCCACGTAAAAATGCTTGGATGATTTCGCAACCATCGCACCTGATCCTGGTAAGCCCTTGCCTGAAGTTCCATATTATCTTGGGTCCGAATGCACATAAAATTATCTTCGGGTCGGCCACAGTAATCTTTCCATTCCCACTGGCAGCTCCAGCCCATCATGATTAAAATTCCAAGTTCATCGGCTTTATCGTATAAGGTTTGGTTCCTTCCCCAAAATCCTTCAAGTCTGATGCAATTCAAATTCATATGCTTTACATATTCCAATTCAGCAGCCACTTTGTCATCGCTGTCGGCTAACAATAAGTCGTCAACCCAGCCTGCTCCTTTAATAAGCACTTTTTTTCCATTTATTTTAAATCCCTTATTATTCTTATCCACCCAATAGTCTTCCACTTTACGGATGCCAAAATTTATTTCGCGGCTGTCGGAAACCTTATTGTCTACTGATACCTTCATATGAAGTTGATATAAATTCGGATCTCCCATGTTGTTGGGCCACCAAATTCGTGGATTTTTAAGGTTCAGCTCAGGGAAATCCTGTGGATTGAATTCAATCAACTCAGTTTCGCCGGGTTTAAGTTCAACTGCTTTTTTAACTTTTATACCCTCAATTTTGCCTTGTATTTTGGCTTTCTTAACTGTTTTAGAATGATTGGTTACACGGGTGGTTATGGTTAAAGAGGCTTCGTTAAGCGTTGCGGTGTTCAGATCGGTTTTCACAAAAGGTTCTTCCATCGAAATGGCATTGGTTGTGATAAGCTTGACGGGTCGCCATATACCCATATTTTTATCGGGTGCTGATGGATTCCAGTCCACAAAACCAATGGTTAAATCATCGGCTTTAGGTGGAAAAACCTGGACAGCCAATGTATTCTTACCTTTTTTTACGTATTGTGTCACATCGAATTTCCAGATTCCATAAGCGCCTTTAACTTTTGAAGTGTCGGCAATTAATTTACCATTTAGCCATATGTTGGCACTATAATTTATTCCCTCAAAAACTAATTGATGATATTTTATAATTTTCAGATTGAATTGTTTACGGTACCACCATGGTTGTTCAAAAGGCCTGGTATCAGCCTTCTCAAGGTTATTATCCTTGTAAATTTTTTTATATTTTCCATTTTCAACCAAACCGGCCATAATGGTATTTGGAACACCTATAGTTTTCCAGCTCTTGGTTTTGAATTTAGACCCTGATATTTTATCGCCACCGGCATTAATTTTTTCCTGCTTCTGTATTTGCCATTTATCCGATAAAACTTTAATATCAGGTGAAGAACCTTTTTGACAGGCTGAAATGCTGATCATTATGACAAGCATTAAAATTCCGTTACGTAATGCTAAATTATTCATAAGTCAAAATTATTATTGCAAGATATCGCATTAAAAGTAAACATAAAAATCTGACAAAATTGCTGGTTTATGCATGAATGACATTTATATAAAGTATACATAAATCTACATATATACATATAAATCATAAGAATTTTAACAATCGTTAAAGTTAATTGGGTAAGCGCTCTGCCAAAAATTCCTGCTATAGCAGAGTTATAATTTTTGGAATGCTTTTTGGAAATCACTGTCTGTGTTTGTCTATAATTTTATTTTAATTATAGATTTTCTTTATCAGGATATAGAAACATAAATAAGTCAGGATAGAATTTAATTGATAAATTTGGTTCTTGAAAAAAATTAACAAAACGTAAATTAAAAATAGCATCAATATGGACTTTTTTAAAAAAATGGAGACGCCCAAAAGCAGTCCTGAAAAAAACGATCTTTCAAATGCAGAGGCTGAACATGTAAAGTGTTTAATTGTGGGTTCAGGGCCTGCCGGATATACAGCTGCAATATATGCTGCAAGAGCTAACCTGAAACCGGTAATGATACAGGGAATGCAGGCTGGTGGACAACTTACCACAACCACCGAAATTGAAAACTTCCCCGGATATCCGGAAGGGATTGATGGTACAGCCATGATGGAAGACCTTAAGAAACAGGCCGAACGCTTTGGTACGGAAATTCGTTGGGGAACAGTTACCGAAACCGATCTGTCAGGTAAAGTACATAAAGTGGTTATTGATGGAGAAAAAGTGATGACTACTGATGCTTTAATTGTTGCAACCGGAGCTACAGCTAAATACCTGGGTTTAGAATCGGAAGAAAAATATAAAGGCGGTGGAGTATCTGCTTGTGCTACCTGCGATGGATTCTTTTATCGTGGTAAAGATGTTGCTGTTGTTGGTGGCGGTGATACTGCTGCCGAAGAAGCTACCTATCTGGCAAATCTATGTAATAAAGTGTACCTGATTGTTCGTAAAGATTATTTACGTGCTTCAAAGGCTATGCAGAAAAGAGTTGATGAAACCCCTAATATTGAGGTGCTTTATGAACACAACACCAAAGAAGTATTGGGTGACGGAAATGTTGTGACTGGAGTCAGTTTAATCAAAAGACAAGGCCAGCCTGATGAATCCGAAACTGAAATAAAAGTGGACGGTTTTTTCCTGGCTATTGGGCACAAGCCAAACTCCGACGTATTTAAACCTTTTGTTGAAACTGATGAAACAGGTTACATTATAACCAAAGCTGGTTCAAGTCGTACCAATGTTGCTGGAGTATTTGCCTGTGGCGATGTTCAGGATCATATATACCGTCAGGCAATAACAGCTGCCGGGAGCGGCTGTATGGCAGCGTTAGATACTGAGCGTTATCTTGCCGAAAAGGAATAATTTTGAATAAAATAATATGTCTATCGGGAATGAATAATATTTATTATATTATAGGAAAAAAATTGATATGAATCTTATCAAATTCATGGAAGAGTTTCCTGATGAAGCTTCCTGTAGAGCTAAGTTTAAAGAATACCGA
>JBJKSB010000089.1:0-120641 GCA_046704385.1 Bacteroidales bacterium | reverse complement strand
CCGATTCAATACGTTGTCGTAAAATGCGATTTTTACCTACCAGGTGCTTTTGTCCTATGTACTCATCGAGCGTTTTCGGACTTAATCGTTCAGCTAAAGGTTGTAATGTCATTTCCTAATTTTTTGGTAAAGATAAAAAGAAGTTTTATTGTGTTTCAAATGAATTTAAAGTCAAAACAAAATCAATGATTTTGAATGTTGTGAAAACGTTTTCCTTGCAAATCTTAGTACAATCCGCCATACAACAGTACAAGAAGAGTGTCTTAATTCATTGTATTTAATAGCATTTTACAATCTTTTTTCATTAATTTTGCCGCAAAATACTAAAAGCTAATTGTGAGATGGAAAACAATCGTTTTGAGTTAAATGCTCAGCTTGCGCAGATGCTAAAAGGAGGGGTAATTATGGATGTTACCAATCCGGAACAGGCTAAAATTGCTGAAGAGGCCGGTGCTGTTGCCGTAATGGCATTAGAGCGTGTTCCCGCTGATATCCGTGCTAATGGGGGAGTAGCCCGCATGTCCGATCCTGAAATGATCGCTGAAATTCAGGCAGCCGTTTCAATACCCGTAATGGCAAAAGCCAGAATAGGACATTTTGTTGAGGCTCAGATTCTGGAAGCGTTAAAAATTGATTATATCGACGAGAGCGAGGTGTTGACACCTGCTGATGAGGAAAACCACATTGATAAATCAAAATTTCAAGTTCCTTTTGTTTGTGGTGCCCGTAACCTGGGTGAAGCTGCCCGCCGTATTGCAGAAGGTGCAGCGATGATACGTACAAAAGGTGAAGCCGGTACCGGCGATGTAGTTGAGGCTGTTCGTCATATGCGTCAGATGAACAAAGACATTAAAGTGCTTTGTGGTTTGGATGAAGCTGAAGTTATGCCTTTCTGTAAAGAAAACGGGATACCTTATCATATTGCCCAACAGGTTCGTGAATTAGGTCGTTTACCAGTTGTGAATTTTGCTGCCGGAGGAATTGCTACTCCTGCCGATGCTGCTCTTATGATGCAATTGGGTTGCGATGGTGTTTTTGTAGGTTCAGGTATTTTCAAATCAGGTGATCCGGCATTGCGTGCCCGTGCTATTGTTAAAGCAACAGCTTATTATAATGATCCGGTAAAAGTAATGGAAGCTTCAAAAGGGTTAGGCGAACCGATGGTAGGTATCGGAATATCAACCATGAAGGAAGAAGATAAAATTGCCGGTCGCGGTTGGTAAAACAGATAAAGTATTGGATTTAAACCAAGATTAGAATTTTCCACGCAAAGTGCGCAGAATTTTGAAACGCTGAGGTCGCAAAGAAAAAACGAAAAACGAATCTTTGTGATTTTTGCGAGTAGTTTAGTGTCCTTTGCGTGAATTTTTTAAAAAAGATATAAAAATACTATGGCAACACGAAATAAAATTGGAGTATTGGATCTTCAGGGTGGAGTTCATGAGCATGTAAACCACTTGCAGGCTTTGGGAATTGAAGCTGTTCGTGTTAAGGAAGCCTATCAATTTAATGATTTGGCCGGTTTGATTTTACCCGGCGGTGAAAGTACCTGCTTAATTCGTTTGCTCAATATTTTTGACCTAACCTCAAAAATTAAGGAAGCTTTTAATGAGGGTATGAAATTATGGGGGACTTGTGCAGGGGCTATTTTAATATCGCATGAAATTGAAAATGCCCAATCGCATCTTAACCTGATGGATATAAATATTGCCCGCAATGCTTTTGGATTTCAAATTGATAGTTTCAACACAAAAGTGAGTGTTCCAAAAGTAGCTGAAGGTGAAATTGAATTGACTTTTATCCGGGCACCTAAAATAAAAGCTGTGGGCAAAGGTGTCGAAGTATTATTAAAAATTGATGATTATATTGCTGCGGCAGAAAGTGAAAATTGCCTGGCAACAGTTTTTCATCCGGAATTGACCCCGTCATTGGCTTTTCATAAATATTTTATCGAAAAGTGTGGATTGAAGGTGATAAATAATGTTGCTGAAAGACCCAGCCGTACCAGTTGGATGAAGTATGCACGCATAATTGAACCGACCAAGTAGAACAGTTGTTTTTTGCTAAGAACCATAAAGTTATTATTTGCAACCTTATATTTTGCAGTGTCTGGCTCTCTCCTTTCAAGGAGAGCGGGGAGAGGATACATTAATTTTTAATTTTCCCCGCTGTTTTTTACCTTCTGAAGACTGTGAGCTGCCTACTGAAGACTTTTCTCATCAATTACCTCACAAATTCTCCCGAAAACTTCATCGAGCGAGCCCATTCCGTCAATTCGGTGGTATTTTCCCAACTTTTTATAGAATTCAATTACAGGCATCGTTTGGTTTTGATAAACAGCTAACCGGTTTTCAACCACGGCGCGGCTTTTATCATCGTTACGTCCGGCGGCAATTCCCCTTAAGGTAAGACGGTTTATCAATTCTTCTTCATCAACCTCCAGGCTCAGCAGCACATGGGTGTCTGACCCAATACCATGCAATATGTCTTCGAGCCATTTTGCCTGGTTGGTTGTGCGTGGGAAGCCGTCAAAAATAAATCCGCTACTGTCTTTGCCTTTCACTACTGTGGCTTCAACCATTTTTTGTACCAGTTCGTCGGGCACCAGTTCTCCGTGATCAATCATGGAGGCAACCTGGTTTCCTAAAGCCGATCCGGAATTTTTTTCAACCCTAAGTAATTCTCCCGTTGAGAGATGTTTTAACGTATATTTTTCAATTATTCTTTCCGATTGGGTTCCTTTTCCCGATCCGGGAGGGCCAAAAATAATAACATTAAACATAGTCAGTAATTATTCAATAATGGTGTATATATCGCTTAAATTCCTTCCAAAGCCATCATAGTCAAGACCATACCCAAGTATAAAAGCATTGGGTATTTCAATTCCCACATAATCAATAGGAATGTCTTTTTTGTAAGCATCAGGCTTATATAATAAAGTAGCTACTTTTATTTCGCCGGGTTCGTAACCCTTTAATTGTTTAATAATGCTGTCAAGAGTATTGCCTGTGTCAATAATATCTTCAAGTATTACTACTGTTTTTCCCTCAATATCCTCGTTAATTCCTATCAGTCGTTTTACATTTCCCGATGATGAGGTACCTTGGTATGATGCCAGCTTTAGGAATGTAATCTGACATGGCAAATCGATGCTTTTAAACAAATCGCCGGCAAACATAAAACACCCATTCAGGATGCCAAGAAAAATAACATCTTTACCCGCAAAATCACTATTCATTTTTTGGGCCATTTCTTTAATCGATTGCTGAATTTTCTCTTCGGGAATTGAAACTCTGAATTTTTTGTCGAGTACCTGAACTTCTTTCATCCGTTTATAATTTATTTTAATTGTTCTAGCCTTAGGCTAGAGAACTATGCATAACGAAATAATCATTACTGTGTGTATCTTAATAATTATTTAGTTATGCTTCGTTTCATCTTTTTTTGGTTGTAAATGTACTATTCTTAATGTTTTGATTATCAAAAATGTTGTACAGTATATTGCATTTTTATAACATATGATTGGTCAAACCTTTTTGTTTAATCCATTGTTATTTAATAATTTGCGGGGGTATTGTAATGATAGCACTAGGCAACCTGTAAGCACATCTGACATTTTGTTAACAAACATTAAATTATTTCGCCGCGAAAATACATATTTTTAACAAAACACATCACAATAATTATAAAAAGTAAATAAATGGAACCAAAAGTAAGCATAATTATGGGTAGCACTTCCGATTTACCTGTAATGGAGAAAGCTGCAAAAATACTTAACGATTTAAGGATACCCTTTGAGATGAATGCGCTATCGGCACACCGAACACCTGAAGAAGTTGAGATTTTTGCTAAAGGTGCAGCTGAGAGAGGAATAAAGGTGGTAATTGCGGGTGCCGGAATGGCAGCTCACCTGCCTGGCGTTATTGCTTCCATGACTCCCATACCTGTTATTGGAGTGCCGATTAATGCAGCGCTCGAAGGTTTAGATGCTGTATTATCAATTGTTCAAATGCCCCCGGGAATACCAGTAGCTACGGTGGGTATAAATGCGGCTCAAAATGCAGGAATTCTTGCTGCGCAAATGTTGGGTATTGCCGACGGGGAAATTTTCAAAGCAACCCTTGAGTACAAAGAAAGCTTAAAGCAAAAAATTGTAAAGGCCAACCTCGACTTACAGGAAATAAAATACGATTATAAAACGAATTAGGGCTTTAATTAAATCGCCCGTTTTATAAGGGCGTTTTTTAATTAAGATAATGCCAAAATTTTTGTGAAATGACAGGGCAAATCATGTTAAACAATAGATGGTTTCAAATTTATGTTTATCCTATTAATTGTATTTTTGCCTCTCAAAACAGCTGACAATGAAGTTTTATAACCTTGCCATATTGCTTTTATTACTGACCTTATCCACTTTTGGACAGGAACTTGATACCATTTGGGTTTCAAATAACAACCAAAAACTGTCTGTGAATACTATTAATAAGGATTTAGGCCTTATCAATCAAGGTGATAAGACGACTTTTAAATTTGTTTTGAAAAATCTTGATGAAAAGCCATTATTAGTTTGGCACGTGTCAAGTTCGTGCGGTTGTACCGTACCTTCCTGGACAAAAAAGCCAGTAAAGCACGAGGAAGAGGCTGTTGTTAAGGTAAAATATGATGCGGCTGAAATTGGAGTGTTTACCAAATCGGTTTTTGTTTACTCGAATTTCGACGATAAACCCATCAAGCTAACTATAAAAGGAACGGTAGTGAACCCTAAATCACATGCAGATGTTTCAACACGTAAACCAGCATTTAATGGTTCCTTGCCTCAAAATCAATAAATATTCTTATTATGCCAAAAATTTCGAAAAAAGGGAGTCAAATGCCGGCTTCGCCTATCCGCAAACTGGTTCCATTTGCTGAGGCTGCTAAAAGCAAAGGCCGAAAAGTATATCATTTAAATATTGGTCAGCCCGATATAAAAACCCCTGAAGTTGCCCTGGATGCCATTCGCCACCTTGATGAAAAGGTTATTGAGTACAGCCATTCGGCAGGTAATGAATCGTATCGCAGGAAGCTGGCCGGGTATTATCAAAATATTGGCATTGATGTCGATTATTCCGATATCCTGATCACTACCGGTGGCTCGGAAGCCTTGTTGTTCGCTTTTCAAAGCACGCTGGATTCCGGTGATGAAGTAATTATTTCGGAACCTTTTTATACCAATTACAATTCGTTTGCCCTTATGGCGGGTATAAAACTGGTTGCTGTGACAGCCAGCATCGAAAATGGATTTGCCTTGCCTCCTATTTCGAAATTTGAAGAATTAATTACTGATAAAACGAAAGGAATTATTGTTTGTAATCCGAATAATCCTACAGGTTATCTTTACAGTGAGGATGAATTGAACCATCTGGCTGATTTAGCTCGCAACCACGACTTATATATTTATTCTGACGAGGTTTACCGGGAATTTTGTTATGGTGATAATGCTCATCATTCGGCCATGAACCTGAAAGGCATGGAGCAAAATGTGATTTTAATCGATTCGGTTTCAAAGCGCTATAGTTCATGCGGTACCCGCATAGGGGCTTTGGTATCAAAAAATAAGGAAGTAATAGCTACCGCTTTAAAATTTGGGCAGGCACGCTTAAGTCCTCCGGGATTGGGACAAATTGCAGGTGAGGCTTCGCTTGATACTCCAAAAGAATATTTTACTGAAGTTTATAACGAATACATCGAACGCCGGAATTTTATGGTGGCAGCCTTGCAGAAGATGGAAGGAGTGGTTTGCCCCATGCCAAACGGAGCTTTTTATACCATTGTTAAACTACCGGTGGATAGTGGAGAGAGATTCTGTGAGTGGATATTAAGTGAATTCGAATACGAAAACCAAACCATAATGATGGCTCCTGCCAGCGGTTTTTATGCTACTCCCGGCTTGGGTCAAAACGAGGTGCGTATTGCCTATGTTCTCAAAATTGAGGACCTGAAAAAAGCCATGGTAGTGCTTGAAAAAGCATTGTTGGCTTACCCCGGAAGAACGCTGTAAGATTGGAAAACCGACATGCCTTGTAAAATTGTCGGTAAAATATATCAAGCTACAGATTCACAGATCATACAATAAAAATCTGTGAATCTGTGACTTTTGTTTTTACCACCTACCTAAGCACCTTAAAAATCCGCTCAGGCTTTCCATCATTCGGTGCAGGCTTTAATTTAAGAATGTGGGCTATTAAATTGTAAATGTCGGTATTGTAAAGCTGACCGGCATTAAATCCCTGTTTAAAGTTGGGCCCAATGGCATAAAAAATTCCGTTCATGTCGCTGATGGTATTATCAAATCCATGAGTACCTCCGGAAGGAACTTTATTGTGTTTATGTAAATAAACACCCCATGAACTATCAGCTACCACGATTACTTCGGGAATTCTGATGCTTTGTTTCAGGTGAAAACGTTCCGGGATATCCTTTTTGGCCCAGGCATGAATTCCTTGAACCTGACTAAGATTTTTTACAATGGAATCCGCATAATGCTTTTTTGGATACAATAATAAAAAGGGATTCGAACCCAGCAAAGTGTCTAACCATTGAGGTTTAATATACTGATCAAGGTAAACAACATCGTTGGTATCAATGGCTTGCATACCATGGTCGGACACTACAATAAAATTTAACGAATCTTTTATCTCAAGAGTTTTAACCTTGTTAAAAAAATAGGCGATCACATTGTCGAGGTGGGCAACGCTTTGTACAATTTCCGGGCTGTCGGGGCCAAATTTATGTCCGGTTCCATCGGTTTCGTCGAGGTACCAGGTAACCAGTTTTGGCCGTTCGTTATAAGGCTTGCTTAGCCAGCTTATAATGGAATCTACACGCTGATAATAAGGAAAAGTATGTTCATATTTTTTCCAGTAGGTGGGTTGATAACCTTTTATCGGAGCTTCGGATCCCACCCAAAAATACGAACCGGTTTTTAAGCGTTGTGATTCAGCTGTAACCCAAATGGGTTCTCCGCCATAAAAATCTCCGTTTTCAACTTTACTGCGGTCACCAATAGAGTAATACTTTTTTAAATCGGGGGCATAAAAACTATTCGAAATTAGCCCGTGATTTCCCGGGTATAAACCAGTGGCAATGGTGTAATGGTTCGGAAAAGTCTTTGAAGGAAACGAGGGTTGCAGCCCGGTGGCCTTTACCCCATATTTTGTGATAGAATCAAGTGTTGGAGTTGGGGCTTTATCCTGGTAATCCCAACGGAAACCATCCATCGAAAGCATTACCACGTAAGGACGGGCGGCAACCGGCTTTGATCTTTTTTTATGCTGGATAATATCTTGTAAAAGCACTATCAATGCAAATGATACAAGGATAGTAATGATAGTTTTTTTCATCTGTTTATAAGTTATTTAATAAAGGGAATCCTGCTTTTTGTAGCCCGGTAATAAGTTTCTGTAACAGCTCCAAATCCTTTGAAAAAACGGGCGACACCTTCAATCATGGAACCTTCAAAATCGAGGATTTTATTTTGGCCGGCCAGTTCCTGTATTTTGTGGTTTACAATAGCAAACATGGCTGAATTCTCTTTCCCGACTTCTGACGATGCCGAAAAAAGGTATATAACACGATGCCTGAAGTTTACAAAAATGGCAGCCCCGGTTAAAACCCCATCAGGATTTTTCACCCCTAAAATTTGTGCATGTTCTTTTTCAATCAATAATCCAAAAAGCTTTTTAAGAATTGAAAAATGGTTGTCGGTTAAGTCGTTTATATTATTTAATTGTTTTAAGGTAAGAAATTCATCAATAGACACTTCTGTGGTTACCTTAATTTCAGCCTTTGCCGCTTTTTTAATATTTCGCCGGGTGTTTTCCGAAAAATTGTGGTATAATTGATTGTAATCCTTGTTTAAATCAAGCACATGATTGGTTCTGATATTTAGCGACCCCTGCTTAACTTCGTTCAAATAATTTATAGAAGTTTCGTATTTTATAAATGCCGGAGGAATTTGTTCCAGGAATTCAAAAACCTGGTCATCGGCATCTTTCATGTAAAATAAACCAAGTTGCTGGGCAAAAAACGGATGATAAATATATTTAATTCCAAATTTGCTTTTCCAGGGCAGGGGCATTATGGCTTCGTAATCGTCTGAAACAAGGGCATCCCAGTTTTCACAAATGGTGTCAAGGTACCAGCTCATACCGTAGATCATTCCGTTTACGGAATTCTCTATACAGCTGTCCCACTTGTTTTTATCAATCTGGTTATGCTTTATATACCTAATTATCATAAGGCAAAAGTAACAAAATGAATTTTAAGTTATTTAGTCTGCATATTAAATATATATTGCTGAATTGTTTGCTTTCTGCTAATTTCGCAGACTTATAAAATAAATTTATGCTGCAGATAGATAACGCTTTAATTAGTCTCAATATTCTTGAGAAAAAGTTTGTGTGTGAGTTGGGTGCCTGCAAAGGCGAATGTTGTGTGGAAGGTGATGCGGGAGCTCCATTGGAGGAGGGCGAAACAAAAATTCTCGAAGAGATATATCCCATCGTAAAGAAGCATATGACTACCGAAGGTAAAAAAGCAGTGAAAAAATTCGGGAAGTGGGTGATTGATTCCGATGGTGATAAGGTGACACCCCTGGTAAATAACCGCGAATGTGCTTATACCTATAAGAACAAAGACGGCATTATTTTTTGTGCTATTGAAAAGGCTTTTTTAAACAAGGAATTAGATTTTCAGAAACCTTTGTCGTGCCATTTATACCCGATTCGTATCACCAAATATAAAGATTTTGAGGCTGTTAATTATGAAACCAACCACCTGTGCATCCCCGCTAGGATAAACGGCGAAAAACTGGGTATTGAGATTTACAGGTTTGTAAAAACGCCATTAATCCGTAAGTATGGTGAGGAGTGGTATCGTCAACTCGAAATAGCTGTCAAAGAACTTTATCCTGATTAATATCATGCTGACATAATGCTGTATAATAACCCCTATCATTTTAATTTTCAAGTTAAATTGTGTTATTTGTAGAAATGTTTTTGTTGTTTCTGAATAATGCGATTATTCCTGGTAATTTCCGGTTTATTATTATTGGGTAAAACCCTGTTTGGTCAGACAGAAACTGATCTGAGCCGTGAATTTATTTATGAAGGAAGGCAATATGTGCCAGATAGTCCATGGTGGACCGTGGGTTATGGATATGGGTACAATTTTGACGAACACAAAGCCGAACCCGATTTTTTACTCGATGTACATTTCAGACTTAACAAAAAGCATTACTATGGTTTAGGATTTTTAACATCGAGAAGTCAGTTTTTAGACAAAAGTGGCGAAAATATTTTCCTGCCGCATTCCTTTGTTAAAAATTCGGTTAACAGCATCCATGCCATGTATGGATGGCGAAAGGAACTGTTGTATTATAATTTTGGAGCTTTTATCGGACCGGGTTTGCATTGGGGATTCGATTATATATATTCCGACAGCACCGGTGATTATCATCAGGGTTATTTTGAACCCGGAATTTATGCCAGTTTGCAATTTACCCGTAAGGCTTTTTATGATTTGGGTATCGGTACAACCCTATGGGTGAGTTTGAATAAAAGCTACCAGGTAATGGGGTTAACCCTGCACTTTTATTTTTCAACTGCCTTAAAACGAACCCTGAACTAAATTTCAAACAAGTTTTTAATAAAATTATTTAATCTACTATACTAAAGTTATTTATAATGAAGAATTTAAAAGATTATATTGAAGAGAATAAGCAGCGGTTTTTAGATGAGTTATTTGAGTATATAAAAATTCCATCAATAAGTTCTATCAAGGAACACAAACCCGACATGTTCCGTGCTGCAAGATATTTAAAAGAAACCTTGCTAAATGCTGGTGCCAATAAGGCTGAAATTTATGAAACAGAGGGCAATCCGGTAGTTTTTGCTGAAAAATTAATCGATCCAAATTTGCCAACCATTATGGTTTACGGCCATATGGATGTTATGCCGGTTGATCCGATTGAATTGTGGCTATCGAAACCCTTTGAACCGGAGATCAGGGATGAGAAAATATTTGCCCGTGGTGCCGACGATGACAAAGGCCAGTCGTTTATGCATATTAAAGCCTTTGAATATCTGGTGTCTACCCAACAGCATCCGTGTAATGTAAAATTTATGATTGAAGGTGAGGAAGAAGTGGGCTCCATCAGTTTGCCCAAATTCTGTGAAGAACATAAGGAAATGCTGAAGTCGGATGTTATTCTGGTTTCCGATACAGGTATGATTGCCCGGAATATACCCTCAATAACCACCGGGTTAAGAGGTTTGTCATATTGGGAAGTTAGTGTAACCGGACCAAATCGTGATCTGCATTCAGGATTATTTGGAGGTACAGTGGCCAATCCTATTAATGTGCTGGCAAAACTTATCACACAAATGATTGATGAAGATGGAAAAATTACTATCCCCGGATTTTATGACGATGTACTGGAAGTATCCAACGAGGAACGTGCCGAAATGGCCAAAGCGCCATTTGATGAAACCGCCTATAAAAAAGCTATTGATGTACAGGAATTAGCTGGTGAAAAAGGTTTTTCTCCAAGTGAACGTACCGGCATTCGTCCCAGCTTTGATGTCTGTGGTATTTGGGGTGGCTATACCGGCGAAGGGGCTAAAACCGTACTACCTTCGAAAGCCCATGCTAAAATTTCAAGCCGCCTTGTACCCAATCAGGATTATCATAAAATTGCTGATTTATTTAAAAAACATTTTGAAAGTATCGCACCTAAAAGTGTTCAGGTTGAGGTTAAACCGCTACACGGTGGGCAGGGTTATGTTTGTCCAACCGATACCCCTGCTTATATGGCTGCCCACAAAGCCTATACTGAAACTTTTGGAAAAAGTCCGGTTCCGGTTCGCAGTGGCGGTAGCATACCAATTATTTCTGAATTTGAGAGAATTTTGGGGGTTAAGTCTGTCTTGATGGGATTTGGCCTCGAATCGGATGCCATTCATTCACCTAATGAAAATTTTCCGTTGTTTAATTTTTTCAAAGGTATCGAAACCATACCCTTATTTTATAAATATTTTGTTGAATTAATTAAGAAGCAGAAATAGAGCATAATATCTGGTAAAACATTCATTATGTGACATAAAACCGATCAGATGACAAAGTTGCTGGTTTAAAAATAAGTCCGATGACTTCCTGATTCAAAGCAGTAGTAAATCCCTTTTTTTTACTTGGTATAAGCATTCTCGCGGAACAGTATAATTGGAGTTAAAACATTTTAGTATATTTAAAACCAGAACGATCCAATTGTATTGATTTAAACACGTGACCTTAAACCGATTTATTAAAATAGCAGTTTTTGTTTTCGGAAATATTATTTCCACTACTTATTTGTTTGCTCAATACAACAACATTGAATTTAAAGACTTCAACAAGGACGAGAGATTATTACAATCGCATGTATTGACCATTTACCAGGATAAAGAAGATTTTCTTTGGGTTGGGGTTTATAATGGTTTGTATCGTTTTGACGGGTACAATTTTGTAAGATACAACCAGGATGGTGAGGCTGATGTGATTTTTAATGATTATGGCGTACATGCAATTTTTGAAGATGACACAAATCATCTTTGGGTAGGAACCGAAAATGGATTGATCATTATTAATAAATCGTCAGGTAAAATCACTCATTTTGTGCACGATGAAAAGGATTCTTCTTCACTTTGCCATAATTTTATTAATGCCATTGCCAAGGCAAAAGATGGTGAAATATTGGTAGGAAGTTATGGCGGCGGACTTTCAATTTACAATAGAGAGCAAGAAAATTTCTCATCATTCAAACACGAAGCCGATGATCCGAATAGTATTTCCAGCAATTTAATTAACACTATCTTTACTGATAATGATGGCGAAATTTGGATTGGTACCGAGGGCGGAGGTATTTCTTTATTCGATATTAAAACCCATTATTTTAAATCGTTTACCGGTGTTAATAATGAATTAAAAAGTGACCTGACCATCAACAGTTTTCTTGAAGACAACAATGAAAATATCTGGATCGGAACCTGGAACAGCGGTGCCTTTAAATATAATAAAAATCAGAATACCATCTGTCAATATACTACTAAAAGCAAACCTGCGCAGCGTCTCAGTCACAATGTTGTAAGGTCGATGACCAAAGACTGGAATGGTAATATCTGGCTGGCTACGTATGGCGGTGGGGTTAATATTTACGATACCAAAAGAGACATCATTTACAATAGTTTAGGAACCAAAGAAAAGAGTAACGAAACTTCTGAATTATTTCTCTGGTCAATTTATAAAGATAAATCCGATGTTATATGGTTAGGAACCTTTGGTTCGGGCTTATATAACTACAACCGAAATAAGCTAAATATTCAGGATTTTATACAAGATGAGAACCTGAAACAAACAATTAACAACATCCGGATTACTTCCCTCAACGAAGATAAAAACGGATGGGTATGGATCGGTACTTTGGGTAACGGTGTTTACACCTATAATGCTGTCAACAACAAACTAAACCATTTAATAAATTATCCGAACCAACCCCTGAATAACATTCGACGAATATTCCAGGATCAAGCAGGCAAAAACTGGATTGGAACCGATGGTGGATTGTTGAAAATGAGCGAAGATGGTAAGAGCCTGGCCTATTATACTAACAGCAGCAATCCTAATTCAATTAGTAAAAATGGTATTTATTCCATTTACGAAGATCAAAAAGGTAATATTTGGGTTGGAACCTGGGGTCAAGGGATAAATATGCTAAAACATGAAGAAATAAACAAAACTCAGGAAATGGCAGTTTTCGAAAAATTTTCTGATCCTGTTTTATCAACAACCAATGTTTGGTCAATTCGCGAAAACCAGAATAAAAACATTCTTATTGCCACCAATAAAGGATTGATTATTTTAGATGTAAAAAATAATACCATCAAACATAAAAACAACTTTGATGTCAGTTCCATTTTTAAAGACAATAATGGCGATTTGTGGATTGGTACCTTTGGAAATGGTATTCTAAAATACAATCAACCCGTTGACAGCTTTGATGCCTATAATACAAATTCAGGTTTAAACAGCAATATTTGTTATGGTTTTTTCACCGATTCAAAAAATAATATCTGGATTTCAACCAATAAAGGACTTACCCGGATTTCACAAAATTTGGAGGTAACTCAGAATTATACCAATCAAAAGGATATTGGCCTGTCAAAAATTGGCTTAAATGCATCATGCGCCATGCATAATGGTCAAATTCTGCTTGGAGGCGAAGGCGGTCTGAAAATCTTCAATCCTGATAATGTGTATGAAGATTTGGGTTCATATCCATTATACATTACTGATGTTAAATTATTCAATAAAACCATTCGGGGTCTGAAGCCTGAATATACCGATATTCCAGGCTTAAAAAACCTGACTATAACCTACAAACAAAACTTTATTTCGTTTGATTTTGCTGCCTTAAATTTTTCTGAACCCAATAAAATGAAATACGCCTACAAGCTAGAAGGTAATGATGAGGATTGGATATATACCGATGCTTCAAACCGGACAGCCACTTATAAAGATTTAAAAGGCGGAACTTATAATTTTATTGTTAGGTCGTTAAATACAAACGGAACCTGGAATAAAAATGAAGCATCAATAACCTTAAAGGTCATACCTCCGTTTTGGGCTAAATTATACTTTAAAATCGGATTAATTGCTTTAATTTTTTCTATTATTATTCTTATAATCCGGTCGCGCGAAAAAGGCATCCACAAAAACTATCTGCTAAAAGAAGAGTTGTTAAAATCGGAAAAACTGATTTTCGAAAACAAAGAATTGAACCGGCAGATTGCCAGCTTTGAAAATCAAATAGCAGAAAAAGAAAACGAGCTCACATCTTCTGCCATTCAATTAATTTCAAAGAATCAGGTATTATCAAGTATCCGGGCCGATATTCAGGGCATGCTCCCCAACGTTGTTGAAACCACACGCCGAAAACTTGATAAAGTTATCTATCATATCAATGTAAATTTAAACAATGAGAGCGATTGGGAAAAGCTGAATTTGAACTTAAATCTTATCCAGGATAATTTCCTTACGCGCTTTGCCGAACAATATCCCGAAATCACTCACAAGGATTTAAAAATTTGTGCCTACATACGAATGAACCTCTCCAACGAAGAAATTGCTGAATTATTAAACATTTCAAGACGAGGCCTGGAGATGTGCCGCTACCGGATCAGGAAAAAAACCGGTATAGATAAAAAAACCCAGTTAAACGACTTTATACTTCGGTTTTAATAAAAAATCTTGTTTCTATACCAGAATAATTTCTTTTTCCGACAATTTTTATAGAAATCATACTCAAATTTTTCAAAACAGAATTTGGCTTGCAACTAATAACTGTAGGTGTATTAATACATCGTTAAATTAAAAAAGCGGAAGCCGAAAAGCTAAGAAATCAGAGTAGGCCAATTTTAATATTTTTATCATGAAAAGAGTTTTTCATAAGCTGTTTACTATTGGTGCAATTGCCAGTATAGCCTTAACTTTAGTACTTACAAGTTGTAAAAAAGATACTGCAACACCCACCCTTACAATTACAGCAGATAATATTGCAGGAACCTGGGTAAATTCCTCAGATAATATTACATTAATTATTGCTCCTTCCGGAATTGGTACTTATGAAAGTGATTATTACTCTAATCCTCCTGAAACTATCACATGGGGAATTTCTGATGATGGGTTAACACTTAGTGTTCAAGGTACCAGCACTTTCTTTCAGCAGTATAATCTAACTTCAGAGACTACAATTGAAGAAACTACGCAAGGCACAGTATTAACAAAACAATAATATTTTCTTATAATCATAAGGTGTAAAAAGCAATTTTGGCTTTTTTACACCTTTTTATTGCATTCTTCAGCATCAATAACCAACATACCCTAATCTCACACATTGCATTTGCCTTATTTTCAATCTATTATAACGTATTGTTGAGTTTTTAATGAGTATTTGAAAAATTTACAAGAAGACAGCCGGGACATTTTTATCCGGATATGCAGTTATTTTATTGTTCAATTCAAAAAATAAACTGCATACGAATCAAAAAAATAATCTTTACACTATTCGTTAGCTTATTTGCAATAATAAGCTTTAGTCAGCGCACTGTAATTAATATTGATAATAATTGGAAATTTGGAGCAAACTCAGATTCGGCCGTAATTACAGCAGCTTTTAACGATAAAGACTGGGAAACCGTTAACCTGCCCCATACCTGGAATGCAACAGACGGTCAGATTGGCGATAAAAACTACGACAGGAGTCCCCACTGGTACAGGAAACAGTTAGATATTGATAAGAAACTTTCAGATAAAGAACTGTTTCTGCGGTTTGGTTCGGCCAACCTTAAAACCGATGTTTTTATTAATGGCAAATTTGTTGGAAACCATATAGGTGGTTATGCGGCTTTTATTTTCGATATAACCAATTTTGTCAATTTCGGCAAAACCAACACCATTTCTATAAAAGTCGATAATTCTAAATCTCTTGATTATGCTCCGCTATCAGCCGACTTTACATTCTTTGGCGGCATTACACGCTCGCTGGAACTCATTGCCACCAATAAACTTTTTATCTCACCACTCGACTATGCTTCATCTGGAGTTTATTTGACACCTTATAATATTTCTGCAAAAAAAGCCAATATAAAAGCCAAAATATTGGTCGGAAACAAATCTTCAAAAACCTCAGAAGTAACCGTTTGCACCACCATTTCGGACAAATCGGGTCAAACACTCGATTCTTCTAAATCGAAAATAAAAATTCCTTCCGCCACAATTCTGGCTTTAAACCAGGAGTTAGTTATAAAAAATCCGGTATTGTGGCAAGGTTCCAAAAATCCTTGCTTATATAATGTATCAGTAAAATTAATGGCCGGTAGTTCTGTTCTTGATAGCCTGGTACAAAAAATAGGTATCAGAACTTATTCAGTAAGTGCCGATTCGGGTTTTTATCTGAACAATAAACGGTACCCTCTTCATGGTGTTGCCATGCATGAAGACCGTCGGGATAAAGGCCGGGCTATTTCTGATGCCGATAGAAAAGAAAGTCTGGATATGATGTCTGAAATGGGGTGTAACTACCTGCGTCTGGCACATTACCAGCACGGCAACTTTACTTATAATTATTGCGATAGTGCAGGAATTGTACTTTGGACCGAAGTTCCATTAATTAACAATATAAGTGGTAATGCGCTTTTCCAGGATAATATAAAAGAACAGCTTAAAGAATTGATCAAACAGAATTACAATCACCCATCGGTATGTTTCTGGGGTTTATGCAATGAAATTGATTATAAAGGCGGGCCAAACCCTGCTCCTTTAATTGAAGAACTTAACCGTGTTGCAAAATCGATTGATACTACCCGCTATACTGTTGCAGCAGCCATGTTCGATGAAAGGCCCTCAAACTGGGCTCCCGATATTATTTCATGGAATAAATATTTTGGCTGGTATTATGGCAATATGACCGATTTTTCATCATGGCTCGATTCCCGGAGAAAAAGCCATCCGACAATTTCATTCGGCGTTAGTGAATACGGTGTTGGGGCAAATCCGCATCAACACGAAGAAAATCCTGCAATGCCAAAAAATGCCGGAGTTTTCCATCCTGAAGAATATCAAAACCTGTATCACGAATATTATTGGCATGAAATTATAAAACGACCTTATATCTGGTCAACCTCGGTTTGGGTAGCCTTCGATTTTTCATCGGCGGGTCGCAATGAAGGCGATAATCCGGGCGTAAATGATAAAGGGCTGGTAACCCAGGACAGAAGCATAAAAAAAGATGCCTATTATTTCTATAAGGCAAACTGGACCGAAAAACCTTTTGTTTATATCACAAGCAGAAGATTTGAAAACCGACCGGATTCGCTGGTTGAGGTAAAAGTGTATTCGAATTGCAACCAGGTCAGATTAATTGTGAACCACAAACCAATTACTACCCTTGCCTCCACAAATCGTATTTTTAAATGGGAAAAAGTTTTATTACAAAAAGGTAAAAATGCTATTGAAGTAACTGGTTCAAACGAGAATACAGCATGTTCCGATTCCTGTGTATGGAATTTTAAATAATTTAAAACCTCAACGGTTACAATAGGGACTGAGTTTTTTGTGCCAGGGTTAGGTATCGCACCTGATTCCTGGCATTTTTTCAACTTCAAAAATATCACCTTACAAAAAAACAATCTTATCTGATTGTGTTTCATTGTATTAATCACTTTTTGTGAGTTTATACTGAATAGTAGAAAGTTTTAATAGTGGGATAACTTTTTATATCATCCAAGTCCACTCTTACATTGCACCATAAAAATTCCATAATCCCGGTTTGTTTTTTATGGGGTGTGATTTCTCATTGGCTCTTTCAATCCTTTTCCTTTGCAGGCTTAAACCTCAATGGTCAGGGTTGTATTGGTTGGCCGACAAACCTGAAAATATCAGCCTTGCTATAAAAAGCCAAAAGCATAACAGAATAACAATGCAAATACAACTAACAATATAAACCTTTCAATTAAACTATTAAACTAAATGCATTATGAAAAGACTAAAAATGATTAAACCCAAACTGATCGAAATATTTACGTTTCGCTATCAATTGGGTAGATTTCGCAAACTTTGCGGAAAATCAGGCTTTCTGATAAGTTTAATTTTCCTGCTTATTTCCCCGTCACTTTCGGCTCAAAACCTGACAATAACAGGTAAAGTGACCGATGCAAAGACCGGCGAAACAATAGTTGGAGCCAATATTACTATAAAAGGAACCTCACAGGGAACCATTACCGATGTGAACGGAGTCTATTCAATCCAGGCACAATCCGGGTCTACTCTGGTTGTTTCATTTATAGGCTATTTATCCGAAGAAAAACCAGTCACCGGATCAGGTGCCATTGATATAGCACTCTCACAGGATTTGATTGGATTGGATGAAGTTGTGGTAGTGGGCTACGGAAGTATGAAAAAAGCTGACCTTACCGGTTCGGTATCAGTAGTTAACAAAGGCGATTTGGTTAAAACAGCCGCGCCCAACCTTACAAACACCCTTGCAGGTAAAATGACTGGAATTATTGCCCGCCAGGTAAGTGGGCGGCCTGGTGACGATAATGCTTCAACTTTTTTAATCCGGGGTAAAAGCACTTTTGATCCGAATAACAGAGGAACCAATAATCCGCTTATTCTTGTGGACGGTATTGAACGCGACTTTAACCGGATAGACCCAAATGATATTGAAAGCATAACTGTACTGAAAGATGCTGCTTCAGCTGCCATATATGGTTCAAGGGGTGCTAATGGTGTAATTTTGGTCACCACAAAACGAGGCTCTGACAGTAAACCACAAATTACGTTCAACACCTCCCACTCATGGCAAAGTCCGACATTTCGACCAGAGTATATGAACGCCGGTGAATATGCAAAATATATTAATGAAGCCTATGAAAATGATGGAATGGCTGATAAATTCACCGATAAAGAGGTTCAGCAATATGAAGATGGTACTCTTCCGGGAACCGACTGGTGGGGACAAATGATGAGCAAAAGCGCCCCGATTTCACAATTCGACCTGTCGGCAACCGGAGGAAACGATCGTACTGTTTACTACCTGTCGCTGGGTTATCTGAATCAGGGAGGTTTGTTTAGCATGGCTAATTATGAGCGATATAATATCCGTTCAAATATTGATACTAAAGTTACCAAAAACCTGAAAGTGAGTTTAGATATTTCGGTTCGAAAAGACGATAAGGAAAACACACCAATTGGTGAAGATAAACTCTATCAAACTCTGCAAACGGCCATTCCTACTATTCCTGCCTATGTCCCTGAATCATTAAGAGTTCCAGGTGATGACCTGGGATTGAATTATAACGGTACTGCCGGAAGTCCAATGGGAGAATCCATGTACTCAGGCTACATCAGAGATAACAATTACTACATAGAAAACAAACTGGGTCTGAACTACGATATTCCATTTGTTGAAGGCCTGGCTTTTAAAGTGGATTATGCCTACGATTTACAATTCTTAAATAATAAAAACTGGAGTGAACCCTATACGCTCAATTTTTATACTCTCGATGCCGGGCTCATCCAATCAGGCCCCAGCCAGAGTCTTACTTCACTTTCACAAAAAAACGAAAACAGAAAACGGTCAACCTTACAGGGAGGATTTAATTACAATCGTACTTTCGGACCACACAACCTATCCAGTTTATTGATGTTTGAACAGATGGATTATTTTGCTGATCCGATATCGGGATACAGAGAAGGCTACCTGGCAACAAATCTTCAATACCTGTATGCCGGAGGAACCACTAACATGTCAAACGATGGTAAACCTGCTGAAGATGCCTTGCAGGCTTTTGTGTACCGGCTTGCCTATAATTACAACCAAAAATATCTGTTCCAGCTTAATATGCGTTATAACGGATCGATGAATTTTCCCAAAGGAAATAAATGGGGTCTTTTTTCCGGAGTATCAGCCGGCTGGAGAATTTCAGAGGAATCATTTATGAAAAATATGGATGTGATCAGCAACCTAAAATTACGTGCTTCGTACGGAGAGTTTGGTAACGACCGAATAGCCAACGGACAGTATC
The DNA here is from genome assembly GCA_046704385.1 of Bacteroidales bacterium. Lineage (GTDB taxonomy): Bacteria > Bacteroidota > Bacteroidia > Bacteroidales > SZUA-534 > GH45. Next base: position 100,980 of record JBJKSB010000089.1, on the reverse strand, counting down.
TCTCTGGTTACCAGATTTATGGCGGATATGTAATTGGTGATACCTATTATACAGGTGTACAAGACACCGGGATTCCAAATAAAAATCTGGAGTGGGAAAAAGCAAATAACAGCGATTTCGGTCTTGATTTTGGCCTGTTTCAGGGAAAAATATCCGGGGAATTTGACTATTTCTATAAAAGAACTACAGGTATACTGATTACCCGTTCGGCATCTGTGCCTCAGACTTTTGGTTCGGCATTACCTGATGAAAACCTGGGAAAAGTGGATAACAAAGGAGTTGAAGGAGTATTAAGATACCAGGAGAGCAAAGGTGACTTCCACTATCAGATTGCCGGTAACCTGACCTTCGCAAAAAGCAAAATTATTTACATGGATGAGGCCATTAATACACCCGACCGATTGAAAAAAACGGGCAATCCTTTTGATGGTAAATACGGATGGACCGCAGTTGGCCTGTTTCAGACTCAAGACGAAATTGATGCATCACCTGTTCAGGACGGAAGTAAAAATTCAACCCTCAAGCCCGGGGACATAAAATATTTTGACCTGAATGCTGACGGTGTAATAGACGAAAATGATGAACAATTGATCGGCAAAAGCAATGACCCGGAACTTATTTTTGGTCTTAATCTTGATCTTACTTACAAAAACTGGGGTTTAAATATAAACTTCCAGGGAGCTTCGGGTTATTCACGCTACAATTTTCTAAGCAGCTTCGAAAAAGATTACAATTCATATAAAGTTCTTGAAGACTCTTGGAGACCAGGTAACGAAAATGCTAAATATCCCCGCCTGGAAGCAAATGGCCGTTCGGCAAATAACTCCAGGTATTCCACTTTCTGGCTTAACGACGGTTTTTACATCAAAATGAGAAATATACAACTTTCGTATACGCTTAGCAAAAAACCCTATCTGGATAAAGTCGGTATCAACTCCCTTTCCATTTATGCTTCAGGAAGGAATTTGCTAACCTTCGCCAAAAAGGACGGGTTTGACCCTGAAGGGACCAACAACCGGTATCCTATTATGGCAACAACGAGCATTGGATTAAATGTAACTTTTTAAATAATTCAAAAATGAAGAAATTACTATATATATTGGTATTATTCACACTCCTGGGTGGATGTGCCAAAGAAAAAGATTTTCTGGACAGAGAGCCCATTGACAGAATAAGCGACAATGCTGTTTTTAACAACAAACCTTTGGTTGAAGCCTATCTTTACATGGCTTATAACTACATACCCAACGGTTACGAGTTTCTGTACTATAGCACACCCGGCAATCCTGACCCCGGAGTAGAAGGAAATAATTACGACGACAATGGTGCTTACATGTTCGATTGTTTAACCGATGAACTCACCAATAAAAGTGGATGGCCCTGGTCAAATGCGCATATTATTCCCGGGCAAATTTATGCCGACCAAAAATTAGTTGGCCTTAATATCTGGGAAAGAGCTTACAAAACCATCCGATGGACCAATTCAATCATTGAAGGACTTCAGGAAAGTGAGTTAGAACCATCGTATACAGCACGAATTGCTGGTGAAGCAAGATTTATACGCAGCTATTTTTATTTTGAACTGGCCAAACGTTATGGCGATGTGCCTCTTATTACCCATACCCAATCGCTCGACAATATGGATGATGTCTTCGTGGCACGCACCCCTGTAGCTGAGGTATATGCTTTTATTGACAAGGAAATGGCTGAGGCAGCTTTAGATCTTCCTTCCGCTGCCGACCTGCCTGCAACAGAATTAGGTCGTGCCACACGTGAAGCTTGTTGGGCACTTAACGGAAGGGCCCAGCTTTATGCCGAAAATTATGCCCGTTCGGCCGAAATGTCAAAAAAGGTAATAGATGCCAACTGTTTTGTGCTTTCGCCGGATTACAATGCGTTATTCCAATCCTATGGCGGCGATAAAGAAGTAATTTTCGAAATTTTGTACGATGGTACCAGCAAAGCACACTCACTTGACCGGTTAATATTCCCTTTCAGCCATCGTTCCGACTGGGGATCGCAGTATTTACCCACACAGGAAATGGTTGATGCCTATGAGATGACAAACGGTAAAGCAATTAATGATCCTGCTTCAGGTTATGACCCGCAACACCCTTATGCTAATCGTGACAGCAGGCTTACTGCATCGGTATTATATCATGGCAATGTTTTTAAAGGCGATACTATAAAAGTGGCACTAAGCAGCGATGTTTCCATTCTTCCCAATGATGTTGATGCACTTGGCCTGACCGGCAACCACACTACAACCGGTTATTATCTTAAAAAATTTGCTGATGAAAACCAGCCCGATGGGCCTGACTTTGGCGTAAGCCGGCAAAGCTGGAAAGAAATCAGGTTGGGCGAAGTACTCTTAAATTACGCCGAAGCCCAGAACGAAGCAGCCGGACCTGATGCATCGGTTTATAATGCAATAAACCAGATAAGAGAAAGAGCCGGTCAGCCCGATTTGCCCACCGGCCTTTCGAAAGACGAGATGTTCGCCCGGATTGTACAGGAAAGAAAAGTGGAATTATTTGCCGAAGGGTTCCGTTACTGGGATTTAAGAAGGTGGCACATGGCTGTTGACGTTCTCAATGGAAAAAAAGTTCATGGCATGAAAATTACCAAAGATGCCAATAATCCTTCAAATCTAACTTACGAACTTATTGAAGCGGCTAATCGCCCTGAATATGTATTCCAGGATTGGTTTTATTTATTGCCTGTTCCGCTGGATGAAATGAACAAAAACCCTAACCTGGTTCAGAATCCGGGTTATAATTAATAGCAACACAACTTAAGCTTAATAAGCTACTTTTTAAACTTCCTCAGGATGCGGGTAACATTTAATTCTGAGGGAGTTTTGTTTGATGCCATAATCATTTGTTTATAAGCCAATTAGTTCGTTTTTGAGAAATATTATTGAGTTTAACTGAAACATTTGCAGAGTACTCTAATTGTGTCTGTAATTATCAACCCTATACTTTTACCAAACTCAATTTTAAAAACTAATATTAACTAAAAACAAATCGTTATGAAAAAAATCTTTACACTATTAACATTCTGCTCGTCATTTCTTTATTTTTCATCGGTAAATGCAGCAAACTTCGAAAGAGATTCTATTCTATCACTTGACCCAATCTTAAGTGGAACCGAAATTTTACATGTTAAAATTACTCCTGTAAGTATTGACAGCGATATTATTGATGCGGGATTTGCCCTTGGCACCGATTCAATAAACGCCTGGGGAGACTATTCCTGCTATGTAAGATTTAGTAATTATAACAAAGACCCATACATTGATGCCCGCAATGGAGGTGGAATGGAACTAAGTGAAGGTGATTCCGTACCTTTTGAAATGGGTCTGGAATACGATATTTGGATAGAATTGGATGTTGTGGCAAACACCTATAATGTATATGTACAATCTCCCGACGATACCGATCCTGTTTTAATAGCAAGTAATTTTGCTTTTAGAAAAACGCCGGTTACCGACTTAAAATTCTTTGCCTGTTTGCATAATGGCGATGAATCAACTTCTGTTATAAAAGTAACAGAAGTTGAAGTTACTGATGTAATTGGAAATCAAACTTCAGTTCCATCAACCCCCGATAATAATATTAAATTAAAAATTTATCCGAATCCAATTTGCGATTCAAGTACGCTAAACTATAGGCTAAATGAAAATTCAAATGTGCGCCTTGAGGTTTGTGACCTTAATGGTCGTTTAATCAGTAACATAGTAAGTGGATTACAAGCTGCTGGCGATTACAGCTATGCATTAAGTACCGATAACCTTTCAAAAGGGGTATATTTTTGCACACTAAAAACCAACAATCAAACTTATACACAAAAAATTGTTGTTCAATAAATAATAATATATTGGTGATGTAATAAAAAACCGTCTTAAAAAAATTTTGTGACGGTTTTTTATTGCTATTTGAAGACAGGCAATTTAATTGATTTTAAATTTCGTCCCCTCCTTTCTTTAACATGTCAAAATGGAACCTTCCTTAATTCTTCCAAAACCAGGTAAACAGCCGGACAGGTTTCGGTGTTTTTTAATGCCAGGTTCAGATGCTTCAACATTTTGGAGTGGTTGGTATGCGGGTAATCGCCGCAGGCCTTAGGCCGGTTTTCATAAACCAGGCAATAATTATCCGAAGCCAGAAACGGACAGGGTTTTTCCTTAAAAATATAATCATGGTCTTCATCAATCAGCAGATAGTTTTCAATAAATTCGGTCTGTTTAATTCGCAAATATTTCGAAAGCCGTTCAATGTCTTTGCGTGTAATTCGGGGACCCAAACCTTTGCAACAATTAGCGCATTTCAGGCAATCAATAAGTTCAAAAGTTTTATAATGCAAATCCTGAAAAAGGGCATCCAGCTGTTTTGGTTTTTTTGCTCTTATTTTTTGTACCAGTTTTTTATGTTCATTCCGGGCATTAAGGGCCAGTTGTTTCAGGTATTCCTGATTGTATAATTTATTGCTATCCATTTTTATTTATTTGGCGATAAAATTAATTAATTTCCATTTTTCCATCATTCCGGTATTCCAATAGAATAACCCATTTTATATCGATAAAAGTTTTAGTAGGTCAATAGTTAAAAAACGGTCATTTTTTATAGCTTTGCACCACTATATTATAATTTGCAAAAAAATGGAAACAGTTGTTAGTGGAATAAGGCCTACAGGGAATCTGCATTTAGGAAATTATTTTGGTGCAGTCAAAAATTTTCTAAAAATGCAGGAGGAAAATAACTGTTATTTTTTTATTGCCGATTACCATTCGTTAACCACTCATCCTACTCCCGGCGATTTGCACGGAAGCGTAAAACAGGTTTTAGCCGAGTACCTGGCTGCAGGCCTCGATCCTGAAAAAAGCACCCTATTTATCCAAAGCGATGTTACCGAAGTAGTTGAATTGTACCTGCTCTTAAATATGAATGCGTATATTGGAGAACTTGAGCGTACCACTTCATTTAAAGATAAAGTTCGCGCCCAACCCGAAAATGTTAATGCAGGTTTATTGACTTACCCGGTATTGATGGCCGCTGATATTATTATTCACAAAGCAACTAAAGTACCGGTAGGTAAGGATCAGGAACAGAACCTGGAAATGGCCCGCCGCTTTGCCCGCCGTTTTAACCACATGTATAACGTGGAATATTTCCCGGAACCACAACCCTTTAATTTTGGTGAAGAATTGATAAAAATTCCGGGATTGGACGGTTCCGGCAAAATGGGTAAATCAGAGGGGAACGGAATCTTCCTGTTTGAAGAACCGGAAAGCATTCGAAAAAAAGTGATGCGTGCAGTTACCGACAGTGGTCCAACTGAAAAAAATCAGCCGGTTAGCGAACCTATACAAAATTTGTTCACCATAATGAAACAGGTATCAACCCCCGATACCCTGGCTTTCTTTCAGGAAAAATACGCCAGTTGCGAAATTCGCTATGGCGATTTAAAAAAGCAACTTGCAGAGGATGTTATTAATTTCACCACGCCGATTCGTGAAAAGATCAATGCCATTAAATCGGATGATGCCTATCTGAGCAAGGTGGCAAGAATAGGAGCCGAAAAAGCCCGGGAAAGTGCTGCAAAAACCATAAAAGAGGTTCGTGAAATAATCGGTTTCAGAAAATTTTAATCCACCATTTCTTTTTCTTTATAGGTTTTTCAAGCCAATTTTAAGGCTTTTCCAAAAAAAAGCTGCATATTTATAACAGTAGTTTATTATTTTTGGAAATGCAATATGGGTTTATATTGCTGGTTGTGAATAATTGATTAAAAACCCTTTTATATGAGATTCAGGCTGAAACTTAGCATCAGGATGGTAATTTTTATCGTAAGTGCTGCAGCTATAGTGTTTTTCGGTACTTTACGCATCATTCGCTATAATTTTCAAAAATCAGCCTATGCCGAAACCATGGCAACCAACGACAGCCAGGTTAAGAAATATGCTTCTATAGTTCAGCAATCTTTAGAGACAAATTTAGACAAAATAAGAACCTATAAGCAGTTGGTTGAATCAGAAAACCCCACGTCAATCGAAAATCAGAGATCATTTTATAATGAGATTTTAAAAAAACTTTTCCAGGGAAATAAAAATTATATGGCAGTTTGGGATTCCTGGGAATTGCGTTTTACCGACAAAAACTGGGAGTATCAATATGGCCGTGTAAGCCGCACCTATTTTATGGATAAAGACGGGCAGATAAATTTTAAACAGGATTCATTAAATCTTGACGGCGATGACGAGGAAAGCATGTATTACAAATACAAGCAAATGCCCCAGGAAGCTATTACAGAACCTTATAACTATTCGTACACCGGGCGCCAAAGCGATGAAGTGCTCGAAACCAGTTTAATAGTTCCTTTAAATATTAATAATAATTTTGGTGGTTTGGTGGGGATCGATATCAAACTTACCAGCCTCCAGGATTTTATTGATTCTATAAATGCCCGGCAACCCTACGATGTACTGTTTCTTTCCCATAATGGCACTTTGATTGCACATCCCGACAAAAGCTTCATAGGTGTAAATATTGCCGAAGTTGATTCTAATTTTGTTAAGCAATTTAATGGGCTTGAAAGTATTCAGGCAAATAAATCAAGCAGTTACGTTTTAAAAGATGCACAGGGAAATGATAGTGTATACTATACCCTGGCTTCATTTAAAGTTGGAAGCAGTAATACGCCATGGGCTATCCTTATAGCAGCTCCATTAACAAAAATTGAAAACCAGCTTACCTCCGATTATGCTATCCTTTCAAAGGCAATTATTTTTGGTCTCCTCGTAATTGGACTGGTTGTACTGATTTTTGCGTTGAGCATACTGTTCCCTATTCAAAAAACGAGGAATATTTTAAATAAATTAGCCATTGGCGAAGTTCACAATATTGAAAAACTTGCAGCCCGATCGCACGATGAACTCGGCGACATGGCCCGTTCGGTCAATACCGTAGTTGATGGGTTGAATAAAGTTACCGAGTTTGCTGAAAATATTGGAGCCGGCAACTATGAATACCCGTTTGAGATGCTTAGCAATAATGATGATCTGGGAAAGGCTGTGATTGAAATGAGAAACAGCCTGCAAAAAGCTAACATTGAGGAAAATAACCGTCAGGAAGAGGCCCGGCAGTTGGAATGGGCATCTTCAGGCATAAATATTTTTAACCGGGTATTGCGGGTTGATAACAGCGATTTAGGAAAGCTGGCATACGATATTATTAAAACACTTACCACTTACCTGGATGCCCATATGGGCGGAATATATATTAAAACTGACCTGGGAGAAAACGAATTTGAGTTGTTATCCTATATTGGCTTTTCAAAAGAAAAATACAGCAAACGGTTTATCTTCCCTGAAGATGGAGTTACCGGCCAGTGTATACTTGAAAAAGAAACAATTTTTATTAATGATGTCCCTGAAGACTTTGATAACATTGGAAGCGGCCTTGGCAAATCAATACCGCGATCCATTTTGATAGTTCCTTTAATGAATAACCAGGTTCTTGTGGGTTTGCTTGAAATAGAATCATTAAAAGAAATTAAAAAATACCAGGTACAATTTGTTGAACGGATTGCTGAAACTATTGCCTCAACCATTTCAACCGTAAAAACCAATGTAAGAACTGCACAATTGCTGGATAAAGCAAAAAAACAAGCTGAAGAGCTTGAACAGCAAGAAGAAGAAATGCGGCAGAATATGGAAGAAATGCAGGCTACCCAGGAAGAAGCAGCAAAACGCGAGGCTGAACTTGAAAGTTTGATCGAAGGCTTTAAAAAATTAATGCCTGTAATTGAATACGATACCCGGGGATCGGTAATTGATGTAAATGATAATTACCTGAAACTTTTTAAATCGAAAAAATCACAAATTATCGGCAAAAGACACAAAGCCGATTCTTTTATGAACGAAATTGAGCAAACCAAACACAAAGAATTTTGGAAAAACCTGTCAGACGGTCAGGTTGCTGAATTGCTTGAGTACATAAAATCAGGTAAAGACAACTACTGGCTGATTGAAAAATTTATCCCTGTAAAGGATACATATGGATTGGTTCAAAAAGTTATTTGTGTTGGGATTGATATTACCGAACAACAAAAAACCGAAAGTAAAATCAAGCAAATCCGTGAAGGATCTGTCAAAACCAAAATTAAAGAAGCCAAACATTCTTCAAAAGATCAAATAATTAACCTTAACCAGGAACTTAAACTTATTGATCTTACTTACTTAAAAATGGTTTATAAAAAAGATTCTTTACGTATATACAATATATTAAAACTTTACTACGATACGCTTCCTCCCCAGGTACAAGAACTGGAAACGTTGACTAACAATAAGGATTATGCAAAACTTAAGTCGAGAATCGGCAGCCTTAAAACAAAAATGAGTTACCTGGGGCTAAAAACTATTTTTAACCACCTTAGAGATGTTGAAAAGCTAATTAACGAGCAAAAAAACCTGGTTGAAATACCTGCTATTATTAAAGGTATTGTAAAATTTTGGTCGTTGGCACAAATGGAATTGATGCAAATTCTGTCAATTCCGGATTAAGCAGGAGACATAAATCTGAGATGTTTCAGAATAACAAAAAAGATTACAGATGTTTAACTAAATTTTTTACCTGTGAAATTTAAGCTTCGGATTAACGGAAAAATGCTTTTATATATTTTGGGGACGACCGTTGTGGTTTTTGTTTCGGCTTTGATGTATGTGGCATTTAAGCTTAGGAATAATAATGATCAAAATGCTTTTCAGGTATTCAAAGCCAACGCGGTAGAATATTCCAATACTGCTCAGCAAAAGCTGGACAGTTATATGGAATCGGTTTCATTATTAGCCGAAACCCTCTCCGGTTACGAGAAAATTCCAGAAGAAAACCGGCGCGAAATGGTAAATAATATGATTATTAATCTGATAAATAAAAACACCGATTACCTGTCGGTTTATACCATATGGAATCCCAACATAATTGATAGCTTTGATATTACTGACCCGTCCCTGTTTGGAAATACTCCTGACGGTAATTTTCAGTGCATCTATTTCCGCAACACCGATTCTGTTCGTTTAAAACCCTTTGTTGAATCCGATTCAACTGAAATTCAGGATTATCAGCTTTTCAATAAAATTAAGAAATCGTTAGAGCCCATTGTTTTAGAGCCATTCCATTTTTCGAACCAATACAATCTGCTGCAAACAAAAATGGTGGTTCCTATAATTAATCAGAATCAATTTTTAGGAATAGCAGGTATTGATGTACCACTTGATTATATTCAGCAAGCCTTTTCAAACATTAAACCCATGGGCACTGGTAAAGTGTTTATTATAACGCACGAAGGGAATTTTTTAGCTCATCCTGATACTAACTTATTAGGAAAATCATTTACTGATTACGCTCCTGAAATTCAAACAAAATTCCATATTCTTGATTCGATTCAGAATGGTAAGCCAATTGAATTTGAAGCAAAGGAACCCACCTCTGGCAACATGAACATGTTTCAGTTTATACCTTTAAAAATAGGAAAAACCAATACTCCCTGGTCAATTTGTGTTACCGTTCCAAGCGAAACCATTTACAAAACCGCAAAACGGGCATTCAATGTCGCCCTGATTATCGGTTTGGTAGGATTAATATTAATATCACTGGTTATTCTGGGAATAGCTTTTTCAATATCAACCCCAATAGTAAAGGCCACACGAATTATGCAGGAAATTTCGAGGGGTAATATCAAAAATCCTGAAAAAATCAGCTTTTTTATCCAGGATGAAATTAGTGATATGGCAAAGGCGATGGACAAACTTGTTGATGGTTTAAATTCTGCAGCCGTGTTTGCTAATCAAATTGGGGAAGGAAACCTTGAGGTAAACTACAATCTGTTAAGTGAGAATGATGCGTTGGGAAATTCATTAATTTCCATGCAACAAAGCCTTAAACAGGCAAAAATTGCCGAGGAAAAAAAACGTGCTGAAGATGAAAAACGAAATTGGGCAACTCACGGGTTGGCGTTATTTGGAGAAGTTATCAGGCAGCACAACGATGATATGGATAAATTTACCATGAATATTACCAAAAATATCGTGGATTATTTAGATGCAGCCCAGGTAGCTATTTATATAAATCAGCAAATTGAAGATGAAAGCAAGGAAAATGATATTTTTGAACTTAAAGCTGCGGTAGCCTATGGCAAACCTGTAAAACTTACAAAAACTTTCGAAAAAGGACAAGAGCTTTTAGGAAGATCCGCGGTTGAAAACCGGATTATTTATCTCGAAGAAATTCCTGAACGCTATGTCGCACTTTCACCCGGCATGCAAAATAAAAAGCGCCCGACTAATCTGTTAATAGCTCCTTTAAATATTAATGATATTACACTTGGCGTTATTGAACTTCTGTCTTATAATAAAATTGAATCGTACCAAATCGACTTTATTGAAAAACTGTGTGAAAATATTGCCTCGGTAGTTTCAAGCGTGAAAACGAATGTACGTACCGAAAACCTGTTGCAACAATCGCAAAGCCAGGCTGATGAACTGGCACAACACGAAGAAGAAATGAGGCAGAACATGGAAGAAATGGAAGCCACACAAGAAGAAGCCAATAAACGTCAGGATGAACTGAAATCGTACCTAAAAGCTATTAAAGGTTCTATAATGATGGCTGAACTTGACATCAAGGGCAGGATTCTGGATATTAGCCCGGCTATGAGCACCGTTTACGGAGCCACTCTTGATAATATGCGGGGTAAATTTTACGAAGCCTTTGTAGCTCATGATAAAAAAACCCAAAATGAGTTTAGTGATTTCTGGCAAGCACTTATCAGAACAAGAGCGGGGAAAAGAAAGCAAAAAGTATCCCAACGAAACAAAGAATTCTGGTACCTGGAATCCTATCAGGTAATTGAAAAGGAAGGGTTAAATCCTAAAGTAATTATTGTAGTAATTGATGTTACCAAGGACAAAGAACTCAATGATACCCTGGCTGAAGAGATTAAAAAATCAAAATAGAACGAATCAGGAATTTACCGTTTTTTTTGAAGCCGGTTGTTGCATCTGAACCGCATTTGCCATCGAAAGTATTGTATCCAGTATACCTTCAGACCCATATCCGCATAAGGCATGTAATTGTTCAGGTGTGCCTTGTTCTATAAATTTGTCGGGTATGCCTAAACGTTTAATCTGTACCGTATATCCATGTGTTGACATAAATTCAAGGACAGCACTGCCAAAACCTCCTTGCAACGTACCATCCTCAACTGTAATTACTTTCTTGAATTTTTTAAATACTTCATGTAGTCGCACTTCATCCAGCGGTTTTACAAAGCGCATGTCAATATGTATGTAATCTATATTATTCTCAGATAAACGATCTTCAATTTCCTTTACAAAAATTCCTGTATTTCCGATGGTCAGTATAGCTACATCCGATCCTTCGTGCAATACTCTGGATTTACCAATCTCAATGGCTTCAAAAGGTTGTTTCCAATCGGTAATCATTCCTCGCCCCCTGGGGTATCTTATAGAGAAAGGCCCATAGTTTTTCAATTGTGCCGTGTACATCATATTTCTGAGTTCCACTTCATCCATGGGAGCAGCCACAATCATGTTGGGTATGCAACGTAAATAAGCCATATCATAAGCTCCATGGTGAGTAGGTCCGTCGGCTCCAACCAATCCTCCCCGATCGAGACAGAAAACCACCGGTAATTTTTGAATGGCTACATCGTGAATTACCTGGTCGAAAGCCCGCTGCATAAAACTCGAATAAATATTGCAGAACGGTAGCAATCCCTGTGCAGCCATACCAGCAGAAAAAGTAACCGCGTGCTGCTCGGCAATTCCTACATCAAAAGTACGATCAGGCATGGCTTCCATCATGATATTTAAACTGCATCCGGTAGGCATGGCCGGGGTAACACCCACTATTTTTTCGTTTTGTTTTGCCAATTCGAGCAAAGTATGGCCAAATACATCCTGAAATCTTGGTGGAACTGGTTTATCAGAGCTGCCTTTAATTAACTCTCCGGTATTTTTATCAAACGGGCCAGGGGCATGCCACGTAGTCTGATCAAGTTCGGCCTGTTTAAAACCTTTACCTTTTATGGTTTTAATATGTAGTATTTTTGGACCTGAAATGGTTTTCAAATCCTCAAGCACTTTTGTCAGATAAACTACATCGTGACCATCAACCGGACCAAAATAGCGGAAATTCATAGCTTCAAAAAAATTACTTTGCTTCATGAGAATGGATTTGACACCATTTTCAATTTTCTGAATTAACGCTTGCGTATTGGGTCCAAAACGGTTAAGTTTTCCCAAAATATGCCATACATCGTCTTTTAAACGGTTATAAGCTTTTGAGGTGGTAATATCTACCAGGTATTCTTTAAAGGCCCCCACATTTGGGTCGATCGCCATATCATTGTCATTCAGAATAACCAGTAGATTCGATTTTTGCACACCGGCATTATTCAAACCTTCAAAGGCCAGGCCTCCGGTAAGAGCACCATCGCCTATAACTGCCACTACCTGGCGGTTGTCTTCATTCTTCTTTTTCGAAGCAACAGCAAGCCCTAAAGCTGCTGAAATTGAAGTGGATGAATGTCCTACACCAAAAGGATCGTAAACACTTTCAAATCGGTTAGGAAAACCGCTGATACCATTTAATTTCCGGTTGGTATGAAAACGGTCGCGACGACCTGTAAGTATTTTGTGACCATAAGCCTGATGACCAACATCCCAAACAATTTGATCATAAGGAGTATTAAAAACATAATGCAGCGCCACGGTTAATTCCACTACACCAAGGCTGGCCCCAAAATGTCCGGGGTGTTCACACACCACATCAATTATGAACTGACGTAATTCATTGCTAACCTGTATTAATTGTAAGGGTGACAGTTTTTTAAGATCATCCGGACTGTTAATTTTCGAAAGCAATTTTCCCGCAACCTGTGACTGTTCCATATTCTCCTTTGAAAATTGTATGCAAATATAACAATTATTTACCCTTTAGTGTCAGCTATTAAATTATAAGCTGTATATGTTTTTGACCAAAAGGGTTATACGGGTAACGAATATTTTAATTTGTTGTTGTTTCCTTTCGATTTTATTTTCAGTACTATTCAAAAAGTGCCTCTGCAATTTTAAGATCGACCGGACGAGTAATTTTAATATTCTCCACATTTCCTTCAACCAAATGAACCATGTACCCTGCTTTTTCAATTACACTTGCATCATCAGTAAAATTACAGTCGTATTCCTGTTGGTAAGCTTTTAAGATAATTTCCGATTGAAAAACCTGTGGAGTTTGAACCATAAAATAACGATCTCTGTTAACTGCTTTACTTTTATTATCAATCACTTTACGGATAGATTCCATGGCCGGAATTACAGGTATGGCATTTCCCTGATCGGCTGCCGTTTGAAAGCATTTGACAATAGTTTCAACTGAAACCAATGGCCGGACACCATCATGTATAGCAACCAGAGAATTTTCTGTAACAGATTGGAGTCCGTTAAAAACAGAAAAAAAACGTTCAACGCCGCCTTTTACTACAGCGTGTTTGATGTTAAAATTATACTCTGCAACCAGGTTCTTCCAATATTCATGCTGGCTTTCAGGAAGCACCACGATTAACTGAATAGCAGGATCGGCTTCAAAAAACCGGCTAAGGGTATGCATAAGTATCGGTTTCCCATGTATTTCGATAAATTGTTTGGGAATTTCTTTACCCATTCTGCGCCCGCTTCCTCCAGCTACAATAATGGCAATTTTCTGTCTTGGTGTCATATGTTTTATTTGTATCTCAAAACTACGAATTTTATCAAAGTACCCCCGAAATGCAATTGCTTTTTCTGGCACACAATTGTGTAATTATATTAATTTTATCGATAAATAAAACCAACGCTTATGCTTAATGAAAATGTCATTCCTTTTTTAACCCAATTATACAACAATAATAACAGGGATTGGTTTACCCGGAATAAAATGCAATATCAGGCCGCTTTTAACGATTTCAACAAGTTTGTTGATGATTTAATACCTTATCTGGCCCAAACCGACCCTTTATTAACGGGCATAAGAGCAAAAGACTGTGTATACCGGATTTATCGTGATACCAGGTTTTCAAAGGATAAAACTCCTTATAAAAATCATTTGGGGGCTAATATTTCTCCCGGTGGGCGAAAAAGCCGCCTGGCCGGATTTTATTTACATATTGAACCCATGGGTACCAGCATAACGGGAGGAGGTATTTACATGCCCGATCCCGAAATTTTAAAAGCCCTTCGTAATGAATTTTACCAGGTCCCTGAAGAACTTCTTGAAATTATTAATGACAAAGAGTTTTCTAAATATTTCAAGGGTCTGTCGAATCAGGATAAACTGAAAACGGCACCAAAGGGATTTCCCAAGGATTTTGAACATATCGACCTCATAAAATATAAAAGTTATGTTGCCATTGGAGAACTTTCCCGTAAAGATATTGAAAGCGACCACCTGATGGAGAAACTGGTTCAGATTCACAAAGCTATGTATCCGTTAAACCGGTTAATAAATACCATTATTGAAGATGCTAATTTATAAAAAGACCACCCGGAAGATAAAGCCAGGTGGTTCACATATTTTAATCGGGTTTTAAGAGTTTAATGTTTGTGCAAAATCTCTTAATCGTACACAAATTGAATATTTATAGTTGTTAATTTATTTTGTGCACACTTCCACTCGACGACTGATCAACGTCAACCATTTTAGGACTGCCACCATATTTTATCCGGCCACTTGAACTGGCATCCGCATTAATTTCTTCCTCAGCATAAACAATAATTTTTGCACTACTGGAAACTCTGGCATCAACTTTTTTGGCCTTTAGTCCTTCAGCATCAATGCCTCCACTGCTGCTAGCTGAGACTTCTAAATTTGTTGTAGTACCTGCTACTTCCATATCCCCGCTGCTGCTGGCTTTACAGCTTACATCAGTGGCATTTACTGTTGCTGTTAAGTGCGCACTCGAACTAACCGACAGGTCAATCTTTTCACTATTAACAGCATTCTTTGCTACAAGCGAAGAACTGCTGCTGGCACTTAATGAATTAATATTAACTGCCGTTACTTTTACCTGCACTCTATGATTCCATCCCCCCCAATGATTTTCTTTGATATGAATTTTTAAGACATCACCATTCACTTCAGTGAGCACCTGGTCAATAATATCTTCATCGGCTGTAACTTCAACATATTCCTTGTCGCCAAGGGTCAGTTCCACTTGAATACTTTCGCTGACTTTAATACCTGAAAAGCCGGTTACATCACGGACTTCTGTTTTTTCCTGGGCAGAAACCAGGCTGATTGCCAACATTACTATAATAATGGGCATAAAATTTTTTAAGGGTTTCATAATGCGTTGATTTTTATGTTATTAATTGTATTGTTCCACATCAAAGACGACCGTTTTTGAGGGTTGTTACATCATTTGAAATTTTATCGCTTAAATCAAAAAATCCCTGTCATTTAGTTTAATAACAGGGACCATTAGTAATAAGGGTTCATATAGTGATTAAATTAGTCCTTATGAACACTTCCTCCCGATGATTTTTCAATATCAACAGTTTTTGGACTTCCGCTGTATTTAATGGAACCACCCGAACTTGCATCGGCTGTAAAATCGTCTTCAACCTCTACTGAAACATTAGCCCCGCTTGAGGCTTCAGCTTTTACTTTAAATGCTTTTACCTCACTTGCATGCAAACTTGCACCACTATTGGCTTCTACATCAAAATATTTTGCAACACCTTTTAATCGGGCGGTGGCACCGCTGGTTGATTTACAGGAAGCATTAGGAGCTTTAAAAGCTACTTTCATACTGGCCCCTGAACTTACGTTCATTTTCAGGGTTTCACTCTCAATTAAATTTTGGGTGATTAGTGATGCTCCACTACTTACATCAATAGACTCCACTTTTTTAGCTGTTACTTTCACAAGAATTTCCTTATGCCAGCTGTTCCAATTATTTCCTTTTATATAAACTTCGAGTGTGCTGCCGCTAACTTCAGTAACAACCCGGTCTATATATTCTTCGTCAGCAGTTACTTCTACATATTCTTTGTCGCCATAGGTTAATTCCAGTTTGATGCCTTCACGGACATCGATGCCTGAGAATCCTGTTACGTTGCGTACTTCGGTTTTATCCTGGGCAGATACCAGGGTAATCGCAAAGACCATAATCAATAAAGGGAGAATTTTCTTAAAGGTTTTCATAACATGCGGTATTAAGTTTATTGTTTATTAATTTCATAACAATGACGACCGGTTATTTTTGTTGTTACAAATTTTCAGAATTTAAATGTCAAAAAAATTGATTAATTTAAACACACCTATTGTAGCAATTTAGTTCTGTAGTAATATAATTAACATTTTCAACCGTTTGGTTTTATGAATCATTTTATTCAACAATTTTGTTCCATTATGAAAAAGTTTGCCGTGATATTGACTGTTCTGATTGTAATTTCAGGCATTGTAGCATTTTTTAACATTCCAAAATCGGAAGACCATGAAGAAAATTTTTCAAAACCAAGAAGTGGTATTGCCATATTAATGACAGGTGCAGCAGCAAGAATTCCCCAGGAAGCCGCATTAATGGAAGAGTTGGATAACCGGGGTTTACTGGATGATTTGGTCTTTATTTCAGGTGTCAGTTCGGGAGCCTTAAATGCGATTATCCTAAACGGAATAAAGAGCCACAAGCTGACCTGGAACGAGTATAAAACCATTTTGGACAGTTTAAAAAACAACGACGTTTTTATTAAAGAAGATAAAAAACTACCCGTGAATACAGAACCTGCCCGAAATTTATACACAAAAATTATTGAAGATAAACTAGGGTATAAAAGCATTGGCGACCTGCCGATTCCCACTTCAATTTCATTTACTCATATTGAAGATGTAGGTCTTGAAAAAAAGGTTTATCGCATGAGCAATGTTCCAATAAATGAAGAAACCGATACAAGCTTAAACCTTGTTGATATTTTAATGGCCTCTTCCGCATTTCCTATTGTGTTTCCGCCCGTACATATACGTAATGTTAAAACTATTCCCGACGTTGAGTACGTTGATGGCGGTATTGGTGAAGATCATGTGCCATATCAGGCTTTGCTTGAGTTTGAAAGATACCGGGGTCAGGGTGTAAAAAAAGTCTATATTATAAGCAGAAAGAGCGACAAAACCCCCGAAATTAGCGAAGAGTTAAAAGGGTTTGGTATTAATGACAAAGGCGTGTTTGATAAAATGGATGTTTCACTTGAAGGCATATTGAGCAAGGGAATTTTAAGGCGCCTTGAAGCCTATACTGTAGATGCCCCAAATTTAGTACCCATCACTTACATATGGATTCCGGATTATGAAGCAGACTTTATGCTATTTAATTTCGATAAACTTGAAGAACAGTATACCCTAACCTCTGCATGGGCAAAAAAGAATAACCCGGTTTTACTGGAAGATTATCTTAAAATGAAGAAGGAAAAATAATTTCATAAAAAACCCCCACTATTTCCAATGAGGGTTTCTCAGTTTAAAATTTTAATGGTTAGCTAACTAAAACTTTTCCTGTCATTTCTTCCGGAATTTCCAATCCCATTAAAGTAAGCAGTGTGGGTGCAACATCAGCCAGAATTCCATTCTCCACTTTTGTCACCTGATCAGAAACCACAATAATTGGAACTGGATTCAATGAGTGCGCTGTATTTGGAGAACCATCAGCATTAACAGCATTATCTGCGTTTCCGTGGTCGGCAATTATTACCACATCGTAACCATTGTTGCGGGCAGCAGCAACTACTTCACCCACACATTCGTCAACAGCTTTCACGGCTTTGCTTATTGCTTCGTAAATACCGGTATGTCCAACCATATCGCCATTGGCAAAATTCAATGCTACAAAATCAACCTCGCCCTTATTTAATTCAGCTACAATAGCATCTTTAACCAGGTAGGCGCTCATTTCAGGCTGCAAATCGTAGGTTGCTACTTTTGGCGAATTTATCAATATCCGTTTTTCACCCGGAAATTCTTCTTCGCGACCACCATTCATAAAAAAAGTTACGTGAGCATATTTTTCAGTTTCAGCAATTCTTATTTGTTTTAATCCCGTTTTTGACACCACTTCGCCAATAGTGTTCTGTACATTGTCTTTGGTAAAAGCAACACGAATACCTTTGAAATTCTCATCATAAGTAGTCATAGTAACATAATGCAACGGAATGGTTTTCATACCAAAGTCGGGCATGTCAGTTTGGGTCAGTACGGTGGTAATCTGACGTAACCGGTCGGTCCGGAAATTGAAACAGAAAACCACGTCTCCTTCTTTAATGGTACCTACTGGCTGATTGTTATCATCGACCATTACAACCGGTTTAATGAATTCATCTGTTACGCCCTCGGCATACGATTCCTGAATAGACTTTAATATATCGGTCGATTTTTTACCGGCACCATTTACCATTAAATCGTAACCTTCCTTAACCCGTTCCCAGCGCTTATCGCGATCCATGGTGTAGTAACGGCCAATTAACGAAGCTACCTTTACTTTTGATCCTTCAATATGATCAACCACGGTTTTCATGAATCCCAACCCACTTCTTGGATCGGTATCCCGACCATCAGTTAAAGCATGAATGTACACTTTTTCCAGTCCGTAATCGGCAGTTAAATCAGCCAGAGCCAATAAATGCTCACTCATGGCGTGTACTCCGCCAGGACCAATTAAACCAAGAAAATGAACTGCTTTGTTATTATGCTTTGCATAATTATAGGCATCAAGAATAACTTCGTTTTTAGCGATTGAATTATCACGGATAGCCAGGTTAATCCGAACCAAATCCTGGTAAACCACTCTTCCGGCACCAATATTAAGGTGACCAACTTCTGAGTTACCCATTTGTCCATCGGGCAAACCCACATTTTCACCACTTGTAAGTAATTGGGCGTTTGGAAAATTTTTCTCTAAATTTTCAATATTTGGAGCCCCGACAGTTGCTATCACATCCGATTTCGATTTATCACCGATTCCCCAACCGTCTAAAATCATTAAAAGAGCTTTTTTGTTTTTCATATCTTTAAAATTTCAATTTTTCAATTCTTAGTTAATCCGCCAAAAGTATCTAAAATTAGGCCAATAGCCCAAAGCAAAAGGCATTTATTCATAAACCCTGATTTAAATCAACTTATAAACTAACATATTATCAGTTGAATAGTTTATAAATGGTAAGCTAAAATCAGGCAAACGTTTGAGTATTAATTTTAACAGTATTCGCTGCATAAATTAAAACCGTAATTATGACATATTATAGCACTGGTTAAAAATGAGGATAATAAAATCAAATGAATTAAAAGCCCAAATTATTCTAAAGATTTTTAGCCAATTGCTCTATTACTTTAGGAAAATGCTCATACTCAAGTGCATGAACTTTCTTGGCAACATCATCAGGACTATCGCCAGGAAGCACATCGCAGGTATTTTGAAAAATTATATCCCCTTCATCGTAATGTTCATTCACAAAATGGATAGTAATGCCGCTTTCTAATTCCTTGTTGGCCACAACCGCTTCGTGTACTTTGCCGCCATACATTCCTTTTCCTCCGTATTTTGGTAACAAGGCAGGATGTATGTTTATAATTCTTTTAGGAAAAGCACCGATCAGATTTTGGGGTATTAACCATAAAAACCCGGCCAGCACAACCATATCTATTTTGCTTTCAATAAGCAGGTTAACAATTTCTGTAGAATTATAAAAAGTTTCTTTATTAAAAACCTTTGTTGCGATGTTTAATTTTTTTGCCCTTTCCAAAACATAAGCATCCGGCTTATTGCATAATACCAGCGAAACATCAACATGGTTATTATCTTTAAAATATTGAGCAATATTCTCAACATTGGTTCCTGAACCGGAAGCAAATAATGCAAGTTTTATCATAGTAAATTATTCAATTAAAATTAATCCGAATGGCAACTCTTAAAAAAGATTTCCCTTCTCTTCGTCTGACACATATCCCTCATCTACAATCAGATTGCCTTTTTGATAAGCCTCAACGGCCAATCTATCGGCCTGTTCGTTCCCCGGAATATTGGCATGGCCTTTTACCCATTTAAAAGTTACTTTATGCTTTGGATATATTCGCAAGAACCGCTGCCACAAATCGGGATTTTTTTTCTTTTTAAATCCTTTTTTTTGCCATTCGAATACCCATCCATGGATAACGGCATCCACCACATATTTTGAATCGGAATAAATTGTAACATCACAGCCTGGATTTTTCAGCGCTTCAAGGCCAACAATCACAGCAAGCAATTCCATACGGTTGTTGGTGGTTAGCTTAAATCCCTGTGACAAATCTTTCCGGTGCTGACCCGAAATTAGCACAGTACCATATCCACCCGGACCCGGGTTACCACTGGCAGCGCCATCAGTATACATAACAATTTCTGTTGCCATGATGCAAAAGTAAACGAAACTATACGATTCGCAAAGAATAATTGGTTACAGATTGATCGGAAAGGAACAGGTCAAGAAAAAACCGTAGAAATTAAAGTTGGCTTAAAAATCTACGGCTTTATTATTTAAAAATATCTGAAATTATTCTCCGTAAACCGGGTCAACTAATTTTCCGGCGAATAATATTTCACCTGTGGTAACCTCGCGAATAAAGAAAATAAAAGGATGGTCGAAAAATATAATGCTTTCATTTGATCCGCCGATGGTAGAAGTGTATTCAAATATTACCACCGTAGCAGCAGCGGCTTCAGTACCTTCTTCATTCACTTTAATAAAGGCTTTATGCAGCACTTTGCTAATAGAAATTTGTAAATCAGGGCCAAAAATATTGCTGAAATCAGCAGCCCCGGAAAACGCCAGTGGCATACCAAGGTCAGATAATATTTTTGAAATGTTTAAGGTTTCCGTTTCGATTTTGAATTTAGGTAAATAAACACAGACACTATCTTCTGTAGCGGTTTGGAGCATGGTGTTCAATTTATCGGCTGTCAAACCGGCAATAACAGTTCCTAAATCTTCATTGGCTTTAGGCATATATAATACCATTTCATAGTTGCCATTACCATACGGCAGACAAGCCATGCTTTTGTCTTCGTCAACTAAAAATTTGGTTTTAAGTTTACCCGATTTCATCATTTCACAGTTAATTTGTTCCTGGTTTAAACCAGTGAAATAGCCTGGATAGGTATCATTTTTATCAAACTCATACTTCCAGGTGCCGTTAAAATAGATTGCATTCACCAAAACCAAAACGGTTGTAGGATCGAGTTCACTGATCATATCCTTGATTTTATCTTTGGTTTTATCAGCAATCCAATTGTTTATGGTTATCACCGAGGCAGGATCCATAAAATTTAGTCCGGCAATTTCAGCGTAATAATAATTCACTAAAATATCACGATAGGTTTCCATTAATGTCATGTCATTTCTGTACCATGCTGGATTAGCTAAAGAAAATTCTACATTCTGATCAAGAGCGGTGAAAACATCCTGCATATTTTTAAAGGCAGCATTAATTTCTTCATCGGTATAATCACCAAAATCAATCACATTCTTAATTTGCTGTTTGGTTTCACCGTTCGCTCCGTTTAAAGCCATGCTTAAGGCTGTTGAAATACTGAGTGGAGAGAAAAATATATTTTCATTACTATATTCAGCCTCAAATTTGGAAAATAGAGAAAAGGTAAAATTATTACTGGCTTTTATGAGATCGGTTTCAACCTTTCCAAATTTTAAGTCTTTGAGTTCGGTTTCAGGTTTATCAACCCCGGATTTTTTGCATGAGAATATTCCTATGGTTAACAAGATTGCGAAATAAATAATTGAGTTTTTCATAATCAGATAGATTTGGTTCAGTTTCTAAAATTCGCCAATTTTAGATGAAATTTTAATAAGAATGGTTGCTCATAATATTATTTTTGTAGTCAAATTCAGGTATAAAAGAATGAAAATTGGAACCATAGAATTAGGAGAACGGCCGGTGTTTTTTGCGCCTATGGAAGATGTGAGCGATCCTTCATTTCGCAGGTTATGCAAAGAGTTTGGTGCCGATATGATGTATACCGAGTTTGTTTCGGCTGATGGATTGATCCGTGATGCCGCAAAAAGTTTACGTAAACTTGAGATTGCTTCTTATGAACGACCAGTTGGAATTCAGATTTACGGAAAAAATCCGGATGCCATGGTTGAAGCTGCACTTCGTTGCCAGGAAGCCAATCCGGAACTGATAGATATCAACTATGGTTGCCCCGTAAAGAAAATTGCCGGAAAAGGTGCTGGGGCAGGCTTGTTACAGAATATTCCCCTGATGCTTGAGATTACCCAAAAAGTAGTTGAAGCCACCAAAATCCCTGTTACGGTAAAAACGCGCCTTGGATGGGATGAAAACGATAAACCCATTTTGGAACTGGCCGAACAATTGCAGGATTGCGGAATTGCAGCCCTTACCATCCACGGGCGAACTCGCAGCCAAATGTACAAAGGCGAAGCCGACTGGACGCTAATCGGTGAGATTAAGAAAAATCCCAGAATAAAAATCCCCATAATAGGTAATGGCGATGTTACTACACCTGAAATTGCCAGAGAAAAATTCGAAAATTACGGTGTTGATGCCATCATGATCGGACGTGGAGCCATAGGAAAACCCTGGTTGTTTAAAGAGATTAAACATTATTTAAAAACAGGGGAATTATTACCTGAAATAACTGTAAAAGAAAAAGTGGAACTGGCCAAACGGCATCTGCAATATTCTCTCGAATGGAAAGGTGATAAAACCGGCGTTTTTGAGATGCGCCAGCATTTTTCAAATTATTTTAAAGGACTACCTGATTTTAAAAGTACCCGGATAAAATTGGTGACTGAAACTGATCCGGAAATAATTTTGAAAATTTTAGATGATGTAGCGGAAAATTGGATATAATTTAAAGCCTTCAACGTTTTTAATTAACCTCACGTAAACTGCAATTTAAAAACAGTGGCGCATTCAGGAGTTAAATGTAGACGACACATTACAACAGGATGTTATGGTCGGTTTATATTTTTGGGTATATTTGTATCATGAGTACACATAAACCAACAAAAATAAACCAATTGCTTCAGAAGCTACCATCAGGTACCTTGTTTTTTTCATCGTGGCTGACAGAAAATGGTATATCCTATGAACTGCAGCGACGATATCGCGATTCAGAATGGTTGACACCCATGGGGACGGGCGTGATGTTCCGCACGGGCGAGAACCCGACTATATACGGGGCTCTATCCTCAATGAACAAACAAACAGGTAAGCACTTTTATCTTGGTGGATTATCGGCTTTGGAACTGGCGGGATATACACATTATGTTCCTATGGGGCGACCAGTTGTATTTGTTGGTTTTCCTAAAAAAGAATGGCTACCTGTCTGGCTCAAAAAGCATGACTGGGGTGTGGATTTATTATTTATAACTTCGGAGTATTTCGATTTGGATTCCGGTATAACTACCATGATGCAAGGTGCATTTGAAATACTGGTTTCCACGCCGGAACGAGCATTTATGGAATGCCTGAATCTTGTACCTAAACAATGCAACCTTATGGATTTGTACTATGTAATGGAACAGCTCACCGCGCTTCGTCCCGACGTGATACAGGTATTACTGGAGCAGAATACATCGGTAAAAATGAAACGTTTGTTCCTGTACATGGCGGAAAAATCTGGTCATGCGTGGTTCAGCGATCTGGATTTGTCAAAAATAGATATCGGGAGCGGAAAACGGGAAATCGTCCCCAATGGAGTTTATGACAAAAAATACCAGATAGTAATACCCGAAGAACTGAAAAATTATGAATAACCTCTATAAAGAACAGGTCAGACTTTTGCTCCGCGTATTGCCGGTAATCTACCAAGAGAAAAATTTTGCCGTTCATGGCGGTACTGCCATAAACCTGTTTATCAAAAACCTTCCGCGCTACTCGGTAGATGTGGATCTGACCTATATTCCTCTTGCCCCCAGGGAAAAGAGCCTGGCAGAAATAGATAAAAAGCTGTCTAAAATCAGTCAGCAACTCCAACGGGCAGTACCGCGGATGAATATCCGTCCCGCACCCAATAAGCTTTTATGCACATTGGAACGGAGCACTGTAAAGATTGAAGTCAACGGGATAAAACGTGGGATTATTGGGTCGACAATTGAAATGCCGTTATGCAATAAAGCGCAGGAAGAATTCGGAATGTATTGCAAGGCGCGAATCGTACCACTGGAACAACTTTACGGCGGAAAAATTGCGGCAGCCCTTAGCCGCCAACACCCACGTGACTTATTCGATTACAATTACATGGATATGAATAAAATTGACGGGTTGAAACAAGGTTTTATGTTTGCCCTGTTAGGTAGTGATAAGCCATTTATTGAATCCCTATCACCCCACACGATAAACCAGCAGGAAGCTTTGGAAAATCAGTTTCGTGGTATGACAGATATTCCGTTTACTTATGAGAATTACGAAAATGCCCGCAAACAGCTTATTGTCTTTATCAACTCAATGCTAAACGAAGAAGACAAAGCGTTTCTTATCGGTTTTGAGGAGGGCAACCCACAGTGGGAAAACTCCACTTACATCGATTTTCAGGATTTCCCTTCCGTGCAATGGAAGCTACTTAATATAAACAAACTGAAAACACAAAATCCGATAAAACACAGGCAGGAAGTGGAAAGGTTGAAAGCTCATTTTGAAATGATAAAATAAAACCTGGCAACTTTGAGCCCTTCACAAAATGCTTTCTTCGGATATTCCTATCAACAATGCATAACGTTTTTGATGCTTGCTAAAATGGATGTTGAACGGGAAATTAAGGCAATTGAAATAGAAGCAACTGTTGATAATAACTTCAACGATATAAAAATATCATGGAAGGATAAAACTACTTACTGCCAAATCAAAGACATTGACAATATTTACCGATATGATTTGACCATTAAAGACCATCAGATTAGCATAAAAGGAAAAGAACATATACAAAGCCTTTAGTAAGGAACTGGTAAAAAGTAATGCATTATTAATATTACGCAATGCGCTAACAGGGAAAATACAATCGATAAATATTTTTGCCAGCCTATTACATTTTCCCGGTAATTTGCCATGCTTGCTGACGAATACGACATAGAGGCTAATTTTAAAGAATTATATCAAAATTTTATAAGCTTTTCAGGAATATCATTGTTAAACAGTGATTTGAAAATTCAATGTCTTGACGATCAATAACAAAAACTAATATCGAAAACAGGAACTAATTAATTATAAGTTACAATATCACTGTTTCCTTTTGCTTTTCAGCTTGTATTATATTCAAAACTTGTCAAAGGCCCCAACTAAAAAGTACGAAATTAGGATACTTGGGTTTCCTTATTATTTTTCCGGCTTTTGCCCGGGTTTTTTATAATACCTTTTCTTTTTATTCTGATTGCTTTTAGAGCCTTGTTTATGATGAACATTCCCAGGTTTTGAGCCGCCGGGTTTTTTGCGTCTTTTTTTGTATGCCGGTGCCGGATTATACTCAGGGCCTGCGCCAATTTCAACAGGATTAGGTATTTTATAGATCGTGCTATCAATCAGCTTTTCTATTCTTGAAAACCTTAATTGATCTGCTTCGTTAATAAATGTAAGCGCCACTCCTGTTGATTGAGCCCGGGCTGTACGACCAACGCGATGAATATAATCTTCAGCATCGTGCGGAACATCATAATTTATAATCAAACCAATATTATCGATATCAATACCTCTCGAAACTATATCGGTGGCCACCAATATTGGAAATTTACGATTACGGAAACCCAGCATAACTTCTTCACGTTCGGCCTGTTCCAAATCGGAATGAATGGCTTTTACATTAAAACCGGCTTTTGATAAATCGCTTACCAATATCTTTACCTTTTGCTTTGTTGAAGCAAAAACAATTACACTGTCGAGTTCCTTTTCGGATAACAGGTGGCTGATTAAAGGATTTTTTTGATTGTCGTAAGCGAGATAAGCCGCCTGCAAAACTCCTTCTGCTGGTTTTGATACAGCAATGTTAATTTCCTCCGGATTATTCAGGATCGATTTTGCCAGCTGTTTAATTTTCGGTGGCATTGTTGCCGAAAACATCATAGTTTGGCGATCCTTTGGCAAATGTTTTACAATTTTCTCCAAATCCTCCAGGAACCCCATATCAAGCATTTTATCAGCTTCATCCAGAATTAAATATTCAAGTCCAGAAAAGTCAACATATCCTAAATTAATATGGGAAATTATCCTGCCCGGAGAGGCAATTAAAACATGAGCTCCACGCTCAATAGCTACTCGTTGTTGTTCCCAAATGGCAGCATCATTACCTCCATAAATAGCAATTGATTCCAGACCCACAAAATAGGCAAAGCCCTGAAATTGCTGATCAATTTGGTGAACCAGCTCCCGGGTTGGAGCAAGGATCAAAGCTTTTATCTTGTCCTCGTTTGTGTTTTTTATGTGATGCAATAGTGGAAGTAAAAATGCTGCTGTTTTACCAGTCCCCGTCTGGGCACAGGCAATCAGGTCATTTTTTTGCAGAGCAACCGGTAAAACTTTTTCCTGAACTGGGGTTGCCTCATCAAAACCCATAGCATCGACTCCTTCAAACACTTCCTGGCGGAGTCCAAATTCACTAAACTTCAAATTTCTATTATTTAAACTGTCGCAAAAGTATAAAAAATCCCGATTGCAAACCGCAACCGGGAATATTTTGTCATTATAGTATCATTTTGTAAATCAACAGCCTTACCTAATTAATCATGCCGGCAGCTACAGTTTCGTTGGTTCCCTCGTCAATTAATATTACACTGCCCGTGGTACGATTTTGTTTATAAGGATCGTAAAATACCGGTTTTGACGTCATTACTGTAATATTTGCAATGTCGTTCATTTTTATAGTCGTATTTTCGAAGTCTTTTTCGTAAGTTTCAATGTTTGTCCGGTAATTAACAGCTTTTATCATGCACTTTAATTCATTGGTTGTATGACGCAACAAATACTTACGTGCAGGATCCAATGGCCGTTCATTAAACCAGCAAATATCCATTGTAAAGTTGTTCGACACAGTTGGAATACTATCTGATTTAACGATCATGTCACCACGGCTGATATCAATCTCATCTTTTAACCTGATAGTTGCAGATTGTGAAGGCAATACTTCATCAACTTCTTCAGTATAAAAATCAATCGCTTTAACCTCTGAAGTAAACTGCGAAGGAAGTATGGTTACCTTATCACCGGGATGAAAAATCCCACCTGCAACACGTCCGGCATATCCGCGATAATCCACAAACGCTTTTTGTTGAGGCCTGATAACATATTGAACAGGGAACCGTCCGTCAACCATATTACGGTCTTCGTTAATTTCGATTGTCTCCAGCAGGCTAAGTAGTGTGGTGCCATTATACCAATCCATTTGAGTGGAAGCATCAACTACATTATCACCATATTTGGCAGAAATAGGAATAAAATGTGGGTCGCGAACTTTTAGTTTTGCAACCAGACCTTCAAGCTCTTTTTTAATACTTACATAACGAGCCTGGTCATAACCAATTAAATCCATTTTATTGACACAAAAAACAATATGAGGAATGTTCAATAAACTGGCAATATAGGTGTGGCGCAGGGTTTGTTCCAAAACACCGTTTCGGGCATCCACCAGGATAATAGCAAGGTTGGCAGTTGAAGCGCCTGTTACCATGTTTCTTGTATACTGTATATGTCCCGGAGTGTCAGCAATAATAAATTTACGTTTTGGTGTGGCAAAATATCGATAAGCCACATCAATGGTAATTCCCTGTTCGCGTTCAGCACGCAAACCATCAGTTAATAAAGCCAGGTCGACAGTTTCATCGCCTTTACGCTTGCTGGTTTCAGTTATTGCATCCAATTGGTCCTCAAATATTGACTTGCTGTCGTAAAGCAAGCGGCCAATCAGTGTGCTTTTTCCATCATCAACGCTTCCGGCGGTCGTAAACCGCAACAGGGTCATATCTAAATATGCTTTGCTATCCATTTCTTATTTATTTGGTCAATTTTTATTCGAGTTTTTCACCCTCCTAACCTCCCTCAAGGGAGGACTTTTCCAATTAAACCAAAAAGTTCATTTGGAGGAGTATCCCCTTGAGAGCCTGTCCCGATTTATCGGGAGGATTATAGGGGTGAATGTTTTCAATATTAGTTTTAAAAATATCCTTCTTTTTTACGGTCTTCCATTGCAGCTTCCGAACGTTTGTCGTCGGCACGTCCACCACGTTCTGTTTCACGGGCAGCAGCTACTTCACGAACAATATCTTCAAGATTATCGGCTGTAGATAAAGTTAAACCAGTACAGGTTACATCACCAATGGTGCGGCAACGAACATCCATTTCAACTATTTCTTCACCTTCTTTTAATTGCATAAACTCTTCGGCAGCTAACCACACACCGTTACGGTTAAACACTTTTCGTTTATGTGTATAATACAAACTTGGCATTTCAATATTTTCCATCAAAATGTACTGCCAAACATCCATTTCGGTCCAGTTACTGATAGGAAATACCCTAAAATGCTCGCCTACGTTCTTTTTGCCGTTAAACAGGTTCCACAGCTCAGGACGCTGGTTTTTAGGATCCCACTGACCAAATGCATCACGATGCGAGAAAAAGCGTTCTTTTGCCCGGGCTTTCTCCTCATCACGACGACCACCTCCGATAGCTGCGTCAGCTTTTAACTCCTCAAGTGTATCAAGCAGAGTTACGGTTTGCAGTTTATTACGACTTGCTTCTGGTCCGGTTTCCTCGGTTACTCTTCCTTTATCTATTGATTCCTGAACAGAACCAACCAAAAGCTGAGCACCGATTTTATTAGCCAGGGTATCACGAAATTCAAGGGTTTCCTGAAAATTGTGACCGGTATCAATATGTAGCAATGGGAAAGGAATTTTGGCCGGCCAAAATGCTTTTACGGCCAAATGAACCAATACAATTGAATCTTTACCTCCTGAAAACAGTAAAACAGGTCTCTCAAATTGTGAGGCAATCTCACGCATTACAAAAATAGCCTCGCTCTCTAACTCCCTCAGGTGATTCCTGTTAATAATCTTAGTCATATATATGAAAATTGTAAATTTTGGTGCAATATTAATAGAAATATGTAAAAATCTGAAACTTAAACGCAATTAATGAGTATGTAAACCACATTCTTTTTTGGAATTGCTTTCCCACCACCAGCGGCCGGCCCTAAAATCGTCACCCGGCATGATAGCCCGCGTGCAGGGTTCACAACCAATGCTTACAAAATTTTGATCGTGCAAAACATTGTAAGGTACGTGATTTTCTTTTACATATTTTTTTACATCATCGAAGGTATAATGAAGCAAAGGGTTGTACTTAATGATTTGCCGGGGCTCATCCAATTCAAAAAAGGTCATTCCCTGACGATTTGGTGATTGCTCTGCCCTGATACCGGTAATCCAGCATTCAACACCCTGCAGAGCCCGGTTTAACGGCTCCACTTTGCGGATATGGCAACATTCTTTGCGGTTTTCCACCGAATCGTAAAAGCTGAACGGTCCTTTTTGAGTCACCATTTTTTCCACTGCCTCACTGTTTGGGAAAAATACTTCAATAGTTTTTTTATAAGTGTCAAGCGTTTGGCTGAATACCTTGTAGGTTTCTTTAAACAGGCGACCGGTATCAAGAGTAGCTACCCTGATATCGATATTATTTTTAAAAATCATATCAGTAATTGCCTGATCTTCATAACCAAAACTTGTAGTAAAAACTATTTTACCTTTAAATTTTTCAGCTAAAAATTTTAAAGCCTCAACATTATCGAGGCTTTTCACTATTTCATTTAATTCGTTTACAGTTTGTTGCAACATATCTTAAGCTCGTTTTAACATAATTCGTTGAATCGATTTTCGCGATCGACGTGTATTTCTTCTTATAATCACCATCATTCGTCCCCAGCGCAATTGAGCCCAGGCTCTTTCGTGGAAGAAATACAATATCATTTTTATTACAGATTCAGCCAGCGCAACTCCGGTAGCTTTTTCCGCAGCCCTGGGATCTGACCCAAAAAACAACATAGCAAGCAAAAATGTTGTCGTCGAAGCTATAATTCTCCAGGTAATAGTTTTAACAACACTTTTAATCGGCCTGTCGCGTGTTACCTTAATTTTTTCGTCCGCTTTATTGCCTTTATTACTCACTATTTGCATTGATTTACAGGAATTTACAGTAATCCCTGGGGTTTCCCTGGTTTCCCAAACAAAAGTCAACATTAATAGAAAAGGAATCAATACGTTTTTGTAGGTATTTTAACTACTACATTATAACACCCAAAATGATCAACCAAACAGATTTAAAAAAAATGTGTTTATTTTACACTCGTTAAATTATAGATGAAATGAACAATAAAGCACTGGCAAAAAATAATATCAGGTATTTTTACTACATCTACCTGATTTTTTTAATAATCGGCTCTATTTTTTTACTTTTTATACCTTACGGAGAAATTATTTTGTCCGTTAACAGCATTGCTAATCCCACTCTGGATGTCATCGCCATTTTTCTGACAAAATTTGGTTTAGGAGTAACCATGGGCATTTTAACATTGATTTTTCTTTTTATAAGATACTATTACGCGCTGGCATCATTAATTTCACTGGCTTTTACGGGAATTTTCACAGGCATTTTAAAGAAAATTATTTTTAAAGGCCTGCCCCGGCCAACGGCTTATTTTAATAAAGATTTATTTCATCATCTTATTCCGGGTTTCGATTATCATGACCTGAACACTTTCCCAAGCGGACATTCCATGACAGCTTTTGCCATTGTACTACTTCTGGCGGTTGCCATTGATAACAAATGGTGGAGTTTAATACTACCTTTTGGGGGGTTACTGGTTGCCTCAACTCGGGTTTATTTATTGCAGCACTTTTTTCTTGACATTTATGCCGGTTCTGTTTTCGGGGTAGCCTGCACCTTGCTCGGACTTTATTTTGCAAAACTCCTTTTTAAAAATGATGAGCGTTTGATGAACAAAAGTTTGCGCGATTTGAAATTCTTTTGAAAAAGCAACTGATTTATTTTTATCCACTACAGATTTTCACAGAAATTTTTTGAATGGACAAATTCACAAGGAGTTTTATTTGTGAAAATAACTAAAAACCACTTTTGCTTTTGCTTTGCCAATTACCTCAGCCAGCTCTGCCTCCGACTTTGTTTTAATCACATCAACTGATTTAAACCCGGTGAATAGTTTCTCAATCATTTTTTCACCAATTCCGGGAATATTCTCCAGCTCGGAGCTTATAAATCCCTGCGATCGTTTCTGTCGGTGAAAAGTAATCCCGAACCGGTGCGATTCATTCCTGATATGTTGAATAATTTTCAGGGTTTCGCTGTTTTTGTCGAGGTAAATGGGAACAGAATCGCCAGGGAAATAAATTTCCTCCAGTCGTTTGGCGATGCCTATCACGGCAACTTTACCAATTAAATCAAGTTTTTGCAAACTGTTTACAGCTGCACCCAGCTGCCCTTTACCTCCATCAATAACAATAAGCTGAGGCAATGGTTGGTTTTCATCAAGCTGCCTCTTAAACCGACGGTAAATAATCTCCTCCATCGAAGCAAAATCATCAGGTCCCTCAACCGTTTTTACATTAAAATGACGGTAATCACGTTTGCTCGGCTTACCATTTTTAAAAACTACGCAGCTGGCCACCGGATTGGTTCCCTGGATATTACTATTGTCAAAACCCTCAATATGTACAGGCTGATGCTTTAACCGCAAATCCTTTTGCATGGTTTCCATTATACGGTCAATTCTTTTTTGGGGACTACGGTTTACCTCCTGTTTTATTTTTTCCTGTTTATAGTAAAAAGCATTACGCATACTCAATTCAAGCAGCTTTTTTTTATCGCCCCGTTGCGGCACAGTAAAATTTACTTCATCAAGGTTAAAATCAACCTCAAACGGCACAATTATTTCACGCGACACACTATGCAGGCGTTGCCGTATTTCGGTGATAGCTGTTAATAACAGTGATTCCCTATCTTCGTCGGTACGTTTTTTCATTTCAATGGTATGCACCTGGATTATCCCCCCGTTAACTACTTTAAGGAAATTCACGTATGCACTACCTTCATCTTCTAAAAATGAAAATACATCAACATTGGTGATAGATGGACTCACAATAGTAGATTTTGCCTGGTAGTTTTCCAGGTGATCCAACTTTTCTTTAAGCTTTTGAGCCTCCTCAAACTTATAGGCCTGGCTCAGCTCTGTCATTTTAGCTTTTACAAGGGCGATTACCTCATTTATATTGCCTTTTAAAATATTTTTAATGTTTTCGATATTCTGACGGTAGTCTTCTTCGGTTTGCTCTCCGACACATGGCCCCAGGCAATTACCCAGATGATGCTCAAGACAAATTTTATACCTGCCCTGCACAATTTGGGCCTGCGCTAAATTCAGAGTACAATTGCGCAACGGATATAACTGTTTGATAAAATCCAGCATCACTTTCAATGTCCTGACCGAAGTATAGGGCCCGAAATAAGTACTGCCATCACGAATAAAATTGCGGGTCATAAAAATCCTTGGAAAAGGCTCATTTTTCACACAAACCCAAGGATAGGTTTTATCATCCTTAAGCATGGCATTGTAACGGGGCTGATACTTTTTAATCAGGTTATTTTCCAACAACAGGGCATCCTGTTCTGTATCCACTACAATGTGTTTAATTTCCTGAATATTTCGTACCAAAATCCTGGTTTTGGCACTGTCGTGAAATTTTGTAAAATACGACGAAACCCTTTTTTTAAGGTTTTTGGCTTTACCCACATAAATAATTGTTCCGTGAGAATCAATATATTGATATACTCCCGGATTATTCGGCAGGGCAGCTACCTTTTCCTTTAAAAATTCAATATGCTTATCGGAATTACTCACTACGTATCAATTCAATCTTTAATTTCCAGTAATACAAATCAACAAAATTAATCAGAATTATGCTTGCCGAATGTTTATATTTGTCGCACAAAAATAATTTTGAATAATGGGGAAAATAGTTTTTAACACCCTGAATGATATTGAAGCTGCTGCCACTAAATTTATGGAACAAACCATAAATAGCAGGCAATTTGCTTTTTATGGCGAAATGGGTGCAGGTAAAACTACCTTTATTAAACAATTGTGCAAACTGTTAAAAACCACCGATGTTGTAACCAGTCCCACTTTTTCATTAATTAACGAATATCATACTGAAACCGAAAACCTTATTTTTCATTTCGATTTTTACCGCATTAAAAACATCGAAGAGGTTTTTAATATTGGTTATGAGGATTATTTTTATTCAAACCATTACTGTTTTGTGGAATGGCCCGAACTGGTTGAAGATTTATTACCCGACACCATGCTAAGAGTAAAAATAAGAGTAATGGAAAACGGTTCAAGGGAAATTGAGTTTTAGAAATCTTTTTTTAATTCTCATGTATTTTATCTTTTCTACCGATTCACTAAATTTCCGTATTGCTAAAATGCCCATTTTAATTTAACTTCGTGGGTCAAAATTATAAAAGGTCCGATTATGATGGGTAGCTCTGAAATTCCCGGATTCCCTCTCCGAAAAGAAAGCCTGATGCCTCAGGAAGAAAAACTTGAAATTGGTAAGAAGAAAAAAAATCTGCGTATTGCGGTAGCCAAAGAGTCAGCCCACGATGAAAACAGGGTTGCCCTTGCCCCACATGCCGTTGAACTATTAGTGTTGAATGGTCATGATGTAATTATTGAAAAAGATGCCGGTAAAACTGCCAATTTCGAAGATATTATGTATAGCGAAGTTGGCGGAATGATAGTGGATGATAAAACCGAAATCTACAAAAGTGATATTATTGTTAAAGTTGCACCCCTCAATAAAGATGAATTAGAGTTACTTAAAGGCAACCAGGTTATTATAAGTTCATTTCAGATTGCTACTCAAAACACCGAATATATCCAGAAACTTATGCAAAAAAGGGTTACAGCCCTGGGTTATGAATACCTGATGGACCGAAAAAATGAGGTTTCGCCGGTAGTTCAAAGCATGATGGAAATTTCGGGAACTACATCAATATTAATTGCCGCCGAATATTTAAGCAATGCTAATAATGGCAAGGGCGAGATGCTTGGGGGTATCAGCGGCATAAGCCCCACTGATGTGGTAATTCTGGGCGCAGGCACCGCAGGAGAATTTGCTGCTCGCACGGCACTCGGATTAGGTGCAAGCGTTAAGGTTTTCGACCGTTCCATTGATGTTTTGCGGGATATACAGGAAAGGCTGGGTTCCAGAATTTTTACCTCTGTAATTCAACCCCGCGTGGTGGCAAAGGCACTGCGCACAGCCGATGTGGTTATCGGAGCAATACCCTCAGAAAACGATTTACAAACCTTTTTAGTTAGCGAGGAAGCCGTAAAACAAATGAAACCTTATTCAGTTATTATCGATTTGCGGATTGACCAGGGCGGATGTTTTGAAACCTCAGAAATTACAAGCTTTAAAAGTCCGGTTTACCGGAAACATAATGTAGTGCACTATTGTGTACCAAATATTCCTTCGAGGGTTGCACGAACAGCCTCATATGCACTTAGCAATATATTGGGTAATATGATTCTCGACTTAGGCGATTCTGGAGGCATAAATCAACTGATTAAGCAACACGCGGGTATACGGTCAGGAATTTATGTTTACAACGGCGTTTTGACCAAGGAAAGCATTGCCAATCGATTTGGTCTGCCTTTTCAGGATATCAACCTGCTAATGATGGCCTTTTAATCTGAACTATTTAAGAATATTATTGTTCTATTCATATTTTGAGGAAAATTGGTTCTCCTCTTTTTTCAACATGTGATTTTGAAAATAATATGGACAAAAGCGAAAGAAGTTATACCAACGGTGAAATAACCGTACACTGGAATCCCCGTGAATGCGTACACGCAGGCACTTGTTTCAGGGAACTGCGAAAAGTGTTCGACCCATCTCGGAGACCCTGGATTGACCTTAGTCAAGCGGAAACCGATGCTATTATTGATATAGTGGAACGTTGCCCTACCGATGCGCTCACTTATAAAAGAAATCAACAGGAAGGAAATATCAGAGAAAAAACAGATACCCCAGATGCTAAATCAGAAAAAGTAACATTTAGTATCATGCGAAACGGCCCCGTTTTAGCCGAAGGACATTTTTCCATTATTAAGGAAGATGGTTCCATACAGGAAATTAAAAGTATAACCTCGTTGTGCCGCTGTGGTATGAGTCAGAACAAACCTTTTTGTGACGGCACACATAATAAAAAAGGATTTTTTCCTGATGATTTTTAATATACTGAACCATGAATGATACAACAAAAGTTAAAGTCACCCCTGGTGGCCCTTTGCTGATTGAGGGCAATTTCAATATAAAAGGTGTTGATGGCAATATGTTGTCAAGTGCCGATAAAGTTTATTTATGCCGTTGTGGTAAATCGGAGAAAAAACCTTTCTGTGATGGTTCGCATAAGAAGTAAACCAACATGTCTTTGAATATTAAACACTTATACACAAGAATGCCATAATTCTATGGGTATTCTTAAAGTGGAAAATTGGAATGATAGAGAATATTGTTATAAATGGTTTCATTTTTCCAATATTCCAAAAAAACAAATCGGGTTAATCAATTTTTTGAATGCTTTAATACTATTTAATGCTCTTGCCTAAATTTGAAACCGCCACACAAAATCCGTCTTATTTCGGCTCTAAAGTAATAAAGGGGATCAACATTTCTTCCATCGAAATTCCACCATGCTGAAATGTGTTTTTGTAATAGTTAACATAATGGTTATAGTTATTTGGATAAGCCAAAAAATCATCATTACAGGCAAAAATATACGAAGTACTTACATTTAATTTTGGCAGATGAATTAACTGAGGCTGCATTACTTCAAATACCTGCTTAGGGTTATAGCTCAACGCTTTCCCTTGTTTGTAACGTAAATTTGTACTGGTGTTTCTATCGCCGGTTACTTTTACAGGATTGTTAACCTTGGTAGTTCCATGATCGGTGGTGATCATTACCTTAATATTTTTCTCCGCAAATATTTTAAGTAATTCAAACAGGGTGCTGTGTTCAAACCACGACAGGGTAATACTTCGGTAGGCAGGCTCATCGTTTGCCAACTCGCGGATCATATCCATTTCGGTGCGGGCATGCGATAGCATATCAACAAAATTCACAACGATTACCGATAATTGATAATCAAGAACCTGCGAGGCATTCGTTAAAAGTTTCCGCCCTCTTTCAATATTTAAAATTTTGTCATAAAAAAAAGTTGCCTTGATACCCAAACGGGCCAATTGCTTCTGCATTAACTGCTCTTCGAATTGATTTTTACCACCTTCATCATCTTCGTTTAACCATAAATCGGGATGGAGTTTTTCAATTTCGGATGGCATTAACCCGGCAAACATGGCATTACGTGCATATTGCGTTGCTGTGGGCAAAATACTGTAAAATAAATCCTCTTCAGCAACCGAATAATAATCTGCCAACAAGGGT
Source organism: Bacteroidales bacterium (assembly GCA_046704385.1). Classification (GTDB taxonomy): domain Bacteria; phylum Bacteroidota; class Bacteroidia; order Bacteroidales; family SZUA-534; genus GH45. The sequence goes on along the minus strand of JBJKSB010000089.1, from coordinate 64,342 downwards.
TCCATTATTTTCCATTGGTCGTACCGTAAATTATCAATAATAATGGTTACAACCTTTTCGCCTTTTTTGAGCAATGGAAAAACCTTATTCGGAAAAATATTTGGCGACATTAATGGCTTTTCATCATTTTTTTTGCCAAACCAGTCGATATAATTCTTTTTAATAAACTTGGCAAAGCTATTGTTGGCATCAGTTTTTTGCATCTGCAACACTTGATCCATTTGCTGTCCGCCACTTTGCTCCAGTTCCAGTTCCCAAAAAACCAGTTTTTTATAAGTATTTATCCAGTCGTCGGAGGTCATTGAATCGTTTATCTGCACTCCCAGCTTTGAGAATTCAAGCTGATAATTTGAAGTTGTTTTTTCGCTTACCAACCGGTTTTTATCCGTAATCTTTTTAATCGCCATTAAAATCTGTTTCGGATTTACCGGTTTAATTAAATAATCGGCAATTTTCGAACCTATGGCCTCATCCATAATATACTCTTCCTCACTTTTGGTAATCATAATTACCGGAATTTTAGCACGGATATCTGTTATTTTTGAAAGGGTTTCCAGGCCGGTTAATCCCGGCATATTTTCATCTAAAAATACAAGGTCGTACGCTTTTTCACGAACCATCTCAATGGCATCGTTCCCATTGTTGGCCGTTTCGAGTTTGTAACCTTTCGATTCTAAAAAAATAATGTGTGGTTTTAGCAGGTCAATTTCATCATCTACCCAAAGTATTTCAATTTCGCGCATAACAAAAACATTAAATAATTGCATAGGGAAAAGCGATTATTAGCTCTTCACCTCATGCAAACAAAGTTAATAAAATGGGTAAAAATTTTCCTTACTTCTTCGGTTTTAGGTAATTATCATTAAAAAACTTTTGATAACGTGCCAGGTTTTTATCCTTTAAGAATATATCGTAATTCTCCTTTGAAATTAAAAACTCGCGATAAGCATCTCCATCGATGCCGGAAAAAACCTCGCCATCAACCGGAATCGATTCAAAATAATTACTTGCCATTTTCCGGTTTTTAAATTTTCTGACAGTAACAAGGGTATAATCGGCTGACAATAATTCGTCACTAACTTCGAAGTTCAGAAAATCATAATAATCTATATCAAAATTTGAAAGGTTAAATTTAATACGATTTGCATCTGTTTTCTGATTATTAACCACTACCAGATAATAATGTATGCTTTGTGGGTTGTAATTATACATGGAAACATCAATAGAATCAGTATTTTCCACTTTTGCAAGGTCGCCACCAAACTCTTCTTTTTCCTCAAGCTTAACTTCATGCTTTCCGCGATCAAGAGCATTCAATACTTCCTGGGCATAATCAGCCTCCTCTGTCTTTGGGTAACGCAATTTGAAATTTTGCAAACTATCTTTAAATGCAATGGTATCGCCGGAATGACCTGAACACAAGGTTGCTAAAAGAGCAAATTTTGGCACCAGTTTACTGTCGTGAAAAGCTGAATCGGCATATCTGAAATTATAATACACCTGGTCACACTCGTCATTAATAAAATATTTATAGGTTGCCTGATAAATAAATTTCACCTGGTTCTCAATCTTTTCAAGCTGTTTAAAATATTCAGGGTCCTTAAGTACTTTGGCATAATCGCTTTCTGGGAATTGATCAATAACCATGTTTTTGTACTTGTCGGCATTATTATAGTCTTTGGTCAGCAAGTATAATTTGTACAGGTTATAATATGTTATCAGCTTATACCGCGTATCGGGATAGTTCTTTAATAAATTGAGATATCCGTCAATACTCAATGGATAATCGTTAAATCTCTCATTATAAATTTTTGCCATGTCAAAATAAGCTCCTTCCACTTTGTCTTTCGAAGCTTGCATGGCTGAATCTGTCAAAGGCAGGTTTAACAGGTAATATTCCCGGGTTTTATTGCTGTAAATATTATTGCTGGAATCACTTCCGGCTGACTCTCCACTGGCAACACTTCCCCAATCCATAACGGTTTTATTCTTCCTGCGCCAGTTGTCTTCATTTTTACGATCGCCCCACTTCTTTTTAAATTCAGCCTGACCCATACCTAACATTGACGGATTATAAAAGTACCATTGCCCCGCTGAAGAGGCATCCAGTTGCCGGCCTTGTTGCTGCATGTACATTAAATCCTGCTGTTGCTGAGCCAGCATTTCTTTTTCCTGCTGTTCCTTCTCAATAACATCCTGAATAATCTTATCAATAATGGCATTGCGACTGGCTTCGGGCATATTGGCAATTCGCTGTAAACTATCTTCCCGTTCTATAATTACAAGATTCTTCACCAGATCGTTCAGGTTCGAGCTCTTACTTTTAAGTTTTGCATAATCAGGATATTCGGGGCTTAAAAAGGTCATACAACTATCGTAATATGATTGGGCATTCCTGTAATCGGGCCGATCAAAATAAATATCGGCAGCAGCCAGATAACTCATTGCCTTCTGGTTTGTATTAACCGTACTCGATTTTGCCGAAAGCAAATAAAAACCAATGGCATCATTATCACGCGACTCGTTATAGGCAATACTACCTAAAGCATAATATATCTGATCGCGAAAATCAATATTCTTATCATCTTTTAGCATTTTCTGCAATTCTTTTTGCAGTTGTTTGCTATCCTGTGCTTTGGCATTAAAAATACTGGCCCGGTTAATCCTGGCATTAAAAGTCATTTCATAATCAGGGTTCATTTCCACCACTTTGCCATAGGCATCATAAGCCTTTTTTATCTGCTCGGTTTTTTGATAAAGTTGTGCCAGAATGTACTGATACCTTACTTTTTTCCTTTTGTCTTTGGTATTTTCAATTCCTTTTATCATATATGGGATGGCTGATTCATACTGTTGTGTACGTATCAGAATATCAGCCTGAGTCATAGCAAAAGGGCCGATCAAATCTTTAGGTACAAGGTCTTTTTCAGATTCTACCTTACCGAGTAAATCCAGGGCATCGTCGTACTTTTCCATTAAAGTATAGGTACGTGCAAGCCATAAATAGCCGTCGTACTTAATTGGCTTATCAGAATACTCCCTGATAATGTAGTTGAAGGTCTCAATAGCCGGATAAAAATCATGTTTATAAAAATTCGCTTTCCCGATTAATAAGTAGGAAGCATCCACCCATTTTATAAATTCTTTTTGATCATAAAAAGCCTGGTATTTATCATCCTTCTTTTTTCCCTCTTTCCGTTTGGGTTTAGCCTTTATAGAATGTTTTCGGATACATTTTGAGCCCTTTTCAAGCACCTTGTTCATATCAGCATATGCAACCCGCACAGCATCTTCATTGCTGAATTCAAAAACCGGTAAAATCAATGAATAATTAAACTTATATGCATCATCAATTTTTTTTACACCATCTTTAAATGCTTCCTTACCGTTATAATAAACATTATAATAACCGGTAACATTATGATAAGTACGGGTTATGAGTGTATTTTTTTTGGTTGAGCAACCAGCTACCAAAATCAGGGGAGCTAATATAATTACCGATTTGTGAAATATTCTTTTAATAATCTGCAAAGCAAAGGTGTTTTACATTCAATAAACTACAATTCGGCAAAAATATTTTATTTTTTTGTAATCTTTTTGTGTATTTGACAAAAAAGCCGGTTAAGCGAGCAAATTATTCAACATGGTTTGTGCTACAGCCGACCAACTGAATACTTCAAAGAATTTTGGCGGAACGTCTGACTTATTTTGGATAGCCTCGATGGCCAGTTTTGTAAAGCTATCCCAATCTTTATCCTCAGCAATATATAGTTTGGTGCCACAAATATCGGGATCGACACCAATGGCTCCGGTTTGAGTTGAAACTACCGTTTTATTGAAACCCAGAGCCTCTACAATTTTTGTTTTGATACCTCCGCCACTAAGTACCGGATTCAGAATAATATCTGCACTTTGTGTATATTCATCAATATTTTCCACAAAACCAGCGTAGATAAAATATTCAGGATCAAGTTCCTGCAATTGCCTCTTGTAATCATCGGAAATACCAGCCCCGCAAACCAACACCTTAAATTTTTGTGCCATTTGCTCCTTTAAGCGGGGAAGAATCTCTTCAATAATTAATTCAAGTGCTTCAATATTAGGCATATACTTAAGTACACCGAAAAACATAAAAACTACCTCATCGTTGCTAATTCCATGACGCTGCCTAACCTGGTTTTTTCTTTCCCCGGAAATCTCAATAATTTTATTTTGAGGAACTCCATAAGGTGTAACATGACAATTTTCATCCTTGAGCCGCAGGTGTTTTATGGCAATATCCTTATCGTGACGGGTTACAAAAAAAATTCCTTTTGCCCGGGACAAAGTGAAACGTTCAACAATAAAAAGAAGAGGCCACCAGAATTTACCCAGCGATTTAAATCGTAAATATTCAATATTATGCGCATGTACAAAATAAGGTGTCTTGGTTTTTCGCGAAACCAAATAGGTTATTATTCCTAAAAAAGGCTGTTCCAAAAGAATTGATGCCGGCTTTATTTCTCTTATCTGCTTAAGCAAAAGCTTATAATTTCTAAAAGCAAAATACTTTTTGGGCTCGTGCTTAATCAACGGACGCAATTCAAAGGTGTGATTTTCAATTCCTGATTTTGTGTCCGTAATACAAATTACTTTCGCTATCCGACCCAAAGCGTCCAAAGGTCCGTAAGTTCCTTTCTGACCGCCGGAAAAAGCGGGTAAAAGAGGTGCGGGTACTATTGAAAGAATAATATTTTGGCCTGGCATAATTATATTTCAAATGTGATGTAAGTTGGCAATAAAAAACCGGAAATTCAAATTTAAGAATTTCCGGTTTACTGATTGAATATAATTTTTAGTTAGCCGGTCGTAAAATACTATTGTAACGATTCGTGTCCTGAATAACCACCAGTGCAGAATCAACCTGGGGATCATCTTCTATCATTGCTTTTGCACGACCTGTTTGATAGTAGTACCTGCTTACAATTTCTTCTTTCAATAACTCCTTTATTTCCGGTTGAAACATAACCAAATCTTTATCTTTATCGTGAGCTAGTTTTTTCCTCAAATCATCAATTTCATTAGTAATTCTATCTCCGTATTTATCCTTTTTAATGGCTTTCTCAAGCTCATCAAGTTTGGTTTCACTTTCAAGAGTATAATCAAATTGCTTGTCAGACAGAAATGCCACAAAATCATTATAAATCTTGTCGGTAATTTCAAATTTTTCAGGGGTGGGTATGCTATCATGCTTATACATGAAATCGGTAGCATAATCAAAAATCAGACTTTTAGTGTATAAACTGGCACTAATTTTACTTAGCGATTGGGGTTCCACTTTAACATCAGGTTTAACTCCACCTCCATCGAATACCGGACGACCATCCTTTGTTTTAAACTCAGTAATTAGCGAGTCGGGAATACGGCCTACACTGCCGTCTTCGTTGCGATTAGAATAATCAAGGGCCTGAATACAGCGCCCACTCGGAATATAATATTTAGCTGTTGTAATTTTAAGTTTTGAATTATAACTAAGGTCTCGTGTGGTTTGAACCAATCCCTTACCAAATGTTCGGGTGCCCAGGATTACTCCCCGGTCTAAATCCTGCATGGTCCCTGAAACAATTTCTGATGCTGATGCAGATCCACTGTTAACCAGTAATACAAGAGGAATGTCAGTATCCAATGGATTGTTGGTGGCATTATAGGTGCGGTTCCATTGTTTTACTTTACCTTTAGTACTAACAACTTCCTGACCTTTAGGAACAAATAAATTTGCAACGGCTACCGCTTCCATAAGTAATCCTCCGGGATTTCCCCGCAGGTCGAATACCAGACCTTTAAGGTCATTATCTTTTTTCAGGTTTTGAAAAGCTTTCTTCACATCCTTGCTGCAATTCTCAGTAAAGCTTGATAGCCTTATATAGCCAATATGATCATTTAGCATTCCATAATAAGGAACACTATTGATCTGTATCTTTTCACGTATTACCTTAATTTTAAGCGGTTTTGGCTGATTAAGCCTTTCCACACCCAAATCAATTTCAGTATTAGGTTCTCCTTTTAGAAGCTCGCTGATTTGCTCGGTATTTTTTCCAACAACCGATTTTCCATCAATTTCAACTACTTTATCACCCGCTTTTAATCCTGCTTTTTGTGCCGGAAATCCTTCGTAAGGCTCCGAAATAACCACATAATTGCCACTGGTACGTATTAACGCTCCTATACCACCGTACTGCCCGGTGGTCATAAACCGGTAATCTTCCATCTGTGATTCAGGTATATAAACGGTATAGGGATCGAGCGAACTTAACATATCGTCAATACTGGTTTTTATTAATTTTCCCGGATCAGTCTGATCAACATAGTAAAGATTCAGCTCCCTGAAAAGGGTGGTATAAATGTCAAGATTCTTGGCAATTTGAAAATTCTCATCATCAAATGAAACAAATCCCACCACAAGTGCCAGTAATACAATACCTGTGATAATTTTAAATTTTTTACCAAATATTTTCATCCTTTATAATTTTTAACGAAAAAAATTCCTTACAAATAAGTTGCCATAAAATTGTTTCGGTTACATTCCCGAATTATTTTCAATGGATTTTGTTATTTTATCACCCAAACGGATTAAAAGTTGTTTTATTTTAGCATTAAATTCATTAAAAGTAACAACATCCTGAGTCTGATAAATTAACATAAAACTTAAAGTAATGTTTTTATCCTTAAGCTTGTCAATAATTAAATTTTTATTGATCCGTATACATTCCCGCATTTTACGTTTCAATGTATTTCGTTTAACCGCCAATTTAAATAATCTTTTCGTCACCGAAACACTGATTTTTAATGAAAATCCCCTGGTATTTTCTTCAACCAGCCAAACGAGTTTAAACGGGTAAATCTTCAAATGCTGATTCTGAACAAAAAGAGATTGGATGGTTTTACGGCTTTTTAACCTTTCTTCTTTTTTTAAGGTCATTCGATTTACAATCTCTTTGGAATTCATTAAACGAACATAAAAATTATTTCACTAAGAATGGATAAATAGATGAAAATAATTTTAAATAAAGTAAGGTGAAAGGTTCAAAATATTTGCAAAAAAAAGTCTGCATCAAAACGATGCAGACCCGGATCATTTTTTACAATTCTTATTGGAAAGTTTAATGTACTGGTCTAACGCCATAGTCATAGAGGGAGCTTCAGGTAGCGGAGCCTGAATGTCGAGCCTGAGCTTGGCATCTTTTACTGCCTTAGCAGTTGTTGGACCAAATGCCGCAATTTTAGTTTCATTTTGCTTAAAATCAGGAAAATTTTCAAATAATGATTTAATTCCCGACGGGCTGAAAAATACTAAAATATCATAGTTTACATCCGATAAATCCGATAAATCACTTGCCACGGTACGATATAAAATCGCAATCTTAAAATTGATTTTCATCTTTTCAAGCTTTTTAGGGATCTCTGGCTTGTGCATGTCTGAAAGCGGAAGTAAATACTTTTCGTCACGATGTTTTTCAATGATTTCCACTAAATCTTCAAATCGGCTTTTTCCAAAGAAAATTTTACGCTTACGATAAACAATATACTTCTGCAAATAAAAAGCAGTAGCTTCCGACACACAAAAATATTTCATGGTATCAGGTACAGTTATTCTCATTTCTTCACAAATGCGAAAAAAATGATCAACTGAAGTTCGGCTTGTAAATAAAACTGCAGTATAGTCGAGAATGTTAATCCTCTCCTTTCTGAACACTTTCGCCTCAACAGGTTCAACCTGAATAAAAGGCCTGAAGTCAATTTTAAGATTATGCTTTTCAGCTAAATCGTAGTACGGTGATTTCTCTGTCTCTGGTTCCGGTTGAGATACAAGAATTCTCTTAATTTTCAATTTCTCCATGTTTTCGTTACACACCTAAATGCCTGACTTCTATATTAAATGTATGGTTTGATTACTTTCAATATTAACAACACAGGCAAAATTTCAAGTGCACAAAGGTACAAAATCAAATAGAATATTGAAAGTCTATTTTTTATTCCTAATTGTAATCCTTTAAAAACTCTTATAATATATAACAAAAGTATAATACCAATTCCTGCTACAAACAGATAGGGAGTGATGTGTTTAGGAACAAACGGCAGTACAGCTATAATTGGCAATAACAAAAAACCAATCATTTTATTGTACAGAAAAACCGTAAAAACATAAGACGAAAAACCATTTCGTGTGAGAAATAAAAAATCGAGCAAATGCAAAATGACTGATTTACCGGAATATATTATTATAACCAAGACAAAACATAACAAAAAAACCATTATTCCATGAAGTTTAAATATGCTTAAATGGTTATAATCAAGTAATTGAGCTATAAAAAGAGAAATATTGACAAAAAACAGAAAATTCATAAAATAGAATACGCGGTTACGGGTAACATTTGATTCCTCAAATATCCGACGTGCTGTAAAGAAATTATAGGATGCCTGTATGGCAGCCTGAAAATATCTGCCATAGCCAACCCTTAGCCAGCTGAAAATAACCAGGGCAAAAATAATTATACCTAACATCCAGTCGGTGGACCGGAAACCAACTGTATTACTGTAACGATCTTTGGTTACCAGTTTCTGACTTAATATTTCCCGGGTAAGTCCTGTATTTACTTCCTGACCCGGTTTCTCTGATGAAGCCGCTTTATGGGTTGTTAATTGAAATTTTAACAACGGATCAACCGGCGTAAAATTCATATGGTCATAAAACGATGATTCATCGTGTAATATAAAATTGTCATTCAATACATTAAATACGGGGTGTTCCACACTATCATTATAGGGAACAAAAGGGATGGTTTTTATAATTGGCCGGGGCACATAGGCTTTTTGAAGTCGGGACGAATCAATAGCAATTTCCCGAATTGAACCCAGTTTGATATTCTGTCTTTCGATATTAAGGTCGGTACTCAGCGGGGACTTCTGAATAACATTTAAATTTGTTTTTACTTCAGGAATAGTGTCCTGTATCAATATCAAACTATTTAAACTCGTCATCTACAAGGTAATGTTTAGTAAAAACCTTAAAAATATCATGTTTTTCTTTTAAGGACCAAATTTGTTGAAATTAGTTTATTCATCAAACTTTTTTTGAATTAATTGTATATTTACTTTCATAAATTTTACAATTATGCGGAATATTTTAGCAGTATTAATACTGGCATATGTTTTTATTTTTATGAATGCTTGTGTACCTACTCGTCAGTTTCAGGAATTAAAAGGCAAAAATGAAATTACTGTTCATGAACGCGATTCATTGAAAAGTGAAAATGAAGAGCTCACTGTTCAGAACACAGAAACGTCGGCTAAACTTGAAGAACTAAACCGACGGATGGAAGCTATGGCCCTGGATAAAAGCAATTTAAAAGACTCCGCTCAATTTTATAAAAAAGAATATAAGGTTTTTAAAACCATGTATGATGATTTAAATGATGCTACCGAACAAAAACAAAACAGTCGCGATGAAGAAACCCGAAAACTACTGGCTGAATTGCAGGTTAGTAAAGAAGACCTGCAAATGCAGGAAGATGAACTTCGCAACCTGGAATCGTCATTAATGGCAAAACAAAAGGAACTTGATGACCGTGATGCAATCCTGGTTGCACTCGACTCAAATTTAAACCAGAAAAGGCTGGAAATTGAAGACCAGAACCGCCGCTTAATTGATCTTGAAAATATTTTGCATAGCAAAGATTCTGCTGTAATGGCTTTAAAATCTAAAATTACTGACGCTTTGCTGGGTTTTGAAAACAAAGGGTTGACCATTCATCAGCGGAACGGAAAAGTTTATGTTACCATGGATGAAAAACTGCTGTTTAAATCGGGCAAATGGGACGTTGATCCTAAAGGTCAGCAGGCCATTAAACAGATTGCCAAAGTATTGGAGCAAAATAAAGACATAAATATTGTAGTGGAAGGCCATACCGATGATGTTCCTATGCGTGGTTCTGGCGATATTAAAGACAACTGGGATCTTAGTGCAAAAAGAGCTACTGCCATTGTTAAAATTCTTTTGAACAATTCGAGCATGGATCCCAGCCGTGTAACTGCGGCCGGACGCGGTCCCTATGTTCCGGTTGATCCGGCAAAAACACCTGAAGCCCGCGCAAAAAACCGTCGCACTGAAATAATTTTAACTCCCAAGTTGGATGAATTATTCCAGATTCTGGAATCAAATTAAAAGTTGAAATTCCGTAAAATGTATAATGTACAAATCGCTGCTCATTGATGGGTTTCTGTTTCTAAAAACCATAAGTTTTCGCAAAATCATCAATGGATTTCTTTTGCGTGTAAGCTATCTGTTTTCAAGAATATCAGGCAAATATATGCACTGGGGTCAACCAGAAAGTTTGTCCATTGAACCTACTAACCTGTGTAATTTAAAATGTCCCGAATGTCCGTCGGGTAATAATAACCTGACACGCCCCCGGTTGTTTTTATCATTGGAAAAATTTAAAACGCTTATTGATGAAAATTACCAGACATTGAGTTATCTGCAACTTTTTTTCCAGGGTGAACCTTTCCTGCATCCAAAATTATTTGAACTCCTTTCCTATGTTACTGCAAAAAAAATATATACTGTAACCTCAACCAATGGTTTGTTTTTAACCGTCGGAAATTGTGAAAAATTAATTAATTCAGGATTGCAAAGGATTATTATTTCGGTTGATGGAACTACACATGAAACCTATGAAAAATATCGTGTTGGAGGCAACCTTGATACTGTTTTGTCAGGAATAGAGAATTTATCAGCTGCCCGAAGAACCCTGAAAAGTCAAACCCCTTTTATCATCCTTCAATTTGTAGTATTTAAAACCAATGAACACCAAATTGACGACATTAAAAAACTTTCAAAAAAACTTGGTATAGATAAATTAAATATAAAATCGGCGCAGATTGATAATTTTGAAAAGGGCAATCCAATGATTCCCGAAAATGAGAAATATTCGAGATACCGGAAACAATCAGATGGGAACTACCTGTTGAACCGAAATCCTAAATTTAAATGCAAACGCATCTGGAATGGTAGTGTTGTTAGCGCTGATTTAAAACTGCTTCCCTGCTGTTTCGATAAAAATGGAAATTATACTTATGCAGATTTAATCGATGAATCCGTCCAAAGTAGTTGGAAAAGCACCACCGCTAAATTATTCAGGAAAAAGGTGTGGGAAAATTTCAATGGATTTAAAATATGCCGGAATTGTACGGAGGGGCTAAAATAAAAAATCCGGCATCAGCCGGATTAACTATAATGTCATAATATCAATCTCTTTCTGCTTTATCATTTCATCAATCTTTTTGGTATAATCATCGGTCAAGGTCTGAGCTTCAACCTCAGCATCCTTTTCCATATCTTCAGATAAACCATCTTTTTTCATGTGTTTAAATTGATCGATGGCATCCTTACGCGCATTACGGATGCTAACTTTCGCGTTTTCGCCTTCATGCCGAGCCTGTTTCACCAGGTCTTTTCTCCTTTCCTCAGTCAAAGGAGGTATGTTAATCAAGATAGCTTCACCATTGTTGGTAGGATTAAGTCCCAAATTGGCATATAAAATTGCCTTTTCAATAGGATCAATCATGTTTTTTTCCCAGGGTTGCACTTTAATGGTGCGGGCATCGGGGGTATTTATATTCGATACCTGGCTTAAAGGGGCAGCTGATCCGTAATAATCAACAGTAATTCCGTCAAGAACTCTTGTGTCAGCTTTGCCAGCACGTATATGAGCCAAAGAAACATCAAGATGGCCAATAGCTTTATCCATCGATTCTTTAGTCATTTCAATTACCATATTTATATCCTCAGTCATCGTAATTCAGATTTGATTAATACAGTAAATATATTTAATTACTTACTAAAGTTCCAATTTTTTCACCCAAAATAACTTTTTCAAGATTACCGGGCTTATTCATATCGAATACAATTATGGGCATGTTATTTTCCTTACACATGGTAAACGAGGTCAGGTCCATAACCTTTAGGTTTTTATTATAAGCATCAATAAAGGTGATTTGATCAAACTTTGTTGCCGATGGGTCTTTTTCCGGATCGGCAGTATAAACCCCGTCAACGCGTGTACCTTTCAACATAACCTCAGCTTTCATTTCGATAGCGCGCAAAGCTGATGCTGTATCAGTAGTAAAATAAGGATTACCTGTTCCTGCTGAAAAAATCACTACATGTCCGCTTTCAAGTAATTGTCGGGTTTTTTGTTTGCTGTAAAATTCTGCCACTGGTTCCATCCTTATGGCCGTTAAAACAGTTGACAGACAATTAACAGCTTCAAGTGCAGATTGCAAAGCCAGACAATTGATCACCGTTGCCAGCATTCCCATGTAGTCGCCGTTTATACGATCGAATCCGGCAGCCGCTCCGCTTAAACCTCTGAAAATATTTCCTCCACCAATTACAACACCCACTTGTGCTCCTTGGTCAACCACAGATTTAATTTGCTGTGCATACTCATTTAATTGTTTAGGTTCAATTCCATGTGAATTATCACCCATTAACGATTCACCACTGAGCTTAAGTAATACGCGTTTATATTTTATCATAAGTTGAATTTTATTTTTGGTGCTCGAATATACAAAAAAGTCATAAATCATTTTCATACAACACACAACCAATAGTCAAAAAAAAAGAGCCCCTAAGGACTCTTATATATATTAATTTAATAGTATACTATTTTAAAGCATAGCGTTTCATGGCAGTAACAGTCAAGCCGTTGCTGGCTGCACTTAACATTTGCGAAATGGTAACTTTATTATCCTTAACCGATTGTTGGTTCAACAAAGTCATCTCTTTGAAGAATTTACCCAAACGACCCTGGGCAATTTTATCAAGCATTTCCTCGGGTTTACCTTCCTGTCTTGCTTTTTCCCTGCCAATCTGAAGTTCTTCCTCAATAATATTTGCAGGTACATCATCTTTGTCTATAGCTACAGGAGCCATTGCTGCACATTGCATAGCCACATCTTTACCTACTTGTAAATCAACGTTCGATTGGTTAAACCCAATTAAGGTTGCCAGTTTATTACCCATATGAATATAAGCCGATACACTTTCAGCATCTACTTTATCGTAATAAGCTATTTCCATTTTTTCGCCGGTGATACCGCTTTGCGCAACAACAGCATCTTTCAATGGTGTGCCTTCAAAATCGAGCTCTAACAGAGCTTCCAGATTTTCAGGAAGGTTGGCAAGGGCAAAATCACAGATTTTATTAGCCAGAGCAACAAAATCATCGTTTTTAGCCACAAAGTCGGTTTCGCAATTTAGTGCGATAATTGCACCTTGTTTACCATCGGCAGATACTTTTGCTATAACGGCTCCTTCAGTAGCTTCGCGGTCGGCGCGTTTATTGGCAATAGCTTGTCCCCTTTCTCGTATAATTTGAATAGCCCTGTCAAAATCACCATCTGCTTCGGTAAGGGCTTTTTTACAGTCCATCATACCTGCACCGGTCATTTTTCTTAATTTGGCTACGTCAGCTGCTTGAATTGACATTTCAATATATTTTAAAAAAGTTATTCTTAATTCTTAATTATTAATTTTCTTCAACTTCAGGTTTTGCTTCGTCCGTTGCATCTTCTGCTACCGGAACGGCTTCTTTTTTAGCCGCCGATTTTTTAGCTGTGGTTTTGGTTTCCTTTTTGGGAGCAGCTTTTTTGTCTTTAGCAGGAGCGTCCTTTTCTTTTTCAACCTTACGTTCAGAAAGACCTTCCTGAATTGCTTTGGCAACAGCGTCAACTACAATGAAAATTGATTTTGCGGCATCATCATTACATGGAATTGCATAATCAACCAAGTTAGGATTTGAGTTTGTGTCAACCATTGCGAATACAGGAATCTGTAAACGGCGGGCCTCAGCAACAGCAATTTTTTCTTTCTGAATATCAACCACAAACAAAGCAGCAGGTAGTCGGGTTAAATCGGCAATACTACCAAGGTTTTTCTCCAATTTTGCTCTTTGACGGGTGATTTGAAGTTTTTCTCTTTTTGATAAATGGTCGAATGTTCCATCTTGTTCCATCTTATCAATCGAAGTCATTTTTTTAACTGCCTTACGGATAGTAGGGAAGTTTGTTAACATACCACCTGACCAACGTTCAGTAACATATGGCATATTTACATTGCCTACAGTTTCGGCAACAATATCTTTTGCTTGTTTTTTGGTAGCAACAAATAAAATTTTGCGACCGGATTTTGCAATTTGTTTTAAAGCAGAAGCTGCTTCATCAACTTTTACAACGGTTTTTTGAAGATCGATAATGTGAATGCCGTTGCGCTCCATAAAAATATAGGGAGCCATGTTTGGATTCCATTTTCTCTTGAGGTGACCGAAGTGTGCACCTGCATCTAATAATTCCTGAAAACTAACTCTTGACATTTTAATTTTTTTAACTCGTTTACATTCTTCGAAAAAGCAATCGTTAAGTAGTTCTTAATTCAGACTGACAGACTTTAGATTTGAGTTTTCCTGCTTAAACAGGATTGGCGTGATTTGAGATAATTTTCGTTGTAATTTTTTTCTCGTGCTCAGCCCTAATTTCTGCAAAGAAGTCTTAACAATTTAGATACTAAACGAAATTCTTCAGTGCTATTAACGCTTACTGAACTGGAATTTCTTACGTGCTTTTCTCTGTCCTGGTTTTTTTCTCTCAACCTCGCGGGGATCACGTGTAACAAAACCTGCTGCTTTTAGTTTACCACGGCTTTCAGCATCAGCTTCTATTAAAGCTCTGGTAATACCTAAACGCACAGCTTCGGCTTGTCCCTTAATACCGCCGCCATCCAAGTTCACTTTTACGTCATACTTATCAGCTACTTCAAGTAAAGAAAGGGGTTGTAAAACAATATATTGCAAAATTCCGGTAGTAAAATACTCCTTAAATTCCTTGTTATTTACCACAACTTTACCAGTTCCTTCGCTTAAGTAAACGCGTGCAACTGCGGACTTTCTTCGTCCAACTGCGTTAATCACTTCCATTTCTTCTATTTAATTGAATTTAAACTGATTGTTTCAGGTTTTTGCGCTTCGTGCGGATGCGTTTCACCTGCGTATACATGTAAATTCCTGTAAAGTTGGCTACCTAAACGATTTTTAGGAAGCATCCCTTTAACAGCTTTTTCTACCATTGCTATTGGATTTTTTACCATTAGCTTTTCGGCAGTAATAGTACGTTGTCCACCAGGATAGCCGGTATGACGAACATACTCTTTATCACTCCATTTGTTTCCGGTTAACTGAACTTTTTCAGCATTAATAATGATAACATTATCACCGCAATCAACATGAGGAGTGAAATCGGTCTTATGCTTGCCCCTTAAAAGGAAAGCAGCACCGGTGGCAAGGCGACCCAAAACTGCTTCGTTTGCGTCAATCACAACCCATTTTTTATTAACGGTTGCCTTGTTTGCCGACTGTGTTTTAAAACTTAAAGTATTCACTCTACTCCTAACTTTTTAATTAATACATAAATACAACGAAAAAATATTCCGCCAAATGTGGGATGCAAAAATACAATTTAAATTTTAAACCACAATTATTATAAACAATTTTTGTCAATAATCCCAAAACCCTCATTAATATTGCTTTTCAGCACCTTTTTTAAAAGCAAAAATTCAAGTCTTTAGCTTAATTATTGAACAATAATTAAGCATTCTGGTTTTATATTCAATTTTATCTGGCTTTTTTGGGTGAAATAGCAGGAAAATCCAACAAAATTTTTATTTTTACAATAAACTTAAACTTTTCAGCCATGAAAGAATTTAAATTTTTAATTGGAATTCTGTTATTCAGCGCATTCTTATTTTCATGTTCAAATAACAATTCCTCTAAAAAAGCGGCTGAAGCCGTTGATGATGTAAGCGTTGAAGATTTAAATACAGCTGTTGAAAATATGCCGATGCCCTCATCATATGAAATAATCCAAACCTTAAACAAATCAGGTGCCGGGTATATTTTTGATATAACAAATCCCCCGGCTAATGTTGAAAATTATGTATCCTATAAACAAAAAGCCATTAACCTTGGTATTTATGCAGCTGATTTGACTTACACTACCACCTACCAAAAAAAGGATGAAACAGCCATGTATCTTGACAATTTTGTTCAACTGGTTGGCGATCTTGAAATTACTACCCTTGACCGCAATTTTTTCCAACGCGTACAAAACAACCTCGACAATAAAGATTCTCTTATTATTATTATAAAAGAGGCTCAATATAACACACAAAAATTCCTGAATAAAAGCGGTAAAAACGAAATAGCTTTATATGCCCTTACTGGGAGCTGGGTTGAAGGTATGTACCTGGTTGGCGCGACGCTCAAGTTTGCTGAAGACAAACAACCGCTATTCAATATTATTATTGATTACAAAAAATCGTTACAGGAATTAATTAAACTCATGGAAAAATATAAAGATGACGAGAATTTTAAGGATTTATACTCTTCCTTAAAGGAACTCGATAATCTGTTTGGTAAAGTAAAAAGCACAGACGATATTAAAAACATTGAAGCATTAAAAGATAAAATAATCAACTTCAGAAACACGCTGGTTTAGATATTATCTTTAATAGTTAAATAAAAAATGTCGTGGCTTATACGACATTTTTTATTTAACCTTACTTTCCCCCCCAAAATATTCCGGTTTTGCCGGTAAAATACCACATTTTACACTTGTTACTTTCGCACATAAACAATAAATAAGTAATTTTGTCATATAAATTCACAAACAAGCACAGTTTAAAATCTTAACATGCTGAATTTTAGTGTTTAAAGAAATTTATTAACTGACAAAAAATCCTATTAAGTAATGGATATACAACTTGTTAAACAACGATTTGGTATTATTGGAAATTCGTATGGATTAAACAGAGCCATTGATATAGCTATTCAGGTAGCCCCAACTGATTTAACAGTTTTGATTACAGGTGAAAGCGGAACCGGTAAAGAGACTTTTCCACAAATTATACATCAATTTAGTTCGCGCAAGCATGGGCAATATATTGCTGTTAACTGTGGTGCAATTCCCGAAGGTACCATCGATTCAGAATTGTTCGGACATGAAAAAGGTTCGTTTACCGGGGCACATGAAGCTCGAAAAGGTTATTTTGAGGTGGCTGATAATGGTACTATTTTTTTAGATGAAGTTGCTGAATTACCCCTTTCTACACAGGTTCGCTTATTAAGAGTTCTTGAAACGGGTGAATTTATCAGGGTCGGATCATCAAAAGTAATGAAAACCAATGTTCGTGTAGTTGCTGCAACCAATGTAAACGTGGTAAAAGCTGTCGACGAAGGAAAATTCCGTGAAGATCTGTATTACAGACTAAATAGTGTTCCTGTAATGATGCCGGCTCTTCGCGAACGTAAAGAAGACATTCACTTGTTGTTCAGAAAATTTACCAAAGATGCCGCTGAAAAATATCGTATGCCTCCCCTGGTGCTTACCGATGAAGCCATTGAACTACTAATCAATTATCGGTGGCCGGGAAATATCAGGCAACTAAAGAATATTACCGAACAGATATCAATACTTGAAGAAAACCGAACCATCAGTGCTGATACCTTAAGAAAATATCTTCCCATTTACGAAGGCAGCAAATTGCCGGCGCTTTATAAAAAGATTGATGAACAAACCTTTAATTCAGAACGTGAAATTCTTTACAAGGTGCTTTTCGATATGAAAAACGACATGAATGACTTAAAACGCCTGGTTCATGATTTAATGGATAAAGGGGTTGATAATGTGCCCATGAGCGAAGATCATGCACGAATTTTGAAAACGCTTCACGACGATACGGATATTGCATATACTGAAAACGGCCTGACACAAAATTCATTTATTATACCCCGGGAAACCGAAAAAAGGGACCAGATTCAAGATACTGAAGAATTTGTTGAAGAATCACTCTCCTTAGTTGATAAAGAAATAGAGCTGATTAACAAAGCGTTGGAAAAGCATGGCGGAAAAAGAAAATATGCAGCTGAAGATTTGGGAATTTCGGAACGGACATTGTATAGAAAAATTAAAGAATATAATATTAATTTATAAAACCAGTCAAAATATTTAAATCAATCGAATGAAGATATACAACCTGATTCTGACCTGTTTATTACTAGTTGCATTCAACAGCTGCAAAATTAACTATTCTTTTACGGGAGCCAGTATCCCTCCTGGAACTAAAACAGTATCCATAGCTGATTTTCCAAACATGGCCCCCCTGATTAATCCATTGTTAAGCAATACCTTTACCGAGGCTCTTAAAGATAAATTTATGTCGCAAACCAGTTTACAGCTGGTGCAATCATACGGCGATCTCCAATTTGAAGGTACCATTGTCAATTATAATACACGCCCAATGAATATCCAGGCCGGAACCGATCAGGCGGCACAAAACCGTTTGACTATAGGAGTAAAAGTTAAGTTTATAAATAATATGGACCCTAAAGCTAATTTCGAAACTACTTTTTCAAGATATGCTGATTATTCCAGTGATGCCAGCCTTCAGGATGTTGAAAATACACTGGTTGACGAAATTGTTGCTGAACTGGTTGACGATATATTTAACAAAGCTGTTGTAAACTGGTAAAATATATAATGCCAATGACACGAAGCCTTTTTTATCAATACCTGCATTTTCCGGAATTACTCGATGACCGATCGATGGCTGAGTTAGAGAAAATTCTGGAGGAATACCCTTATTTTCAATCAGCCAGGCTTCTCCATATTAAAAATTTAAACAACCAGGGTAGCATTAGTTATGATCGGGAATTGAAAAAAACCGCGATTTGGGTAACCGATCGCAGCAAACTTTTTTTTCTTCTCGACAAGCGGGTTCTTTTACCTATTGATGATTTTTGTTCAATTGAAAAAGAATCGTCTGCCGAGGAGCAGATGATTATTGATTTTTCAGCTCTGTCGGAAGTTACAGAATTTGAATTGACAGATGAAACTGAAACCCAAACCACCGATTTAAACGATGAACTTTCACAATTAATTATGACAGGATCAGCACAGGCATCAACCTTTTTTAATGTAGACGATAAAATAGATCTCGACGATTTTAAAAGGACTTTTAAAAAGAAAAAACCAACAGAAAAAGAAGAACAGCCAATAGAACCAACACGAGACGAACATCGCAAAAGGCTGATAGATAGTTTTATTACAGAACAACCAAAAATCAGCTACAATAATGATAACGCTGAGGGTGACTATCAATTCCCGATTGAGCAAAAAATCGACAACCCTGAACTTATTACCGACACATTAGCAAAAATTTATATTAAGCAGGGCAAATACGAAAAAGCTATTTTAGCTTATGAAAAATTAAGTTTGAAATATCCGGAAAAAAATATTTACTTTGCAAGTCAAATTAAAAAAATAAAACAATTAATTAATAATCAATAAGGTATCACAATGTTTATAGTTATTTCAGTATTAATACTTATTGTCTGCATATTGTTAATTCTGATCGTATTAGTTCAGAATTCAAAAGGGGGCGGATTAGCTGCAAATTTTTCAGCTTCGAACCAGGTTATGGGTGTTAGAAAAACAACAGACTTTTTAGAGAAAGCCACCTGGACTTTAGCTGGCGGGTTGTTATTTTTATGTGTATTGGCTGCAGGTTTTATTCCAAGAGAGACTGGCGACAATAGCAAATCGTTAATGCAGGAACAAATTGATAATGCCAGCGATCCTGCTGCATTACCAAGCAATTACCCTCTTTCTGCACCAGATCAACAACAACAGCCGCAACAACAACAACAATAATTTGAAAAATAGTCACAAAAATGTCAGCTTGTCATACAGGCTGACATTTTTTTTATCTTATAACAATATCGCCTTTTCATGATAAATGTTTAATTTTAAATTAATTACATCAGGCCCTTTTTATAAAGTCCCTTTTCAGTAATGTCATAATTTGATAAAAATTAAACGTCGTTGCTTTGGCATAAAATATGACTGGTTGGCGTATTGTAAATATTAAAATGTTAAACTTTAAATACAACAAAAATGGCAAATTTAAATGGTAAAGTTATCGCAGGAAAGGTCTTGGTTCGCCCTTCGCAAGCTGAAGAAAAAACTGCTGGCGGAATTTATATTCCTGATTCAGCCAAGGATGCTCCGCTTAATGGCGAAATAGTTTTGGTTGGTAATGCCGCAAAAGACCAAAATGTAGAAGTAAAAGTTGGCGATAAAGTTATGTATGGTAAATATAGCGGTACTGAATTAGTTATCGATAATGAGTCATATTTACTCATGTCACAAAGTGATATACTTTACATTTTTTAATTGATATTGTAACAAAATTAAAGAAATAGAAAAATGGCAAAAGAAATTAAATTTAACATGGAAGCTCGTGACTTGATTAAAAAAGGCGTAGACGAGCTGGCTAATGCTGTTAAAGTTACTTTAGGTCCTAAAGGCAGAAATGTTGTAATTGATAAAAAATTTGGCGCACCCCAAGTTACCAAAGATGGTGTAACCGTTGCTAAAGAAGTTGAACTGGATGATCCGTATGAAAATGTTGGGGCTCAAATGGTTAAGGAAGTTGCTTCAAAAACCAATGATGATGCCGGTGACGGAACCACTACGGCAACCGTTTTGGCACAATCAATAATCAATGTAGGATTAAAATATGTAACAGCCGGTGCCAACCCAATGGATATTAAACGCGGTATTGACAAGGCTGTTGGTGTTGTTATTGAAAACCTTAAATCGCAGTCGCATACTATTGGCGAAGACAATGAAAAAATTGAACAGGTTGCAACTATTTCAGCAAATAACGATTCTGCCATTGGTAAATTAATTGCTAATGCCATGGATGCCGCAGGTCGCGAAGGTGTTATTACTGTTGAAGAAGCCAAAGGAACGGATGATGATCTGAAAACCGTGGAAGGAATGCAGTTCGATCGTGGTTACTTATCAGCCTATTTTGTTACCGACACCGAAAAAATGGAAGCCGAACTTGAAAATCCCTATGTATTATTATATGACAAGAAGATTTCATCAATGAAAGACCTCCTTCCAGTTTTGGAACCTGTTGCTCAATCAGGCAAACCATTGATGATTATTGCTGAAGATGTAGATGGCGAAGCTTTGGCAACTTTAGTTGTTAACCGGATTCGTGGTGCATTAAAAGTAGCAGCAGTTAAAGCTCCAGGCTTTGGTGATCGCAGAAAAGAAATGCTGGAAGATATCGCTGTTTTAACAGGTGGTGTAGTAATTACCGAAGAAAAAGGCATGAAACTTGAAAATGCTACCATCGCTGATTTAGGTACCTGCGAAAAAATAACCATTGACAAAGAAAACACAACCATTGTTAACGGACAGGGTGATAAAAGTGCAATTGATGCCAGAGTACATCAGATAAAAACCCAAATTGAATCAACTACTTCAGATTATGATCGCGAAAAACTGCAGGAACGTCTGGCCAAATTAGCCGGTGGTGTTGCTGTTATTTACGTTGGAGCAGCTTCTGAAGTTGAAATGAAAGAGAAAAAGGATCGGGTTGACGATGCATTAAGCGCTACCCGTGCTGCTGTTGAAGAAGGCATTGTTCCTGGCGGTGGTGTAGCATATATCCGAGCTATAAATGCATTAGAAAATCTTGAAGGTGAAAATGTTGATCAAACCTACGGCATTGCCATTGTAAAACGTGCCATTGAAGAGCCTTTACGTCAGATTATTGAAAATACCGGTAAAGAAGGTTCTGTTGTGGTTCAAAAAGTTAAAGAAGGTTCTGACGATTTCGGATACAATGCCCGAATTGATGAGTACCAAAATCTTTATAAATCAGGTGTAATTGACCC
The DNA here is from genome assembly GCA_046704385.1 of Bacteroidales bacterium. Classification (GTDB taxonomy): domain Bacteria; phylum Bacteroidota; class Bacteroidia; order Bacteroidales; family SZUA-534; genus GH45. The sequence continues at coordinate 42,500 of JBJKSB010000089.1, read as the reverse complement.
GACAAAAGTTAGTCGTGTAGCATTGGAAAATGCCGCCTCAATAGCAGGTATGTTCCTGACAACTGAATGTGTAATGGTTGATGTTAAAGAGGAAAATGCTCCTGCTATGCCTCCTATGGGTGGTGGAATGCCAGGAATGATGTAATAATTTAACATAAATATTATTTCCTTTTAAAAGAAAATCCTTCTGAGTTTGCCTCAGAAGGATTTCTTTTTTTTAACAACTAGATTAAACAACTAAGCAGAAAGTATAATAGATAGAAGAGCTTTCATTTTTATTAATTGATTTGGGAAACCTTACCTGCACCTGAAATAGTAATATCCAGTTCAGGAGACCCGGAATAATAAATATTTCCTGTTCCTGAAATGGTAGCATGTAGGTTTTCACTAACTTTAAGGTATGCATCACCCACTCCGGAAATGGTACACCAGGCAGCATCCATTACAAGGTTTAATGCCTGAATGTTCCCGACTCCTGAAACGGTAAATATACCATGAGTAGCCATTCCTTCAAAGTTAAAATTGCCCTGTCCGCTTACTGAAGCATCCAGATCATTACAATCAACCTTTGCTGAAACACTTCCTGCACCCGAAAGGATAAAATCAACCTGGGGGGCAATAACACTGCCTGTAATTGACCCCGCTCCCGAAAGACGGGTTGTAACCTCATCGTACTCCAGATCACCCAAATCAAGTGTGCCGGCTCCATTCAGAGCAACATCGCCAACTCCGCTATGATGAATGGTTACAATTATATCATGATTTAAATCAAAATCGTAACCATCTTTATTCTCAATAATTAACTTGGAGCCTGCTTTATAAACATCAATTAATGGTAATATATTAGATTCGGCTACAAGTTCTATTTTCCATAGTGTATCCTGAATAAAATTTACCTGGAATGCACCATTCGATTCTACCTGATAAAATCCCTCAATACTCACTTCCTTTTGCTGAACATCTCCGTTTCCATGAATTTTTTCCCGTGCGCTATCAAATTCACACGAAGCAAACATCATTAAAACAAGTCCGCATATTAAAAATCTCTTCATATGTAAGCAGTTAATTAATATTTCCAAAGATACCTTTAGTACTAAAATGGTTGCGCCATTAATGTTTTCAGATGATATTGAAAAATGTTAAACATTTGTGTTTTCAAGTTGTTTATCTCAAAACAGCTAACATGAAGCGTTTACAAACTCATATTAATAATGGTATCGCCTGGAATGTATCAAATACTTTTTCAGATATTTCCCTTTCAAACCAGGCTATTACTCGCAATAAGCTATTTTTTACAGGCAGTTCACCCTTTGACATCCAGTTTCTTTATCCGCTATTCAGTGAACTTTCAATGCCATCTTATGTTTTTACCCGGGCTTTTGTAATTAAATCGACAACCGAATAAATATTTAACGCAAAAATTTGCTTGAAATTATCGGCTAGTCGAAAAACTATTATTAATCAGGTGTTTATCAGAAATTATAGACAATTCCTATCCCATTTTGAGTGTTTTTTAGATAAAATCCGGAGGTATTGTCAATTGAAGGAGGCAAGGTTAAACCCTCATTATACTTTACTATAGATGAAATGGTTTTACGATTATAAGAACGGAATATGGGTATAGATATTCCAATAAAACAAACGCCGGCAAAAGCAGGGCCGTAATTAGGATCATTGCCTATTGCAGAATTGACAAATGGGTAAATAATAAGCACACACCCCATCATTGCAAACACATTCCCAAAAACATATGCGTCACGAGCCGAGGAAAATTCATCATATGCTAAATCATTTGATTCCATTAATATAAATACTTTTTTTGTGTTTACCGACTCTCCTTTATACAAATAAACGAAACCCCGAAAGCCGTCCTCCAAAATTATTGAATCGGAAACATTCTGGGCTTTTGCCATCATGCTACTAATCAGGACAATAAGAAATATAAGGACTTTCATGATGATTGATTTTTTTAAATGTAATAAAAATCACTAAATGTCAATCATTAAAATAATGGGCATTAAGGGGTTCATCTTTTATAAGCTGTAAAACCCGGGTTTCAAATTCCGCTGAATTATGACACTTTTTTAAATGCTTAAATATTTTCCTGGGTTCTTCAAAAATCAAACAAAAATATTCCCAAAAGTGAATGAATTTATTCAACAGATGAGTATTGCCTGAAAGTGAGGTAGCGTAATGATCCCATAGTACATTATGAAATTCAATGATCTTCTTTCTTGCCATTTCAGCGCTGATTTTTTGCCCGTTTTTTATCTCATTCGGCAAAAATGGATTTTTTAAGATGGCACGACCGATCATAAAATGTGATACCTCCGGAAATTCATTTTGTAAGCTGTTCAACATTTCAATAGAATCAATATCGCCATTATAAGCCAGCAAGTTTTGGGAAAGAGCATGAACCTGCCTGAAAATTTCAATACTTGCTTTCCCCTTGTAAAGTTGTTTCCCGATTCGGGGATGAAATATTACCTCTGCCAGGGGGTAACGATTCAGTATTTCAATTATTTTAAAAATCTCGGATTCCTCATAATAGCCGGAACGAAGTTTGACGGAAATGTTTATGTTTATTTTCGCAATAACCTCACTTAAAATCTTATCAATTAATTCAGGGTAAGGTAACAAACCCGATCCCAATTTTCGATTAGCTACCATTGGATAAGGGCATCCCAGATTCCAGTTCACCTCGTTATATCCATAATCTGAAATTATTTTGGCCATTTCAAGAAACTGACCGAAGGTATTCACTAAAATTTGAGGGACTAAATTAATGTCGGGGTTATTTTGGGGTAAAATATCATTAATGTATTTCTTTTTAATAGATTGGTCATTTTCGAAACGCAAGTAGGGTGTATAATACTTATCAATACCGCCAATGAATTTATTCATTACATTCCTGAATGGAAATTCAGTAAATCCCTGTATCGGGGCAAGGCTTATTATCATTGGTTAAAAAAATATAAAGTCAGTAAAATGATAGCAAACCTAATGAATTAAATAATAACTTTTAATTTCAGCGCTATTGATTTCCAATCGGGATCACAAAGCCCAGCCAGGGTATTGCAATAAATTGGTTAAGATCTTTTGCAAAAGGAATTACCAGACCATAATCCAATGAAATACGGGGCCAAATGGTACGGCCGCCCAAGGAGGTTGCAACCACAGTTACATCTTCGATACTTAATACATAGTTTTCAGATATAAAGTATCCTTTTTTTCCGGTCCTGATCATGGTACTGGCTGTAAAAGTCGGTTTTTTCGCCCAGGTGCCACCAGCCCAGACATAACCTGCACCTATGGTCACATTTTTATTTCGATCACCATAGGTACCCACTCCATAAAACAAACTAAATCCGGTTCCGGAATCGGATCCCGTTCCAATAACCGAACCTGCAAAAATACCGGCACCAAGATTTAGTTTATCTTTTATTACCGGAATGGAAACCTTGGGTGTAATCCAGATCGGTAGGAAATCAGCACCAAATAAAACGGTAGGAATGGTACCCACTCCCATGGTAAAATAATCGTTGAAACCATAACTAACCTGGTTAAAAAGCACCCAGACATTCTGGTAGTATCCTTCGTTTTTCCGTAATCCATAACCATTTGGACTATAAAAATACCGAGAACCCTGGGGATTTTCAAACCACACTTCACCATGTACCATCTGATCGGCATTAATTTTATTAATGGATTTTATGGTTCTGCGATCAATATTCATATCACCGAATTTTTCTGTTTTTAAAACAAGATTATAGTCAGTGACAGAACTTATTGTACCGGTAAAATCGAATCCTTCATCGGTAACAATTCGCCAAATTGTAGTACTATCTGCTTTAATAACTGAAGGTTGCGAGGCTACATAGGTGGGTTTTACCTTTGTCTTTTCGCTTTTTGTTTTAGCAACCCTCATCTTAACAAGTGAAGTTGGAATGGTTATTTCACCATAGGCAAAAGTTTTAAAAACCAGTTTCGATGCGGTTTCGCTGATGATAAAACCCGAAAACTTATTTCCATCAACAGTGGTAATTTCCCACATTTGTGTGGAATCGGCTGTTTGCTGTGCAAAACCAGACAGACCTATGAAAAGTAGTGCAACAAATAAAATTGCCTTGTACCAATTCGGAGTATTTTTCATTTTGAGCCATTTTATATAAATTTACTATATTTTACACTGAAAATCAATGCAATCAGAACCAATATTTAAAATGCCTGGTAGAATCAATAGCAAAGCAAAAATGGAAGAGTTATCACCTCACCAGGGCAGGATGACCAATAAAAAATCCTAAGGATAGTCAAGCCCTTGGTATGTCATTGTCCAGTAATGTCCTGCTATCCCGGAATGCCAAATGTTTCCACGGGTTTCAATATCATTTAAGGTCTGTTTCAAATCTTCATCTACATAAATTTTTTGATTTTTTGGAAGATACAGGGTAATATCAATTTCAGGAAAATCCCAGCGGTCATTATTGTTATGATAAAATAATGGATCAATATAAAGCACCGAGTCCTGCAAATGCCAGTTATACTGAATGTTAGAAGCATTTTGACGTGCCCGTGAATTTGTAGCTCCCCTGGCTTCTTTCTCAAATTTAACAGATATGTCATCTCTGCTGGTAAACCTGATGTCAAGTTTAGGTTCCAGGTAAATTCTGTCGGGAAATTCTTTGAGGGTATAAACATTCATCCCTTCGTCAAATAATTGCACCTCCGAAAATTCATTTATATTTGCTGATGATTTAATATATAAAGTTTTCCCGTTAGGTAAATTTATATCAACAGGGTCGCCTATCCGGCTTGAAAAAGCATAATCTTTTGCTTCTAACATGGTAATACCCACTAAGATGATAATACTTAATATCCAGGCAACTGTACCCACCATGGCAATCACTTTATCATTTGACTTAAACCTGAGTATAAGTTTCAATCCCCAGTAAATAATAGCTATAATTGGCACTGCTACAACGATTAGGACACAAATAGTTGCCAGCATCACACTTTGGGGGTTTATCATCGAATACAAAAAGTCAGGTATCAACACATGATGTTGACCTGTGTGTGTCCAGAACAAAAATGAATCGCTAAACACAAACACCCCAAACATGCTGGCAATTAGGCTAATGCCGCTCAGAATTAATGCCACACCAACAAGTATCAGGATAATCCGGCCGATAAAATGAATGATCTCAACCAAATTTCTGCCAGCATAATGTACCGTATTTCTTGAATTTCGATAGTGACGGGAATTTTTGTAATGTTTAAAATTACTTTTTACATTTTCAAACTCATTCTTAACCCGGTTTTCGATATCAGAAATGGTAAAATTCCCTGATCGCATTTCCATTTTCTGAGCAGTGGTAATAGCAGCAGGCAACAATATCCATAATACAAGGTAAAGAACTACCGGAAAGCCTGCCAAAGGGAAGGTTAATACAATAAAAAGAACCCTTAATATTACCGGATCAATATTAAAATATGCACCCAGGCCGGCACAAACCCCACCTGCTACATTATTATCCAAATCGCGGTAAAAACGTTTATTGCCAGTTGTTTCGGTAAATGTGGTGTTCTCTTCGGTTTCCTCTTCCTCAAAATCTTCAGGACGGCCCATAATCTCGATCATTTCATTAACATCGTCGATGGTAATTACCTGCTTTTGTTCATTTAATTTTAACTGTAAAAGTTCAGCAATCCGGTTTTCGATATCGTCGATTATTTCACTTCCTTCGCGATCGGTTTTAAAACGGATTTTTATTTTTTCGATGTATGCATTCAGAATTACAAAGGCATCTTCATCTACATGAAAAAACACACTGCCTATATTTATTTTAACTGTTTTTTTCATTTTTAGTCCCTCCTGTTATTTATTGATTGATTGAACGGCTGTCACAAGTTCGTTCCACGAAATGTGCAGTTCCTTTAAATACTCCCGACCCAATTCGGTCAGGTTATAATATTTACGTGGAGGGCCCTGGGTCGATTCTTCCCAGCGGTAGCTTAGCAACCCGGCATTTTTCTGGCGGGTAAGTAAGGGATACAAAGTTCCTTCAACCACAATCAGCTTTGAGGCTTTTAGCTCTTCGATTATTTCGGAAGCATAGCTGTCCTTTTTAGAGAGTATGGAAAGAATGCAGTATTCCAGTACCCCCTTTTTCATTTGTGCTTTTGTATTATCGAGTTTCATATTTATCTTTTTTGGCCACGAATTGCACTAATTTTCACGAATAAATCCGAACAATTATAGAGACAAAGTGCATTTTCGCGATGTTATTATTCTTAAAAATAAAAGTGTTTTTGCAATTCCAATCATCTGGTTCGAAGTACGACTTTAAAAATTCATTTTGCGTCGAACGCGTTCAAATTCGTTTTTTACGGCATTTTTAATGTTTTCGACATTGATGGGTTCACCCCGCATCTCAAGTTTTTGTGCTGAGGTAATTGCTTCAGGGATGGCAATCCAAAGAATCAAATAAATAATAATTCCTGTGAGAAAGAATACCCCGAAAACAATAAAAATTGCCCGGAATATCCAGGGATCGGTGTTGAAATAAGCTCCCAAACCGGCGCAAACCCCACCAAATATACGGTGGTCGGGATCGCGATACATTCGCTTCGAGGCCCTTCCCTTCCACTGTGTTCCCGATGGTTCCCTTTCGGGTTCATCGTCACCGGTAATAAAATCGTGCGGTTCGCCCATAATGGCTATCACAGCATTTACATCGTCGACCCTAATCAGGTCTTTCTGCCGGTCGATTCGCGTCGCAAAAAGTTCGGCCAGCCGGGCTTCGATATCCTGTATAATATCCTTTTTCTCACGTTCGTCGCTAAACTGATGCTCGATGGCCTGCAGGTACGATTTTAGGATTTCGTAGGCCTGATCATCGATATGAAACAGGAGTCCGCCCAGGTTAATACTAATTGTTTGTGTCATGATTTTAAGGTTTTAAACATGCGTTTTTGGGTTTAAACATTTCATTTACAGAATATTATTTATACAGTACTATTTAATACCCTGTAAAATACATTACAAAGATATATATTTTTTTTATTACTATGCTATACATAGTACTAATTTTTTTGAAAATAATTTCTGGGGGGATAATAACAACAACAGAATCGTATAATGACACATGTTTGACACATCTTTAGAATATAAATGATTCATTGAAATTGACCATTGGGATTACTTTTGTAATACATTTATTATTCAACTAAATATGAAGTAATTAAAAAGACAAAATTGGATTCCTTTTAAAGTTTTCCAGCCTTAGGCTGGAGAGATAGCAATTATTCATCAGAATAATTGGTGTTGTTGAGATTTTAAATTGAAATAAATACTCTTAATATTTTTATTTAATGAAAACTATAACCAAAAAATTCAGTAGGCAACCCCTACTCAAAACCAACAAATTCAGAATACTTTTACTGATTCAGTGCATTCTGTTCTTTAGTACCTGTTCAGTCAGTGCACAAGGATTTGGATCCATTGATGCCCTTAAAGACAGTTTAGCCGTACTGGCTCAAAAAGCCGACAATGAAATATTTAAACTTCATTTTGAATCGATCCTGCAGGTTATTAACTCCCAAACTTCATTTTCTTCTGATGATTCAAGCTTTTTATATTCTTTACACCAAAGCCTTTATAATGAGGGTGATACTTCGGACATGAAAGATTTTAACAATTACCTTAATCGTGAACACGACATTCTTATTTCCTGGACATCGCCTACCGATGGCGTTGTATCCCTGGCCTGGTTGCGGTTACCCAAAAACTGGGATCCTGAAAACTCCTATCCCTTATATGTGTTTATACATGGTTCTGACTGGTGGTCCCCTTCAAAAATTGGGTATTTAGCCTTTTCTATGATAAATTCTTCATATAGCACCGCAGCTTATGATGATGGTTATTTTCTCAGACCATGGGGAAGGGGAAATGGAATAGTCGAAACAGATATATGGGAATGTTTGTCAACTATCGAGGGTCTATTTAAGATTGATACCCAACGAAGATATTTAACGGGTCATTCATCAGGGGGTTATGCTGCCTGGCTTATAGGCCAGCGCTCAACCGATTACTGGGCTGCTATGGGAGTTCAGGCTGGTTGGTTCATAGGAGCGGCAGAGAAATTAGATTACAACCATGTGTGGCGCTTACAAAATACCCCGGTTCTTTTTATTTGTGGAACAGGAGACTCAGCAGGCGATCTGTTAGTATTAGGTTACAACCGGCTGGTTGAAATTGGCAACACAAGAACAGAGTGGTTAAGTTTTAGTGGTGGACATGTTATTAACGAAGCCGAATTACTATACCTTTATTCCTGGTTTCAGCGCTATTCCAAACCGGATCCGGTAATCAGTAATTTTAACGGAGCATATGCCCTCGCTGATTCAGCAACTATTTTTGGAGAAGGAGTGGTTTCTATTCCCGGTCGTAATGAATTTGCCCCCTTTTTAAGCGCAACAGGAGATTCTATGTATTTTAGTACTGAAAATAACGACGGATCTGCTTTATCGTCCTATTTGCTTACGCAAGAATCAGGAGTTTGGTCTGCTCCCGAAGAAATATTACTTAAAGACGAAAGCAACAATTCTATAGAAGTTTATCTAAATTCCGATAACACTATACTTTATTTTACGCAGCGAACCGGAACCGATAGCCAGAATTATGAATACCGGTTTTGGAAAACCGTTAGGAATAGCAATGGGAGTTGGAGTGATCCGGTTGAAGCAGAGGAACAACTTAATTCAATAAGGAACAAACGACGAATAAACGTGGTTAATAACCAAAATATATACTTCAGTGCCGACGGCGATCTTTACTTTAGTACATATCAGCCAGACGACGGCACCTATGCAAGTCCTCAGAAATTTGAATATCCGGTTAACACAGATTCATGGGAAGGCGATTTATACGTAAATCCCCAGGAAAATTATTTATTATTTTCATCTTCGCGTGAGGATGGTCAGAATAAAGACATCTATATTTCATACAAATTCAACAATGGCCTATGGACCAATCCTAAGAAATTAATACCGGCAGTGAATACTGCTAATCCTGAATTCTCACCTTATATGTCACCCAATGAAAGGTTCCTTTTCTTTAGCCGCACCGTAGGTGATGAGACGAATATTTACTGGATTGAGAATCATTTTACTGAATCGCTTAAGAATACCAATTTTATTACTTACCGAAAATCAGATTTTGAGGATATTCATGTTCCATTAGGAAAAAGGATGATGTATAAACTCCCTGATACCGTACTTATCGATGACGATGGAATCCCTTCGATGACCTTTTCTGTGGCTATGGCAAATGGCCAGGATATGCCCGGTTGGCTAAAATTTGCCAGAGCCAGCCAAGTATTTTCAGGTACACCGGATGCAACCGGAAGCTATGAAGTTGAATTTTCAGCAGTTGAAGATGCGGGCACAAAAGTTTCCGGCAAAATTACTATTTATGTAGACGAAAACTCTGATATTGTTTCCAAAATCCAGGATGATCTTTTGAGGATATGCCCCAATCCTGCACACAAAGTAATATTTATACTGAATGAGGATTTATATGACAAAGTAAAAAGTGGCCGGATATACTCACTGGATGGAAAGCTTATTAAGCAAAGCACCATCATGGAAAACAGAATTAATATTTCGGGTTTGCCCAAAGGAATATATTTGCTTAATCTGGATACCACTAAAGGAATATTCACAGAAAAAATTGTGATTGAATAATATTTTAAACCAAAACCAGTAATTGGGATGAAACCCAGGCCTATCAGGGCTGTCCTGCCAGCAGATTAGTTTGTTTCACTCTGGTTCTTAAAGATCACTTAATTAGTTATACAGCAACTCCCCCATCGACATTTCGAATTTGTAAATGCTTAAAATGTAATCGATCTGCGATTTTACTACCATTAGTTTACTTTCCGATACCATGGTGGTTACATCTAATAATTCGAGGTTGGTAATTGCCCCGGCATCATAATTTACCCCGGCCAGTTTAAAGGCTTCTTCTGCCTGCGAAAGTTGTAATTGGGTTTGCTTCACCTTTTCACGGGCTGTTTCCATGTTTATTTCATTTTCAATCACTTCACCGGAAATATTTCGCTCCAATATCTGGGTTTCGAGGTTACTCGACTCAACTTGTGATTGAGCCATTAAAACATTGTATTTCTGGCGTGTGGCATCAAAAATAGGTACACGCAAACCCAAACCTACCATATAATTGGGTTTTATTTTATTGATATCAGGAACATAACCATTTTTTAACCCACCACTTGCCAGAAAATTTAATGATGGGCGGTTGGTGGTTTTTACAATATTCAGATGCATTTGAGCCTTATCGACACTTTTTTGTGCAATTTGCATATCCGTACGATTTTCAAGAGCCTGGTTAATTAAAGAATCATCATTAAACTCAGGATTTTGAAGTTCGAGTTTGTTTTTAACCAAATGAGCCGTTTTAGCCGGCTGTCCCAGCAAAGCATTTAATACCGCCAATTGTTTTTCGCGGCCAGCTGTCAAATCAAGTTTTTGATTTTCAGCCACTGAAATTTTAACCTGGGTGTTTAATACTTCGTACTGCGTCCCTGAACCGGTAGCCTGTCGTTTCTTTACAAATTCAAGATGCTGGTTCAGCGTTTCCAGTTGTAAATCTTTTATAGCAACAGCCTGCTGAAAATAAACCAGCGAATAATAATTCATAATAACTGCTATGGCCAGGTTTTGTTTGGTTTGTTTAATAACTTCCTCAATAATATCTTTACTCATGCCTGCAAAAGAAACCCTTGATGCCGTTTTACCGAAATCATAAACATTTTGCTGAATGTTTATCGCTGCACTGAAATTATTATCAGGAAAAAGCTTAAACGAACCCATATTGGGAACCGTCAGTTCCGGTACAGGTCCAACATTCGAAACCGATACACTGGCATCAATATTAGGATAATAACCCGATTTAGCCAGGCCCATTCCTGCATCAGCCTGGTTTAAGGCCTCTTCGGCCTTCTTAATAACCGGATGGTTTTGCAATACCTGGGTTAAAATTTCATCAAGCGATAATGAATCGGTAGCTGAAACCGCATTCGTTAATTCTTGCGCCTGAGCAAAAAACACCAGGAAAATTACAAAGAAAAAGACACTAAAGAATCGTTTTAACCAAGTATATAAGTTGCTGTTTTGCATGTTTTTATTTTTTAACAAATTGTTGTTTCATTTTCTTTTCACTAAGGAAAAACACCGGGATTACCCCGATTAAAGTAATTACAGAGGCTACCAGGAACACATCGTCAATACCCTGAATGTAGCCCTGGATATTTAAATTTGAAAGCAATACCTGCTGCCCTAATCTTCCGGCCACTCCGGCGGAGCTGCCAATATGTTGCTGTATATAATATACAAGTTGATGCATGGTACTGTGATAAACCGGCGAATTGGCTTGTACCGCACCACTGAACATCTGAATATGAAAATTTACACGGCTCGATAATAACGTTGCCATGATGGCCACGCCTAAACTCCCACCTAATTGTCTGATAGTATTTAACATACCTGAAGCCTGTGCCATTTTTTCACGAGGAATTTTAAATATAGCGATGGTGCTGACAGAAGTAAATACCATTCCCATTGCCACTCCACGCAAGTACAATGTCAACATGATAAAGGGCCTCTCGGTGAGATACGACAATTTTGATACAAGAAAAAAGCTTATGGTAAATATTAATATTCCAATAATAATGGGTGCTTTTAAACTATTTTTGTTTGACCACTTTCCGGTTAACGGAGCCACGATACCCTGTAATATTCCGACTGGGAGAAATACCGAACCCGACTGCTGAGCAGTGTATCCTAAAGCATTTTGCAGATAAAGCGGAAGTAAAAACACACCCCCAAAAACCCCGACCCCGAAAATAAACATGATAATATTCGACACACCAAAATTAAGATCGGCCATGAGCCTTAAATCCATTAACGGATTCTCCACAATTAGCTCGTTGGTAATAAATACTGCCAGGGCTATTATTGATATCGCAAATGAAATTAAAAGGTAAGGGGCCGTCCAGCCTTCAGAATTCGTAACGGCATTTCCCTCGCTAAGCGCATATAAAACCAATGGTAAAAAAATACTTACCGATATAAAGCCCACCAGGTCAAACTTGCGAGTGTTTTTATTTTTGTACTCCGATTGAATGATAAAAGTAGCTAATAAGGCTAATATACCAACCGGGATATTCAGCGTAAAAATAGACTGCCAGCTAAAATGATCAACCAGGTAGCCTCCGATCAGCGGACCAAATGAAACCGATGCCGCTGCTGATACAGCCCAGAAACCCAAGGCAACACCTCGTTTTTCGGGAGGAAACTCACGCGATACAATAGCCATACCCAAAGGTTGAATCATTCCTCCACCCAGGCCTTGTACAACCCGCGATAAAATAAGGGCATTTTCGTCGTGCGACAAACCGCAAAGTAACGAACCTGTTGTGAAAAGCGCCAATCCCAAAAAATACAGACGTTTATACCCGAATTTATCAGCCAGCCAGCCCGATGTGGGTAACATTAAGGCAAGCGCCAGCATATATGCCGTAAGCACCCACTCAATCTTATCGATACCCACGCCAAACGATGCCATAATTTTAGGCAGCCCGACATTTACAATCGTAGCATCGAGCACGGCCATAAAAGTCCCTATCATGACATTAGCCAACAATATCCACTTGTAGCTTTCGTGCCGGGGATGAAAAAATGAATCGTGAGGGCGTAAGGTCCTTCTGATTTTATGTAATAACGACGGATGTCTCACTCTTAATTTTTTATAATTTTAACCACTACTGACATTCCTGCAAGTATCTTATATCCGGAAAGTGATTTCTGACTTTCCACCTTATCAATCGAAATTTTTAAAGGTACACGTTGTGTTATTTTTGTAAAGTTTCCTGATGCATTGCTGGGTGGTATCAATGAAAACTGCGATGCCGTGTTTGATCCGATTGAAAACACTTTACCTTCGAAAGTTTCTCCGGGGAAAGCATCGATTGAAAAAATCACATTTTGATTTATGTGAACCCCGCCAATTTTAGTTTCCTCAAGGTATACCAATACCCATAATTTATTATTATTGGTAATTGTGTAAACGGACTGTCCCGGTTGGGCCATATCGCCTTTTAACAGCCATTGTTTAGCCACCAGACCTGAAATGGGCGCGTACAATTTTGTGTTTAACAACTGTGTGTCAATAACTTTTATTTGAGCTCCGGCCGATTCCACTGCCGCATTGGCACTCCCAATACTGGCCTCAGAAACTTTTAGCTGCGATTTGGCTGCATCGAGCTGAGCTTTGGCTGCATCCAACGCATGGGTGGCATGATCAAATTGCTCCTGGGCAATTACCCCTCCTTTAAACTGGCTTTGAGCACGTTTAAAATCTTCAGATGCTCTGTTATAATTAACTTCTAAAATTTTAATGCTTTCAGTGCTATAATTGTATTGTGCTTTGACCTGTATCAAATTAGCTTCGGCCTGTTTCTTCAATGCTAAAAAATGTACCTTTTGTGCTACCAGATCGTTGCTGTCGAGCTCCGCCAGCAGAGTTCCCTGTTGTACGGAATCCCCTTCACTAAAATACATGTTTACCAGATGCCCCATCATTTTTGAACTTACCGAAATATTATCGGTATCCACATAAGCATCATCAGTTTTAATATATCTTGAATATTGACGATACCAATAAACGCCGGCAACCAAAACCGCCACAACTACTATAAATAAAGGCAGATATACCATTATTTTATTCTTAGCTTTCTTTTGTTCCATATTTTAATTATTTGAAAAAAGTTATATTCTGTTAACTATTTGTTAGTTGAGCCTGATATTGCAGACCGGCAATAAAAATGTCAATAAAAACCTCGTATTTTTTCTTTAATTGATCGAATTCAGCATTTGTCAGGTAAAAGAATTGCTTGTCTTTAACCATATTCATGCGAATTCCTCTTAAGGTGTCAAAAAGCAATGATGCAATTTCATCCGGATCATCCACCCTCAGTAAGGCTTTATGGTTTCCCTTTTGCAGGATATCGATAATGATACCCCTTTCAAACAGTTTAAACTGATCCCTGGATTGGCACATGGCTTTATTAAGCTTTTTCATCTCATCAAACCTGAACTGACTTAGGTTCATCAAATGCCGGAAGTGAATCAATCTTAAATTCAGGTATTCTTTTAGCATATCAAAAGGATGTTCAATTACTTCCAGGTGTTTAACCAGCGTAGTTTTAAATTCCTGTAATTCCTTATCGACAACTGCAATATATAAATATTCTTTGTCAGGAAAATAATAGTACAACAGGCCTTTTGACATTTCCAAATCGCTGGCAATTTCGGCCATCGAGGTTTTTTTAAACCCGTACTGACCAAAACGTTTCTGCGCTGCACTAATTATTTCGTTTTTTTTCTCAGTGTTATCGCTAGTTGAAACTGTTTGTACCATGATTCAATTTATGTCCTACTAACCTTTTGACTTATTTTTTCAAAGGGTCAAATTTAGAAATAATTGTATTAATACCATCAATTTTTAAGATTAAAATTTTTACTGATATGAATTTGGTGATAAAAATGTAGCCGTTGTTTAATGGCAAAATAGCTGACAAGCCTTATAAATGAAGGAACAATTTGTCATCGCAAACTTACGCAAACGATGACAAATTTTGTCCTATCACCAGGCTTCAACAGGTAACTCCCGTTTTAAAAATTACCTCGTAAGGTTACTATAAAATTCCTTCCCGGTGCTGAAATATTTGAAGCAAAAACACGGTAATTCTGATCCAGCATGTTTTCACAGGCTATTTGCAGATTCAATGATTTTGATAACTGATATCCCAATCTGATATTGAGAGTATACCAGGCCGGCATACCATATTCAGTAGCATAATTAATATTATCTTCACCAAAAACATTATAATCTTCCAGTCGTTTCCAGCCACTGTAATTCACAACGAATTCGCCGCAAAGATTATTTTTGTGCGCTTTAAAACTCACTTTTCCAAATACCGGCGGAATATGATCGAGCGGATAACCCGTGGTATCTGTTTTTATCCGGCCATAAGTATAATTTACGGTACCAATCACAGACAAATATTCATTCAGGTTTCCGGCCAACCGCCCCTCAACTCCATAAATATATGCCTCACCGGCATTAACTGTACAGGTAACCCGGCTCATTTCCCCGTTGTACATTATGGAATCCTGTCCCTCATATAAAGTGGGCTGAACCGTCAATGTGTTTTTTAAAAGAGTATAATATCCTGCTACTGAAGCCACAATTTGTTTATTAAAGGTTTTCGACAAACCAACTTCACCATTGTAAGTATATTCAGGTTTTAGATCCGGATTTGGAACGATAATACTTCCGGGTACCGACTCAAATACTTTGCCTATATCGTCAACATTAGGCGCTCTGAATCCTGTGGCAAACTGAAGGGTAAATCTCCAACCCTCCAACGGTTTTACAATTAATCCCAAATTACCATTTAATGCCGTATTATTTTGACTGACCTCATTAAAAGGAAAAGGGAAAAAAGATTTATCGTTAAACCTGGATTTTAAACCAACATTATTCAAGCGAAGACCATCGTTCAATATAAGTTTGTCATTAATTTCCCAGGTATGGGTACCATAAAGAGCAAACGAATTCATGGTTGACCCTCCATCCGGATAACGGGTTTCGGTAGGTTCGCTGGCACCCGTAATAATATTTTCGGTATTTGCCGTAGAATTTACTTTATTGTAAACGGCTTCGGCTCCATAGCGAAGTTCTTGTTTTCCTGTTACCTTATCAAAATCTGCATTTAAGGAGAGTACATCTACCTGTTCAATCTTGTGTCCCAGGTTATCAGACCTGAACCTGCGTGTATTACGACTTTCCACAATATTCTGAAACCCTGCAATAATCCGGGCATGGTCGTAAAAACCGACCGGGTTATCAAGCCATAAACTATACGACACAAAAAGTCGTTTCTGAGGTCCATAATACCACTCCCCAAATTTCGGATTGCCACCTGATAACTGAGTCAACCTGTCGTAACGAGGAATATCCGATGAATTGGATAGTTGAAAATTTACGACATGAGTCACTCCGTGCGATGGTTTGAACAGGAATTTCTGCAAAATATCGTACTGCGAATACCCTGAACCAACCTGAACATTGGTATCACTATTCATGACCATGCTATCCACACCATTAATCTGATCGACATACCAGGGCCTGCTACCAAAATTCCCATAAAACGGATTCCGCCTTGCACCTTGCCTAAGATCGCCAAAAGCTGAATAGGTTATAGAAGTAAGTGAACCAAAATTCTGATTTCCCATGGAAACATCAGCATGCATGGCAAAACCTGATACTGCCGATGAAAAACGGGTAAAAGCGCCTGATTTCACAATGGTACTATCACCATTTGACAAAACCGGATTTTTTGTATAAAAATGCATCACACCTCCCAGTGCATCAGAACCATAAACAACCGAACCGGCACCATATACAAGCTCTACTCTTTCCATCTCAGCATTATCAAGTGTAATCACATTTTGCAGATGCCCGGCACGATAAATGGCATTATTCATACGGACTCCATCTACTACTATGAGTATTTTGTTGGTTTCAAATCCCCGAATAATTGGCGATCCACCTCCCAGCTGGCTTTTTTGAACCATAATATTGCCACTGGCTGATACCACATCGGCCATCGAAGTTTGATTCATTTGCTGAAGCTCACTTTTTCGCATAACCTGAATATGCTGAGCTACATCATCCTGTTGCTCTTCAAACTTACTGGCAGAAATAACCACCTCGCCCAGGGGCACTCCGGTAAGTATGAGATTTATATTAAAACCAGACTCTTCAATAGCCGGGTAACTAATCAATTTTGTTTTGTATCCCAAGCACCTCACCTCAATTTTATCAGATCCTTTAAAAGAAGCAACACCGGCATTTCCCCGGGAATCGGTTGTGGCAAAAGCATTCGGGTTTTTGCTCACTAGTGTAACACCTTCAAGAGGTAAGTGGGTTTCATTATCACAAACTGTAATGGTCTGAGCCATGGCATTACTAATTAATGTCAGAGCAAAACCTATAAATAAAAATTTTTTCATTGTATTGTTTTTAAAAGTCCAGGATTAAGTCAAGTATGAAAATTAAGATCGAATTCTACAAGAGTTTCAAATCCTCACAGGGTTATCCGTTTATTTAGCAGATTGCTTCATTTCATTACCAATAACTCATCCACATTTATTTTTAGTAAAAGATTTACTGAATCGAAGATAAAGTCGCACCACGATAACTTACCAAAAATTGATATATGACTTAACACCAGACCCTTATTAATAGAAGTACCACAATAAATATTGGTGCATTTTAAAAATCAATTCTTATAAATAATAAAACAAGACCATGCCAATTAGCATGCTTGTTAAACAAACATCATAACTCTGGTCTTATTTTAGTGAGGTTATAATTTGGGGGGAGGAATATCAACCATAAGAAGAACAGATTGGTAAAAATCTGTTCTGTTATTTATCGTGTTAGTAATGGGAATATAAAAAACCGTATGTGGCTGGAATTTTTGGTAAAATAAACCGTTAAGAAATTGTGATAGCTGTTTTTGGTTTTCCTTTTTTAATGGATTATTTTGCCATTTGTCTGATAACATGGCAGTCATTAATTTATTTAACCGAGATTCTTTATTGTCCCACCAGCACCAATATTTTACAGTATCACCACAAACTTCGGTAGCAACCACGTCATACATCTCTCCCTGATATTCAAATTCATTGGAATGCTCCCATTTTAATAATTGCCTTGCCTGCCAGGTAGTGAATGATAGAAACTGTAACTCATCTCTTGATATGCCTTCGATTATCCGCTGTTTTACTTCTTTTCGTATTTTGGCTTTGGTAAGCTGTAACCATGCTCCGTTAATTAATAAAGGAGCACAAAGGCTAAACAGCAATAACGCGCCTGTCCACCTCTTTTTTATCCCTTTAAACTCAGTAGTAGCCACTTTGAAAATTTTACCATAAAATTATATGGTGCAAGTTATAATAAATGCTTTATTAGCTTGCAAAATAATTAAGGGCAAGAACTAAATCAAAGGTTAATTATAACGCTCATAATGTTAATGGATGGGTTAATAATATTGCTAAACTATAAAAATACAGATTATAACCTATTCGTCTATAATTTTTTTTGCATGCACAAACTGTCACTATAATTTACATATGGACCATAATTGGGTATGATTTGATAACCCTGCTTTTTATAAAGATTTTGTGCTTCAACCTGCTTTAATCCAGTTTCAAGAATGGCAGAAGATAAACCTTCTTCTGTAGCCCATTTTTCAAGCTCCATTAAAATTTGTTCACCAATATGCTGTCCTCTGTATTTTGAATTTACATACATCCGTTTAATTTCGGCGCTACCTTCCGTATTTTTAAAACCTCCACAACCTATTGGCTTTTCATTGTCATAAGCAATTATTACCCAATTTATTTTTTCTATGGTATTGTGTACTGCAAATTTAGCCTGTTCGTCACCATTCCTAAGCGTCAAATCATGATCTAACTGGTTGATTAACTGATGAAAAACAGGGTCGGTACTATTGGTTCGTTTGTATGTGATCATAATTAACTATTAACCGATAAAGTTAATTTTTTAAAATTATCTAACCCGTATAAACGAACCAAATTGTTCCTTCGAAACAACTTAATTAGTGCATTGAAGGAGGTAAACCGGAAAACATGGATACCCCAAAAACAAAACCCTGTGGAATTATTTCAATTCGTCAGGGTTTACGAATAGTTATAAAACTTGTGCTAAATTATTAAACAATAACCTTAACGGAAAAATGGAATACTGGAAAAATGCAAAATGATTGATTCCATTTTTCCAGTATTCCATTTTTCCAGTATTCCATCATTCCAATTTTTAACTTTAAATCAACAATTTAGTCAACTTTTTCAAGCATACTCATATTAATTAGCATTTCGAATATTGCCTGAGCCCGAAATATTGGTGTCGATCTGTGGAGTACCCTTATAATAAACATCGCCGCTTCCACTGATTGAAACAGCAAGTTTATCGTATGCTGTTACCCTGGAATCACCTGATCCGGATACATGAATCCTGGTTTCCCCGGTTTCTAACTCGAAAGCGCGTATTTCGCCGGAACCACTAATACTATAATCGGCAACCGTTGCTGCGCCGGACATAATATATTTACCAGAACCAGCAATAGAACCTTCAAAATAATCGGTATTGGCTTTAATTGTAAAATCGCCCGAACCCGATATTCCCGAATAAATTTCGGGAGCATTCGCCTCAACATTAAAATTACCCGACCCTGAAAGAGAAAGATTTAATGCATCGTTGGTAGTAAATGCACCGGTAGTATTCACGTTTCCTGAGCCACTTACTTTCACCTCGGTTAAATTATTAACCGACATATAGATAGTTATGGGTTCATGGTGGTGCACATTTCGATCGAATTCAATATGGAGAACCCCATTATTGACATCAAATTTCATATTATCAATAATATTTTGTTGTGCACTTATGGTCACCTTTTGCTCATCGGACTGCGTTAAATAAATATCGCCACAAATAGCAGAACTTATTCCCTGCAGTTCGGTAAAACTAAAATCCTGCGATACAACCGGACCATCGCCGTCGATGCCCAAAATGATGCCTTCGCACGAAACTAAAAATCCGGTTAATACGGCTACAACCAGAATTATAAAATGGCTTTTAAGGTTTTTCATTGTTTTAAATTTTTAAGATTAATAATTACAAATTTTCATTTTTTAGAATATGACAATCCAATCTGCTAATACCCCTATTGTGAATAAAAAAAATTTGAATTACGGTGCTTATCCGTATCAATACGTAGATAATTTACGCATTACTTACGATTTACCGGCTTTGTTTGCCTGACTAATTTAGCTTTAACATTAGTCAAAACGTGAACTCATGAAACTTTCAGTCAGACAAACACGAACCTTACCTGCCAACAACGCTGTATTGAGCAGGTATCCCGGTGCAAAATCAAGAGTGCTAAAATTAGTACATAAATTCCTGAAACCAGATGAAGTAAAATTTTTGCTTACCGGGAATTATTTCAAAAAAAAATACATTTCAAAGGCAATGCGAGTTGGGACATTGATTCTGTCTAAAGTCGCTCTGTGCCCTAAAATGGCACAGCAGTTTTGATTAATGTGCGGCTCTCATATTGAGGGCCGCTTTTTATCCAAAATACACATTTTATTAAATAATAAACAAGGGAATATGAAAAACCATGGACTAACACGATGCATTACTTTGACGCTAACCACTATGGTTATAGTAAACACCTATGCTATTGGTAGTCTTGAGATGAAAGACACTTATTTTCATCGCTTTTATTACCGCTCTATCATTATGGGTACTTCTTCGGTTGGGAAGTATAACCTCGATTTTATTAACGGGAAAAATGCTTCAGCATTAGGCTTTATTTTAGATTTCCCGAATAATTTTATTAAAAATGAACATGTATCACAGAATGCCGGTATTTTCTTGTATGGATTTGAAGATCAATTAGCCTTGAAGGGTTATGACGTTGAAAACCAGGATTCTATTCATGGAACATCAATGAATGCCCTTTCGATTTGTTATGGTTGGAATTTTTATGATTTACCTCTGGGTATTAATATTTACACTGGTTTTAATATATACTCAGGGAGTAAAAAACTTGAGTTGGATAGCAATGGAACCACCAAAGACAAATTTTTTGCCCCGGCACCTTATTTCTATATGAATAAACCCTGGGGTAAAAATCTATTTACTTTTTTCGATTTAATGATGGATGCTGATTATAAGGATTTGGCTAAAATAGCAGCAAGTATGCTGCTAACGCGAGAAAAATTCGACATTAATTTTGGTACAGAGCGAAACGCATCAGAGTATAGCGATAGTTATATGACTGCTGCGTCCGTATCCAAAAAATTTGGTTCAGCATGGTTTTTTAAACATGTGGTGGGCATTTTTAGCCCAACCATGCGAAACCTGGATCGGGTTAAAGATTCCGCTGTATATGTTGGTTTTGATGAAACCGATGCCATTTTGGGAACTCCCGGGTACCTGAATATCAAGGCAGGAACAGCGTTTTCAGTAAATAACCTGGCTAATGAAAAAATGAGTGATAAGCTGGGACAAAAAGGCAATTATTTCGGAAAGTTTGAATTTGGATATATACTGGGAGCAGGTTTTTCCTACAAAGTTGAAGAAGGGTTTGGTTGGAAAATCGGATTTAATTACACCATTGATCTTGATGCTGCCGGAGGAGTTGAGTCGGGTGACGATAGCATGAATAAACTCTTTAAAGGCAAAAAGGTTTTGGTGTGCGTTGAGTATTACAAAAACTATGTAAATGACGATATAATGGGCACAAGAGTCGATCCCAGTATGTTTCGTATTAATCTGTTAATAAGGTAATTATCCAAATTAGAAAATCATATTTATAAACTAAAAATTTATCAATACCATGAAAAATTTAATTACAGCAGGGTTATGCCTGATTTTTAGTATAGCCTGGTTAAACGGTTCGGCACAAAAACTTGAAGCCGAAAAAACACATCTGCTTGCGAAAGATGCTAAAAAGGGTTATCTGGCATCATTTAATTATGACGAAATGACTAAAGATTATACCCTGATTTTTGTACGTGAGAAAAACAAAAAATCGGTATATGTTACTTACAAGTACGACTACGATTTTAATAAACTTGACGAAAAGGAGGAGATGTTAACCGATCTTGAGGCAAGTACTAAATTCGATTTTATGGAGTATACTGAGGAACCCTGGCGTGCTCCTACTGTGTTACGTGTAGATGCCGACGGATTTCACCAGATGCAGGTTGCCTTGAAAAAAGGTAAAATATCAAGGCATTGGGTTCCGGCACATAGTGAGACTATTGGGTATACTACCTATTTTTGGCCGGGGTATTGGAAATACAATTTTGATGTAGAAGAAAAGTTAAAACCAAAAATTGAAGTCGATCTGGATCTGGATCCAAGAATGCCCCAAGGTTTGCAAAACATGGCCAGAAAAGCAGCTCAAAAAATACAACTGGTTAATTATGTTAGCGATGAACCAAACTTTAAAGTAAACACAAGTGGCATGATGAAAGATTTGGCCTTTAAAGGCAAAGGAACCATGAGCCGTATGGGTAAAGATAAAGATTATCAGAAAGCGACCGGTAATATCATGTTGCTGGGTAAGCAGGAATGGACTGTAAAAAAGGATTTTTTCAGACGCTATGTTGCGTTGAATATCGGAGTTGAAAATTTGGATGTGCTTAATAAATCACTCATTGAATTCAGCCATTATTACACCGTAATAAAAACGGCTGTAATGCCCGATAAAAGTATTGTTGCTGTTTTTGCCCCTTCAGGTCTTTATAAATCATCGGCTCCTAATCCAAACACTCGTGAATTTGAATATGTCCGTGTCGATAAAGAGGCCAATATTTTGGATCGCTTTAAGTTTGAATCGCCCAGCAGTTTCTGGAACATTACTGACATAAACTTAACCGATGATGGTACAGTTTACCTGTATGGTGAGGCTTCATCGGAAAAAAAAGACAAATACTACGACAAGCTGTTAACCACTTCAAAATTCAATAACTTTCAATTAATGAAGGTAAAAGATGGTAAAATGGACTATATAACAAGTACCAGCATGGATGAATTTGCCAGTAAACTAAAATTACCCGGAAATATGAAAAAAGTGGATTCCTATGAAGGTAAAAAATTCGAAGTCGGGCCAATGACCCTGGCAAGTAACGGCGATGTTTTTATCAGCGGACAAGAAAAGGACGGAGACAAGTATGGAAATATCAACTTGTTCCAGTTTGATGCCAAAGGAAATCTGAAAGCCCAGTATGGATATAAACTGGAAGAAACCGGTAAGGAAGCAACTTCACAATCCACTATCCATATTGAGTTCGAAAATCCTGATGCAAAAACACTAACCTGGATCGTTTATGAAATGAACGGATCAACAGATTCCAAGATATTATTATACCCTAGGGTAGCCTTAATTAACCTGGAAAATTCAACGGTGAGTGACTTTCAGCAATACGGCCTCGATAAAAAAGAAGCTTATTATGTGGATAATACCAACCCCATTGTATTAATCGACAATGGTACTAAAGCGGTTTTTTTTGGTGCCGATAAAAAAGACAAAAACCTTTGGTTCTCAAGAGTAAGTCTTGAACAATAGATTTATAAATTCATATACGGATAAAAAACCTAATGGCATAGCCATTAGGTTTTTTTATCAATAATCAATAAATTTAAGAAAATCAAAAAAATCTATGTTGGCATGAAAAAATTTGTCCTCCTTTCCGCAATTATCTTTTTATTGATATCAAATTTGTTTGCACAAATAGTTGGAGTAAGCAAAAATGGAAATTTTATAGCTATTGATTACCAAGGATTGCATTTTATGGCTAATGCTAAAAGTGAAATCTTATACGAAATTCCATCGGGGTATGATATCTCATTTACTGATAATGAGTTATATTTTTATTATGCACGAGGCAATTATGCCATAATCCATAATACAGCTGATGGAAGTATAAAGGATTCAATTAAAATATTGGGTGCCGGTAAATTAAAATTTGATGATCAATTGAGCCGCTACAGTTATAAAGGCGACAAATATTTTATCTGCAATTCGGGAGCCGACAAACCTTTTGTTGAAATACCAGCAGCCACCGAATGGTATGAAACCGATTTCATTGTTGATTTTACAAGAAATCTGGCAGTTGGAATATGGGATAAAGGAATAGTTATTTATAACCTGCAAAATCCATCAAATCCGATATTTGTTAAGGTTAATAATTATCAAAACATGTTTCTTAACGAAGAAAGCAATAACATTTTAGTAGCCGTTGATAAAAAAACAATAAAAATAAGTCTATCAGGAGAAATTATTGAAAAACTACCCGAATACAGAGCTGGCATCAAAGAAGCATATGGGGAATGGTTTATAGAAGGTGGATGGATTGGTACTATTCCTAAATATATTAATGCATTCGGAAATAGTGGTGATCATTCAACTTTTACAACGGATTTTAAAAATGTGATAGTATTTAGCAATGATTACGTTAAATATATAGCTCTTGACGAAAAAAATACAACCAAAGAAATTATTTGGTCTGATTTAATAAGAAACAATTTGGGCAATAAATTAATTGCAAAACAGCGGGACATTGATTTGGGGAACCCCGAAAATTACAAATTATTCACTTTTTCTGGAGGTGAGGAATCACCATTTGCTTTGGTTAATGATCATAGCATGGTTAGAGGGAATAAATATTGGTTTGCCAATGGGGATACAAATACCTGGTGGTGGATATCGAGAACTGACCTCAAAAATTTTGAAACAGAAAAAAACTATAGAATTGAGAGCGCTCTGACTTATTTGAAAGGAAGAAATCCGCAATTCGGAATTTTTAATGAATACAGAAAATATAATGACGAATTAATAACGTATTCATTAGTTTGCCCAAAAGGATATTATACGGCTAAAGCTGAAAATAATGAAGACTCGCAATATTCATACGCAGTGAATAAAGGCCATGAACGTAATATACTGGCCATCGAAAAAAATGCAGACTCTACTAAAATATTTGTGAATGGCCAGGTTGTTTTATCGTTGCATCAAGCTAATCTAAGGGATGAATATGGATTTGCCATATATGGTTCAGGTTTGGTTGAGGCAGATTATATAATGGCTTCAAATGTGCGCAATGACGACTATTACAAAGCATGGCACCGAAAAGCCGGTTTAATGATCGATCCTTTTATGGTGGCCGATTTTCAGGGGCATTCCGGCGTTATTACAGATGTGGCTGTTTCTCCTGACGGAAAAGAAGTGGTTACCTGTGCCAAGGATAAAACCATTCGGATATGGGATATAAAAACCGGTGAAAATATCCGTACTTTTCGTTCCGAAGCCGGTCCCGGTGACATTGGTACTTACTACCGGATAGCAATTTCACCCGATAAAAAATACATTGCTGCCGGAGGCTATTTTTCCGATTCAACAGGATATGAAATGGGACATGTGCGATTTTTTGATTATGAAACCGGAAAAATAGTGCACGTATATAATCGCTTAAATGCATCCATACAGACGCTTAAGTTCAGTCCGGCTTCAACTCCTTTTAAAGAACAAATGCTGCTCATTGGCGCCTCTAACGGCGAAAACCATTTTTTCCGTTATCATCACTTTGTAAACAACCTTATCAATGGTTTTGCCGATCCTGATTATAAAAAAGTAGAAATGTCGATGGATAAAACCTCAGCTATTGATTATAAAACCAATCCGACTCACGATGAATTTCTTATTGTAATGGATAATTGGCGTTTTATCCAAACAGCAAATATGAATCATTCAAATCTGGGTGAAGGAACCACCGAAGTTGAAATAAGATCGGCAGAACAGGCTATTGCGGCTTGTTACTCAAAAGGGGGAGACAGTATTTTTATTGTACATACCAATAGTATTGATGTTTACAACCTACAGGGTGACTCCATTGGTTCAATACCGAATTCAGACGGGAGTCTTATAAACAATATATTTGCAGCACCCGATGGTAAAAATGTGGTGGTTTTTGCATTGGCACCCACATTAATTAACATTAAAACCGGGGTTAAAAAAACAATAAATACCGGCAACATTTCACCATCAAAAGAAGGGGTAGTTACGAATGAAGGATTGTATGTTTTTGCCGGATACCTTTATAAGGATCCCGTAAATAAAACAGGGTTAAGATATTCGGCACCCCAGGAAATTGGAGTTGTCGACTTAAAAACGGGTAAAATGATTGCTCAGATGCGTTCAAAAGCATCAGTTTTTGAAGGTATTGCCTTTGCCCCTGATGATAAAGGGATTGTATTTACCAAAAACTACTCGGGCCTTGAAGGGGCAAAAACATTTAAGCCAAACGAAATTATTAATCAGTTTGATTTTAAAAACCTTGAAATGAAAAGCGCTGATCCAGGGCTGACGGTCTCAAACAATTTAGTTGATGATTATAATGGCAAAAAGCTGGAGCGTTGGGGTCCGGACGAGAAAGGCAATGAAGACTTAGGGAAGCTACGATATGGAGATGTATCCATAAGGGAAAAAGCCGATTACACAACAGCCGTTACCTATACTATTTTACCCAATGGAAATGTGGTTTTAGGTACAGGATTTAGTTTACTACTATTCAATCAAAACGGAGAACAAATTGGTGAATTTATCGGGCATTCAGGGGGTATAAAAGCTTTAGCCCTTTCTAATAATGGAAAACAGATGCTGTCGCTGGGACAGGATCGCATTGTGATGCTTTGGGACATCACAAATCCCGGGGCATTTAATCATCCGATAGCCTCTTTCGTGGTGAGCGCCGACAACGATTGGATTTGTG
Organism: Bacteroidales bacterium; assembly: GCA_046704385.1. Classification (GTDB taxonomy): domain Bacteria; phylum Bacteroidota; class Bacteroidia; order Bacteroidales; family SZUA-534; genus GH45. Next base: position 15,983 of record JBJKSB010000089.1, on the reverse strand, counting down.
CTACAAATGAAAACTATTATGCATCCTCAAAATATGGAGTAAAATATATGGGCTTTTGGCAAAACCGTGGTAATTATACTGAAGCTGATTTTTATCCTTTTGACCAGTTCGATTTGCAGTATAACCGTCCTGATAAAGTTTTGGAAGCGTTGGGAACAGGTGATGAAAAATTAAAAATTGCCTATGAAAAAGCATATGAAAAACGACTTAAAAAATATGGCTTTTCAGCTATTGATAATTTGCAGAACAGGCGTTTGCCTTACATAATTGATATTTCCCCCTCAAAGGTGGTGACAACACTTGAACAACCTTTTAAAGTTACAGGATGCGATGGAAACAGCATTGACAAGTTTAGTCATTTCAATTTCTGGATAAATGATGTCCAGGTTTTCCCCGATCAACCAAAAACAGATAAAAGTGAACTTACGGTTGAATTTAATGCACAGCTTACACCGGGTAAAAATATAATTACCGTACAACCAATTAACCAAAAAGGAATGCCCGGAATTAAAAAACAAGTAACCTATTTTGCTGATGTTAAACCGGTAAAGCCCGATTTATACCTGGTTGCAGTCGGCGTTTCGGAGTATAACAATGCAGAAATGAACCTGCGCTATGCCGCAAAGGATGCTAGTGACATGATTGAGGAGATGAAATCAGCTGGAAATTTTGGAAATATTAATACAAAACTGATTGTTAATGGTGATGCTACCCTTGAGAATATTAAAGCAGCAAAACAATTTTTAAAACAAGCCAAACCCTGGGATGTGACTATTATTTATTTTGCCGGCCATGGGTTATTATCTGATGATCTGGACTGGTATTTTGCCACTGCCGACGTTGATTTCAATAAACCGGAACTAAGAGGGCTGGTCTACGATGAGCTGGAAGGCTTGTTCGATAGTATTCCATCCCGTAACCGGTTGCTGTTGCTCGATGCCTGCCATTCGGGTGAGGTTGATAAAGAAAGCATGACCCTTACATCCACTGGAAACATGGCTGCAAATGTTGGGGCACGTGGTTTTAAAATGGTAAAACAACCCGAAATAGGACTCGCCAATTCATTCAAATTAATGCAAACATTGTTTGGAAATTTGGAGAGGGGTACAGGAGCTGTTGTAATATCATCGGCCGGGGGTGCCGAGTTTGCTTTTGAAAGCAACCAATGGAAAAACGGTTTATTTACTTATTGCTTACTTAATGGATTAAAAACCATGAAAGCCGATAAAAACAAAGATGGTGAAATTACTGTCAGTGAATTACGAAACTATGTTTCTGATGAAGTGAAAAGGCTTAGTAATGGAAAACAGACTCCTACAGCAAGGAAAGAGAATATTGAGAATGATTTTAGGGTTTGGTAGTTGGTTGCTAACCTGAGTTGAACTCTCTGACTGTAATTCCGATTAAATGCTTGCCAGGTTATTCCGCAAAGCAAATTTAATAAGGCTGATTATGGTTTTACAGCCGGTTTTTTCATAAATATTCTGGCGATGGGTATCCACCGTGCGCTTACTGATAAAAAGTTTTTCGGCTATTTGTTCGCTTGATAGTTCCTGACAAATTAATTGCAGAATTTCAAGTTCACGTTCGGTTAAAATGGCAGTTTCTTTCTCGGCTTTTTTATCATGCTTTACTTTATCCATTACCAGCGAAAGCACTTCCCTGCTGTAGTAAGTGCTATTGTCGGCAATAGCGGTTAATGCCGAAACCAATTCCTGTTTGCCGGTATTTTTCAAAATAAATCCTTCGGCCTCGCTCATCACAATTTCGTTGGCTACCTCCTGGTTATTATACATGGTAAGTACTAAAATTTTGATTTCAGGGTATTGGCTTTTCACTATACGGGTAAGCTCCACTCCGTCCATTTCGGGCATACTTATATCGGTAATCATAATATCAATAGTTTCCTTGTTGAGCTTTTCCAGCGCTTCTCTACCACTCAAAGCCTGCTCAACTATCTGGAAACGCTTCTCATTGCGTAACAGCGATTTTATACCATCAATTAAAATCTGGTGATCGTCAACAATTAATATTTTAACCTCTTCCTGCATTTTTTTAAGGTCACTGATGTGTAGATTCCATTAAATAGATTTCATATTTACGAATCTTTCTCATACTAAACTTTAAAATTAATTAATATTTGAGTTCCTGAGGACTCTCCAGGCACAATTTCTATTTCACCTTTCAGCATATTGACCCGGGCAAAAATGTTTTTCCAGCCTATTCCTGTCGATTGTTGCAACATCGATAAATCGAACACAATACCATCGTTTTTAACTGTAATTGACACTTCCCCGGACCTGTCAACTGTCATTTTAATATAAATAATACCTGCCCGGGCATGCTTTATGATATTATTAATTATTTCCTGCACCAACCGATAAATAGTACGCTCGGTGTTTTCCGGCATCCGGGTTCTGATATTATCCAGGTCGCAGATGAACTTAATTTTTCCAGAATCATTAATACGTTTTGCCATTTCTTCAATACTTGCTTTTAAACCATATCGCATTAATGAAACCGGCATTAAATCATGCGAAATTGCGCGGACCTCACTCACGGACTGATCGATTAATTGTAAAGAATTATCCAGCAGGTATTTTTCATCCTGAGGAACCACCTCGTCTAATCCGGCCATGTTAATTTTTGCAGTTGATAATAACTGCCCCAAACCATCGTGCAATTCACGGGCTACCCGGGTTCTTTCTTTTTCTTCCGTTTCAATAACTTCAATAAACCGGAGCCTTTTTTCCTCATTAAGTTTTTCCTGCATAATCAGTTTTTGTTTTTGCCGGTATCTACTATATATCAATATAAACGTGATTACCACAAGCACTATTAATCCTAACAATAGTAAGAGCTGGATGGATTTTGACTGTAACTCGAGGCTTTGCTTTTGGATTTCTTTTTCCTTTTCAGCCGTTTCAAATTTAACCTGAAGGTCAGCCATTGTCTTATTGGTTTCAGCATTCACCAGGCTATCATGGTATTGTTTAAAAAGTTTATAGTATTTTAAGGCTGCCCCGGGCTTGTTATTTTGTTCATATATTTTTGAAATATCCTTATACATTTGCCCGGCCAGATCCGGATAATTAAATTTCAGGGCATTATCAAGTGTTTTAAAAAAATATTCCAGTCCCCTGTCAGGCTGATTTATTTTCATAAAATAATTGCCATAATAGCTATAGCATTCTGTTAATCCAACCGGATCTTTGGTCAATTTTCTGATCCGGGTAGCTTTATCCAGATAGTATTTTGCCGAATCCATTTTACCATAAAGTGAAAAGGCCATAAAAATGTTACATAAGGAATATGGAATTCCAATACTATCATTTAGCCTCATTTTTATTTTCAATGCCTTGTTATAATAAAAAATGGCGCTGTCAAGGCGGTTGTTCATTTCATGCAACACTCCGTAGTTATCATATATTTTAGCCAGCATCGCCGGATCATTTTCTCTTTCCAATATAGATTTACCCCTTCGCATTAATTTAAAAGCTTTCATTAAATCACGCCGTTTCATTCGATACCCCAACTCACCATAAATATTGCCTAAACTGACATACTCACCAAGACTATCAAATAGTTGAATAGCTTTTAATCCATATTCAAAATCTTTATCATATTTGCCGTTAAAGTAGTACATTAATGAAAGCCTTTCGTACAATTGGGCCAGATAATGTAACTTACTTTCACGTTGGGCTTTTTCAATGTAATTTAAAAATATAGGGATCAATTCCTGGTTTTTGGTCACCAATAATTTATATTTCAAATTCACAAGGTAATCATATTGTTGATCGGCAGGCATTGTGTTTAGTCGTGTTGAAATTGAATCGATGGGTTCGGCATTCAAAACAATAGACAACATGATTAAAAACAAAAAATATAATGTTCGTTGCATAATATGGGTTATTTAACATCTACTGCTTCATCGTAGTTATCACTACCCGTTTTTCAGCCTTTAGCACATCATTGGTTTTCTTTTTAAAACCCCGGGTTGTCACCAGAATGTCATTTAATCCTTCGTTAATAAAATCATAACCATCCTGGTTGGTCACGTTCAGGGCATCAAAAGGTTGAGTTTGCGCATTTAGTTGAAGGGTTTCCACTCCAAAAGGTTCGCTGCACTCAAACTCGTAAGGTAATTCATAAACCGTGTTTACTTTATCGGAGCTTATATAATAATTATCAACCAAAAGTACCCTTGATCCATCGGCCATATGATAAATTACCCTGATATAGCATTCCCGGTTTACCCGGACAAATAGTTTCATGTCGTCGCCTTCGGTATAAATCAGGTTCTGATCTCCTTTGTTAGTCCAGATGTCTGCTACAAGGCCACCTCCGGTTACTTCATCCGTTTTAAATGCCTTCATATTGGAATAAGCCTGCCGGAAATTCTCGGGTTTATAATTTATCTGATTCTGAGTTAGCCAGTCCTGGCTTAATTTAGTTTCGGCGCTTGCCAGTGTCTGGTTGGTTTTGGTATCTTTCAGTACAAGAATTATCCTCAAAGCGTTGCCTTCTTTCCAGTACGTTCCAGTAAGCATATCATTTATTCCGGCTTGTGAAGGATCTGAAATATCAGTAACAATATTTATTCCCGCTACTGCACTAAGCTTCTGTTCCAGCGTTTTTGAAAATCGGCGTGAGAAAGTACTCCCCATTTTGGTATCCTGGTACGAGAGGTTAACAAGTCTGGCACTCTTCACGTTTTCAGGTACCTGACTTTTAATAGCCAAACTGAGCATTGAAGCCGCTTCATTGATATCTGCAGCCGTTGATTTTTCCAGTTTTGCTTTGGTATTCTCAACCTCAGTTTGCAGTTTACTAAATTCAGCCAGTTGCAAATCCGCTTCTGAAATGGATGAATTTAGCGCAAACATAATACTTTGGGCTTCTTCTGCCTTACGGAATTCCGGAAAGCAACTATTCAACAGAACCAGTTGTTTTGATGTTTGTCCCGATAAAGCATTCACCTGTTCCAGCTTTTGCTGTATACCTGTCTTTATTTTCTGCAGGGTTGCCATATAGTTTTTCAACACCTCGTTTTGGTTGGCCCAGGCAAAAACATACCCGGTTTTTGTTTTTTTATTGTAATACGTTTCAAACTTTAACCCGTTAATAGTCATTGCCGAAGTTGCCACACTCGACATCATAAACAATTGTGAGAAGTTTTCATCCTCCTCACGTGTTTTCATTACACTAGCTGATTCAATTGTGGTTTGTACGCTTTGAACCAGATCAGTCTGAGCATATTCCTTAAGTTTGCCAATAAACTGATCCTCAGGTTGATTTCGCTGATTTTTGTACTCAGCATATCCTGATAAGTAATCTGATTTGGGATATTTAGAATTACGTTGTTGCGCATTGGTCCACCCTGGAGCCTGAGAAAAAAGGTTGAATGCCAGGCATGTTAAACTAATTAATAAACCTAAACTTTTCATACATTTGGTTTTTGTTGAATAAATGAGAATGCATTAAAGGTAAAAACTATCAAACAACAAACCAATATACCCGGAAAATATTAAGCTAATAACCTGATTTGCAGGGTGAATTTTCTAAATAAACCCTTGAAAGCGATCATAAAAAAACCAAAAGTATATAGACAAGCAATGGCCGTTTTTACAGGTAAACTAAAAAATTGTTTTACAGGAATAATCAGATAAACTGGTAATTATTCATTAAATAGGGATTATTAACCCCTTGGATAAAAGTTGTATTGAAACCTGTTAACTCTTCGAACGATTTTAAAGGCGCATTTTCTTCTGATTCCCAGAATTTTTTAGCATGAATCAGGGAATCAAATTCCAGTACCAGGTATTTGTTATGATCCTTAATTCCATCGAACCGGATTAATTTGCCTTTATCCAAAATTTGCTTACCTGCGTATTTTCCAATAAAGGCTGACACATTGTGGAGGTAGCCTGATAATCCCTCAGGTTCTTCGGGTCCGATGTTAACAATTACATAAGCTGACATATCAAAAAGGTTTTAAGGGTTAGTACCAGGGTTAATAGTACAATAATTCTCAGGGTTTTATATATGACCCCTCAAACGGGATTTACCCTAAATTGAGGTCGGGTTTTTTAATATTGAACATAAAATTAAACGGAAAATTCATGATTCTATTGCAAACAAATATTGAACAAACATGAAATAGACGTTTAACGGCTGAAAAAGGCTGTGTGCTGTAACAAAAAACCTCCGGAAATTAAATCCGGAGGTTTATCATACTCTATAAAGATGCTTTTTTATTTCAACAAAATCAAAGTTCAGAAACATCGTAACTTTGTAGCGGATTCTCTGTCAGTTTCCGGAACTCAAGTCTGTTTTTATAAATATTACATGCCATATACACAGCTTCACGGAAAGAGTTTGGTGAGGCTTTATCCAACCCTGCAATTTCAAAAGCTGTTCCATGGTCGGGTGTGGTTCTGATTACCGGTAATCCGGCAGTATAATTCACTCCGGTGTCAAAATTCAAGGCTTTAAAAGGGGCTATTCCCTGATCGTGGTACATAGCTAAAATAGCATCAAATTTTGTAAAACTGTCGGAACCAAAGAAACCATCGGCAGAGAATGGGCCCAAGGCTAAAATACCTTCACTGTTTGCTTTTTTAACGGTCGGAATTATGACATTAATTTCTTCTTTACCTATCACACCACTATCGCCGGCATGAGGATTCAACCCTAACACCGCAATTTTGGGTTTCCTGACTGCAAAATCCTCCACTAAAGTTTTGTGCATTAGCCGGAGTTTTTTCAGGATAATTTCTTCCGTAATATATTTCCCAACCTCGCTTATGGGTACATGCCCTGAAACCACACCCACCTTCATTAACTCACTGGTCATAAGAATCATGGTGTCATGTGAATTAAATTTATCCATCAGGTACTGTGTATGACCAGTAAAATTCAGGGTTTCGTTTTGTGTATTTTCACGATATAAAGGTGAAGTAACCAAAACATCAATTTTGCCCTCCTGTAAATCTTTAACCGCATTTTCCAATGAAATAATCGCAGCTTCACCAGCCATCGGGGTCGATTTTCCTAATTCTACCCTAATGTTATCATCAAGGCAGTTGATTATGTTAGCTTTTTTAGCAGCCATTTCCTCAACGGAATTAATGGTATTAAAATTGAAATTGCTGATATTTAATGCCTTGCGATGATAGGCTGCCACTTTTGGTGAGCCATAAATCACTGGAGTACAAAATTCAAAAATGCGATTATCCTGAAAAGTTTTTATAATTACTTCGTAGCTGATGCCGTTTATATCACCTTGAGTTATACCAACTCTAATTCTTTTATCACTCATATAGATTTTATTTGCGCAAACTACAAATTTAGTTTTTCTGCCATGGTTTGGAAACTATTTTGAAAAATTCTGCAAGTAATCGCACTCCAACCCCTGTTCCGCCTTTTAGCCGGTAAGAATCGTCAGCAGATAAAAATGCTGTTCCGGCAATATCGATATGGATATAAGGAGTTTGGGTAAAATGCTCAAGAAATTTACCGGCCGAAATGCTACCCGCCTCACGTTCGCCGAGGTTTTTCAAATCAGCAATATTCGATTTAAGCGCTTCTTTGTAATCATCCCAAAAAGGAAACTGAACCAACCGTTCGTGGGTATTTTCGCCGGCCTTTTTTAAATTTTCAAAGTACGATTGTCCTGCATTACCCATAAATACCGAAGCATGTTTTCCGATAGCCATTTGGGCACTTCCGGTTAAGGTAGCCATATCGATAACCAGTTCCGGATTGTATTTATCACCATAACTCAATGCATCAGCCAGAATCAGTCGTCCTTCAGCATCGGTATTCATCACCTCAACATGCAGGCCATTCAGCATTTGTATTACATCGCCCGGTGCATACGAATTGCCGTCGGGACGGTTGTCGGTAGCCGGTATAAGGCCAACAACCCAAACTGGTAATTTTGATAACGCCAGATAATAAATACTTCCTGCAACAGCGGCAGCTCCCGCCATATCGCATTTCATTTCGTCCATGCTGTTGGCAGTGGGCTTCAGGCTTAAACCACCGGTATCGTACATTACCCCTTTCCCGACTAAAACATATGGTTTTTGATTTCCAGCATTTGCCGGTTTCCATTCTGCAATAGTAAATGTCGGAGGATCGATACTGCCTTTATTTACCGCCAGCAACCCTCCCATTTTAAGCGATTGAATCTGTTTTTTATCCAACACCTCAACAGAAAAACCTGCTTCGTTTCCCAATTGGACTATTTTTTCAGCAAACTTTGGAGCATTTAATGAAATTACAGGTTCGTTTACCATATCGCGGGCCCAGAATACAGCGCGAAACTGGTTTTTTAAATCCTCAACGGCTTCTTGCTTAATATCAGGGTGATATAGTTCTAATTTATCCAGATTATACCGCTTTTTATCCTGCTCCTCTGTTTTAAAATATTTTATGAACTGATACGAAGACAGCCTTATTCCTTCTACAAAAGCCAACAGTTGGGCAGGTTCAATTGAACTCCCGTCAATTGCCAGTGTTATTTCCTTATTTGTGTTAAGTATTGTGAAAAATTCATTTCCTGATTTTCTGAAACTTTCCAGGTCCGAATCGGGTTTCACCAACGTCAAATAGCTGGTTTGGGAACCATTAAATAATGGAAAATTTTTCTTTTCCAGGGCTATTTGCTTTTCTGCATACTTTCGATCATCATCATTAAGATATTCCGGAATTACAGGTTCATCCTCAAAAATAAAGGTTAAACAGGTTTCTTTATAGAATTCGGGTGCATTATTTTTAATAGAAATTTCCATAGTTCAGAATTATATTTATCCCAGAATAACAAATTCTGGGGTTAAAAGTTATGCTTAATCAAATTGTTTTTTCAACCTGGACAATTTTATAAAAAAGATAAATATCTATAAAACCAACCTTTATTCATATTATTTTTTCTTCAAATTTGTTTCTACTACTTCATGATATGACTCCTCCGGAGTCAAATAAGTGAATTCAGGGTTAAGAACAATCCTTGCAGAAATTTTTAAAAAAACCAGCTCAATAAGCCGGTTTCAAAATATTTTATTTGTTCATCAATCCGCTGATCCATTTATATACATCGTTGCCGTTGGCAAATAGCAAAAGTGCCAGCAACAATACCAACCCTACCATCTGGGCATATTCCAGAAATTTATCACTTGGCTTACGCCGGGTAACTATTTCATATAATAAAAACATTACATGACCCCCATCGAGTGCCGGAATAGGTAAAATATTAAGAATTCCAAGCATGATGCTTAAAAATCCGGTTAAGTTCCAGAACGATTCCCAGTCCCAGGTGCTCGGGAAAATATTGGCTATAGCCCCAAAACCTCCCACAGATTTATAGGCCTCGGTTTCGGGATTAAAAATAAGTTTAAATTGTTTCAGATAATCTTTAGCTACCTGAACAGATTTTTTTATCCCAGCAGGAAATGCTTCTAATAACCCATAGGTAATTTTTTCGTAATCAAATACATTTTTTGGATAAGCTCCTATTTTAGGCACATCGGCCAGGGCAACCTGGTAATTCAGCGTATCGTTGTTACGAACTACTTTTACATTGGTGGTAGTATTCTTAAAATTATCAATTTGCGCTGCAAATTCGTTGAAGTACAAGGTAGAAAGTGTATCAATGCCAATAACCCTGTCGCCGATCTTTAACCCGGCCTTTTCACCCTTTGCCCCTTTTATAAATTTATCGATAATAAAAGGCATACGCGGAGTGAACAGCATTTCACCTTTTATAAGGCGGGGAATAATTTCTTTGGGGATGGTAATATCCTTTTTTTCTCCGCTACGCTCAATCTGAATGGTTTGGGCCTCATTCAGCAAGATGTATGAAGTTACACCTGATGATTTTTCAATAGGCTGATGATCGACACTTAAAATCATATCGCCATCCTTGAGCCCAATATCCTTACCAGCCGACTCTGCAACTATACCATAAGTCATGTTTTTAAGCGGCAGGTACTCTTCGCCCCATACCTTTAAAACGGCAGCGTAAATAAAAATAGCAAGAATCAGGTTGAATAAAACCCCGCCAATCATGATCATCAAACGTTGTCCGGATGTTTTTGAACGAAATTCATCAGGTTTGGGCGGTTGTTTCATTTGTTCGCGGTCCATGCTTTCGTCAATCATGCCGGCAATTTTAACATAACCACCTAAGGGTAACCAACCAACGCCATATTCGGTTTCGCCCTTTTTATATTTGAATAATGAGAACCCGGGATCGAAAAACAGGTAAAATTTCTCCACCCTTGTTTTAAAAATCTTGGCAAAAGTAAAATGACCCAATTCATGGATTATCACCAGAATGGACAAGCTTAATAATAATTGAGCAATTTTAATCAGTACTTCCATTATCTATTTTTATTTGCGATGCTATTCAGGTTTGCTGCTTAAAACGTAGTATTCTATAAATTGTTTTATGCGCTAAATTCAACCCTAAGCATCAATTCTATTCATAATTAAATTAACGATGTAACATATTTACGTGTTTCCTCATCGGTTGAAACATAATCGGAATATACCGGTTTACGAATATACGATATTCCACTCATGGCTTTCCCGATAAGTTCAGGTATCTGTAAAAAAGTAATTTTTTCATTTAAAAATGCGGCTACAGCAATTTCGTTTGCTGCATTCACAATGGCCGGAGTGTTTCCGCCTTTCTCAAGCGCATCATAAGCCAAAGCCAGGCATCTGAATTTTTCCAAATCAGGTTGTTCAAATGTCAGGGTTGAAATGGCATTAAAATCCATTCTTGGAAAATCGGACATCCAACGGTCAGGAAAACTTAAGGCATACTGAATGGGAAGTTTCATATCGGGCAACCCCATTTGAGCTTTTATGCTTCCGTCAATAAACTGAACCATACTGTGAATAATACTTTGCGGATGAACCACCACATCAATCTGATTATTTTTCACGCCAAACAACCATTTGGCTTCAATCACCTCAAGACCTTTATTCATCATGGTTGCCGAATCGATGGTTATTTTTGCACCCATATCCCAGTTGGGATGCTTCAATGCCTGCTTTGGAGTAACCTGCTTAAGTTCGTCCCAGGTTTTATTTCTGAATGGTCCGCCCGAGGCTGTTAAAATAATTTTTTCAATTTTTTCGGGTTCTCCTGTCAAACATTGAAAAATAGCCGAATGTTCTGAATCAACCGGAGTTATAAATACTTTGTGCTTTTCAATGAGCTGAGTTATTAAATCGCCGGCCACAACCAAAGTTTCTTTATTTGCCAACGCAATATTTTTTCCTGCTTCAATAGCCTTAATCGTAGGTTGTAAACCGGCATATCCTACCATTGCCGTAACAACAGTATGTACCGAACCCATCTGCACTACCTGACTTATAGCATCCATTCCGGCATAAACTTTTATATCATCAATAAACAAGGCCTCTTTAACCTTCTGATACTGGCTTTCGTCGGCAATTACCACGGCATTGGGTTTAAATTCCCTGGCCTGTTTAATCAACAAATCACTGTTTTTGTTGGCTGTAAGAACCTCCACCACAAGCTCATCAGGATGGTTTTTGATCACCTCAAGTGTCTGAGTTCCAATAGACCCGGTAGAACCAATTATAGCAATATTTTTAGGCATGTAACAGAGGTTAAAAAACTATATAATCGCGTGGATTCAGAGGTTTACCTCTGTACCAAAGCTCAAAATGAAGATGAGGGCCGGTAGTTAATTCACCAGTGTTTCCGATAATTGCCAGTGGTTCACCTGCCGAAACCCGGTCGCCCATCTTTTTAAGCAGCTGGCTATTGTGTTTGTAGATTGATATCAAATCGTGACTGTGCTGAACCTGAATCACATAACCGGCCTCCAAAGTCCAGCCGGCCATAATAACAGTTCCGTCAAGTACACTCAGCACAGGTTCGTTTAAATTTGAGACAATATCAACACCAAAATGACTGCCCCGGGCATCATACAAATTGGTAACCGTGCCTTTAAGAGGACAGAAGAAATGTAACTTATTAATTTCAAATTTATCGGAGGGTGCCTGAAAAATACTGGAGGAAACATTATATTTTTCCTCTTCCTGTACCTGTTCTCCCAGTAATGAATCAAAATCAGTTTTCTCAAAATTAATATCCGAAACAGGAGGTATTGTATCATTGCTGGCCATGAAAGTCTGCGTTTCATTGCCTTTTAAAATAGCCTTTATGTTTTCAATATATTGGTCACGAATATTGATTTGTTCTTCCAGGGAATCCATTTTGATGGCGCTTTGTAAATAAAGCCATCGTATGTTACCATCAGGATAACCCGGAATATATTCGCGAAGCGGAGTAAAAGATACTAAAACAATACCCAATGCCACAAGGACAACTCCAACCAATCCTATCCAAAGCATAATATTCATTCGCGACAAAACGGTATACCAGATATCCTCAAGAGTATCTTCATCCAGAATTACAAGACGATATCTGTCTTTTAATCTGTCGAATAACTTCCGTTTCTCTTTAGGTTTTTCCATTACCTGTGAATTTATTCGTGCAAAGATATAAAAGTTTGGCAGTAGAATACTTTTATTTTCTACTTTCACTTTTTTTTAACTTTTAACCCTTACTGTAAAGGCATCGGCAGGTTTTATCCTGGGTTAAATTTTAATTTTTTTTGAAAATAATTTGCCGATAATAAAGTAAGCGCTATATTTGCAGCCGCAAACGCAGAAAGAAACGTTCTAACGATATTGAAAATATATTGCGGGGTGGAGCAGTTGGTAGCTCGTTGGGCTCATAACCCAAAGGTCGCATGTTCGAGTCGTGCCCCCGCTACTAAATCAAACACCAAAAGCCTTGTCAGACTTAGTTCCGGCAAGGCTTTCTTATTTTCTACTGGAACCGGACTGGAACTAGAAAAATAATCTTTTTATCTTGTAGCTGAATTTTAATATTTAGTAATGGGCCTAGAATTATTAAAACCTGATTTTAATAGATTGTTTGTTAAAATGGAAATCCAGCTCTTTAATGGATTTCATGAAGAATTATACCCCTTAAAAGAAGCAGATGCTCCTAAAAATCAAAGAAAAAAACGCTCCAATATTAACTCAAAGAATTATAAAAAAGATTTCGCAAAAGTAGATCCATTATATCTTACAACAAGTGAGTTTAAGAAAGATTTTGAAAATGATCTAAAACTTTTAGAAGGAACGATTAAGTTAAAAGCTAAAGAAAAGCTTGAAAATAGTAAACGAATAAAAGCAACTATTAACCTTGAGGATAGAGATGATTTATATTATTACTTTAATAAAGAATTTTGGGATGATGCAATATTTTTGATTAATTATTTCAAAAGAGAAAAGATTCAAAAATTTGGTGATGAAATTGTTACTACGGTACATTATTCATTTAAATATTATAATGAAGTACAAAAACAATTCATTCTTTTTTCAAGCCAAATAATGGAAATATTTGTAAGCCATGTGTTGCCAAAATACACCAAAAGGCGTAAATTTAGAAGTAAAGTACTAACTGCTCACCTATTAACATATTGTGGTTTTTTTGTAAAAGTAAATAGCTATCCTTTAAAGAATAATATAGACTATTACAAAAGGAATTTATACAATCAGATTGACAGAATCCTGATAATCCGTTAATTAAAAAAGAAAAATCCGATTATCAAGCTTACAATTTATGTAAATGATTCCTGCAACAGATATGTTTAACATAATATATCATTCTTAAGGCACTATTCATAGGCATTTTGGGGGCTTTTTCACTTCTGTCAAACTATCATCTCAAATAACCATTTCTTTGTTACCATAGTTTTTTAATGGTTAACAGAATGGAAAATTCGACTAATATACTTACCAATTTCTTTAGGCAGCTTGAAGCAAAAGTTTTGGATAACTCTTTCGAGCAAACTGTGCTTGAAGAACTAAAGCAGATTAAAGCTGAGTTAACTAGTATCAAAAAGGAAGCTTTAGATTACCAGGAGAAGAAGTATATGGATGATTTCATAGCCGTTTATAAGGTTCCAGAGCTTATGAGTGGTGCTGTATCTAAGCGAACAGTCGAGACGTGGATTTCCAAAAAATTAATACTCCCCATCCAAATCGGAAGGAAACGATATTTCCGCCGAGATGATTTTGAGGCATTTATGGATCAGCACAAAAGAAAGTAATAATAAATTAAAACTATTAGATTATGGAAAATTATTCAACAGTATTAACAGTGGTTGAAGAAGAGGTTGAAAAACAACCAAGAAGAGTAGATCCACCTAAATTGGTGGAAGATGTCCTATCTAAAATGGGCATAACTTTTGAATATTTAAATTCAACCAACAACTATTCTGAGCACAACTACGCAATATCTTCACCTTTAGCAAATTTAAAAAATTTGGTTAAAGAGATATTATACCCATTAATGATTGAAAATATTTTAAAGGCTATTCGTGTGTAGCCTAAATGCTAAGTACCTAACCAACTATTGTATAAGACTACCCGGTATGAAAAATATCGGGCATATATAAAACTTAGATTATGATGGTTTTAGTTAAAAATAAAAGTAACGTTACAAGTGTCTTATTTACTGTTCTCCCTGAAGATACTTTTTATACTGAACAAGAAATAGAAAATAAGTTTTGGAAAATTAAGTCCACATCCGATCACATATACGGTAACACAAATCAATTCACAGTTTTTGCGCCATGTATACAGGTAGTTATGCAAAAGGATCAGAATATAGAAAAAAACATTCTTGGCTTTCGAAGATATCTTTTGCAGCATGGACTTATTACTAGAGCTAATAATTGTTTGGAAATAGATTATCACTCTTATTGTAGAGAAAAAAACTTCTCAACATTTGTGGCAAAGGAAGAACCTAAGAATTTAATACCTCTTGGGTTAGCTAGGCAAATAAATGAAAGTAGATTAAGGTTAATTGAATCAGGAATAATTAAAATACAACCAGATGAAGCCATTGCTTTAGCTGCGTGCTATTCCAAATATGACTGGATATTTATGGTTCAAAATTGCTATAAGCTATTTGCTGCTTCTGGAATTGATTCCAAGTTCCATTATCCAATTATGTTCATATTACTTAAGCAGAATGAACTTTGTAGCAATTTAGATCGCACTGTTGAATTTACTAAAGACTTAATGAGTGTGAAATTCAATGCTTAAATATTAATAGCTGAGAGAAATCTCAACCTTATTCTAACTAAAAAAAACGACCATGGATAAACCAAAATTTTTATATAAATATCAAGCATTAGTTAATAGAAATTGTGTCAAATACAAAGAAGACATAAAGGAGTACGAAAAACTTTTAGATGAATGTAAAAGTGTGAAGGAGTGGAATTTTGATATAAGAAAAGGTTTTTATGAAGTTCTAATAGACCAGGAAATGACAGATGATTTCCTTAATGCTCAATCATTGAAAGTTGCTAATGAATTATTTAGCAAACTACTAAATCAAAAGTTTATAAGAAAGTCGAACGTTATTATTATTCATCATCGGACAGACGGACTCATATTACCATTTAACAAAACTGTAAATTTTGTTACTAAAATGAATATTGGTGATAATATAGATGTTCAATTCGGATTCATAGATATGAAACTTATATTGGATAATTCTAAAATCAGTATTGAAAAACGTAAAGTTGAACAGCGACTATATGAGCTTTTTAACTTATACCCTAATATAACTAGTATTATTTTGGCATCTTACCTTTTAAATGAAAAAAAGTTTAAAAATTGGGATGGATTTATGCTTTTCTTTCATGATAAATACGAGCTTAATTTAACCACCAATAAAATAAGGTTAAGAAAAAAACCTCATCCAGTTACTTCTTACCAGAATACTGATGATTACGAAATCGATTTTGAAAACAATGAACCTTTTTGACGTATGAGCATAATAGAAAACATAATATCACAACTTCCTTCAATCCCAAAACAAATGATTGAAGATGCTGCAAAATCCATTGGAT
>JBJKSB010000088.1:0-74298 GCA_046704385.1 Bacteroidales bacterium | reverse complement strand
ATTTTATCTATCCGATGACTAAAGCTAATGCAGCAGATGGAGCTTTTTCCATAAAGGTATTTCTTATCTCAATGTTTTCATACTTGTTGTTTATTTACTTTTGCAAACTAACGATCCGATGAGTATTGAAACTGAACTTTAGGAATGCACTACTTGAAATAAAGTCTGCTGTCCATGTATATTTTAATTTATATTTTGCTCTCCCTATGATTTAAATTACCTTTAAACAAAAAATATAAAACCCATAAATTATGAAATCAAGTATATTATTTACTGCTGTAATTTTACTTATCGGCATTTCATCGTGTATGAAAAAAAGTGAAAACAAATTGTTGGTAACCACGGCAAACGGGGTGATTGAAGGTGTTCATGATACTACTTATCATGTAAATAAATACCTGGGTATTCCTTATGCTAAACCCCCAGTGGGTGATTTACGCTGGAAAGCTCCTCAACCGGTTGACAACTGGGATGGTGTGCTTGAAGCAAAAAAATTCGGTAATGGCCCGGTACAAATGAATGTTTGGGGTGATATGATTTATCGTGGAGATACCTTAAGTGAGGATTGCCTTTACTTAAATATATGGACTCCGGAAACTAAAAGTGAAACCTTATTGCCTGTACTCGTTTATTTTTATGGGGGAGGTTTTGTAGCCGGCGATGGTTCAGAACCCCGTTACGATGGTGCCAATATGGCGGCTAAAGGGATAGTTACTTTAACCGTTAATTATCGTTTGAATATTTTTGGTTTCTTTGCTCATCCTGAATTGAGCGCGGAAGCTTCATATAAAGCATCGGGTAATTATGGATTACTGGATCAGAACATGGCTTTGCAATGGGTGCAAAAAAATATCGCTGCTTTTGGCGGCGATCCTAAAAAAGTGACCATTGCCGGAGAGTCAGCAGGGTCAATCTCAGTAAGCTCTCAAATGGCATCGCCCTTATCGAAAGATTTAATTGCCGGTGCTATAGGCGAGAGTGGCGCAGCTATTAATCCTACAATGCCACCGGTTCCCCTTGATTCAGCAGAGAAAATTGGTGAAGAATTTATGGAAAAAGCCGGATACAAATCTATTGCTGAGCTTAGAGCGTTAACCACCAAAGAAATATTTGATTTATACAAGAATTCAAAACGGTTTGGTTTTCCAACGGTAATTGACGGGTATTTCTATCCAAAATTGCTACCCGAAATTTTTAATGCCGGAGAACAAGCCCAGGTACCGTTGTTGGTTGGCTGGAATTCGGCTGAAATACCGGGAATGGCTTTTATGCAGGGACAACCTTATACGAAAGAAAATTACGTTGCAAAAGTAAAACAGGCTTATCCTGAAGATTTTGAAGAAGTGTTAAATCTTTACCCGGGTGAAACCCCGGAAGAAGTGGAATGGTCGGCAACCGACCTGGCCTCTGACCGGTTTATAGCATATAGTACCTGGAAATGGTTCGATTTACACCGGAAAAACAGTCAACAACCCACTTATCGTTATATATTCAGCAGAGTAAGGCCTTCGGTTCCAAAACCACTTGGTGCCCCACATGCCAGCGAAATTGAATATTGCATGGGCAATTTGCCTTTAATAAAATCATTTGAATGGACAGAGGAAGATTTCAAAGTATCAAAGGATATGGAGAACTACTTTGCGAATTTCATTAAAACAGGGAATCCGAATGGTGACGGTTTACCTGAGTGGAAATCTGCGGATGCAAATAACGAAAATCCTCCGGTGATGGTTATTGATAGCGTATCGCATTTGATAAATGCAATGAATGATGCACGGTATCGGTTTTTGGATAAAGCCTATAAAAATAATTAATTGTTGGAGCGTTTGTAGATTAAGACCTTATTTATAATTATAAAACCTTAGTAGGTTTTAATAAAATACCATATTCAACCTTATTACCTTATTTTCAAAATCTTCAATAAGGTAATAAGGTTGTTTCAGTTTGGAATCTTTGTACTAATTTAAGTTTGAAAATAAGGCTTTTTTGTTTGATATCGAACGGGTCAAGCTATTTTAGTAGATTCCTATAATTTGCTTTCATTCATTATATCATCTAAAAAGTAATAACCTGCCTGCTTTACAGCGGGAACAGCATATTGAGCTGATGTCATTTGCATTGCAAACAAGAAGCAAACGGTAAAAATTAGCATTAGTTTCTGTCTCATAGTCAGGGATTTATTTAGTTGAAAAATAGTTGGATAAAGTTAAGTTGAAATTCAAAAAGCCCCAAATTATTCTATAAATTGGTAAAATGTTTAATCAGTTGAACCATAGAATCTTTATAGGTTATTGTTAAAGAAAATTAAAAAGCAGTCTGTAAATTTAGATTATTCTTACTATTTTTCAGGGTTAGCTACACTGGAAAATAAGCTAAAAAATCTAAAATGTTAAAAATTTAAGGTTATGAAAAATATTAATCATAAAATCCTCACAGCCATTCTTTCTTTATTATTATTCGTAGGATGTAAATCACAACCTGCAGACCCGCTTGTAAATTATATCGATATCAAAATCGGTACTTCAAATGATGGCAGTAATTGTGTCATTGGTCCGCAATTGCCTTTCGGGTCAATAAATCCGAGTCCTCAAACACCTAACGGACAGAACGATGGATATGATCCCGGGCAACCGATTCGTGGATTTGGTCAGCTTCAGGTAAGCGGTACAGGTTGGGGGAAATACGGACAGGTTTTTGTTTCGCCACAAACAGGATTAGCAGTAGGTGAAACCGACCACGATTCACCCAAATCAAACGAGGTAGCCAAACCCTATGAATATGACGTAACACTTGATCGGTACCAGGTACGTACCGAATTCACCCCTTCATACCATTCAGCTATTTACCGGTTTATTTTTCCGGTATCCGACAGTTCTAATATTTTAATCGACCTGTCACACAATATTCCGGCTGATATTTATCCGGCTATTGGTGGAACAATTTCCGAAGGCACCATTAATATAGATTCAGCAAATGCTAAAATTTCGGGTTTTGGAAATTATAGCGGTGGTTTTGGCGGCGGTAACTATAAAGTTTATTTCCAGGCTGAATTTAACCGTATGCCGGATAGCACCGGAACCTGGAAAAACGGTTTGGTTTCGTGGCATAATTCTGCTTCGTCAATCTCGCAAAAAAATGACAGCGTTGGAGCTTTTTTAAATTACCATACTGTTGCCAACGATACTATTTATATGAAAATAGCTGTTTCGTTTAAAAGTGTTGAACGGGCTGGCGACTGGCTGCTTAAGGAAATACCCGAATGGGATTACGACAGTGTTAAAAATAATGCCATAGCGGCCTGGGAATCGCAACTGGAAAAAATTAAGGTGGAATCGGCATCAGTCGAAAACAAAACGATATTTTATACAGCAATGTATCATGCCATGCTAATGCCACGAAACCGGACAAACGATATGGTCGGGTTTGATGACTCCGTTCCTGTTTGGGACGATCATTATGCAGTTTGGGACACCTGGCGAACGCTGTATCCGCTTATGACTTTGATAAATCCTGACATGGTGGGAAGCACGGTAAATTCATTTATTGAGCGACTTAAAACCAACAAGGTTGTTCGTGATGCTTATATTGCAGGTAACGACATGGCCGAAGAACAAGGTGGTAATAATATCGATAATATTATTGCTGATGCTTATGTTAAAGGAGTTGCCGGTGTGGATTGGGAAGAAGCCTACAAAGTGTTGAAAAACGATGCCGATAAAGAACGTGCCGGATGGCAGGGTTGGGGTTCATTCAGCATTACTGATCCGGTTCAGGGAAGTTATAAAACCAAGGGTTGGATTCCGGCGGGAACCATGTCGTGCTCCAAATCGTTGGAATATTCCTACAACGACTTTTGTGCCTCAGAAGTTGCTTCAGGGCTTGGATATACTGACGATGCAGTCCGGTATCTCGACAGGAGCGGACTTTGGATCAATTTGTGGAATAAAAATGCTGAAAGCGATGGCTACCAGGGATTTATTGAACCACGAAAGGCCGACAGGTCTTGGGTGGAGATTGATCCGAAAAAGAACTGGGGATCGTGGTCGGATTATTTTTACGAAGGAAGTTCCTGGACGTATTCGTTGTTTATACCCCATCAGTTTCCACGACTGGTATGGCTTAACGGTGGAAAAGAAAAATACGTTGAAAAGCTTGATTATGGATTTAAAAATAAACTGATTGATTTTGCCAATGAACCGGCTTTTGTTTCGGTATACTCTTTTATTTATGCCGGCAGGCCCGACCTGGCAAGCTATTGGTCGAAACAATTACTGGTAAACGGATATAGTTTAAAAGGCTATCCCGGAAACGACGACAGTGGGGCCATGAGTTCCTGGTATATTTTTAATGCCGTGGGATTTTTCCCCAATGCCGGGCAGGATATTTATTATTTAACGGGTTCCATTTTTGATAAGATAACACTGGATTTGGGCGGAGGCAAAAAACTGACCATTGAAGCAGAAAATGCTTCGAAAGACAATGTTTACGTGCAATCATGTACCTTGAACGGAGAAGTTTGGGATCACGCCTGGTTGTTGCACAAGGATATTAAAGATGGTGCCGATCTGAAATTTGTAATGGGTCCTCAACCTTCCGACTGGGCTATAAATGATACAAGCTTTGAGTACCAGGGTTGCAGCAGCGATAGTTTGCTAACTGCTTTATCAGGGAATAAGGTTCATGGAGATATGGAATTAAAAAATTTCCCGAATCCTTTTAAAGAAAACACATATATTTCTGCATTTATTCCTGAAAATACTCAGTTAGCTGAATTAATGGTTTTTGATAATACCGGCAGGAAAATCCAGGAAATTGAAATACCACAACGTGGCGACTCCCTGATTGAATTAAATAGTGAAAACTATAAATCGGGTATCTATTACCTTTCAATTAATTATGACGGGAAGAAAAGTTCGACACTTAAGATAAACAAGCTTTAATGAATTAATTGTAATAAAACATTTGGTGTGACTGGGTTAATTTAAATCAAAAGGAGAATTAAAAAAAATGATAAAGACCTCGTTATTAAGCTTTTTTCCCTCTCTGAGGGAAAATCCCGATAGGGAAAAGGGTGAAAAAAAGGCAAATCAAAAATATACCTATTTGTACCCTTCTCCCGCCAATTGGCGGGATTACCCTAATCAGGGGAGAACGAAGAAGTTAAAGGTTGTGCTTTACAAACAAAATTCAATAGAATTTTTTGTTAGCTTGACAGCTATGCCCTTGAGGAAGGTTAGGTGGGTGAAAAAAACTGATTTAAAACTCAAATACCAAACCAATTTCCAAACCTTATGACAGATTTGAATACAGATAAAAGAATTGTAATGACACTCGACGCCGGGGGAACGAACTTTGTTTTTTCGGCAATGCAGGGTAATAAACAGGTTGTTGAGCCTATCACTCTTGCATCGAATGCTGATAATCTTGATAAATGTTTATCCACGCTGGTTGAGGGTTTTACTAAAGTTCGAAATACACTAATATCAGAACCGGTTGCCATCAGTTTTGCCTTTCCGGGTCCGGCCGATTACGCCAATGGTATTATTGGCGATTTACCCAACCTGCCGGCATTCAGGGGCGGAATACCTTTGGGGCCGTTTTTACATGAAAAATTTAACCTTCCGGTTTTCATAAATAATGACGGTGATTTATTTGCTTACGGAGAAGCATTAATGGGAATGTTGCCTGCAATTAATGAAGATTTAAAGGCAGCTGGGAGCACAAAATGTTATAAAAACCTGATAGGATTAACACTTGGAACCGGCTTTGGTGCAGGATTGGTGGCTGATAAAAGGCTTATTTTAGGGGACAATGGTATTGCATCGGAGATTTGGTTGTTGAGTAACCGGGTAAACCCCGATTGTAATATTGAAGAGGTGGTTAGCACCCGATCGATAATAGCAACTTATAAAGAAAAATCAGAATCAGAGGTTACTGATCTTTTACCATACGATATTTTTCAGATTGCCAAAGGTGAAAAACCTGGTGATAAAAATGCCGCAATACAGGCTTTTCAGTTTTTTGGCCGGGGTATTGGTGATGCTATAGCCAATTTAATAACATTGTTTGACGGGCTTGTGGTTATCGGAGGTGGAATTACGGGAGCAAAAGAACTTTATATGCCTTCGGTTATGGAAGAGCTGAACCGGAAATTCATTAACCGGGGTGATAAGTCACAGAATCGGCTGGTGCAAAAAGTGTACGACTATAGCAATAATGATGAAAAAGAAGCATTTTTAAGTTCGTATGCAAAACCCGTTCTTATTCCCGGTTCTCAAAAAACAGTGAATTATGATGCCGAGTCCCGCGTGGCAATTGCGCATTCTCAATTGGGTGCCAGTAAAGCCATTCAGTTAGGTGCATATGTTTTTGCGCTGGAGAATATTTAATTTCGGTATACAATGATCATTTTTTGTATTTTTTGAAATGTTTGACGAAATGAAGGATTTTATATCCACAATTAGATTTTTTTTAAGCACAAAATGAATTACTTTTTTGTTATAGAGTCACTTACTATATTTTAAATACTAAATAACAACCACCCTCGAAATACCAAACCTCGAAGTAGGTTCAATCCGGTATTTTTCTTTCAAAGGTTTAAAAGCATCCATTGCAAGGTCAACCCGGTTGTTGTCGGCTGAAATATGCGATAAGAAGATAGTTTTTAAAGGCGATCCATTTATCGATTTTACCAGTTCAAAAGCCTGATCGTTGCCCAGGTGGCCATAATCGGAAGCCACTCTTTTTTTCAAGTAAAATGGGTATTTTCCATTCATTAGCAGATCATGCTCGTAATTGGTTTCCAAAAAAGCGGCATCACATAGCTTAAGGTGCTCTGTTACATTAGGGCAGGCAATTCCAACATCAGTAATTACGGCAACGTTTTTATCCTCAATTTCAATCCGGAAACTTACCGGGTCAATCGCATCATGTTGTTTGCCAAATGAATGAATTTTTATGGATCCTACTTGCACGGTATCACCGGGAACAAAATAGTTGATTTTTGAAGACCTGAAATCCGGCCTGGCATTCTCAAAGGTTTTTTTTGTGGCAAAGCCTGCAAATTGATTCTTTTCACAAACCACCCGCATACCTTTAATATGGTCAGTATGCTCATGGCTGATAAAAACTGCTTTAATTTTCCGTAATGATAATCCTGCATTGCGCAAGCGCTGCCCTAGTTGTCGGTTCGAAATACCGATGTCAATTAAAACTGCTTCCTGATCATTCCCAATATAATAGCAATTCCCGTTACTCCCCGATGCCAGTGCACAAATTTGAACCATTTTGTCTACTTCAATTTTGGTGCAAACATATCCATTTTTTAATGATTTATTGCTTTGGTTACTTTAAAATTCAAGGTGAAACTTCCCATTAAAATTATATGATAAATAATCAAAATATTGTTTTCCAGGTTTATAAAGGTTAACCCGTGTTTTAAAAATATAACCTCAGTTACCGATTTATTTCAATAGTTTATATATTTATGGACAAAACCGCATCAATGACGTTAAGGTTATTTTTTTTAATTACTCTTAATTTTCTTATTCTCAGTCTTCAGGCACAACAACGTGTCCCGAATTTTCATCATTTAACCCGCGATAACGGGTTATCGTCGAACCGGGTGAATTGTATTATTGAAGACAATCAGGGATTTATCTGGTTTGGTACTGAAGATGGGTTGAATAAATTTGACGGGTATCAGCTTGAGGTTTTTCGCAGTAATTCTGATAATAGCGATAATATTCCTAATAATTCTATTGAGTTAATTATTAAAGATTTTCAAACCGATAATTTATGGCTGTCAACCCGTAAAGGGCTGGTTTATTTTGATCGGGTACACCAAAAATTCGAGACGGTATTAAGTGGCGAAATTCAGGATTCACTGACAGGAAGCATAAATATTAACGGGTTAAGTTTTGACGATAAAGGCCGGCTATGGATAGCAAATTTTAACGGGATTTATATCTGGGATAATCACCAAAAAACCTTGCAAAAAGTTTCTCTTGAAAAAGTAATCGCGGAAGATGGCAATCAAAATATTTATTGTTTATTCAATGACCACAAAGGGAACATGTGGGCCGGTACCCATGCTGGTTTATTAAAAATAAATACCAGTGATACTTCAGTAACTCTTTATAATGAACAGAATAAAATGGTCGACGTAGTCACTATTATGCAGGATAGTGAAAATGGCTTTTGGGTCGGATCAAATTCTGCGGGACTTTTTTATTTTGAATCGGGTATCGAAAAGGGGATTACCCGTGTTTTTAGCAAAGAAAACGGCGATTTTTCAATAAACCGGGTCCATGGTATTATTGAGGACGATCCCGGAATTTATTATTTTTTGGTTCGCGATGGTGGTTTGTACCAATTCAATAAAGCAAAAAATTTATTAACTCAGCTAAAACCCGATTTATATAATCCATACAGTATAAATAGTACCGCCGTAATAACCGGTTTTAAAAGTTCAAACGGTATTGTTTGGATTGGAACATACAATAGCGGAGTAAATTACATCGACAAACAGGCAAAAAAATTCATGCACTTTAAAGTTAATTTTAAAGATGACGGTCTTTTCAATAATAACATCAGGGCTTTGTGTGAAGATTCTGAAGGATATATCTGGGTTGGTACCAAGGAAAATGGAGGAATTAGCAGATTTGATCCAAGAGCAGGAACTTTTAAAAATTACCGAAAACAAAATGGATCAGGGAAATTAAATGATGATTATATTTTTTCAATTTGCGAAGCGGACCGAAACAATTTATTGATTGGGACTTTTCGTAAAGGACTGGTTAAGTTTAATAAAAAAACGGGGTACTTTTCTTATTACACAAATAACCCGGATGATTCCACTTCTATTTCTGACAACCGGGTTTATTGCATCTTTAAAGATATTACCGGAATTATTTGGGTGGGTAATTATAAAGATTTACAGCAATTCGACCCAAAGCGAAATAAATTTATTCCTTATGCATATATTTTAAGGCCACGCTGTTTTTTGGATGAAGGTGCTGATAAATTATGGGTTGGAACCAAGGAACATGGTTTATTTTTGTTAGATAAGACCGATGGATCTTTTATAAATCTGTTAAACGATCCGGAGAATCCTAACTCGTTGTCAAATAATGATATTTATGCACTTGCCAGAGATTCCCGGGGTAACCTATGGATTGGCACAAAGAACGGAATTGCAAGATATAACCGGAAAAAGAATGAGTTTAAGGTATTTACGGAGTCTGATGGATTGCCTTCGAACTGGATTTGTGGTTTGTTGATTGACGATAACCAGGATATTTGGGTAAGTACGTCAAATGGGATTGCACGTATGAGTACCATAACCGATAAAATCAGCACCTATGATATTATCGACGGTCTTCAGGGAAATGAATTTGAAGGATATGTTGCGCTGAAGACCCACGACGGGCACATGATTTTTGGAGGTCGTAATGGCTTCAATTATTTTAAACCTGACGAAATTGTCGACAATACCCGGATTCCACCAATAGTACTTACCGGATTTAAAATTTTTAACAAAGAAGTTCCCATTGGTGAGAAGGGTTCCCCTCTCGAAAAATTCATCGGTTTTACGAATAATATTACATTAAAGTACAATCAATCAGCTATTACTATTGATTATGCTGCGCTTAATTTTACATCGCCTGAAAAAAACAAGTATGAATACAAAATTGAAGGGCTCGATAAAGGATGGATTGAGGCTGGTACAAACCGGTCGGCTGTGTACACCAATATACCGCCCGGCAATTATATTTTCAAGGTTAAAGGATCAAATAACGATAATTACTGGAACGAAACGGGCAGACAACTTAAAATTACGGTTTTGAACCCTTACTGGAAAACCATCTGGGCTTACCTGGTTTACCTGGTTATTTTGGCCTCAATATTTTATTTAATACGACGATTACTGATATTTAGAATTGAACAGAGGAACTTGCTTCAATTTGAACGCATCGAAAAGAAAAAAATTGAAGAATTGAATCAAATGAAATTGCGCTTTTTTACCAATATTTCACATGAATTCCGAACGCCCCTTTCGCTTATTTCAGCACCATTGAACAAGCTCATGAGTTTTAAAACCAATAGCGATGAACAGGTTTATTTGTACAAAATAATGAAAGGTAATGTTCAGCGTATGTTGTCGTTGGTAAACGAACTTATCGATTTTCGAAAAGCAGAACAAGGATCGCTAAGACTTCGCGTTGCCGAATCGGATATTGTGGAATTATTGCAACAGATTGCTGAATGTTTTGAAGTAACTGCTAAAGAAAGAAATATTGACTATGAATTTAAATACCAGGTAAACAGCTCGGAAAATTACTGTTTCGATAAACGGATTATTGAAAAAATTATTTTCAATTTATTATCCAATGCTTTTAAATTTACTCCTGACAGAGGTAAGATACTGGTAAAACTGAAGGTTGAGAATCTGGTGGCTACCATTTGCGTTCAGGATACCGGATCGGGAATTCCTGCCGAAGATATTACCAACATTTTCAATCGGTTCTTCCAGGTCGATTCAGGGGCAAATAAAAATGAACAAGGTTCGGGTATTGGTCTGGCATTTTCAAAACGTTTAATCGAAGTTCATCACGGAAAAATTGAAGTTAACAGCCAGGTGGGAAAAGGATCGGAATTCTGCATCGAATTTTCAGTTGACAGGGAAAAATATTCGGATAATGAACAATTAAAAGGTAAACCTGAGCCGATGGTTTTGCATGAACTTCCTGATAAAATCAAGGCAGATATTGCAGATAATGAACCGGATTCAAAAAAGAACATAACTTTATTGGTTGTTGAGGATAATGAGGAGCTGAGACAATTCCTGGTACACCATTTTGACAGCTATAATGTGCTGGTTGCCGAGAATGGGAAACTGGGTTTTGAAACCGCCAATAAAAAAATCCCCGATATTATAGTTTCGGATATAATGATGCCTGAAATGGACGGATTGGAAATGTGCTCAAAACTGAAAAAGCATTTTGCAACCTCGCATATTCCGGTAATTCTGCTAACGGCTAAAACTGAAATATCTCAAAAAATTGAGGGTATTGATACCGGCGCTGATGCTTATATTGAGAAACCATTTGAAATAAAATACCTGGAATCGCGGATAAAGAATTTATTACAGCAGAGGGAAGTACTTAGAAAAAGATTTAAGTCGGAATCGGACACAAATATGGGCAATTTGGTAACCAGTACCTATGAGTCGAAGTTTATTGAAAAAGCCCAAAAAATTATTGAAGACAATTTGGATAACCCTGATTTTTCAATCGAAGATTTTGGTATGGAACTCAACCTGAGCCGCAGCCAGTTGTTCCGAAAATTCAAATCGGTGTTTGAACTAAAACCAAGTGAATATATTAAGAATGAGCGATTGAAGCATTCAAGAAAATTATTATTGGAACACAATTTTAATATCAATGAGATTTCAGAAATGGTGGGATTTCGTAGTGCTTCATACTTTATCACATCATTTAAAAGGCTTTATGGGAAAACCCCGGCCGAATTTATAAGCGAAAGCCGAAATTCTGGTGTAAATTAATCCTCATCCATTTTATGCCTTTTAACCGACAAAAAAACCTAATAGAAAGTTGCAATAATTAGTTTATTCTAAAAATTCAGGACTCACCTTTGGAAACAATTATCATAAAAATGCCTCTAAAATTTTTTATCAGGCACTTCTTTCGCGTGTTATATGTAACAAACAGAAAAGCAATTACATACAGAATTTTGATGCAACATAGTTGAAACATCCCGGCACGCATTTAAAACTTTTTGAAACACATTTTAAATACAATGGGACGCATTTAAAATCCATTTTCTACTACCTGCCGGTATATTTATAATCAAAAAAATCGATGCGACTAAACTTCATAAAAAACAAAAAAAAATTTATAGGATTATTTGAAATATTATTGTTCGTATCTGCAATTATACTGATCCTTTTTATGGTGTTTCTTAATTTATAATTAGAGGGTATTTATGAAAAGCAAAATTTTACAATTAGTTATTATTTGTGCGGCAGTTATATTTTTTGAGTCTGCTGCCTGGGCACAAACCGGGGGTACAGTTTATGGAACAATTAATGATGGAGCTTCCAGTACTACTTTGCCGGGTGCTACTGTATCTGTTAAGGGGATGAATTATGGGACTATTACTGACCCTTATGGAAAATATGTACTGACTGGAATTCCGGCTGGTAAAGTGACTCTTCTTTATTCATATGTAGGTTACGATACCGATAGCTTGGAAGTGGATATTACTGATGGTGCCAAAATCGAAAAAGACATAACTCTGATTATGGATATTGTTGGCTTGTCGGAAGTTGTTGTTTCATCTCAATTGCTGGGGCAAACCAAAGCAATAAATCAGCAACTGAACTCCGATGTGGTAATGAATGCAGTTTCAGAGGATAAAATTAAAGACCTTCCTGATGTGAATGCCGCCGAGGCAATTGGCCGGATCCCCGGGATTGCAGTTAAGCGTGTTTCAGGTGAGGGTCAAAAAGTAATGATCAGGGGTTTGGAACCTAAGTTTAGCGCTATAACCATAAACGGAGTACGCGTTGCTTCAAATTCATCTACCGACAAATCTGTCGATTTAAGTATGATTTCTCCTGAATTACTTGCTGGAATTGAGGTTTATAAATCGCCGACACCAGATATGGATGCCGACGCAGTTGGCGGAACTGTTAACCTCGTGATCAAAAAGGCACCTGAGGAACAAAAGGCCGACGTTAAATTGGAAGGCGGCTACAATTCATTAAACAGCGATTTTGGTGATTATAATGTATCCGCGGATTTTAGCCGCAGGTTTCTTGATAAAAAACTGGGGCTTATTGCCCAGGTAAATTCACAGCGTGTCGATCGTGGAAATAATTTGCTTGGGGCTTTGTCGTACACTCAAAACAACGATTTATATTATAAATATTTTGAACTTTCTCAGGTTCAGGAAGCTCGTAAAAGAGCCGGGGCAAGCCTTAACCTCGATTACGAGTTAGGGAACGGCAACATTTCGCTGTATTCCTTTTACAGCTCAACCAACCGCGATTTATTCTCACAGTCGGAACGTTACGATGCCTTAGTTGACAAGCAATTAAGGTTTACCAATAGTGAGCAACAAATTGACCTGGATATTTTGTCAACGGCCCTGTCAGGTGATCATACCCTGGGTAAAATTAAAATGGATTGGAGCCTTTCAACTTCTTTAACCCATAATAATACACCGCTGAACACACTTATGGATTTTCGTAACGATAATATTTATACAGCTGAACCAGGTCCATTCGACTTCAACAATTGGGTTCTAACGGCCAACAAAGATTATTCTGAGGCATATTTGCGGGAATCGCATTCGTCTACCAATGATGTAAACGAACAGGCATCAACAGCTCTGGCAAATTTTAAACTTCCATTTCAGGCTGGTGGACTATTTAGTGGTTATTTTAAATTTGGTGGTAAGTATAATCTGACAAACCGTTCACGCGATCTTAATGACAAACTTGAACCTTATTATTATTTGGGAGGTAGTACTGTTTCAGATGCAGTTAGCAGGTATGATGGAACTATTAATTACACTTCCAGAGGGTTAATTTCAGCCAATTCATTTTTTAATGATGGTAAGCCGGTTACCAGCAGCGTATTCGGGTATCCATTTAATGTGAATTTCGATCGCGCTATGTCACACGACTGGTATTCAGCACAAAATGATTATTATAGGGCAAACCGAAAAAGCGATGTTGAGGATTATACAGTTACTCAGGCTGTTGCAGCTGGTTATGTTATGGCAAAGCTAGAGTTTGGCGATTACCTCACCATTATTCCCGGCGTGCGTCTGGAGCAGTCAAATAATAAATATGGTGGTAAATATTGTACTTTGTCAAATTTCTATGGTGAAACAGGTACCATTACTGATACCACCACAACCGAAAAATACACCGATATATTACCACATTTACACCTGACCTTTAAACCCATTCAGTGGTTTTCTCTTAAAGCATCAGCTGTTAAAACTATTGCACGTCCTGATTATAATTATATAACTCCACGCACCCTTATTGATATTAACAACAATATAATTCAAGCTGGTAATACAGGGCTTAAGCACATGGAATCGTGGAATTACGATCTTAATATGTCATTTTATAATGGTAAATATGGTCTTTTTACAGCCGGAGTATTCTATAAGGATATGAAGAATATTTTCTACAGGGTTGAAAATTATTACCTGGCCAGCGACAGTATTGCTGAGGCCAATGGATATCCCGGGCGGAAGAATTATTATTTGTCAACTTACCAAAATAGCCCGGAGGCTAATGTATATGGTTTTGAATTTGATTTACAAACCAATTTTAAATATTTACCGGCTCCGTTTAATGGCATTGTATTAAGTGCTAATTTCTCACGGTTATTTTCCGAAACCACAAAATACTATTTCGAAACCAAGGACAGTACTTTTCGTGATCCTGTAACAGGCCGACCAAGAACCATAAGCCAGGTAATCCCTAAAGAACGGAAAATCAGTATTCCCGGTCAGGTACCTTATATTTTTAACCTATCGGTAGGCTACGATTATAAAGGTTTTTCATGCCGGGTATCCGGGGTTTACCAGGGTAACTATTTAAGTGTTCCGGGTACACAGGATATTGAAAATATTACTGTATGGCACTTTTGGCGCTGGGATGCTTCAGTTAAGCAAAAAATTAATAAGTATTTTGATGTGTACGCCAACCTGACCAACCTGAATCAGCAACGTGAGGAGTCATATAAGAATTTGTCAACTTCCACACCTGACAGGATTCAGGAATATGGTATGATATTCAATCTGGGTATACAAGCTAAATTTTAATATATCTATATCGAAAAAATAACATCTAAACACAATTATTATGAAACACAATTACTTAATTTTCACAAAAAAAAGCACTCTATGGATGATGCTTTTGGCAGCCGGCCTGTTAACCTTAGGCTCACAGGCTTTTGCACAAAGAGTTGTTAAGGTTGATGACGGCGCAATATTAAGCGATATAATCAACGGCGATACTACAGCAAATGGCGACAGGGTTGACGTTAATACCATTTATGAGCTTAAAATGAATGGTCTGTACCCGGTAAGCGCTACTCTTTCAATTAACGCACCATTGCACATTCGTGCTGAAGCTGGTACGGGCTTTAAACCGGCTATTTATGCTGTAAAAGATGCCAGTAACAAGTGGCCTATTTTAATCAATAATACCGGCGATATTATGCTTGAAGGTATTTATTTATCGAATGCCAATGGTATTGATGAGACTACTGGTAATGCCAACGCAAACCCAAAATTTGGTGGTTTTAGAGCATCAGGACCGGATTCAAGAGTTACCTTAAAAGATTGTCAGTTTGAGTATGACAAAGGGACGACCCTTTACTTAAACGCTGATGGCATTAGTGTTTACGTTGAAAACTGTGTTGCTGCTAAAACAGGCAATTACCGTGAATATAACGGAAACGGACGTCTGGTTGATACTCGCGGTCACAAAGCAGATAGCATCGTGGTACAAAATTGTACCGAGTATTATATGCAAGACAGGTTTTTCCGCAATATGGGTGGTGAAGTAAACTATATTGAGTTCGATCACAATACCATCGTGAATAACCAGGGTTTCCACGGATGTTTTGCCCTTGCTAAAGTACATCATGCCAAAATAACCAATAACCTGGTAATCAATGGTATGTATGGTGGTAATCACCCTCATGACAAAGAACAAACTGGCCCGTATCCCGATAATTTGAATGTTTACATGATTACCATGGACACTATTTATAGCGATACAAAACTGGAAATCCACAATAACAACATTGCCTGTACTTCAGACCTGATCGCTTATTTCAACTCAAACGACTCAGTTTCAAAACCTGAAGTGTTGGCCCCAATTATTAAAACTGTATTAGGAGCTGATACTACCAAAGCATTTATCGATGAGCCGGTTAGTTTCACAAATATGCCAGGGCTTCCTATTGAATTTCTGACAGCTATTTATGCTGATCCTACGGCAGCATCATTTCCTGATAACTGGCCTGATGAGATTGGCATCAACAATATTGATGCTTCTTATAGCACAAGTTCAGCTTCAGCAACAGGAGATGAAAATGGTAAACCGTTAGGTGACCCGCGCTGGATGATGGCAACAGGTGTTTTCAGTCAGAAAGCCACAGCTAACAATGCTCTGAATGCATTAGTTTATCCAAATCCGGCTCGTGAAACAGCAACATTGTCATTTAATCTGCAACAAAATTGTTCTGTTGAGATTACAGTTTTTGATGTGGTTGGAAAACAGGTTAACCATATTGTAACAGACGGAAATATTGGCCAAAACAGGGCTGAGTTAAGTGTTAATAATTTACCTGAAGGATTGTACATGTACACTATTAGTGCAGCAAATCAGGTAACTGGTGGAAAATTCACCATCAGCAAATAGTTTTTTAAGAGGAGGGTGCCTGATAATTTTGATAATGGGGGTAAAACTGCTTTGGTTTTGCAGTAATTATATTCAGGCATCCTCTTGTTTTTAATAAGTTTTCTAAAGCAACAAAATGACCCGTTCCCGTTATATAGTAACAATTTTTATTCTTTGTTTTACGATTATTAACTTCTCATGTGAGACCAAGGATAATGTACCAGAACAATGGTTGTCCTCCATATCTGGACGGTACTTAAATTATATTCCGTCATTTAGGGGAAAAATGGGCAATCCACGAACCCAGGAGGCGAATGGTAAGATTATAATGGTTCCGTCAAAGGACTGGACAAGTGGTTTTTATCCGGGGTGTTTGTGGTATTTATTTGAGCTTACGCACGATACCGTTTTTAAACAAGCTGCAGAGGAACGTACTCAGATTATGGAGCCGGAACAATATAATGGAAAAACCCACGACATGGGATTTAAGATGTATTGCAGTTTTGGTAATGGATACAGGCTTACGCACAAACAGGCGTATAAAACCATTTTATTGCAAAGTGCGCGAACGCTTGCTACCCGATATAACCCAAAAGTAGGTTGTATACGCTCCTGGGATCATCACGATAATATATGGCAATACCCGGTAATTATTGATAATATGATGAACCTGGAGTTATTGTTCTGGGCTTTTGATGAAACGCACGATTCTTTATTTTACAACATTGCCTGCAATCATGCATTAAATACTATGAAGAATCATTATCGGTCTGATTACAGCAGTTATCATGTTGTTGATTATGATTCAATTACCGGAAAAGTATTGCACAAACAAACCCATCAGGGTTTTAGCGATGTTTCGGCCTGGGCGAGGGGACAGGCCTGGGGGTTATATGGTTTTACTATGGTATACCGCGAAACCCGCGATGTACAATTCCTTTCCCAGGCAGAACATATTGCTGATTTTATTTTTAATAATCCTAATTTACCCGATGACTTTATTCCTTATTGGGATTTTAATGATTCAGCCATTCCTGATGCTCCCCGTGATGCATCTGCGGCAGCAATATCAGCTTCAGCTTTATATGAACTATGTCGCTATGATTCCAGGGATTCGGCTAAATATAAAAATTGGGCTGATAAAATTATGGTTTCATTGTCATCTGATAAATACAGAACTGCTGATTCGGTGGCTTCACCTTTTTTTCTGGAACATAGCACCGGGAACAAACCAAAGAATGATGAGGTGGATGTACCTATTATTTATGCCGATTATTACTACCTTGAGGCTTTAAAACGAAAGGTTGAGCTTGAAGGGGTTGATTTTTCGGCCAAAAATCAGGATTTAGGGAAAGTTCCGTTATAATGAACAATCTATCATGCTAAAATAAAAAGTCTGCTAATTTATAATCAGAATTAGCAGACTTTTTATTTTAAGTTTTATCAGTTTACTGAGTTACACTGAAAATATATTTGCTTTGGGTGCTGTAAATTTCGCCCGGCCTTAAAATAATAGACGGAAAATTGGGCTGATTTACAGCATCTGGAAAATGTTGAGGTTCCAGTGCAATAGCACACCGATAACCTACTTTATTACCATCCAGGGTGGTGATTGTACCATCAAAGAAATTTCCTCCATAAAACTGAATACCCGGTTCCTTGGTTAAAACCTCCATCTGAATTCCGGTAATGGGTGAAGATACTATAGCAGCTTTATAAAAGCCGTCAACTTTTTGAGTGGTATCAATAACCCAGTTATGGTCGTAACCTCCGGCATTAGTCAATTGTATATTATCTGCTTTTACATCGGTTCCAACAGCTTTTGGAGTGCGAAAGTCGAATGGAGTGTTTTCAACGCTTACATTTTCTCCCAAAGGAATCAGTGTAGAATCAACCGGGGTATATTCATTGGCAAAAATCTGAAGTTCAAGATTATTAATCGAAATATTGCTTTTACCATTCAGGTTATAGTATCCATGACTGGTTAGATTAACAGGAGTAGCTTTATCGGTTGTTGCTTTATAATCAATCATCAAAGTATTACCATCTTCAACACTGTATGTTACAGTAATATCAAGGTTGCCGGGGTAACCTTCCTCCATGTCTTTCGATTTGTAATTCAACGCCAGTTTTTTATCGCTGGCTGAAACCACATCCCAAACTACCTTATGAAGTCCTTTTATTCCTCCATGCAGATGGTTTACCCCGTTATTGATAGCCAGATGATATTCAACACTGTCTAAGGTAAATGTGCCTTTGGCAATACGGTTTCCCACCCTTCCTACAATGGGGCCAAAATAAGGATCTTTTGAATTTATGTACTCGTCGATGGAATTGAAACCGAGAATTACATCGGTTAATACACCATTTTTATCAGGAGTGAAAATGCCGACGATACGTGCACCAAAATTAGTGATTGCCACTTGAAAATTGTCACTGGCTTTTAGCAGGTATAACCCCGTTGTTTTCGAATCAACCTGTTTTACAAAGTTTTCGGGATTTAATGGCAAAGAGGTTTCTGCCTTTTTTGTGTTGCATGATATTGTAACTAATGCAACAATCAAAATTTGAAATAAAATAGTTTTTTTCATCTGTTTATAATTTATTTTAATGGTCAGATGGAATACGCCATAAATAATCATTATGGTTGAATGCAATTATATTACTATGGCTATTTCATAATTACCGGTTTAAATTGTAGAATGATTTCGGAATAAAGGTAAAAATTACAATTATAATTTTAATGTATTTAGGAAGTATTTTTTGCGATTTAATTGATAGGACATACAAATTATAATCTTAACAGGTAATTTAAATCGCAGTATTTTACAACCAATCGGAGTGCAATTTGGACTAAAATCAGTAGGCCTCTTTCACAATTAGTTGATAATCATCGGATGACAAAAAAATAGAAGTACAAAAGTATTGAACGAATTACCTATAAATTAACAAGTCATCCGATGACTTACGGATACGAGGTTTGAGTCGCGCCCATATTAAATATCAGAATTTTAATGCCAAACCGGACACTTAACCCTAATCTTTATATTTTTATGGAAATATCGGTCATATTAGTTAATTTGGATGCCATAATTAATTGTATAAATCATGAAAAAGATACTTAGCTTATTGGTTTTAGGGGTTTTATTATTTGGCTGCAACATGCAAAAAAGCAAATCTGTTGCTAAAAAGGAAGCTCCATTTGTGTGGGGAAATGCCAATGTTTATTTTTTATTAACCGACCGGTTTTATAATGGCAATCCTGGTAACGATGTAAATTTTAACCGCACCAAAACCACCGGACTGGACCGGGGTTTTGAAGGTGGTGATTTTGCCGGCATCATTAAAAAATTAAAAGAAGGTTATTTTACTGATCTGGGAGTAACTGCCTTGTGGTTTTCGCCTGTTTTTGAACAAATACACGGTGGTGTGGATGAAGGAACCGGGTTTACCTATGCTTTTCATGGTTATTGGATAAAGGACTGGACAGCCATTGAACCCAATTTTGGTACCGAAGTTGAATTTGCCGAACTGGTTGATCTGGCGCACAGCCAGGGTATTCGTATCATAATGGATATTATTATCAATCATACGGGTCCGGTTACTGATGTTGATCCTTACTGGGGAAGAGAGTGGGCACGTAAAGGCCCCACATGCACCTACAAAGATTATGAATCGACTGTGCATTGTACCCTTACAAAAAATTTGCCCGATATTTTAACTGAAAGCAACCAGGCGGTAGACCTGCCTCAGTTTATTGTAGATAAATGGGAAAAAGAAGGCCGGTTGGAAGATCAGCTGGCATCACTTGAGAAATTCTTTACTGAAACAGGTTATCCAAGGGCACCTCGTTATTATATAATAAAATGGCTGGTCGATTTTATTAAGAAGTACGGCATTGACGGGTTCCGAATTGATACAGCTAAACATACCGAGGCCAGCCTGTGGGCTGAACTCGCAAAAGAAGCTAAAAAAGCGTTTGCAGAATGGAAAGCAGCGCATCCTGATAAAGTGCTTGACGACAACGATTTTTTCCTGACAGGCGAAGTTTACGGCTATGGAATTTCTGGTGGTCAGAATTATAACAACGGCGGCGTAAATGTGGATTATTTTACTGAAGGCGGTATGAACAGCCTGATTAATTTCGAGTTTAAATGGAATGCCCGGCAGTTAAATTATGAAGAATTGTTTTCAAAATATAACAATATGTTAACTGGTGATTTAAAAGGTTACACCGTACTGAATTACTTATCATCGCATGACGACGGGCAACCCTTTGATAAAGAGCGGATGAAAGGCATTGAGGGTGGAACCAAACTGTTATTGGCTCCCGGCGAAGCACAAATTTATTATGGTGATGAGTCGTTACGAAGCCTGACGATTGAAGGCACTGAAGGCGATGCCACACTTCGTTGTTTTATGAATTGGGATGAAATAGCAGAGAATGCAACCCGAAACGATCAAAAAGTACAGGATGTGCTGACCCACTATCAAAAATTAGGAAAATTTCGCAAGAATAATCCAGCCGTGGGTGCCGGGGTTCATACCATGCTGTCGAAAGATCCTTATATTTTCAAGCGTGTGTATACCAAAGGTGATTACACTAATAAAGTAGTAGTGGGTCTGGGTTTACCCAAAGGTAAAAAGCAAATTGATTTGCAGGGTACTTTTAATAACGGAGATGTGTTAATTGACTATTATTCAGGGCAACAGATTGAGGTTAAGAATGGGAGAGTGACATTGGACAGTGATTTTGATATGGTTTTGTTGGGGATTTAGGTAATTACCTGTAACATGCGTGTTCGTAAAATTTTAATTTAAGAGTTATTGAAACATGATGAAAAGTTCTAATCAATGTCTAAAACCATAAATGATAATTAATCGTTAACTTTGTGGAAGCTTAAAACACTGGAAATTATGAACACAATTGAAAAACGGGATTTTATACATAGTCATTTGCACCAGGTGAACGAGCCGGCTATTGATGATATTTATGAAAAAATGATATCAATTTTGAATGAATCTCTAATTGAAGAATCAGAGGAAGATATCTTAAAAGGTAATTTGATATCACAGGAATCATTAAAGCAGGAGATTTTAAATTGGAGACCTACAAAATAAGCTGGACATCAAGAGCAGTTAAAGACCTGCGTAAAGTTTATAATTTTTATACCAAACAAATTGGTGAGGCAAAGCATTTGAGCTTATAGAGTCTGTAGTTAATAAAGTTGATTTTTTATCAGATCGTAGATTTGTGGATATGGGTGCAATTGACGAACAATTTACTCACCTGAAAAGAATTTACAAAAAGTTGATTGAACAAAATATAAAAATTACTTACAGGACAAGTGATAGAAAACCAATTATTTACATTAACCGGGTTTTTGATACAAGACAAAATCCAAATAAAAATATTTTACAAGGTATTTGATCCAATATTTTAATTGAGGTCTTCCGATGCAATTCAACTTCATTAATCATCGTCTCATTTTTTATACGATTCTCTTCACGCAACCTTGCAACCTCTTCTTGTGTTGCCTGCAATTCCTCAAGGTTTTGACGTAATTCTTCTTGCCGGATTTAATGAAATTGCTTATATGTATGTGACATGAAACAATCTGAAATAAATGGTAATGCTATATATAAAGCTGAATGCCAGTATTCCCATGTGTGGCCACCATCTCGCACGCGAAATTGATAAGGAATTTTTTTAGCTTTCATTGCGGTTACTAATTCAACATTGGGAAGGAACGTGAAATCGTCATCACCGCAATCGATAAACCAGTTTACGGTTTTCATGGCATTTATGGTTTCTTCATTGGCATCCTGAACCCATTTAACGCAGTTGTTCGCTTCAACTATATCGTGAATTTTCTTTTGGACAGGGTCTTTGTCGTAATTAAACCATGGAATCTCTTTCTGACGGTAGATATACGCACTCATTGCATAAGCCGCAGTAAACAATTCGGGATGATGTGATGCATAAACAAATGTTCCGCCACCACCCATTGATAATCCGGCTATGGCCCTGTTATCTTTGTTGGCTTTTACTCTGTAATTTGAATCTATATAAGGAATTAACTCCTGGAAAAAGTAATCTTCATAACTCCAGCCAGGACTGTTAAAGTAATTCATAAATGTTTTTCCCGCTTCGGGGCACACGATTATCATTTCTACCATTTCACCGGAGCTAATAAGCTGATTGGCTACATCGGCCAAATGTCCTCGTTCGGGCCAATCTGTATGGCTACCACTTAAGCCATGCAGCAGGTAAAGCACAGGGTAAGTTTTGTTCGTATTTTTATCATAATCACGAGGCAGGTAAATTGAATATTCGCGTTCCTCATTAAGTATTTTACTTGGCATGCTTTTATTTTCAATTTTACCCAATGCGGCCCATTGAGCCATTAATAAATTAGCTGATAAAATTGCTGCAACAGCAAGGGATATTAATCGTTTCATAGCTTATAATTTTTAATTAATCCAACCAAAAATTCTCGATTTCTTCCAGGGATTTACCTTTGGTCTCCGGTATTAATTTTAATAGAAATGGTACGGGAATGCAAAAAACTGCAAAAACAAGGAACGTTCCTGCCGGTGAAAGTGTTTTCAATAACCAGGGAACAAGTTGACCGATTATTGCGGTTCCGGCCCATAATGCTAATGTAGCGATTGACATGGCTCTACCCCGGATTTTTGTTGGATATATCTCGGATAATAAAACCCATAACACGGGACCGTAACTCACGGCGAAAGAAGCAATAAAAGTCAAGATGAAAATGATGAATAAAATACTGCTGGTTTTTTCGAGCATAAACAGCGTTCCAACCAGGATCAGCGAAATAAACATCCCAGTAATGCCACCAAACATTAGTTTTTTTCGTCCATATTGATCTATTTTCCAAATTGCAAATATGGTGGCAACAACATTAACAATACCAATTATTACCTGTCCTCCTAAAGCATCACTTAATTTCAAACCGGCCTCTTCCATTATGCGCGGCCCGTAATAAATTATGGCGTTTATACCAGTTAACTGGGATAAAATGGCAAGAATTACACCGACCACAATTGCAATTTTCATTTTACCATGAAATATGGAAGCCCAGGAGCCTTTTTCTTCTTTAGCAAGCGCTGATTGTATTGCCTTCATTTCCTCAGCAGCAACCTCCTCACCATGGATTTTATTCAATACGGCTGTAGCCTGTGTAATTTTATTTTTTGACGCATACCATCTCGGGCTTTTGGGAACGATAAACAATGAAGCGAAAAATGCAATTGCCGGAACTGATAAACTCGCCAGCATTCCGCGCCATATTTCTTCTTTCAGAAGATAATGTAAAACGGAATGTTGTCCTTCTGCAAGAAAAGTATGCGACAAGCTAAGTTTTAATAAAAAAGCATTAACAAAGTATGCCGTCAAAATGCCAAGTGTTATGGCAAATTGATAAAGAGCCACCAATCTTCCCCGAATCCTGGCAGGAGCAATTTCTGAAATATATAAAGGTGACAGCATTGAAGCTACACCCACGCCAATGCCACCAACCAACCTAAACAAGATTAATTGTGTATGTGACTGAGAGAAAGCACAACCAATACCGGAAAGGGAAAATAAAAATCCCGATACAATGAGTGAAACTTTACGTCCATACCGGTCGCCTAATTCACCGGCAACTGATACACCCACGATACAACCTACAAGTGCGGAACTTACAAACCACCCTTCCATGGCCGTATCCAGGGCAAATTTTTCTTTAACAAAACTTATGGTTCCTGAAATGATAGCCGTATCGTAGCCAAAAAGAAAACCGCCTAGCGCGGCAATAATGGTAATTATTAGCAAATAAATGTTATTTCTTTCTTTAGTAATTGATTTCATAAGATTTTACTTTGTTTGTTATAGTTAACTTTCTAATATTCTATCCACAACCAATTGAGCCAGAATAACATTGTATTGCACAATCTTCATTATTTTGGCATAATGATCTGTTAAGTGTTAAT
This sequence comes from Bacteroidales bacterium, assembly GCA_046704385.1. GTDB lineage: Bacteria > Bacteroidota > Bacteroidia > Bacteroidales > SZUA-534 > GH45. The sequence goes on along the minus strand of JBJKSB010000088.1, from coordinate 49,838 downwards.
TTATTCTTTTCAATACTCCAGGCAACTTGTTTGCAGGCTTGAACACATTTCCGCCTTGAATTCTGTGAGTGAATTCCCCGTCAGCTTGCTGCGAAGAGCTTCAATATATTTTTCTTGTAAATATTAAAGTTGAACGGTACTGAACCAGGTTTCCGGAGCATGACACCAATAGCAACGCATGTTGCACCCTTTGAGAAAAACCGTAGTTCTAATCCCGGGGCCATCGTGAACCGACATGCGCTGTATTGATGTTATCATACAAACTCAAACTTAAATTTATTTTGCTCTTTAATTAGCTTGTGGAAATACGGTTACTCGCAATAACGTACATCCATAAGGTACTAATTCAATGGTATCGTCTTCATCTGTAATATCTGGTTTTTCAGGAAAAGCCGATGTTTGATAATATTCAATATCATTCTTGTTATTATCCGGTTTAAACAACTCCCAGTTTTTTACATGGTAAGCATGCAATTTCAATTTCACGGGTACATTCGTAACAGACCATGGATAATCGAAATGGCTGTTTTGTACAACTTCCACATTACTGATATCGGATGTGTTAAGTGCGTAATTCCATTGCACTTTCGGATAAAGCTCTGATACAGTGAATTCAGTTGGAGGCTTATTGTAAGGTTTTGCATGTGTGTCTTCGCTGTATTTTTTAATTACCACAGAATCTTGTATCGGGTAACTGTAAGCAATTGGGCCACGTTCTACGGATATACCATGATTGGGCCATTCAGTGAAAGAAACCTGCATTGGGAGCGTTAGCGTAATTTTATCCCCATTCACAAATTTGCGGTGTATGGTATAAAACGTTCCCGGTGTAAGTTCAGCATCCAGTTTTTTACCGTTTAATGCTATCTCAGGATTTTTGCACCAACCCGGAATCCTAACCTGGAAATCAAATTCAGCTTTTTTATGGGTTTGAATCTCGAAATCTACAGACTCATCGAAAGGATATTTCGTGTTTTCAACAATTGTTATCGGGGTATTGTCTTGTCCCAGTTTGGCGGAAATTTCTGAAGGCCCGTATAATGCTGCTGCAATTCCGTTATTTTTTGTTCTAAGCCACATCTGAAAACTATAATAGGGCATAAACCTGTTGACATTACCTGTACAGCATTCTGTAGAGTGCCCTTTTATAAACGCCTGTAGGGCAGGGTTATATCCGTAACAGTTTGAGTTCAATGTTGAAATCATCTGGTTGGGAGCAGAAAAATACTGATGTGCTCTGAAATCTTTTGTTACACAACCAATACCTGCATTAAAAACGGCTTTTTCAATCTTATCAGCCCAAATGGCATTCCCGGTAACTTGTAGCATTATCCCATAGGTGTATGGTATGGTGGATACGTTGCAGGTTTCATGTCCTGCTTTTTCAGAAATCCCATGAAAGTGTTCTGTAGTACTGGGTACTCCAGAAGCCAGCATGTCATATTTTTCCATTTTTTGGAGCCCGTGAATTGCTTCGTCCAGGTATTCCTGTTTGCCCGTGTAACTGTATAATATAGCCGGTATCTTTACAATTTCGATATAAACTACACCATGATAATCCGGTACGCGGTCAGACATAAAGTCGAGATCGCACCCTGCTCTGTCGTGGTTGTTTTTATTGGCTTTAAACAACTGATAAGCACTTTCTGCCATATTCAATAAGGTTGAATCTTTGGTAATACCAAACAGCCAGCAAATTTCTTCGAGATTGCAGATATCAAGCTCATCCTGAAAATCTTCAGCCTTATAGGTTAAATAATGTCTATGCATGGCATTAATTAAAGTGGAATCATGTGTTTCTTCATATTCTGTCATAAACGACCGGAAGAAACCGGTATACGGCCACTTGTTCCACCTGCCAATAAGATGTTCGGGTCCCAATCGGCCGTTATCCTGAGGATGTTCGAGCGTATAGTAAATCTGATGTTTGGCCTTATTCAATAAAAAAGTATCTTGTAATAAATACCCGGCTTTTATACATCCATCAACGTAATAACCAGTTTGTTCATAAGGCCACCAGAATATTCCATCTTTTGTTTCGTTTATTTTGGCTGTCCACATTCCCGTGTTAAAAGGGAACCCGGAACTATCAATATGTCCGGTAAGACCGGTACGCTGATATTCCAAAAATGTTTTTATCCAGCCTTCGGGTTTTAGGTTGGAAATAGGTAAGCGCTCGTACTTACTAAACGGAGGCAACTGTGTTGTTGTTTCTGAAACATTCGGGTTACAGCCTTGCAATAGTGCTATGCTAATTAATATTGAAAATATTTTTTTCATCTCATTGAGTTTAAGGTATAAAATCAATCCATTCGTTTTTCTTAATATCTGGCTGTGCCACATACAAAAAGGTTTCAGGGTTTTTTTCAAAAACGATGTAAATAGGTATATTTTTCCTGATGCCCAGGTTTTCATAATTTTCAGGTTTCTTCCTGATCAGTTCGCTGTGCCGATATTTATTATTTTGTATCCAGTCAATTTTTCCATCTTGCGTTAATACAGGGAACCATGCCAGGCCATTATGACTCCTTACTTTGTCATATTCAAATCCATAATTCCGGTCGCACCATGCTCCAAAAGTCAATGGCTCATCGGGATTAGCACTGATGGTTGAATGTGCCCAATCCGGCGGAACAATTACCACTTCACCCGGACCGGCTTCTACCGCAAAACAACGTCCGGGATTGTCGTCGGCAAATTCCTGCATGTAAATTATGGCTTTGCCTGTCCATATCTCATATATTTCAGGAGGTGCCATGGTGTTATTTCGGGCTTTTTTATGAATATGACCTTGAGAACGAACTGGTTCATCACCCAACCGACCGGGGGCATAAGTTACCACACCGTAAAGTAAATTATGTTCCATCAGGAAGGCTTTATGCTCTTCCTTGCCAACATCCATCGCAATAGAATAAACAGGATCAGGTCCGTCACATTCGGGATTACGAAGACTTTGACGTATTGAATCTAACGACCTGTTTTCTGTTACCGGGCCAAAGCATCCTTTACCATATTCAAAACCCAGCGGATGGGTTGTGGGTTTAATATCAAATCCGGGATAAAATATCATTGAATTAATTTTGTAGTGTTTTTATTAATTATCACCTGCTCTTACAAATGCTTTAATGGTAGCGTGTGGCTTTTCATTGTTTTCAACAGTAGGACGAATGGTATAAGCTCCGACACAAGCTGGTACAATAAACGTTTCAGCATAATGAACAATAAAAGGTTCAAAGGCATGGTCGGGACTTTCAACAATAATTTCGTCCCCTTCAATCAGGTTAAGAACATTAACTAATCCATTGGTATGGTGTTTTACCGGTTTGGAAAACCAGTGTCGGCGGGTCTCAATAAATTCCCGTTCATGCAACCCGGTTTGCTCTTCCACCCAGCCATCACCTTCACCAACTTTCACTACATGGTTTACCAGATTATCACGGGTCCAATCGGTAACACGGTCCCATTGAATAACATTTTTACCGTGTTCAATATTGATTGGGCGTGGTTTACCATCTAAACCCAGGCGACCCCAATCCCATAGTTTGAATGTGAAAATATAAGGAGTGGAACTTATTTCAAGAACCATGCTGTCTTTTCCTGAACAATGTATCGTTCCAGCCGGAATTAGAAAATGATCGTGCTTTTTGACCGGCCACTTTTGAATATACTTTTCGGCATCAAAAGGTATTTCCCCTTTTTGTGCCTCTTCCAGCTCATTAATCATGGCTTGTGGATCAATACCTTCTTTCACACCTAAATATACTTCAGCACCGGGTCTGGCATCCATCATATAATAACTTTCATCCTGAGTATAATGCAAGCCGAATTTCTCTTGAATATATTCAGTGAGCGGGTGCACTTGCAGGCTCAGGTTACCTCCGTCAATTGTATCGAGATAATCGAAACGGATTGGAAATTCATCACCAAACCTGGCATGAACCGGTTCACCTAATAAGTTTTTAGGATTGTAAAACACAAGGTTTATAGAGGGAATTTCGATAATGTCTTCACCAAACTTTAATAAAAGGCTGTTTTCTTCAGGTACGCAATTAAAACACCAGGCATAATTATCAGCTTCGGGGTCGAGGTTGCAATTTTCCTTCATCCACTGACCACCCCAGGGACCCGGATCGAAAAATGGCGCTAAACTGAAAGGTCTGGTGAGACATTTTTCTAAACCCTCCAAAACTGCTTTGCCTTCAATAAGTTTAGGAACTGAAGAATTGTTTGTGTCTAACACAAAATCCCATTTTGACATCAGCCTTTTTTTCCATCGGTCACAAACGCGCCAATCCACAAAAAATGCCTGTTTATATTGTAGTCCCCATTCTTCGTTTTTATTCTTTAATCCCAGGTTATTCACCAGGTTTTTACGCATGCGCAACTGAATTTCCCATCGGGCCATATCAGCATATACCAACAAGTCATATTGCTCGCTCACATACGCTGCACCAGAGCCAATTATCAGTATAGTACTATTTTTCAACGAGTTAATCTTATCCCTGGCAGTTGCTACTTTTTCCGGATCAAAATAAGCATCAATATTTAAGCGGGTCAGATACCCGAAAATTCGATCATCAGTAACGTCAGGGTACACCATTTCCCTGATGTATTCTTCATCATACATTAATTCATCTGCCCTTATCACCAACTCGGGATTGATGCCATTCGTCAGGGCATTGGTTGTTTCTTCTTCCAGAATACCCTGATAGTACTCGATGGTAATTATTCGTACTTCTTTATTGATTTTATTTATTGCAGCCTTTAGTTCAGAAGCGATCTCATCCCAGCCTTTTCTTACTTTGGTATGATCATTTACTGAAACAAAAGGAGTATTTGTGAAATTTGTCATTTATTTCAAATTAATTAGTTAACATTTCTTCCAGCAAACAGCTGATACCTTTTAATGCGGCCCAATCCAAATCCTCAGCCTGAACAATTTTTACTTTTCCCCAAGGGGTCCATGCATGTTTGTTTACTTTATCAGTGATATGGTTAAGAATTTTTGCACCGCTTCTCATAATTCCGCCACCGATAATAACCAGTTCGGGGTCGTAGGCATGAATCTGGTTTATAACTCCGGCACTCCAGACATCAAGGCTGTGTTGGGTGATTTCTGTTGCAACAATATCTCCTGAATCGGCTAGCGAAAACACCTGTTCATAATCGATCAGGTCTACCTTGGACAGTTTACTATTATGAAACAGTGGATGGCTTTTGGCTATTTCGGGTAACCGCCAGGTTGAAGCTTCCGATTCAACGCATCCTATATTTCCGCAGTTGCACAGTTTTCCTTTATAATTTACGGTTGAATGCCCGGCCAGGCAGCCGGCTTGAAAATGTTTGCCTCTTAATACTTTGCCATCAAGGATAACCGCTCCACCGAAACCGGTGCCGAGAGTAATCATCACCAGGTTATCTGTTCCCTTTCCGGCTCCATATTGCCATTCTCCAACAAGTGCAGCACGTGCGTCGTTTTCAATAATAACCGGAAGTTCCCATTTGTCCATTACCCAGGCTTTAAAATCAAAACAGACGGCATCGCTAAATTTTTCATTAATGGAAAGCAATTTCATCTCCTTTGTATCGCATATGCCAGGCAGACTGATTCCTATACCACTAATTGTTTCCTTTGTCAGGTTGTGTTTATGAATAAGCTCGTCTATCGTGTTTTCGAGTGTCGGGATTCTTGGTGTAAATCCTTCGTCAGAAAATGCCGATATCACGGTTCCGTCCACAAGCTTACCGTTGTTGATCAGCCCAATTTTAATCCGGGTTCCTCCAAGGTCAATGGCAATTGTATTCATAATCTATTTTACTTCTAATAAATGGGGCTCATTATTTACTTCTACCAATCGTGACGAAAAACCATTTTGCTCTATTTCCTGGTAATTATGTCCGGCATCGGATATCCAGCAGGCGGAAAAAATCAGTGGCGACTGACCAATATTTGCCACCCGGTGAGCTACATCACAATCTATGTAATGAAGGCTTCCGGGAAATACAAATTCAGCCCATGTATTACGGTTTGCATCCATCAGAATTAGTACACCTTTGCCTTGCACTCCCCAATAGTATTCTCCACGTTTACTATTGGCATGAAAATGCCCCCGGGTCATAAAATATTCATTGCCAACCTTTCCAGGTTGTATGGTGGTTGTACCAAAATATAAACCACCTGGAGTTCCTTCCTGAACCGGTAGGTGTGATTGAACAGTGTATACAAGTTGTTCAGGATCAAGTAACTTAAATGCATCTGCATCTGCAAACACTCCATTAAGCTGTTTCATCCTTTTTTCTGATTGATATATCTTTTCGCCTTGAAGATACCCGCTCTCAGGCTTCATTGTCTGAGTAGGTTCTGTTATTACATTATGTAACATGTGTTTATTGTTTTAAATTTTGTTAATCGTTTAGAATATCAGTTTTTGATCACCGGAAGTGAAAATGTTTCAATATTTCCTTCAACCTGAATAAAATACATTCCATTGGGATAAGGAGATAAATCTACCGTGGCTTGTGATGACACTAAAGGCATTTCATAAATGTTTTTTCCCAGGAGATCGGATACATGTATTGATGCTCCGCTAACCGGAAAATTATTAGGGAATTCCATTCGAAATATGCCTCCACTCGGATTGGGAAAAACTTTTATGTTGGGATTATTGTAAGTGTCGTTTTTTGAAGTAAGCCCTGACAAGCTGAATGGAACCAACCCTGGTTCAGGGAAATCGACAGTTTTGTCTATAAATATATGAAATTCGCCGGGTTTGAGTGCTAGGGGTTTGTGTATGTTGATCACGCTTAACGCCTTGCCGGTAAAAAAGTCGTACCATTCACCATCATGTTGAAAAGCGGGGTCAATTACATGATCAATAATATCAAAATTCCCGATGATAGTAACATTCATACTATCTGAGTTTAAGTGAAAACTTTTGAGGATATTGTCTGTGGAATATCCGAAATTATCGGTAGCGAAAACACTGTAATTTTGCTTTAGGTGTATTAATGCGGCGTATACATCGTATAATTTTTTTCGTGCCGGGTCCTGGAAATATTCCCAATGGTAGGGTTTTAAATTTCCATAGCCGTTAAAATTCACACTCACATCGTAACCTAATTCGTCGAACAACCAAATCATGTGTGGTCCGGGCATGGTGAAAATAAAACTGGCGTTTAGTTTCATTCTATCCAAAGCGGTATTTAAATCACGCGTGTCATAGGTTGTATTATATCTTCCGTCTTTTAACTCACTTACAATTACTCGTTCCCAATCATGGCTTTCCGGATAAGTAATAACATTGGGAGCATTCCAGTTGCGGTTTTTGTAACTCATCCACGAAAGTTGTTGATCGTTTCCTTTGCTCAGTTCAGTAAACTGATAATTGAAATTGCCCCAAAGTAGCATTCCGTAGTCTGCCAATTCTTTCTCTTCTTCAGTATATCCAAAAACAAGGTGCTCAAGAATTACCAGGGCGTTGGGATTCACCTGCCATATGGAATCTGCCATTCGTTTTAAAATGGCAATACGATCAGGATCGTATTTATCGCCCCATGGATCAGATGCATCTTTATAGGTAGTTACAAACCCTTTGGTGAAATCGAAACGAAAACCATCAAACTTATACTCAGTGAGCCAGTAAGCGTTTACCCGGTCAACAAAATTCTGGGTGTAAACACTTCCATGGTTAAATACAGGACCGTAAGTTGCCTGCGGATTAGCAAACATAGGACCCGGGAAAAACCAGGGGTTGTCTTTTGCAGGCCAGTTGGTGGTGTCGTTCCAATATAATTTTAATAATGGGTTTTCTCCCCACGAATGGTTTAATACCATATCGAGCACAACAGCCATACCGCGTTTGTGACACTCGTCAACCAAAGCTTTTAAGTCGTTTTTAGTGCCGAAATATTTATCGGGTGCAAAGTAAAAATTTGGGTTATAGCCCCAACCATCATTTCCTCCGAATTCCGTCACCGGCATCAGCTCCACTACATTTATACCCAAATTCTGTATATAATCCAAGGTATCTTTAATTGTGGTATACATATGCGTTTCCACCATATCGCGAATTGATAATTCATACACAATCATTTTTTCTTTAGCAGGAGGGACAAAGTTTTTTACCTGCCAGGAATATGGTTCCTGTCCGGTTTGAACTACAGATACAGAATTTTCAGTTTTGCCTGTGGGATATGGTATGAGCCCTGGATATGTTGTTGCCGGAATAGAATTGTCAAATACCGGATCCAAAATTTTATCGGAATAAGGGTCGCCTACTTTTATTGATCCGTCAACAAAATACTGGAAACGATATTCTTTCCCCTTTTTAAGACTGTCAATTTTTATCCAGTAGCGCGTACTATCAGGCGTTCTATACATTTGGAATTCGGGTAATGTTTCCCAATTGGTAAAATCGCCAATGAGATATACGTATTTTTTATGAGGGGCAAGCAATGAAAAAATAACGGTAGAAGTATCTATATAATTTATTCCGTCTTTAACGCCTGCAGGTAATGCTGCTACCAAACTGTCATTCCAGTCATCAGTTGTCAATTCGGGATTAGCTTCCGAAATATAATCTTGTGCTAAAACATTCGCTTTTTTGCAGGAGTTATCACTCGCACTCAAGCTTAATTCACCATTTACTGAAATATTATAAAATAGCAATGTTATTGCAAGGATAATAAAATGTATATATTTTCTGCTTTTTCTCATATTGTTCATCCTTTTATTGTCGATATAAATCTAAAATTCAACAGGTTATGGTTTATAATGAATTGCGTTGAATTAAAGAACTTGGGTTATCGATGTGCGCTGTTTGTTTTTCTAATATAAGTTGTGCCATGTTTTTTCCCATTGCTGCAAAATCGGTTGAAATAGTTGTTATGCCATTTGATACTACCGATTTAAGCGGAGTGTCATTATAGGAAACTATACCAAAATCTTTACCAAGGGTTAAGTGTTTCCTTTGTGCAAATTGTACAAGCTTTACTAAATGTTTATCATCGATTACCATGTAGGCTTCATCTTTTTCAACCATTTCCTCGTTAATGGTGCTTGTTACATCGTGATCTAATCCTTTGTCTTTGCAAAAATGAACAAAGCCTTTTTTTATAGAATTGGGTGTATGTCCCGTATCAGGGAAAACCAATGTAATTTTCTTGTATTTTTTTAGCAGATCAATTCCTGAGGTTAAACCTTCGTAAGTGTCTTTTTTAAAATTTTGACACACAGAAGTGTGATTTTTACCATACAGGCTCCGACCCATATCAAGAATGTACAATTTATCCTTGGGAATCAGATCGATAATTTCCTGAACACTTTTACTTGGTATTGGCATAATTACATAAGCGGTATATTTGCCAATTGACTGTTCAATCAATGTCTTGAAAACCGAAGGATTAAAGTGGTGAAAGAAAATATCAATAGTAGCATTCCTGCTAAACTGTTGCTTAAATGAATCGTAAAGTACCTCTTTGTATGCAGTCAATTTATCAAACAATAGAAGAATATTGTGCGATCGGCCTGTTGTTGCCTTATTAATATAATATCCTTTTCCTGGTTGAGAAGCTAATATGCCACGGGCTTTTAATTCGTTAAACGCAGTAAGTACAGTGTCTCGCGAAAGATTAAACTGTTTGCATACTTCATTTATTGAAGGCATCTTCTGGTCCTTCCGTATAGCATTCTTGTCTATGGCATCCATTATAGACTCTATGATCTGTTTGTATTTAGGTGCTGAAGAGTCTTTTTCGATTTTTATAAATTCTAACATAATATACCGATTAATTACGTACTGTGTGGTACTGGTATGATCCGATGCAAATGTAAATATTTTTTTAATACACCAACACAAATTTGTAAAAAAAATTTATTACTGGTAGGTACAGGTATGATTAAAATAAAAAATTTCCGTTATATAAAAATATGATTTTGTTAATTTAAAAAATTACATAAATAATTAATAAACAGATATATATAAATTTGAAATTAAACTTACTATGAGTTGTTGAACTGTGCTGGTAATTATTTTTTTATTTATTTAATTTAATTTTTATTTGAAATTATCAAAAAATTAATACTATTTTTACTGCGCAATAAATTTTGAATATTTTAATTATTGAAATATTAAATTAATTTAAATCAGCTAAACTGATTATATAATATAAACTGTATTCTATGTCAAACATATTTGTAATTCGGCGATGCATTTTTGGATACGGTCTATATAATGGACGAGCGAACACTAACTAAATAATATGATTGTATGAAGAAATTGACGTATTCATTATTAAAGGTCTTTCTGGCGGTTCTGATTCTGTTTGGGTCAGGCTGCAAAAAAGAGATTGATGTCCCCCCGGGAGCTTTCGATGCGCAGGCAAGAAGCATAGAAGGAAGCTGGAAGCTAATTAAAATATCCCGGAATGGCACGGATATGACCAACAGGTTGGATGTAAGTCAGTTTAACCTGACTTTTAGTGATAATTCTTTTGCGATTAACGAGACACTTCCTTTTGTGGTAGCTGGAAACGGCACATGGTCATTTGATAATCCTGATTATCCCATGGCTATTGAATTTATTACCGGAACTGATACGGGTATGGTGAGTTTGACTTCAGCCATTTATTCTTCAAAGTCTCTATTGAGTTTAAGACTAAGTCCGGGATGTAGTGGGAATATATATGAATATACCTTAGAAAGAGAATCTGACACCACTAACTAAAATTAAGGTTATGACTATGAATTTGAAAAAGATATTAAAAAGGAAACATTTAAAATATTACCTAATTGCTTTTATGGTAATTGCTATGGCCAGTTGTTTTAAAATAAACAATTTTGAACAACCCGCTTCAGGAAATGCCGGTGACACATTGACCGTAAAAATGGATGTTACTATGGATGCAGCCAATGCTCTTATGGATATGCCTTCGAAGCTTATTGTAGCTGTCCTCATGCCAAAAGGTTGGGATGCCGCAAACAATACAACAATTACGTATACGGGGGTTGACGATGATGGAGTTTCATATACCGGTGATTTGTCGGTGGTTCCCGATGATGTAGCTGTAGGCCCAAATGTACCTAATTCCTGGCCGGTTGATCTTAAAAAATACTTTGGTTTTGGGGCTAATGTCAATCCTGATATGGAATGGGTAGCTTTCTGGACTGATTTTGTTTTTCCGAGCACTGCCGGTAAAACAGTATATACAGGCACAATTATCATTAAAACGAAAATTGGAACGAAAAATTTAAAAGCGCAGTTGGGATATTATTTCGGTGCCAAAGAAGTTGATGCCAGCGATGGCGGTAATTATGATGTGAGGTTTGCAACTTTTGAAGTTAAAAACGGAACCGGTGAAACGCTCGATTATTTAAAACCCAACACTACCGTGGAGCCAGCTGGCAGCCTGGACAATGATATTGTAACAATTTCCTTTGATGCCTCTGTTGGTGACACATCGCTGCGGTCAGCAGATGAAGTTTATTTGTGTGCAACAGGCTATACTTCAAGCGACTCTGTAACAATATGTGGAAGTGAAGAAAAGGCAAAAATGGAGAACCTTGGTAATAGCCAGTGGAGGATCGATTTCTGGCCGCGAAATTACTTTGAACTCAACAATGAGCAAACACTTGACAGCATGAATTATTCTTTTATGAATAAGTCAGGTGCTATAAATGTAATCGACGTGACAAAAAAATCACCCTTCAAGTTTAAATTCGGATGCAACTAAAATACGGAACTATGATACGATACAAAAATATACTATTACGGCTATCTTTAATTATGCTGCCGCTTTTATTAATGCAGGCAGTAAAGGCCAGTAATGACGGGAATAATACCGGTATTACCGTTGTTCAGTCCCCAAAAAATGTTACCGGACGGGTAGTCGATGAGCAAAAACAACCACTACCCGGTGTGAATGTTTTGGAAAAGGGAACTACTAATGGAACGATTACCGATAAGGACGGAAACTATACTATTCTTGTGCCGGAAAATGCTACGTTGGTGTTCAGTTTTATTGGCTATTTGCCTGAAGAGGCAACTGTTGCAGGAAAATCCGAGATTAACATGTCGTTAATACCATCTATCGAAGAGTTGGAACAAGTGGTTGTGATTGGTTACGGAACAGTGGAGAAAAGAGACCTGACCGGATCGGTGGCTTCTGTGAGTTCCGAAGATATGGAGAATTCTTCTTTAAATTCGGTTGACCAGGTTTTACAGGGACGTGTGGCTGGTGTGGTTTTTAATCAATCATCGGGTCAACCTGGAGGCGAATCTACTATCCGCATCAGGGGAAACTCATCTATAAATGCTAGCAACGACCCTTTATATGTAATTGACGGTATACCCATTGTTAACGATGCCGGAAGTGCCGGGGTGGTGCGTGGAGCTGGCATTAATCCGCTTTCTACCATAAATCCTGATGATATTGAATCGGTATCTGTTATGAAAGATGCTTCTGCTGCGGCTATTTATGGTGCCAGGGGTGCGAACGGTGTAATTATTATTACGACCAAAAAAGGCAAAAAAGGGCCTATGCAACTTACGTTTAATTCCAGTTATGGTATACAGGAACCTATAAAATTGCTGGATGTAATGAATGCAAAAGAATATGCAACCATAATTAACGAATCGCAATATATGGCCAATAAACCTCCTTTGTACACAAATCTCGATAGTATTGGTGAAGGAACAAACTGGCAGAAAGAAATTTTACGTGCGGCTCCTACAATGAATTATAATCTTTCAGCAAACGGCGGAAATGAAACAACCAATTATTCTATTTCAGCTTCGTATCTTGATCAGGATGGTATTATTATTCAAACAAACTTCAAAAGATACGCGGTGCGTTTAAACCTGGAAAGTCAGGTAAGTAAGAGATTCAGGATTGGGACTTCGACTAATTTTACAAGGGTTGAATCAAATGGCGCTATTACAGACGATGGTTTCTTACAGAACGGTGCCATTACAACAGCATTGCGGTTTAATCCAATGCTACCGGTCAGAGATTCAGCTGGTAATTACACGTATAAAGACGATCGGATGGAAAATGTTGGCAATCCTGTGGCATGGCTTGAGCAATCAACCAACCAAAGAATTAATAACAGGGCGATGTCAAATATTTGGGGCGAATACGAAATAATTGATGGTTTAAAATTCAAAACCAGGTTTTCGGCCGATGCTTATTTTAACAAAGAAAACCTGTTTGTGCCTCCCGGCCTTGTTGAAACTCAGGCTAGTAATGGTGATGCTGCAATGAGCACTGTGCAGGCTTTAACGTGGGTTACTGAAAACATGCTACATTATAATAAAAACTTTAATGATAATAACCGGTTTGAAGCGTTACTTGTACAATCGGCACAAGGATACCGGCAAGAGGGACTTATGGCAACCGTAATTGATTTTCCAAATCCTTCGTTAGGTATTAATTCAATTGGTGCCGGACTAACGCATAATGCTGGTTCGTGGACCTCAAAAAGCGGATTAAGTTCTTTTGCCGGTAGAGTAAATTATATCCTTAAAAACCGATACATTTTCACTTTTAATGGTCGATATGACGGGTCATCTAAATTTGGACCCGGTAATAAATATGGTTTCTTCCCGTCCGGCGCTTTTGCCTGGAATGTATCAGATGAACCTTTTATGGCAGGTATGAATTTTTTTAATGACCTGAAATTCAGATCCAGTTACGGCCTTACCGGAAATGAGGGTATACCAACCGATAGAACCAGGTTTACACTGACGCAGACAGAGGTTTTGTTTGATGATAAAACGATACAAAAAGGCTATGCCCCGGATTTCTATAAACTGGCAAATCCGAATCTGAAATGGGAATCTACAGCCCAGCTTGATCTTGGTATTGATGCTACATTTTTGAATAATATTTTTAACCTGACTGCCGATTTTTATCAGAAAAAAACAACCGGACTTTTGCTTAATGTTCCTGTAAATGAAACAAGTGGCTTTGGTGACTCATTTCAAAATATAGGCGACCTTCAGAATACGGGTTTTGAATTTGCACTTAATGCTGATGTGAATGCAGGAGTATTTACCTGGAAACCGGGCTTTAATTTTTCTTTAAACAGAAATAAGGTGCTCGACCTGAAAGGAAATGATGAAATCAAGAACGAGTTCGGTTCTGTTGCATCTATCGCTGGTGATTGGCAGGTTGTTTTTGAAGGAAAATCACTTGGAACTTTTTATGGCTATGTATCTGATGGAATTGTTCAGGAATCAGATAACCTGGCAACCTTACCAAAAATAGCGGGAAATACACCGGCAGTGGGAGACAGGAAGTATAAGGACTTTGATGGCGATGGCAATATAACTGATGCTGACAAAAGAATTATAGGAAATGCTAATCCTGATTTTACCTTTGGTTTTACAAATAATTTTAATTACAGAGGTTTTGATCTGTCAGTATTTATACAGGGTTCGGTTGGAAACAAGGTGGCTAACTTTAACCGCCTATACCTTGAGAGCCTTGATGGAAATAGCAACGATTTAAGAGAAGTTGCTGCAAATCGATGGACACAAAGTAATCCATCGAACGAATACCCACGTGTCGGATATATTAACGACAATGTAAGCGGTTTTTCAGATGTCTATGTAGAAGATGGTTCGTACATTCGGTTAAAAAATGTATCGTTGGGATATACATTTGATCAAAAGATGCTTTCCATTAAAGGAATTAAATCTATCCGGTTATATGCAACGTTTGTTAACCTGTTAACGCTTACAAAATATTCAGGATACGACCCTGAATTGAATCACTTTCCGTATGATAACCTGAGCCAGGGCGCTGACTACGGTGGATATCCAAGTGCTAAAGCATACAATTTTGGAATTAAACTAAGTTTTTAAAAATGAGGACTATGAAATTGATTAAAATATTCGGAGCCTGTTTGTTAATAGCAGTTTTTACATCATGTGAAGACTTGCTCGATGACGAACCTGTGTCAACCATAACAACTGACAATTTTTACAAAACTCAAGATGATGCGTTGGCTGCAATTTTTGCCTGTTACGAGTATCTTGGTGGCGGCTCGTTCAACGAAACCTATGGGGGAGCATATTTTACAAACTATTGGATAATGGCTTCTGATGCTTCAGACGAAGGTCAGCATAGTGGAATTGATGTATCATTGATGCGTATTTCCAACTTTACTGAAGATTCACATCCTTTTCCAATTTACCAGGTGTGGAGAGATTTTTATCGCACTATTGGTGTATGTAATGTTGCGGTAGATAAAATTCCAACAATTGAGATGGATACTATATTACGGACACAGCTGGTGGCTGAAGCCAGATTCATAAGAGGGTTGTGTTATTTTGAGCTGGTAAGAATGTTTGGCGATGTTCCTTTAACACTTCATTTGCCTGCTACTATCGATGAGGCTGATAATGTGGTTCGTACTCCTAAAGCTGAGGTATATAACCAGATCATTTCCGATTTAAATTTTGGTAAAAAAATGCCGGAATCCCGATCTGGTGAATATGCAGGTAGGGCAACCAGTTATTCTGCATCAGCAGTGTTGGGAAAAGTTTACCTGACGCAGGGTCAATATCAAAAATCATTAGCTGAGTTGAACCGAATTATTAATTCTGGAAAGTACGGATTATGGGACGATTTTGCCGATGTTTTCAAAATTGAAAACAATAATGGCAAGGAATCGGTTTTCTCTATCAATTTTTCGCACGGTGAAAAATTCTATGAAGGTGGCCATCAGGTATTGCGACTTTTACCTTCCAATATCGGGATGAACACATTTGGTACGGAACGTCCTACTGATGCACTCTACAATTCATTCGCTGAAGGAGACCGAAGAAAAGAGGTGACGTTTATTACTTCATTTACCAAGTCTGATGGTACTGAGCTTACATTCCTGCCTTATGTGCAGAAATATTGGGACCGCGAGGCTGAACCCTATGCATCAGCTACATACAACGATCTTCAGATATACAGATACGCCGGAATTCTTTTAATGCAAAGCGAAGCATATAACGAACTGGGTAACGACTCATGCTATGTTGGAATAAACGCTGTAAGGAAACGGGCTGAGCATCAGGCTGATGGAACATACTCTGACGTGTTGCCTGCATTATCAGGACTTAGCCAGGAAAACATGCGCGAAGCCATTCTTAATGAACGTATGCGGGAACTTTGTTTTGAAGGACAACGTTGGTTCGATCTTGTTCGTATGGGTAAACTCGTGGAAAAAGTCAAAAGTGCTAAACCTGATGCAAATGTTCAGGAATTTCATGATCTTTATCCTATACCTTATCAGACAATTATTACAGCTACAACAGATATTAAACAAAACCCTGGCTACAATTAAACATACCCTGACCCGACCGGAAAAATAACATCTGGTCGGGTCAAATAAAATTTATTTACCCAAATCAATTACAGTTTAAAATAATGAAGGTATATCATAAAATATTATTACTCGTTGTAACCACTATTGTCAACTGCTCAGTTTCTTATGGCAAAGATGATAATCCTATTAAAAATGTCGATGTTTTCATTGGAACAGATGGAACCGGACACACCTATCCCGGTGCCACTGTTCCATTTGGTATGGTTCAGCTTAGTCCCGATACCGATCATGGACAATGGAAAGATTGCAGCGGATACCATTACTCTGATTCAACTATAATTGGCTTTAGCCATACACACCTGAGCGGAACAGGTGTTGGTGATTTGGGTGATATCATGTTGCAGCCGGCAACGGGTGCGCTCAAAATCAATGAGGGTGATCCTAAAGTAGCTTTCTCGGGTTATCGATCACGTTTTTCACATAAAGATGAAAAAGCTTCGCCAGGTTATTACAAAGTATTATTAAAAGATTATAATATAGACGTGGAGTTAACGGCAACAGAACGGGCCGGTATGCATCGTTATGTTTTTCATAAGCAAGACAGTAATCATGTGGTACTTGATATGTCTCATAAAGTTTTAAGTGAAAAAGGGGAAACAAAATGGGCTTTTGTGCAAATACAAAACGATTCTACAATTGTCGGCTATCGGCTTTCGCATGGTTGGGCTGCTGAAAGATACATTTATTTTGCATTAAAATTTTCCAAACCTTTCAAAGACCCTAAGTTCTTTAACCGGCAGGAACGTGCCCGTATTGAAAATCCAATCCAGGGATCGGGTAACGACCTTAAAGCTGTATTTTATTTTGATATGGATGCCCAGGATACCTTGCTGGTCAAAGTTGGGATATCGGCCGTTAGCATAGCCGGAGCTATGAACAACCTTAATTCTGAAATACCTGGATGGGACTTTGATAAGGTACGAAATGCGGCTGCCGATAAATGGAACAAGGAACTGTCAAAAATTACCCTAAGAGCCGATCAAAAAACCATGCGCACTTTTTATTCGGCATTATATCATACGATGTTGGCTCCAACCGTATATATGGATGTTGACGGGCAGTACCGCGGAGTTGATAATCAAATTCATAAATCAAATGCATTTGTAAACTACACAACTTTCTCATTGTGGGACACTTTTAGGGCTTTAAACCCATTGTTTACCATAATCAATCCCGACAGGGTAGATGATATGATTAATTCCATGCTGGCTCACTATCAACAAAATCCTTATAAAATACTTCCTATATGGCCTTTGCAGGCTAATGAAACATGGACAATGATCGGGTATCACGCTGCACCTGTTATTGCAGATGCTTATTTGAAAGGTTTTAAAGGCTTTGATGCAAACCTTGCACTGGAAGCGATGATAAAAACTGCAAATACACCTTATGAAGGGATACAATATTACAAGTCGTTGGGTTATGTACCTATTGACAAAGAAATTGAAGCTGCCTCAAAAACACTGGAATATGCCTATGATGACTGGACCATTGCCTGTATGGCCAAAAAAATGGGAAATGATAAGGAAAGCGATATTTTCTTTAAACGTTCCTCAAATTATAAAAATGTATTTGATACAGCTACCAATTTTGTCCGTGCCCGTTTAAGTAACGGAAAATTCAAGGAACCATTTGATCCACTATACATGCGTTATGGCGGCGATTACACGGAAGGAAATGCATGGCAGTACAGTTGGTTTGTACCTCATGATGTATCTGGTTTGATACACCTGTATGGAGGAGACAAGGCCTTTTCTGCTAAGTTAGATTCATTGTTCGGTTTAAATCCTACAGTAAATGAAATGTACGGGAATGTTCCGTATGATGTAACCGGATTAATTGGTCAGTATGCCCAGGGTAACGAACCCAGCCACCATATTGCATACATGTATAATTATGCTAACGAGCCATGGAAAACACAAAGAATTGTACATAAAATTGTTACCGAAACTTATAACGATACTCCTGACGGATTATGTGGTAACGAAGATTGCGGTCAAATGTCGGCGTGGTTTATCTGGAGTGCAATGGGCATGTACCCACTAAATCCGGTAGGAGGTATTTACCAGTTTGGATCTCCATTGATCGAATCAGCCGACATAAGGTTAGAAAATGGAAATGTTTTTAAAATAAATGTCCGGAATGCTGGTAAGGATAGGAAATACATCAAGTCGGTTAAACTTAATGGTAAACCCTATAAAAAAATGTGGATAAGTCATGCGGACATCCTAAATGGAGGTGAATTAGAGTTTGAAATGTCAGCTAAGCCTGCAAAGAATTGTTTTGATAAAGAAAATTGGGAAGCATTTGAAAAAGGAATTTTTTAAAACGACACACTAATAATCATGTAATAAAAAGTAAAAGTTTTTCAGATTAGATTTGGATATAGCGGGAGACCCAATTAACACTACGATTAAAATAGATTAGGAAGGAAAGTTGTATCAAGTATTTTACACCAAAAAATACTATACCATTACGCTCGAAAACAGGGTAATCCGGATAAAACAGGAAAATATCATGTAGCCCTTACAAACAGGTTTAAGTAAAGGTTAAATCTCTTGAGTTTACGGGAGATAATGGGAAGCTTATCGCTAAACACTTTGTTTATTATTTAATAACCTAAAATTCACTATTTATGAAAAGATTTGGTTTACAGTTGCTTATCATTACAATTATGGCTGGATTGTTTAGCTCTTGCAAAAAGACTCTACCAGTTGAAAAAGAACAACCTCAAATTATGGGAAGTAGTCTGAAAAGCGCCAGCACGGCGGCATTCTTTAATAATTATTTTACCCGAAGTAATCCTTTGGAATGGACTGGTGGCGATATTACATACTCCGTCGATTTGCCCAACGGTAAAGTTTTATGGCTTCATGGCGATACCTTTTTAGGTCCGGTATTTCAACCTGATGCTAGTCACCCTACGAGGTGGAGAAATCCAACAGGCATGTTGTCTAATTCTATCAATATAATGAATAACGACGGCAGTTATGGCGGCACATTGTACGATTGGGATGGTTCGTTCCCTGTTCCTTATGTTCGCCCGGAACAGACAAACCCGAATTATACTCAGGAATATTGGTATAAAGATGGATTATATCTAAATAATAAGGTATACCTTTTCTTGTACACCATGTATCGAACAGGTGGTGCCTGGGGAATTAACTTTTTAAGGACTGATCTGGCAACGTTATCTTATCCTGATTTGACTGTTGAAAGTACGAACATTTGTTTCTGGAATAATAAAATTGCTTATGGTGCCAGTGTCCTTGAAGATGGTCCATATCTGTACATATATGGAGCTGAACCCACTGCTGATAACAAATATATGCATGTTGCAAGTGTTTGGAAAGCTGATTTCCCAAATAATGCTACGTATTATTACTACGAGGGAGGTTCAAGTTGGAGTACCAGTGATGCCAACAGCTCGAGAGTTTTGGCCGATGTTTCGATGGAGTTTACTGTTTTCAAATACAACGGAACCTATTACCTTGTTACTCAGGAAGGTTCTGGTCTATTCTCAAATAAAATTTATCGTTACAAATCAACTTCTCCGGTTGGACCCTGGACTGACAAACTCCTTATTTATGAAACTCCGAGCCATGGAGATGGTACATGGAGTTATGATGCAAAAGCACATCCTGAATTTATTGATGTGGGGGGTGGAAAATTGTTGCTATCATACGATGTCAATGCTGACAATATTCAGGCTGTATATGATGATGCAGACAAATATCGTCCATATTTTGTATGGATCAGCAATTGGCAGTAGTGATTTTGAAGTCAAATAATTTTAAATAAACATCTAAAACAAACTAAAATGAAAAAAATCTTTACATTTAAAAAAAGCAAGCTTGCCATCTTTAGCCTTTTGTTGTTAATGGCAGGATGTTATCAACTGAACTATATTATACACCCCGATGCTGCGGAAACAAACAGTTCTTTTGATGTTACTATTGGTTTAAAACAACAGGACGGTGGTGATTATACAGGTGATAGCGTGGCCCTTACTGATACTGCCATGCTGGGTATATTGATCCCAAATGGCTGGACTGTGAATGATTCCATTCATTATTTTAAAACCGCTGATTCAGCACAATATAACTACGATGGTTATATTGTTAAGAACGATTGGTATGTTCCACAACTGGAAGATTCTATTCCGGCACCGGATAATTATTATTGGTGGGGAGGTAGCGCTATAGTAAATATGCAAATGTTCGACAGTTTAAAATTTACTATCACTATTAATACCGATGACCAGGTGGGTACCTTCGATTTAAAATATGTGATTGGTGACAAAAACGCAAAAACTGATCATGCAAGAGATCCATATGGAGTTCTCGTTGAGAAGTCTATTACCATATCAGCACCGGAACCAAACGGAGTAAAAATGACTGAGGCAGCTACTGATTTTGATATTTATCCTAATCCATCCACCGGTATTTTCAATATTCGGAATGATCAGGAAAACCAGGGAGTTGTAAAGCTTAATGTTTACAACGAAGCTGGTAAAATTATTTATTCGAAAAATGAAGCGGCAATTAATAGCAGGATCGACCTAACTCAATATCCAAAAGGGATTTACTTTATTACCATAGAGAGTAATTCAAAAATCGAGAGCAGGAAAATTATTATCATGTAAATATTTCTGATCCGATAGTTAATAGTTTTTTCATAATAAAAGTCCATCTGAATTCAGGTGGGCTTTTTTAATTTTATTGTGCCAGAAAGCCAAGAAACTAACACCAAATTTAACATAACACCAACTCCCTTTTTCCCTCTCTATAAGTTTTCTATTTAATATATAATGAATGCATTATGTACTTGAATTCAATCCTGTTCTTAAATGCAGGTAGATTTATTATTCAAACAAGTACAACTACTTATGATTATAATAAGCACTGTCTATTGAGTTTTAGGGGGACTTATTAACATTCGGTGTAAAAAAGTGTAGACAAGTGGGAAAAAGTGTCAAAAAAGTTCTTACTTTGTAAGTTAATACCCGAGTTGTAGTCTGTAATCCTTCAATTTGGGTACTAAACAGATACACGAATTATGGCATACTTTATCGGTGATCATACTTGTAAGCTTGATAGCAAAGGGCGGATTCTCTTTCCGGCTGCATTGAAAAAGCAGCTAAAAAGTGAGTCGGACCGTTTTGTCATAAAAAAGGATCTGTTTGAAAACTGTTTAGTACTGTATACCAACGACGAGTGGGAGCGCCAAAACCAACTGATACGATCAGTTACCAACCCCTTTAATAAAGAACATAACCGCTTTGTGCGCGGATTCTCACGTGGTACGGCTGAAATTATTCTCGATGCCAGCAGCCGTATGCTCATCCCCAAACGCTTACTCGATTTAATTGGTGCCGATAAAGAAATTGTACTCTCTGGCCAGGATTCCAAAATTGAAGTGTGGACCAAAGAGGCTTATGATGGTCTGGAAGAAGATGAAAACGAATTTGCCAGCCTTGCTGAAAAAATCATGGATGGCTTGCAGAATCAGGGGGATTGATTATGGAAGATTATCATGTGCCGGTTTTGTTAGAGGAATGCATTAACGGACTGTCTATTAATCCCAACGGGATTTATGTCGATTGTACTTTTGGTGGAGGCGGGCATTCAAAAGCAATCCTGGAAAAACTTAAAAAGGGAAAACTTGTGGCATTTGATCAGGATGCCGAAGCTATTGCCAACAAACCCAACAATAAAAATCTGATTATGGTGCAAGGTAATTTCCGTTTTCTCCGTAATTATCTGCGCTACCATAAAATTGATAAAGTTGACGGCTTAATGGCCGATCTTGGAGTTTCAAGCCATCATTTTGATGACGAAGAACGTGGGTTTTCATTCCGGTTTAACGCCGGGCTCGACATGCGGATGAACCAATCAGCAGCGCTAACGGCTGAAAAGGTACTTAACGAATATGAAGTGGATGCTTTAAAAAGCATTTTCAAAAATTATGGCGAGTTAAGGGAAGGTGGGCGTATTGCCGGGTTTATTGATCGTTACAGGAAAAAGAAAAAAATTGAAACAGTGGAGCAGTTTAAGGAATTGCTGGAACCTGTGTTGCCACCTAAAAATCAGTCAAAAATACTGGCACAGGTATTCCAGGCCTTGCGCATTGAAGTAAACCAGGAAATGGAAGCGCTTAAGGAAATGCTGTTGCAGACAGCCGATGTAATAAAACCCGGAGGCAGGTTGGTGGTAATCACTTACCATTCGCTTGAAGACAGGTTGGTAAAAAATTACCTGAAAAACGGGATGTTTGAAGGTGAACCCGAAAAAGATCTTTATGGAAATTACGAGGTGCCTTTTTCACTGGTAAACCGAAAAATAATTGTCCCCGACGATGACGAGATTAAAAGAAACAACCGGGCCCGTAGTGCAAAACTGCGCATAGCCCAAAAGAATTGAAAATTTGAAAATATGAACCTTTTCAGCAAAAAATGGAAAACCATCACCAATAAATCAGAGGTTAAAATACCCCTCCGCAACGTTATGGACGGAAGTATTCTGACTCGTGACTGGGTAATAAATCAACTTCCGTATTTGCTGTTTTTAACGATTATCGCCGTGTTGTATATCGGGAATCGTTACCATGCAGAGCGCATTGTTCGCGAAACCAATAACATTCAAAATGAATTGAAAGGGCTAAGGGCTGAATCAATTACAACAGCCTCGAAGCTTATGTTTATCAGTAAACAAAGCGAGGTCGCAAAAAGGGTGGCCCAAAATGGGTTGGAATTAAAGGAAGCAGTTGAGCCTCCACGCAAATTAGTAGTTAAAGACAATGAGTGATAACAACATCAGGAAGGAAATTGTTGCTAAGTTGACTATCGTTTATATTTCGGTAGTTGCATTTGCGCTGGTTGTTATCGGCAAAGTGCTATTTCTTCAGGTTATTGAACATGATAAATGGATTAATGCCAACACAATAAGCCAGAAAGATATCATTATAGAACCCGACAGGGGCGATATTTGTGCTTCCGATGGCAGGATTTTGGCAACTTCGGTACCTTTCTATGAAGTTCGGATGGATTTGAAATGTCCCGGCCTGACAGATGATGTTTTCAACAAAAATATTGATTCGCTTTCCATAAGGCTTTCGCGGCTTTTCAGGGATAAATCAGCTCCTGAATATAAAAGAAATCTGGTGAGTGCACGCTATAATGGCGACCGGTATCATCTGATTAAAAGAAGTGTTGATTACCTACAGCTAAAACAACTTAAAACCTTTCCGATTTTTCGCTTAGGACAATATAAAGGCGGTTTTATTGTTACTCAGGAGAATACCAGGATACAGCCATTTGTAAACCTTGCCAGCCGGACTATCGGATATGAAGGAAAAGGAGGCACCCAGGTGGGAATTGAAGGAGCTTACCATAAAGAACTGGAAGGCGAAAAAGGGGTACAAATGAAACAACGAATTGCCGGTAATTATTGGATGCCGGTAAATGATGGTACCGAAGTGGAGCCCCGCAATGGATACGATGTAATTACCACCCTCGATATTAATTTTCAGGATGTTGCCTATCAGGCTCTGCTGGCTCAACTAAAAAAGCATAGCGCCAACCACGGAACCGCAATTCTGATGGAGGTTAAAACCGGTGATATCAAAGCTATTGTAAATTTAAAAGTTGACTCGTACGGTCAATACAGCGAGCAATATAATTATGCTATTGGAGAACGCACCGAACCGGGTTCTACTTTCAAATTAGCATCCCTGATGGTAGCACTCGAAGATGGCTTTATCGACTTGGGTGATAGTGTGGATACGGGCAATGGTGAAGTCAAATACCACGATCAGGTGGTTCGTGACAGCAAGAGAGGTGGTTATGGGAAAATTACTGTTAAACAGGTATTCGAGTTTTCATCGAATGTGGGGGTTTCAAAACTAATTACCAGGTATTATACCGGAAACGAAGAACGGTTTGTGAAAGGCCTTAAAAGAATGGGTTTAATGGAGAAACTAAATCTTGAAATTAAAGGCGAAAGGCCTCCATATATTAAATTTCCTGATGATACCCTGTGGTCGGGAGTTTCCTTACCCCAGATGTCGTATGGTTATGAAGTGGCTCAAACCCCAATGCAGATTCTGACTTTTTATAATGCAGTGGCCAATAACGGGCAAATGCTTAAGCCCAGGTTTGTAAAAGCAATTTCTGATCATGGTGAAATTATTAAAAGATTTAGTCCCAAAGTGATCAACCCTTCAATTTGTTCAAAGGCAACCATTGCCAAAGCAAAAAAAATGCTCGAAGGTGTAGTTCAAAACGGGACTGCTCAAAACCTAAAAAATTCCAATTATAAAATTGCCGGAAAAACTGGTACAGCTCAGTTGGCAAATGAAAAATACGGATATAAATACCAAAGCAAAATAAGTTATCAGGCATCATTTGTGGGGTATTTCCCGGCCGATAACCCAAAATACAGTTGTATTGTTGTTGTAAATGCTCCGTCGTCGGGAGTGTATTACGGTAACCTGGTTGCCGGGCAGGTGTTTAAGGAGATTGCCGATAAGGTTTATTCCACACAACTCGATTTGCATGGAGATGAAGTTTATGCCGATGATGAACCCCATAGCATTCCTTATTCCCGAAAGGGTTACAGAAAGGATTTAGAAACGGTGCTCGATGACCTTAATATACCTTATCAGGATTTAGGAATAAATTCGGATTGGGTGGCAACAGAAAAACAAGATTCGTCAATACGGTTACGGAACCGGTATATCAAGGACAGGTTAGTGCCCGACGTAACGGGCATGGGAGCAAAGGATGCCGTTTTTGTACTTGAGAATTTGGGACTCGATGTTGTAATTGAGGGAAGGGGGTCTGTCGGATTTCAGTCATTAGATCCCGGAACAAGTTACCACCAGGGCGATAGAATAATATTAAAGATGATTTAATGAGAAACCTGCCTGACATATTAAATAAAATTGAAGTCGTTAAGATCGTTGGCGATCCACAAATACAGGTTCGTGCTATTGAGTTCGATTCACGTAAAGTACTGTCAGATACTTTGTTTGTGGCTGTTAAAGGTTACCAGGCCGACGGGCATGTTTTTATTGAGAAAGCCATTGCAGCTGAGGCATCAGTTGTTGTTTGTGAAGTAATGCCTGATAAAATGTCTGATGATATTACTTATGTTCAGGTGGCTGATTCTGCTCAGGCTTTGGGTCAGCTGGCTTCAAATTTCTATCACAATCCATCTGATAAGTTAAAGTTGGTAGGGGTAACAGGAACCAATGGTAAAACCACAACCGTTACTTTATTGTACCAGATGTTCCTGAAGTTGGGATATAAAGCCGGGCTGTTATCTACCATCAGGAATTACGTGCATACCAGGGAAGTGGAATCAACTCATACTACTCCCGACCCCGTTCAGTTAAACCGGTTATTAGCTGATATGCTTGAAGCGGGTTGCGATTATTGCTTTATGGAAGTAAGCTCGCATGCACTACATCAAAAAAGGGTAGCAGGATTGAAATTTTCAGGGGCAGTGTTTACTAATATTACTCAGGATCACCTCGATTATCACAAAACTTTTGCCGATTATATTAAAGCAAAAAAATTGTTTTTCGATAATCTGGAAAATGATGCCTTTGCCCTGGTAAATGTCGATGACAAAAATGGTCAGGTAATGATTCAAAATACCAAAGCCTCAAAAAATACCATGGCCTTGAAAAGCGTGGCGAACTTTAAAGGCAGGGTATTGGAATCACATATCGACGGGATGCTGGTGGCTTTTGATAATACTGAAATTTGGACACGGTTCATCGGCGGTTTTAATGCTTATAACCTGCTTTCGGTATATGCAGTATCCTTGTTGTTGAACCAAAAACGCGACGAAATTATTACCGTTTTAAGTTCGCTGGAATCGGTTGACGGAAGGTTCCAATATCTGAAATCAAAGTCGGGAAAGCTTGCTATTGTTGACTATGCACATACTCCTGACGCTTTACAGAATGTTTTAACCACCATTAATGAAATTATTGAAAATAATGGCAAAATAATTTCGGTTGTTGGTGCCGGAGGCAATCGTGACAAAACCAAACGGCCGCTTATGGCTGCTGTGGCTGCAAATATGAGCAACCAGGTCATTCTTACTTCAGACAATCCGCGAAACGAAAAACCTGAAGATATTATTGATGATATGAAGGCCGGCGTTTTACCACCGCTTAATAATAAATTGTTGTCTATTACTAATCGGCGCGAGGCTATAAAAACAGCTTGTGCTTTGGCTCAACCTGGTGATATTGTTCTGGTGGCCGGCAAAGGTCACGAAACCTATCAGGAGATTGACGGAGTAAAACACCACTTTGATGACAGGGAAGTAATTAATGAAATTTTTGAATCAGAATAGCTATGTTATATTATTTGTTTCATTACCTCAATCAATTGAATGTTCCCGGAGCCGGGATGTTTGAATACATTTCGTTCCGTTCAGGGCTTGCCGTGATTTTTTCATTGCTTTTTTCAATGATTTACGGTAAAAGGGTTATTAATCTGCTTCAGCTAAAGCAAATCGGCGAAATAGTCCGCGATTTGGGTCTCGAAGGGCAAATGCAGAAAAAAGGCACTCCTACCATGGGCGGGGTAATCATAATTGGTGCAATAATATTACCGGTTTTACTCTTTGCCAAATTGAATAACATTTATATCATACTTATGCTGATAACCACCCTTTGGTTGGGAACCATCGGCTTTTTAGATGATTATATCAAGGTTTTTTTAAAAGATAAAGAAGGACTGGCTGGCAAGTTTAAAATAATGGGTCAGGTTGGTCTGGGTTTAATTGTGGGTATCACTTTATACGTAAGTGATGATGTTGTAATTCGCGAAAATATTAAAATTGACAACCCGGAACAGCAGATTGAGATATCCGATGATCAATTGACATCAAATGCCAGGGGTTATGAAATACTTGATGTTAAGACAACTAAAACAACCATCCCTTTTTTCAAAAATAATGAGGCTGATTACGCCGGACTGGTTAAATTTTTAGGGGAAGAGGCTTCCAAAAAGTGGGCTTGGGTAGTGTTTGTAATTGTAGTAATTTTTATCATTACGGCGGTAAGCAACGGGGCAAACATGACCGATGGTCTCGATGGGCTTGCCACCGGATCGTCCGCAATTATAGGGGCCACGCTCGGTATTCTAGCTTATGTATCGGGTAACGTTTTCTTTGCCAATTACCTGAACATAATGTACATTCCCAATATTGGTGAATTGGTAGTATTTGCTTCGGCTTTTATTGGTGCCACTATCGGCTTTTTATGGTATAATTCATTCCCGGCCCAGGTTTTTATGGGCGATACAGGAAGTTTGACTTTGGGCGGCATTATTGCAGTAATGGCAATTATCATCCGAAAGGAACTTTTAATTCCGATCCTTTGCGGGATATTCCTGATGGAAAACCTTTCTGTAATGCTCCAGGTTGGCTATTTCAAATATACAAAACGGAGGTTTGGCGCGGGCAGGCGTATTTTTCGAATGGCCCCTCTCCATCATCATTATCAAATGAAAGGTTATCCTGAAGCTAAAATCGTAACCCGGTTCTGGATTGTAGGAATTGTATTGGCTGTATTGACTGTTGTTACACTAAAGATGAGATAAAAAGCAACTAAATAAATGGTTTTTAAATGACTGGTAAGAATAAAAATATAGTAATTCTGGGAGCTGGCGAAAGCGGGGTTGGATCAGCTGTTTTAGCTAAGGCTAAGGGATTTAATGTTTTTGTATCCGATCATGGTACTATTGCTGATAATTATAAGAAAGAGCTTAACGATCACCAGATACCATGGGAAGAAAACGGTCATACTGAAACAAAAATACTGAGTGCGGGCGAAGTGATAAAAAGTCCCGGAATACCTGAAAAGGCACCTATTATTGTTGCAATTAAGGAAATGGCAATTCCGGTAATTTCCGAAATAGAATTTGCCTGCCGTTATACACAGGCTTTTATGATTGCCATAACGGGAAGTAATGGCAAAACAACCACCACTTTACTGACTTACGAAATTTTGAAACGTGCCGGGTTAAATGTTGGGTTAGCAGGTAATGTGGGAAAAAGTTTTGCAAAGCAGGTGGCTACTGAAAAGTTTGAATACTATGTGCTTGAATTAAGCAGTTTTCAGCTCGACGGCATGTTTAATTTTAGGGCCGACATTGCTGTTTTAATGAATATTACTCCCGATCATCTCGATCGTTACGAATACAAATTCGAAAATTACGTTGCTTCCAAATTCAGGATACTTCAAAACATGACGCAAAACCAGAAGCTTATTTTCTGCCAGGATGATGAGGTTATTGTGAGCCATTTGCGTGAATTGAATCCCGACATTGAACTTCTCCCTTTTACATTGAATGAAAAAGTATTGCAGGGGGCATATCTCGATGGAAATACTATGGTTATTAAATATAATAATTCCGAATTTACTATGGATATAAAGGAATTAGCACTTCAGGGCAAACACAACACCTACAATTCGATGGTGGCTGGTGTTGCCGCCAATGTTCTGAAAATCAGGAAAGAAACCATTCGCGAGGTTCTTACCGATTTTAAAGGAGTGGAACATCGGCTTGAGCCGGTTATTAAGGTTCATAAAATTGAGTTTATTAACGATTCAAAAGCTACCAACATTAATTCAACATGGTACGCTCTTGAGTGTATGAAAAGGCCGACAGTCTGGATTGTGGGAGGAATCGACAAGGGGAATGATTATGAAAAGTTGTTGCCTTTAGTCAAAGAAAAAGTAAAGGCGATTGTATGCCTGGGGGTTGATAATACCAAAATCCATCAGGCTTTCGATGGGCAGATTAAAACCATAGTTGATACAAAATCGATGGACGAGGCAGTGCAAACAGCTTATTATTTGGCTACGAATGAGGATGTAGTGCTGTTGTCACCGGCGTGCGCCAGTTTCGATTTATTCCAGAACTATGAAGACCGGGGCCGAAAATTTAAACAGGCTGTCCGCAACCTTTAGTATGTCGCCACAGATTCACAGATTATTATAAAATAATTTTTAATAATCTAAAAAACTGATTGGTGAAATATAGTCTACGAGAGGATTTGAAGAAATGCAAAAATTGTAACTGTGACATTGTTAAATAAGAAATATTCTGAGAAGAACTATCCTTGGCAGGAAGAAAGCTACCAGATTATTGGTATTTGCATGGATGTTCACAGAATCCTGGGAAAAGGATTATTGGAAGTTGTATATAAGGATGCAATTGAACATGAATTTAAACTAAATAATATATCATTTGAGAGAGAAAAGAAATTTGATATTAAGTATAAAGGAATAGTACTCCCACATTGTTTTTATGCTGATTTTATTGTACTTGATAAAATCATTTTAGAAGTTAAGGCATCAAGCAGTATGGTTGAAGAACATTATGCGCAGGTTATTAATTATCTGACAATCTCAGGCTGTAAATTGGGATTGCTTGTAAATTTTGGTGAAAATTCTTTAAAAACAAAAAGATTGATTCTGTAAGAAATTGTATTTGAGTTAATTTATCATTTAAAATTAAATCTGTGAATCAGTGGCTAATTAAATTATGAAAGAAAAATTTGTAAAATATTTTAAGGGTGATACGGCCATTTGGCTTATAATATTTCTGTTGGCTATTTTTTCGATGCTGACAGTTTACAGTGCCACCGGGACTCTGGCCTACAAAAAAATGGGAGGCAATACTTCGTACTTTTTGTTCAGGCATTTGGCATTCCTGGCATTTGGTATTGGTATCACCTTTATTATTCATAATGTATCATACAAAGTATTTTATTCATTATCGATGCTGCTGGTTTATGCTTGTGTGCCGCTTTTGGCCTGGACTCTGATTAAAGGTGTAAGCCTGAACGAAGCTGCCCGGTGGATAACACTTCCTGGTACCGGCTTATCGTTTCAAACATCCGACCTGGCTAAATTTGCTTTGATTATGTATGTTGCCAGAATATTATCGAGCAACCAGGAGCAGATAGAGAACCCTAATGCTGCATTTAAACCTGTTTTGTTGTGGATGTTGATTATTTGTGGCCTAATTCTCCCTGCAAACTTTTCAACATCAGCAATGCTTTTTGCTATTTGCCTGGTATTGATGTTTATTGGCAGAATAAGGATATTGCACCTTATGAGTGTTGTTGGGGTTGGTGTAGCTGCAGTAGTTTTGTTTGTGGTAATAGCAACGCATATGCCAAATACAGGCCGTGTTGGCACATGGAAAGCCCGTATTGAAAGCTTTACTAGCAACGACAGCGATGGAAATTACCAGTCGAATCAATCAAAAATTGCCATTGTAAACGGCGGTTTGTTCGGTAAAGGCCCCGGAAACAGTATACAGCGCAACTTTTTGCCTCACCCGTATTCCGATTTTATTTATTCTATAATTATTGAAGAATATGGATTAATTGGTGGATTGGTGGTACTGCTGTTGTATTTGTTTTTATTGTATCGCGTCGGATCAATTGTCCGAAAGAGTCAACGAACTTTCCCGGCTTTTTTGGTCATTGGGCTTGCTTTCAGCCTTGTTTTTCAGGCTCTGATAAATATGGGTGTGGCAGTAAATATTTTCCCGGTAACGGGACAAACCCTCCCTATGGTAAGTATGGGTGGTACATCCATCATTTTTACCAGTGTGGCACTGGGTATTATTTTAAGTGTGAGTAGAACAGTTCAACCTATAACGGAAGAGATTGAAAATGAATCAGAAATCGAAATCCCTGAAGATAATTATTAGTGGCGGTGGCACAGGTGGCCATATTTTTCCGGCATTAAGTATTGCCAGGGCAATACAGCGCCGCGATCAAAGTGCTGAAATTCTTTTTGTGGGTGCTCACGACAGGATGGAGATGGAAAAAGTTCCTGCTGCCGGATATAAGATTGTAGGTTTACCTATTTCCGGATTCCAGCGGAAAATGATTCTTAAAAACTTCACATTCTTTCCAAAGCTAATTATTAGTCTTATAAAATGTAAAAGCATCATTAAGGTATTTAATCCTGATGTGGTGGTTGGTGTGGGCGGTTTTGCCAGTGGCCCTTTATTGCATATGGCCCAACGTTTAAAGGTTCCGACATTAATTCAGGAGCAGAACTCATATGCCGGGATTACCAACAAATTACTGGCCTCAAAGGCAAAAAAAATATGTGTGGCGTATGACAATATGGAAAAATATTTTCCGAAATCGAAAATTATAAATACAGGCAATCCGGTTCGAAAAGATTTGCAAAAGATTAAAAACAAAAGCTCCGAGGCACTGGAATTCTTTAACCTTGATCCCGACAAAAAGACTTTGTTGGTAATTGGCGGAAGCCTTGGCGCACTTACTATTAACCAGAGTATTGCCTATAACCTGGACGAATTGATACGTAAGGATATCCAGGTGATCTGGCAAACAGGCAAATATTTCTTTGAGGAAGCAAAAAGTGAGCTGGCAAAGTTCAAGGAACATCACATTCAGGTTTTGGAATTCATTAATCGTATGGATTTGGCCTATTCGGTAGCCGATGTTATTATTTCGCGGGCCGGAGCAGGAACCATATCGGAACTTTGTATCGTGGGTAAACCTGTAATTTTGGTGCCAAGCCCAAATGTGGCCGAAGACCATCAAACCAAAAATGCCATGGCTTTGGTAAATAAAAATGCGGCAATAATGGTGAGCGATAACCAGGCAAAGGAACGATTGATAAAAGAAATATTTAAGCTGCTAAAAGACGATAATAAATGGGTTGAAATGCGGGTTAAACTGCAAAAAATGGCTAAACCCGATGCTGACGAACATATTGTTGATGAGGTATTTAAATTGCTTGACAAATAATTTAATGAACTAATAAATTGAATATTACGAATTTCCATAGAATTTATTTTGTCGGTATCGGAGGTATCGGAATGAGTGCCCTTGCCCGTTGGTTCAAGTCATCGGGTTTTCCGGTGTATGGCTACGACAAAACGCCTTCAGATATTACCAAAAGGCTTATTAGTGAAGGAATTTCAATAACTTATGAAGATTCTGTGGAAGCGGTTGACCCGGAAGTTAAAGATAACACAACAACACTGGTAATTTATACCCCGGCAATACCAAAAAACCACAAGGGTTTGGAATATTTCCGTCAACATAATTTCACAGTGTTTAAAAGGTCGGAGGCGTTGGGGTTACTGGTAAAAGAGAATTATGGAATGGCCGTTGCCGGAACTCACGGAAAAACCTCAATAAGTACAACACTTTCGTGGATAATGCATGAACAGTGCAATGCATTTTTAGGGGGTATTTCAAAAAATCTTAATAGTAATGTGATTATCAATGCAAATTCAAAAAATGTGGTTATTGAAGCCG
The DNA here is from genome assembly GCA_046704385.1 of Bacteroidales bacterium. Lineage (GTDB taxonomy): Bacteria > Bacteroidota > Bacteroidia > Bacteroidales > SZUA-534 > GH45. The sequence continues at coordinate 17,111 of JBJKSB010000088.1, read as the reverse complement.
ATGAGTTCGATCGCTCATTTTTAACCTTGTATCCTGAATTAGCTATTGTGTCATCAATGGATGCCGATCATCTTGATATTTACGATAACCATGCGGCTTTAAAGGAGACATTCTACAAATTTGTAAGCCAGGTAAAGCCTCAGGGGTCATTAGTTTATAAATTGAGTCTGAAAATAAATCCTGAGATTAATACACAAATTAACTATTACACCTATTCATTGGAAAATTCTCAGGCTGATTTTTATGCCAGCCATATTACGGTAAATGACGGATTTTACCGGTTTAACTGGCATACACCCAAAGGCGAATTTCCTGAAATCATGCTGGGAATCCCCGGTTTATATAACATTGAAAATGCCGTAGCGGCAATGGCTTTGGCCTGGCTGGCCGGAATAGATATAGAGACCATTAAAACAAATTTAAAGGATTACCGAGGAGTTAAACGGCGTTTCGATTTTCAGGTTAAAACCGATAAAATAGTTTACATTGATGATTATGCTCATCACCCAGAGGAAATAAAGGCATGTATTAACTCTGTAAAACACATGTATCCAGGCCGCCCAATTACCGGAGTTTTTCAACCGCATTTATATACCCGGACCAGGGATTTTGCCGATGGTTTTGCAGCAAGCCTTGACTTATGCGACCAGGTGATACTTACAGATATCTATCCGGCCCGCGAAGAACCAATCCCCGGAGTTGAAAGCCGGCTTATTTTTAGTAAAATGAAATTGAAAAACAAACAATTGTGCAGCTATAACCAGGTTGTAAATAATGTATTAAAATCAGATATTGATATTGTTATAACAATGGGTGCCGGCGACATCGACCGTTTGGTCCCTAAAATTAAAAAGGGTTTAGAAGAGAAATATAGCAAAAATGACTAAACTAAAACAAATATTGCCCTGGGTAACCATTATAGTTTACATTCTGGTGTTATTGCCTTTAATTGCCGCCAAAAAGCAGGAAATTAAATGCAAGGATGTGAAGGTTAATGTACTCGACAAAACACATAATTATTTTATCGAGGAAAATGATGTAATTACCATGTTGAACGATAAAAAAGAATCGTTGATTGGTCAACCGGTGAACAGTATCAATGAAAATAAGCTGGAGGAATTCTTAAAATTACATCCATCGGTTAAGGAAGCAAATGTGTTTCGTACGGTGCAGGGTACCGTTCAAATTAATATTACACAACGAAATCCAATACTGCGGATCATTAGCAAAAACCGTGAGAGTTTCTATATTGACGATGAAGGTAAAATCATGCCGTTATCATCGAAATACACAGCCCATGTACTTATTGCATCAGGTAATATAAACCTGAATTACACAAAATTACTCGCCGTACAAAAGTCTGAAATTGGTGATAAGTCTGTGGATAACTCTAATGCACTACTACTTGATTTGTATCAACTGGCCAGCTATATTTATCGTGACGAATTCTGGAGGGCCCAGATCGAGCAAATTTATGTGAATGGTAACGAGTATGAGTTGGTTCCTCGTGTAGGGACTCATATAATTGAATTTGGCGGAATTGATCATTACATCACCAAATTTAACAACTTAAAAGCGCTTTATACACAAGGCTTTCCGAAGGCCGGATGGAATAAATATAAGACAATAAACTTAAAATATAATAATCAGGTAATTTGTACTAAAAGATAATGAGTATGAACCCAAAAGAAAAAATAGTAGCAGCAATTGACATAGGTACAACCAAAATAGTAGCTATCATTGGAAGGAAAAATGAGTCGGGGAAAATTGATATTTTGGGCTATGGCAACACCCGTTCCACAGGAGTGAAACGCGGGGTTGTTCTCAATATTGAGCAAACCGTAAATGCCATCAGGCAGGCAGTGGATATCGCCGAATCGCAGGCTGGTGTACGTATTACAGATGCATATGTAGGTATTGCCGGTCAGCATATACGCAGCATCAGGAATCGTGGGTATATCAATCGTGATTCGTACGATGAAGAAATTTCAAAGGAAGATGTACAAGCCCTGGTTGACGATATGCATAAAATTCCTATCGATGTTGGTGAGGAAATTATCCATGTTTTGCCACAAAGTTTTATTGTGGATAACGAAACCGGCGTTAAAAACCCTGTCGGGATGTTCGGCAAGCGTTTGGAGGCAAACTTCCATATTGTAATCGGGCAAACAGCAGCGGCTAATAATATTAAAAAATGCGTGAATCGTGCAGGAATAAATGTAAAGCGCCTCGTTCTGGAACCTTTGGCCTCGTCCGATGCAGTTTTAACTGAAGATGAGAAAGAAATTGGAGTGGCACTGGTTGATATTGGTGGTGGTACTACCGATGTAGCAGTTTTTTATGATGGTATCATCCGCCATACGGCAGTGATTCCTTTTGGTGGAAATATTGTTACCCAGGATATTAAACAGGGCTGCAACATTTTGGAACGCTATGCCGAGCAATTAAAAGTGAAATATGGCTCGTCGTTAGCCGATAAAGCCCAGGAAAATAAAGTGGTTAGTATTCCTGGTATTAACGGAAGGCCACCAAAAGAAATAAGTTTTAAAAATCTGGCTCATATAATCCAGTCAAGGATGGAGGAAATTATTGCCCAGATTTATTTTGAAGTGGAAGCTTCAGGAATGTTGCAGCAGTTAGGGGCTGGTATTGTGCTGACAGGTGGTGGAGCCTTGCTTAAAAACCTTAGCCAGTTGGTGGCTTTTAAAACAGGCATGGATGTGCGGGTTGGTGTGCCTAACCAAAGTGTTCAAAGTCAGGTAGTAGAGGAAGTAAATCAACCGATGTTTGCAACAGCAGTCGGGTTGATGCTTACCGGATTTGTTGAAAAAGGCCCTTGTTGCGTTGAGCAAAAGTCTGAAATTAAACAGGAGAAACAGGTTAAGACAGAGCCCGAAGTGGAATTAGTTACTGAAGAAAAACAAGTTGAGGATAAAAAGCCACAGAAAAAGAAAATAGCAACCTTGTTCGATAAACTGGGTGAATTCTTTGAAGTGGATGACCAACAAATGTAAGACTTGCAGGTAGTTCACAGTTAAAGGAAGGCGGGTTACTTTTCAGGTGAGAAGTTAACCTGTCGCCTGAAACTGTTAAAATATTTAGGCGTTGGATAAGCTGATAAACTAAAAAATTAAAAAAAATGGCTGAAGAACTGATGAATTTTGATTTACCCCACAACAAGAGTTCCATTATTAAAGTGATAGGAGTAGGTGGAGGTGGTGGAAATGCAGTAAATCATATGTTCCGCCAGGGAATTACTGATGTTGACTTTGTAATTTGCAATACCGATGCTCAGGCATTGCGAAGCAGCGAAATACCCATAAAAATACAGTTGGGCGAAACCCTGACACAAGGCAGAGGTGCAGGAAATAAACCGGAACAGGGCAGGCAGGCAGCTATTGAAAGTCTGGATAAAATTACGGATATCTTATCGCACAATACTAAAATGGTTTTTATAACCGCAGGTATGGGCGGCGGAACCGGAACCGGTGCAGCTCCTGTAATTGCTGAGGAAGCTCGCGATTTAGGTATACTCACAGTGGGGATTGTTACCCTGCCATTTCGCTTTGAAGGGAAAAGGCGCATGAACCAGGCTATTGAAGGGTTAAACAAAATGCGTGAACAAGTGGATGCCTTACTGGTGATTAACAATGAAAAATTGCGTGAAATGTATGGCGATTTACCTCTGTCGACGGCATTTGCGCAGGCTGATAATGTATTAACCGTTGCAGCCAAAGGAATTGCTGAAATTATTACGGTTCATGGTTCGGTGAATGTTGACTTTGCGGATGTTCATACGGTAATGTCAAACAGTGGTGTGGCATTAATGGGATCGGCAATGGCATCAGGCGAAAACCGTGCCACGCTGGCCATTGAAGAAGCGCTGAGTTCACCATTATTAAATAATAATGATATAAAAGGAGCAAAAAATATATTGCTCAATATTGCCTCAGGTCCTGATGATGAGGTTCGTATGGACGAAATAGGACAAATTACCGATTATGTGCAGGAATCAGCCGGAATGACTGCCGATATTATTTGGGGGAATACCCTTGACACCTCGCTGGGCGATAAAATTTGTATTACCATTATTGCTACCGGTTTTGGAACCGAAAGTATTCCGGAGTTGGTTGCTCACGAGGCTGAACAAAAAATTTCCGTTCCGCTGCACGAAATAAAAAGGGATGAAGATGAAAAGCCCCCGATTGACGAAAAAATATATGAAAAGCTGGAAGGCGAGGATATTCCTTTTGAAATTTACGATAAAGAAGAACCTAAAAAGGAAGAAGAACTTTTTGATTTTACTGACAATGAACCCATTGAGAAGGTTGAAAGATTTGAGCTTTTCGGGGAAGATAAGTCAGATACCAAAAAGACGGCTGCTAAGCAGCTCGACCTTGGAATTGTTTCAGGTGATGCTGAAGAGAGCATTAAGGTAAACAAAATGCAAAAACCCAAAGTATCGTATAAAAACGAAAGCGATATTGAGGAGCTTGAGAATGAACCGGCTTTTAAACGCAAAAAAGTACGGCTCGAAGATATGGAAGAAAGCGACACAGAAGAAAAAGAAATATCGCGCTTCACTTTAACCGATGAAGAAGGGGTGACCCGTATCAGTAACGAAAATTCATTTTTATTTGATAATGTTGACTAGTTAGGGTCGGTGTATATAGATAAGAGCGGGGTTTGAAGTTTTCAGGCTCCGTTTTTTTAGTTTTTATTAATAAATTTCCATTCACTTTCCGGGGGTAGATCAAATGCAAAAGATTGTTTATAAACTGAATATGATGTGATAACTCCTATGCCGTTTTCAACATTCTGAGGAAGTATCACCGGTTCTGTTTCGGGTATACCTGCGGGTTTAAAAAAGTCCATCAGGGCAGTGTTATTGTCATTAACAGCAGGATTGAGAGCAGCTCTGTATAAAAATGTTTTTATGTTAAAATTGTAAGTAAATTCATCAAAATGACTCAATTCAATTCGTACAGAATCTCTGGGTCCGTAATAGGCTGAAAATTTTACAATATTGTTCTGTTCATTTATAATATCATCGGCAAACATAGGTATTGAGTAAAAGCCGTTGTTATCCTCTTCCACAGGTCCTAATGTGGTATAATGTGGTTTGATGTTTGAGTCAAATATACCAATGGTTCCAGGGATTAAATAATAATAGTCCGTTGTATTTTGCGGATCATTAATTTTTAAGGCCATATTTATTTTTACCACAGTATCATTACGGGCTTCGTGGTATTCTATAAAAATAATGCTATCTGTAATTCCTGAATAACTTGTCTGATAAATTGTATCGTAATATTCCTGATAATGATTTACAACAACTTCCTCAGTTTCAAAATTTAATACATCAAACTTAACCAGCCCGGGCATAGTGAAGTTACAAAGTAAGGGATCTCCTTCAACCATCTCTGCTTTAATTTTATATTGGGCTCCTGGTTTGGGTTTAAACTCAGGGTTCATATAGCTCATTTGATCAGTAAAATTGAAATCCGGTATTAGTATATTATCCTCCCAAACTTTTAGGGTAACACCCTCGATGGGTACAGGGGTGTCATGACTGAATATCCCTGAGGTGTAATAGATGGCAAACGAGGGAGAATTGTCACTATAAAAACTGGCGCACATTGAATTGTTCTGGTTTACATTTAAATCAAAGGGAATGGGTTCGCAGGCCCAGAACAGTAAAATACTATATAAAAACAAACAGGTTTTTTTCATGATTTTAAAATTTGAAAGTATAGCTTACATAGGGTAGAATGGGCAGAGCCCCATTCATGAAGTAATGCTCCTGCTCAATGGTAATATAAAAAGGATTAACCCGGTTATATACATTATAAATACCATAATTCCATTTAATAGTGCCTCTTTTCTTTTGTTTGGTGAATGTAAAACCAAGGTCAAGCTGATGAAAAGGGGGTAATTCATAATTATTTTTACTGGCTGCATATAATCTGGTTCCTCCCGGATACAAATGATCCAGGTCTGTATCATAATAATCAGCTGAGCTTTTATATTTCTGAGTATATAACGATACCAGGCTGCCTGAAGCAAAATTCCAAACGGCATTTACTTCCAATCGTCGGGTAAGTTTGTACGAGACTACTACAGAAATATTGTGCCTGCGATCGTATTTGAAACGGTAGGGCCTCCCATTATTTAATTCTTTGAATTGTCTGTTGCTGTAAGCCAGAGTGTAACCAATAAAGCCGTTAATTTTACCATAACGACGTTCAATCATGCTTTCAAAACCATAGGCTTCACCCTGGCCCTGTACAATATTGGTTTCCCAGTTATCCAGCCGGTCAATTTTTTTCCCTTCCAAAACACCCGGTACATTATCCAGCTTTTTGTAGTAAGTTTCAAAGGTCATTTTTATCTCGTTAAAAAGTGAAGTAGTTACGCCAAAATCTACCTGGTTACCTATCAATGGTTTCATGTTTTGAGTTTTGAATACCCATAAATCAGCTGGCGAAATCATGCTGTTTGTAGATATTAAAAAGCTATTCTGGGTTACACGGGCATACCCCGTTTTAAACGAAAGATTATCAGTTGCCAGTAATTGCAGTTGTATTCGTGGTTCTGCCTGCAGGTTTTTTTCTTTGGTATCATTTAGTACCAGCCGTAAACCAAATGTGGCAGTAAATTTTTCGCCTAGTTTTATCTTATCTTCTGCATATGCATTAAGATCGGTAATATTGAAAGTTCCCTGAGTGAAAGAGGTATCGTAAGGGGGAGAGTATCCATCGAATCTTGAAATGGTCCCATCTGAAGGTTTGAAATTATGTTGTACTGCACTAAAACCAGCCTGTACATCATGGTTGTTAAAAGCTTTATTAACAAAAAGCAATGCCCCGTAATCGCGAATATTCGATTTAAAATTATCCTTGTTTACCCGGGTATAAATGTTTTCCTCCGGGTAAATATTGGTGTGGTCAGCCACCTGGCTGTAAAAATAATGTGTGGAATATACCTGCGCATTTAGGAACAAACCGTTTTTTGCCGTATAATTATAACGTATGGTGCCGGTTGCATTACCCCATTTCAATTCACTGGTAAAGTTGTCATTAACAGTGTCATTATTCTTATATTCGTTATTGTATAAAAAGTCATTGCCCCCGTAAAAGCTGGCAAAAATTCTGTGCTGGTCGTTAAACCGGTAATTTATTTTACAGGTTGCATCGTAAAAATGGTAACCGGTGTAAACCCTGTTTTTAGGATCAGGGTATTTATGTTTTAAGATGGCATTACTAAAAAGGTCGAAATAAGTCCTGCGAGCTGAAACCAAGAAGGTAAGCTTGTTTTTTATCAGGGGACCTTCAATTAATATGTGTGAGGCAAGTATACCCAGGCTTCCCTGTATTCCTATTTTGTCGCTTCTCCCTTCTCGCATGGTAACATCCAAAATGGCTGACGACCGGCCTCCATACCTGGCAGGAAATCCTCCTTTATAAAGGACAGCGCTGTTTAAGGCATCACCATTAAATACCGAATATATACCGTATAAGTGATTGATATTGTAAAGGGGTACACCATCGAGCAATATCAAACTCTGTCCTGGATCAGCCCCTCGTACAAATAATCCCGTAGTCCCTAAATTGCCGGATTGAACTCCGGGCATATTCTGAATGGCTCTTAATATATCCGGCTCACCCAATACCCCTGGCAGGTTTTCAACCTTTTTAGCCGAAAGTTCATTAATGCCAAGCCGATGCAAAGAGATTTCTTCACGAAAGGTATTGGCTTTTACATTTATTTCCTGTAGTAACGAATTGGCAGTAAGTTTTATATGGAAAATTTCACCGGGTCTAAATTCCAATAGGGCAACCTCCTTGGTAGTGTAACCAACATACGAAATTTTAAGGATTTGCTCAGTTTCAGGTACATTCAGCGAAAAGAATCCAAAGTTGTTTGTTGAGGTGGCATGTTTATAGTCCCGAGTGTAAATATTGGCATTTACCAAAGATTCTCTTGTTAAACTATCAGTTACATAACCTTGAATGGTTTTAGTCTGGGCAAAACAAACATGAGCACCAATAAAGAAAATGGCAAAATAAATTAATCTCATAGTTTTTAACTATTTCCTGATTTTTTTCCAAAAGGAAAATGTTCGTTATTAGGTCAATATTCAGTTGTTAACGCAAATATATATATATCAGACTTAAACAAAAAATCAGTTATATTTTTTTAATGATAATTTGTAAAATTCATAATTTATTTTGAGCATATGCTTATATTTGTACTCAAAATAATGAGCATATGCCAAGAAAGAAATGTTTCAGAAATATTTGTTGTGATCCTGATGTTACTTTTTACAAACCGGCAGGTATACCAATGAAAGATCTGGAATCGGTGGTCCTGTCCATTGATGAATTTGAGGCAGTCCGATTAGCTGATTTAGAGGGTTTATACCAGGAAGAGGCAGCACAAAGTATGCAGATATCAAGGCAAACATTTGGACGAATAATTGCAGAAGCCCATAAAAAAATTGCCGATGGTTTGGTAAACGGCAAGGCCATTAAAATTGATAATGTAAAAAAAGAACAATAATTAATAGCGCAGGGGATTCCCCTTTAGTATTAGTTGTAATGTTATGGATAGTTAGATTGAGATAAAGATTAATTTGAAAATGAGGCCTCGTTATTAAACATGGGGCTGTCTCAAAAGAATTAAAATGAATAAAAAGGTCCAAAACCACAAAGACACCAAGAAACACAAAGCGGTATATATTAGTGCATTACGAATTTGAGAATTTTAGGCCTTTGTGTCTTAGGGGTAAAAAATTACTTTTGAGACAGCCCCTCCCGACGACCTGTCCCGAACTAGTTTCGGGAGGGTAAAGGGTGCTAAAAAATTGATATAGTATTTTATTACCCTGCCCGACAGGTTCAAGCAGGCTTAACGATTTAGAGGATTTAGGAGTATACGATATTAAATAATAAAACAAAAAATCATGAAAATAGCAGTTCCAACAAAACAAAATGTAGTAGATGGCCACTTTGGTCACTGTGAATATTTTAGTGTATTCACTATTGAAGATAATAAGGTAACAAACAGCGAATTAGTACCTTCATTACAAGGATGCGGATGCAAGTCGGATATTGTACACGATTTAAGTGCAAAAGGAGTTGAACTGATGCTGGCTGGTAACATGGGTCAGGGTGCTTTTAATAAGCTGGTCAGTTCAAATATCCAGGTAATCAGGGGTTGTTCCGGTGATGTTAATACCCTGGTAAATGAGTATTTAGCCGGAAATGTAAAGGATTCCATGGTAATGTGTGAAACACACAATCACCATCATGGTGAAGGTCATCATCACCATCACTAGAATCAGGTAAAGAATCAATTAATCGGAGTGCGACTTTTACCTTATTTCCGTAAGTCATCGGATGAATTGTTGATTTTTAGGTAATTAGTTCAATTCTTTTGGTGCTTTTATTTTAGTTGTCATCCGATGACTATCAACCAATTGTGAAAGAAACCTGCGGATTTTAGGTTTTAGTCGCGCCCCGAACCTATTGTTACTCACGTAAATAAACAGCCCTGAAGGGGCGATACACTTTAGCCCGGGGCAAAAAAAACGAGGTAAGTGAGCGTAAGTTGAACTTATCGAAGTTGTTGTCGCCCCGGGTTATTTAGGACACAAAAAAATCGTCGTAAGTATCCTGTTGTGATGAAAATCTGGAGTATCACCCGCCTGAATGACCCAGTCGGGCAAGTGCGACGAAATTAACAGGCCATTCATCATTTGTTTTGTCTACATTATTAGTGTTAAGCAATTTTTAAAAAAGAAGCAAAAACTCCATCCCTCTTTCTACAATTCATCCTGCAAATTCAACATTTCGGTAAGTCAGTTTTTTATCCTTCAGGCTTTTGGCGCAGATTTGTATCGTAAATGATGCAAATCCATACGAAATGAAAAAAGCAATTACAATTCTTTTAACCTTAATATCTGGTTTTGGTCTGATAGCTCAGACTAAAATTGCAGGGGTTATCAAAGACTCCAATGGACAATTATTGACTGGTGCCAATATTTACCTGGACGGAACTTATGATGGTACCACCAGCGATGCTAACGGAAATTTCAGTTTCACCACACACGAAACCGGGAAACAACATCTTAAAATTAATTTTATAGGTTTTGAACCTTTTACCAAAGAACTGGATTTAACCGGAAAAACCATAACGCTTACTATTGTTTTACACGAAGCATTTAATGAGCTGGAGGCTGTGAATATTACAGCCGGAACCTTTGAAGCCGGCGACAAAAAGAAATCGATAGCTATTACTTCGCTGGATATGGTAACCACACCCAGTGCCACCGGAAATATTTATGGGGCGCTTGAAACTTTGCCGGGAACTACCACTGTGGGAGAGTCAGGAAAACTTTTCGTAAAGGGTGGCGACAGCAACGAATCAAAAACCTATATTGATGGTACACTGGTGTATGTTCCTTACACTTCATCTGCTCCCAATACATCGGTTCGCGGACGTTTCGATCCTTTTATGTTCAGTGGTACCATGTTTAGCACCGGCGGATATTCTGCCGAGTATGGCCAGGCCTTATCTTCAATTTTGGAATTAAAAACCAACGAAATGGCTGTTGAAGATCAGCTGAATATTTCGCTTTTAACCGTGGGCGGGAGCCTGGCAGGAACCAAATCGTGGGACAAATCCTCGCTAACAGTTTCAACCAGCTATAACAACCTGAAACCTTACATGCTTTTGGTTCCTCAAAACCGTGAGTGGGGAAAAGAACCTGAATCATTTTCCGGGGCAGTTACTTACAGGCAAAAAACGGCAAAATCAGGGCTGTTTAAATTTTATGGAAGCCTGAACCGGTCCGATTTAATATTAAATAATCCAAACAATGGTGATATGGGAACAACGTCAGCATACCATTTGGTGAATAACAATGCCTTTGTAAACTTATCGTGGAACGGTGAATTTAAAAACCAGTGGATTTTAAGCACAGGCTTTTCTTTTACCCATAATATCGATTATACTTCAATGGATTCATCAGATTATAATAAATTTTTGAATGGCGCACATGCCAAGGTTGTTATCGCGAAAAAACTAAATAATAAGATAAAACTCAGGGCTGGAAGTGAACTTTTTTCGAAGAAGTTTAATATGGAATATCTCGCAATAAATGATTCCATTCTCGAGGGCTTCCAAAACAACACCATTGCGGGTTTTACAGAGGCTGAGATTTACACCTCTTCAAAATTTGTATGCCGCATTGGGGCCAGGGTTGAAGGTTCATCATACCTGAATAAAGGCAATTTTGCACCACGACTTTCAACTGCCTATAAATTCAGCAAATTCAGCCAGATGTCGTTGTCGTACGGATGGTTTTTACAGGACCCGGCTGACGATATTTTACTGTATGCCAATAATCTGAACTACGAGCGTGCCGATCATTATATTATGGATTTTCAGTTTGAAAAATCTGATCGGGTTTTACGATCTGAATTTTATTACAAGCAGTACAATAATCTGGTCAAGTTTAACCCTTCAACATTCTACGATGCTGAATCTTATAACAATTCGGGAAACGGTTATGCTTATGGTTTCGATTTATTCTGGCGTGACAATAAAACCATAAAGAATGGTGAATACTGGATTTCGTATTCCTACATCGATACGCGGCGAAATTACAGGGATTATCCTGAACTGGCCATTCCAAATTATACCAGCAGGCACAATCTAAGCCTGGTTTACAAATACTGGATTGCAGGCTTGCGGTCGATGGTCGGAGTAAGTTACAAACTGGCATCGCCAAGGTATTATAATAACCCGAATGTACCTGAATTTAACAGCGAAAAAACAATTCCTTATCAAACGCTGGATTTAAACTGGAGTTTTCTGTACAGGCAAAATATCGTGGTTTATGCCTCGGTGTCAAATGTGCCGGGATTTAAACAACAGTTCGGGTACAGTTATTCAAGCACACCCGATTCTCAGGGAATATATGATAAAACTGCAATTGTTCCCGGAGCCAAACGGTTCTTCTTACTAGCCTGTTTTATCACCTTATCGCGCAAAGGCGATTTAAATCAAATGGACAAAATCAATTAAAATTATAAAATTATAAAATTATGAAACGTACAATTTTAACTTCAGCAACATTCCTTCTAGCAGGAATTTTAATGGCAGCCAATCCCAAATATTACCAAAAAATGGGACAAACGCTCGCACAATTTGGTCAGTGCCAATCTATTAGTGATTTCCAGAATCTGGCTAACCAGTTCAAAGTAATTTCAAATGTTGAAACCGAAGAATGGTTACCGCTTTATTACGAAGCGCAATGCTATATCTTAATGAGCTTTATGGAATCCGACGGAAGTAAAAAGGATGCTTACCTTGATTTAGCAGAACCTGAAATCAATAATATGCTAAAACTGGCTCCAAACGAATCGGAGGCTTATACGTTGCAGGCATTCTACTATACGGGCAGGTTGGTAGTAAATCCGCAGGAGCGCGGTCAAAAATTTGGAGCACTATCGGCCCAGGCCGTTGGCAGGGCATTGGGAATGGAACCTGAAAACCCCAGGGCTCAGCTTATCAATCTGCAAAATGAGCTGGGTACTGCACGATTTTTTGGTAACGATACAGCACCTTTCAAAGCCAGGGCTGAAAAATTACTTGAAAACTGGGATAATTATAAAATAAAATCAAGTATTTATCCCCAATGGGGTAAAAACCAGGTGGAAAGTATTGTTAAATCGTTTGAAGGCTAAGTTCCACGAAATAAAAACCTTTGGGAAAATTTATCCCAAAGGTTTAAAAATGTATTTTTAATAGTTAATTTTATTGATATGCTAAAATCAACCCAATCGGTACATCCCTATTCAAATATATGGCGCTTTTTAGTGGCCAATGCCGTAATTGCATTACTTGTAATGATCTTATTTTATGGATCGTGGCACAGCAGCCTTAAAGACTTTTTATTATCCTTTTTATGGGCTTATACCATTTGTATTACCCAGTGGATCGGGCACGGGTATATTAATAATAAAATAAATGAAAAATATTCATGGCGCGACAATCCGGCCCAAAGAATCATTTTCGGAGGTATGGCAATTATATTGTATGCTACAGTGGCTTTTATTGCGGTGCAACTGATCATGCTCAAGCTTATTTTAAATTATTTTCCGACGGATTTTTGGCAATGGGCATTAAAGTCAAGCATATATGCTATCGCAATTTCTCTGGGTGTTACGCTTATTTTTACAGCTCATGGCTTTTTTAAAGCATGGAAAAAAACGTTACTTGAAGCTGAGCAATTTAAAAATCAGATGCTTACTTATAAATATGAAGCGCTTCAAAATCAAATAAATCCACATTTTTTATTCAACAGTTTTAATGTATTAACCGATTTGGTTTACAGTGATCAGAAACAAGCCGTAAATTTTATCAGGCAGTTAAGCCAACTGTTCCGATACGTATTAGATAATCGGGAGAAAGAACTCATTAACATTAATGAAGAGCTCGATTTTATACAATCGTATATTTATTTATTAAAAACCCGGTTCGAAGATAAATTGATGATACAAATAAATATGCAGGCCGAACCGGACGAATTCATTGTGCCGATGGCTCTGCAACTGCTTATTGAAAATTGTGTGAAACACAACGAAATTTCGACACAAAAACCACTGAACATTGATGTGGAGCGTGAGGAAGATTACATACTGGTTCGAAATACACTACAACCTAAAAATGCAGGCGACGATTCAAAAAAGACGGGATTGGATAATATTAAACAACAGTACCGTTTTTTTACTGATAAAGAACTGATTATTGAAAGTAATCCCGAATTTTATTCGGTAAAAATTCCTGTAATTAAGTCCGCTGCAAAATGAATGCGATAATTATTGAAGACGAAACCCGTGCTACGAATCATTTGGAAAGAGTTATACGCGCTGTAGCCCCTGAAATACAGATTATAGCTAAAATTGAAACCATACGTGAAGCTGTCGGATTTATTAAAATTCATGATAATTTATCGTTAATTTTTTCAGATGTTCAGCTTGCTGATGGGCTTAGCTTTGAAATATTTGAACAGGTTGAAATAAAGTGCCCTATTATTTTCACCACGGCTTATGATAAATATGCCATTGAAGCGTTTAAAACCAATGGTATCGATTACCTGTTAAAACCGGTAGAACCGGAGCGGGTAAGCCGGGCTATTCAGAAAGCAAGGCAATTTTCACCTGCCATTTTGATGGAAAGTTTAATGAACCTGACCAAAGTTGCCGGTTTACAGCCAACCAAATCGAGGTTTATCGTAAAAATTGGAGATAAAATTAAAACGATTTCCATTGATGAAATTATTGCCTTTTATAGTTTAGAAAAAGGAACCTTTTTATATACCCTCGGCAAGAGGAGTTATCCTATCGATTATACCCTTGATGAACTCATGAATTTAATTGACAACAATAAATATTTTAAAATAAACCGGAAGTATATTGTTTCTGTTGAGGCGTGTTCAGGCATTACATCGTATAGCAACAGCCGTTTAAAAATAAGTATTAACGGGCTCGAGAACGAGTTAATAATTGTAGCCCGTGAAAAAGTGAATGATTTTAAAAATTGGTTGGATAAATAATCTGGTGAATGAAATATTGAGTGATAACGATTAATTGGTTATATATTTAGTTCTGTCAGTTCTCTCCAGTTAATATATAATGTTCCATCCGAATGTTGTTGTTTTAAGTTGCCACGATAGAGAACAAGGGATTGTTTTGTTTTGCTTAGTTTTTTCCAATAATTTATATTTTTAACAAATTCATTATGTATTGTGGCACCCGATTTAATTTCAATAGCGGTAAGTATATCAGCTGAATCTACAATTATATCAATTTCATGACCAGTTTTATCTCTCCAGTAATATAGATTATCGGGCATTCCAAGATTGGTTTTTTTCTTAAGCAATTCTGTAACAACCAAAGTTTCGAAAATAGCTCCTTTAAGTGGATAATTGGCAAGTTGATCCCAACTGTAAATACCTAACAGTGAGCACACTATCCCGGTGTCATAAAAATAAATTTTAGGTCGTTTTACAATGGTCTTGTTAAAATTCTTATAATGGGGCCTAAGAAGGTAAATTATAAAGCTGCTTTCTAAAATTCCTATCCATGATTGAATTGTCTTCACATCGACACCTGTTTCAATTGCTAAAGAGCTATAATTTAATTCCTGTCCTGTTCGACCGGCTAGTAATTTGATGAATTTTTCAAATACAAGTAAATCGGTAATGTTTTTTATTTGCCTGACATCCCTTTCAATATAAGTTTTAATATAGTTCGGATACCAGTCGACTGGCTCAATTTGTAAATCGTAAATTGGAGGAAATGTGCCTTTAAATGTTAACACATCATCACTGTCAGGCAGCAAGTCCGACTTTTTTAATTCATTTATTGAAAAGGGCAATAGTCTAAAATACCCTAATCTCCCAGCTAAAGTTTGTGAAATATTTTGTTGAAGTAATATATTATTTGAACCAGTAAATATATACTTTCCTCTTCTGTCCGAATTATCAATTTCTTCTTGTAAATATGAAAAAATGTCAGGTGTTCTTTGAATTTCATCAAGAACGGCACCTTCCTTTATGGTTGTTAAAAATCCTCGTGGATCATTTATAGCAAAATTTCTTATGTCAAGATTCTCCATTGAGTAATAGGGCTTTTCCGGGAAAAGATTTTTTACCAGTGTTGTTTTGCCCGATTGGCGTGGTCCAATTATAGCTACAGCTTTAAATGATTTAGCTAGTTGTGATATTTTATTTTGAGCATCTCTGGGTATCATAAAACAAATATATGGAAAAATATGGAATCTGATTCCAGATTTTTCCATTTTAATCAAATGAATTCCTCCAAGACTTGTCACTTAAGCCACCCGCGTGTCGCCGTAACTTTAGGTGCCTACTCTGAAGCTTAGGCGACAGTGTGCGGAGGCACAAGCTTCATCGACGGAACACCTGGAGGTTCCGCTTTTTCTCCCCTTATTCTTTAAATGTCGAACTGTAAGAACCCGATTACCCTTTTAAATTCGGAACTTAAATCACCTTCTATTTCTGTGGGTATTCCAGTTATGGGATGCATAAATTTCAGTGTTGAGGCATGTAACATCATGGTAGTCATGTTCCAGTGCTCTTTAAAAAGCTTGTTTTGTTTGTTGCAGCCATGAGGCCGGTCGCCAATTATAGGATGAAAAATATGGGCAAAATGTTTCCGAATCTGGTGCATACGTCCGGTTTCCGGGTGCGCCTTAACCAGCGAATACCGTGAGGTTGGAAATTTCCCAAGCGCCACTTCAACTTCGCTTTGTGCCAGGGTAGTGAAGTTTGTTATGGCATCTTGTTCTTTTCCCTGGTCATTGATTAATGGATAGTCAATTTTCCCTTGTTGAGGAGTATGACCACGGACAATTGCTAAATATGTTTTTATGACTTTACTTTCGGCAAATTGTTGCTGCATAGCGGAATTGGTCTGTCCATCCAGCGCAAACAGTAAAACGCCGCTGGTTTTTCGGTCGAGCCGATGACAGGGGAAAACATGCCTGTCCAGCTGATTACGAAGCTCCTGTACCGCAAAAACCTTTGCTTCATCAGCATATTTCGACCGGTGAACCAATAAACCATGAGGTTTATTTATGGCCACCAGGTAATCATCCTGATATATAACTTCCAGCTCCAATTTCGAAAATTCTGGCTGCAAATATACTTTTTTATAATGAATTATGACTTAAGAGAGAAGACCGAAGGTTTTCAAAGATATGACCCGAGGCGGACGTTGAGTGAAGACCAATTGCATCTTTGTTAAAAAAAAGGGGGTTCATGATAGTATAATAAAGACGCTGAGCAAAAACGAAGCGCAACCCCGGGTCAAGGTTCAAGAAAATGAAATCGTCGCAAGCATACAAAGGTCATGAAATGCCACATTTTCTTGCGACGAAGTTCACAGGTTATAAATTAATATGTCTATCGGGAATGAATAATATTTATTATATTATAGGAAAAAAATTGATATGAATCTTATCAAATTCATGGAAGAGTTTCCTGATGAAGCTTCCTGTAGAGCTAAGTTTAAAGA
>JBJKSB010000087.1:0-8095 GCA_046704385.1 Bacteroidales bacterium | reverse complement strand
GTTTATCCCTATGCCCACGATAACGGACTTAAATGGATTGGTGAAGACGGTGCAAATACTGAGACCGTTTTTGCTATTAAATATTCTCCTTATGGAGGATGGTCGCCTCCAGCTCAGGAAATGAGCTATTCGAACCAGTGTGTCCTCTATTTGGGTTTCCGTGAACCGGGACAATTAATGCCTTTTGGACAGGGCTGGGGTGGTGGACCAGTTAATCCACAATTATGGGACAGCTTTGAAAACGGTGACTTGCGCAAACAGGGTAGTATTGCCGATGTTACTGATCCTGAAGAGGGTAATACCAGCACTGATTATATTTGGAATTCAGACAATACCATGCATGAGACCGGACTTTGGCAGAAAAAATATACTCCAATTCAAGTACCTGTTTTTAATGATGTTACCGGAAAATACCAACTTAAAGGTATGTACTACGACATTTTGGGAACACCCGATAATTATCAACTATGGAATATGCAGGATGAAGTACTGATCCGGTTTGCCGATGTACTATTGATGGCAGCTGAATTGGGTAGCCCAAATGCTCAATCCTATCTTGATCAAATACGTTCACGTGCAGGATTAGCTTCAGTTCCGGTTAATCTTGAGAATATTAAGAATGAACGTCGCCACGAACTGGCTTTTGAAGGATTACGTTATTTTGACCTGTTACGTTGGCACGATGCCGAAAGCGCTTTTGCGAAGGTGAAAGATGTACCGGTTAAAAATGTAGGAATCGATGAGAAATATTCATCTACCTATCGTTCTGAAACAGGAGGATTTCTACCAATTCCTGAATCTCAGGTTGTTTTATCAAATGGCGTACTAAAACAAAACCCGGGATGGTAAAAAAAACATTATTAAATGAGATTCCCGTATGGGGAATCTCATTTAATTAGTGCGTGTCAGAAAACTTGGTCTTTGATAAAGAAAGCTTCATTTTTGAGGTTTGCGAAATCCTAAAAATGTGAGTTTACTGGTGTAAATGACCATTTTGAGGACAAGCGTAACGAAAAAAATGGAATTTTCTTGCAGAGACTAATTAGAAACCATGTCTTATTAAACAGAAAGAAACAAATGAAAATCATGAAAAACCTAACGATAAAGATAATTTTCATTGTATTTATTAGTTGTATTGCTTTGTTATCATGCACAAAAAATGAGACCGGTGTCCGCGAAAATTTAAGTTTTAACGATAACTGGAAGTTTATTCTTAATGATTCCAGTATTTATAAAGATGCTCATTTTGATGACCATAACTGGAGAAGTTTAAATTTACCTCATGATTGGAGCATTGAAGGTAAATTTGATGAAAATGCCCCTGCCGGAATTGGAGGTGGAGCATTGCCCGGAGGTATTGGATGGTATCGAAAAACATTTACCCTGCCCGAAAAAGATTCTTCCAAAAGAATCTATATAACTTTTGACGGAGTCTATCAGAACAGCGAAGTTTTTATTAATGGGCATCTGGTTGGTAAAAGACCTAATGGTTATATAACCTTTCAGTACGACTTAACCCCTTATCTTAATTATGGCGACACAAAGAATATTATTGCCGTGCGCTGCGATAATTCAAACCAGCCAAATTCAAGGTGGTATTCGGGTTCAGGCATTTACCGCAATGTTTGGTTATTAAAAACAAATGCTATTCATGTCGATTTGTGGGGAACGCATATTACCACGCCGGTTGTAAATGAGAATAATGCGGTGGTTAACATTGCCATTGTGATTAGAAATACAACACAAAAGAATGAAAATATTGAAGTTGAAACAAAGCTTTTTGATCCGCAGAACAAGGTAGTAGCTAAGCAGGTAAGCCAGGTTGAGGTTAATCATAACAGCACACAGGAGCTGGATCAGGAAATGGAAGTTAATATGCCTCAATTATGGGATATTGAGCATCCGAATTTATACAAAGCGGTTAACTATGTAAAGCTGAACAATAAAGTTATTGATGTTTATGAAACTAATTTTGGCCTTCGGTTTTTCAATTTTAGTGCCGATAAAGGATTTTTACTCAATGGTAAACCCGTGAAAATTAAAGGGGTTTGCGATCATCATGATTTAGGAGCTCTGGGCTCGGCTCTAAATGTCAGGGCAAAACAGCGCCAACTGGAATTATTAAAAGAGATGGGGTGCAATGGTATTCGTACCTCGCATAATCCGCCCAGTCCTGAACTTCTGAATTTATGCGACCAAATGGGTTTTATTGTGATGGATGAAACCTTTGATATGTGGAAGAAGAAGAAAGTTAAATACGATTATAGTCAATATTTTGATGAATGGCATGTAACGGATTTAACAGACCATTTATTACGCGACCGGAATCATCCCAGTATTTTTATCTGGAGTATTGGTAACGAAATACTAGAACAATGGGATACTACCGGAATTGAAATGGCTAAAGAACTAGCCGGAATTGTTAAAAAATATGCACCAAATATACCCATTACATCCGCTTGTAATGATCCTGAACCTCATAATTACATTATTAAATCGGGAGCGCTCGACCTAATTGGATTTAATTACAAACAACAAACATTTGAGCAATTTCCTCAAAAATTCCCCGGGAAGAAATTTATAGCTACGGAAACAACTTCATCGCTTAATTCACGCGGTGTTTACGATATGCCCAGCGACAGTGTTCGGATATGGCCACTCCGTTGGGACAAACCATTTTATGAAGGAAACCCGGACAATACCTGTTCGGCTTACGATAATTGTCATGCCCCATGGGGATCAACGCATGAGGAAACCTGGATAATTATTAAAAGGAATGATTTTTTGTCGGGTATGTACATTTGGACTGGTTTTGACTATCTGGGAGAACCAACTCCTTATCAATGGCCTTCACGAAGTTCATATTTTGGAATTATTGATTTAGCCGGTTTCCCGAAAGACGTGTATTACATGTATCAAAGCGAGTGGACTGATAAGCCTGTATTGCATGTATTTCCGCACTGGAACTGGAAAAAAGGTCAAACCATTGATGTTTGGGCCTATACCAATTTTGATGAGGTTGAACTTTTTTTAAACGGGAAATCGTTAGGAACCAAATCAAAACAAGGCGATGATTTGCACTTGATGTGGCGTGTGACTTATGAGCCTGGTACCTTAAAAGCAATTGGCAAAAACAAGGATGGTACCACAAAAGAAGTGGTAATTAATACCGCTGGTGAACCGACTAAAATTCAGCTTGAAGCTGATAGATCAACCATTAAGGCTGATGGTCAGGATTTGTCTTTTGTAACTGTGAACATTTTGGATAAGGAGGGTAATCTTGTTCCCTACGCTGATAATCTGGTAAATTTTAAAGTTACAGAACCTATGACAATTGAGGCTGTGGATAATGGTTGTCAAACCAGTCATGAGCCTTTTAAAGCAAATTACCGAAAAGCATTTAATGGGAAATGCCTTGTAATATTGAGGGCAGGAAAAAATTCGGGAACAGCAGTTTTAAAAGCAGAATCAGATGGATTACAAGGATCATCAATTACGATAGATGCACAATAATTCTTTTCATATAGGTTTGAGTCTTGGTTTAAATTGGGATTATGGAGAATAGGTTTTTCCTGTTCTCCATTTCTTAGAAAACTTGAAAAATTTATAGGAACGTTCTTTTTTTTAATAGAATTTTTGAATGGTTTTAGTCTGAAAGGATATATATTGTTTTTTTCCCTCTCTGTCCTTCGGACATCTCTCCCATGGAGAGAACACAGGTCATGGATGTTTTTTGAAAGTTAAAATTTCCAGATTACTTGCAAAGCCTGTATATAATGTGTTTTCCCCTTGGGGAAATCTCTAGCCTTAGGCTAGAGAAAGGGGGAAATTATAGAAATTATTAGTCAATAGAAGTGTGATAAAACATGTTATAATAAATTATATCCTAATCTAAATATAAAAACAAGGAAAAATGAACCGATTAATAAACTTTGTAATTGCCATTTTTTTATTAAGTGCGTGTGCAACGCAACCCAAAAAATCCATAGTATCATCTCCCGATGGCAATTTATCCGTATCGTTTTGGCTTGAATCAGGAAAACCCTATTATTCAGCCATATTTAAGAATAAACCCGTTGTTATGCCCTCAGCATTGGGCATGGTGCTTACCGATAATGATACCTTATCGAAAAACCTGCAAGTATTAGCTGAGGATACTGTCAGTTTTGATCAAACCTGGGACCAACCCTGGGGAGCTCAAAAGACCATCAGGAATAATTATCATGAATATGCTGTTACCCTGGCCGAAAAAGACGGAAAAAAACGGCAGTTTCAGATAGTCTTCCGTGTATTTAACGATGGAATTGGTTTTAGGTACAAAGTTCCCGAACAACCGAATTTAGGCGAATTTACCATTATGGATGAATTGACTGAATTTGTAATGAGCGATAACCATCAAGGGTGGTGGATACCGGCTTATAAGGATAATCGTTATGAATATCTTTTTAAAAAATCGCCTATTAACAGCCTGGATACGGTACATACACCTTTTACCATGGAAACTAAAGACGGACTGTGTTTAAGTATTCATGAAGCGGCGCTGGTTGATTATGCAGGAATGACCATTGCAGCCCTGGGAAACAATAAATTAAAATGTGATCTGGCTCCCTGGAGCGACGGTACAAAGGTCAAAACAAAAACTCCTATGCAAACTCCATGGCGTACTATTCAGGTGGCTGAAAATGCAGGCGATTTAATTACATCTTACCTGATGCTGAACCTGAACGAACCATGTAAAATGGACGATATTTCCTGGGTGAAACCTATGAAATACCTGGGTATCTGGTGGGCAATGCATATTGGAAAATATACTTTTTGGGAAAGTCCCAAGCATGGAGCAAGTACCAAACATTCAAAAGAATATATTGATTATTGCAATAAACTGGGTATCAATGATTTGTTGATAGAGGGCTGGAACAAAGGCTGGACACCGGCTTGGTATGAAAACATTCTACATGTTTTTAGCTTTACTCAAAGTGCTAACGATTTTAATTTTAAAGAGGTAACTGATTATGCCCGTGATCATCACGTAAATATTATAGGGTACCACGAAACGGGTGCCAATGTCGATAATTACCTGAAACAAATCGATGCCGGTATGAAGATGTATGAAGATGCCGGAATGCATTCAATAAAAATTGGACAGGTAGGTGCACGACTTGGGCTTAAGGAATGGCATTACGGTCAGTTTGGGGTAAATTATTACAATTATGTATTGCAAAAAGCGGCTGAATATAAACTGGCTGTGAACTTTCATGAACCTGTAAAGCCAACAGGATTATGTCGAACTTATCCTAATTTAATGTCAGGTGAAGGGGCTCGTGGCCAGGAATATAACGCATGGAGTGCAGGCAATCCTCCCGAGCATACGGTTATTTTGCCTTTTACCCGCTTGTTAGCAGGGCCTATGGATTTTACACCTGGTATTTTCAGCATAAAACCCACAAGGGTTCACACCACATTGGCAAAACAATTGGCGCTGTATGTAACCATCTATTCTCCCATTCAGATGTTGGCCGATTTACCTGAAAATTACGATGGCCACCCGGCATTTAAATTTTTGCAGGATGTTCCTGTGAATTGGGAAACTACAAAAGTTTTAAATGCAAAAATCGGAGATTATTTAACGATTGTTCGGAAAGATATTGCTTCCGACGATTGGTACCTTGGAAGTATTACCGACGAAAATCAGCGTGATATAACTATTAAGCTTGACTTTTTAGATTCAGGCAGAAAATACCGGGCTGAAATTTATGCCGACGCACCTGATGCTGAATATGATAAAAATCCGGAAGCTTACCAAATTTCACAAAAAGAAGTACAAAGTACAGATGAGCTTACCCTGCACCTTGCAAAAGGTGGAGGACAGGCTATACGATTTGTTGCGCTATAAAATTCTGATAAAATTTTTAAACCCGGGAAAATAAGCAATTCCCGGGTTTTTACCCTGACTACTATATTATTTACTATATTTCGTAACGAAACTATTTTCCAATCAAAAATTAATAAGCAATATGAAAAAGACATTCGGTTATATGGTGATATTGATTCTTATAGCGGCTTGTACTCAGTCAAAAAAAACTGAAATAATTAGCCCTGACGGAGCTGTAAAAGTTACAGTTGAAAACCCCGATCATCAGTTATTATATTCGGTAAGTTACAATGGTGATTCCACTATTCTTCCATCCAAATTAGGGTTGATTCGCGAGGATGGTGATTTTTCAAAGGATTTGAAAATTACGAACATTTCAGCAGATGAAAAAGTGGTGGAAGAATACACTATGAATGTGCATAAGAAAGCCATGAACCATTATGAAGCCAACCAAAAAACCATTTCTGTTGAGAACAGCAAAGGGCAAAAAATGCAGGTTATTTTCCAGGTTTCAGACCATGGGGTTGCATTCCGCTATTATTTTCCTGATACCGATTCTACTATGCATAAAATAACCAACGAGGTAAGTTCATTTGCTTTTAACCCGGATGCAAAAGCCTGGCTACAACCTTGTGCTCACGCCAAAACATCATGGGGAAATGCTAATCCTTCCTACGAAGAGCATTATTTACAGGATATTCCGGTTGGGATGCCATCACCGTTGGCAGGCTGGGTTTTCCCGGCATTGTTTAAAACCGGTAATACCTGGGTTTTGATATCGGAAGCTGCCGTTGACCGGAATTATTGTGCATCGCGGTTGGCAGCGGAATCTCCCAACGGAATATATTCTATCGGTTTCCCGGAAGAAAAAGAAGTGATTTTCACCGGCGAATTAAATCCTCAAAGTACCTTGCCCTGGTATTCACCCTGGCGCATTATGGCCATTGGCTCGATGGCTGATGTGGTAGAATCAACATTGGGAACTGATCTGGCTAAACCTGCCATTGAGGGTGATTTTTCTTTTGTTGAAACCGGAAGGTCATCGTGGAGTTGGGTGCTGTTGAAAGACAATGAAACCATTTTCCCGGTTCAGAAAAAATTTATCGATTATGCTTCGGATATGGGTTGGGAATATTGCCTGATTGATGCAGGTTGGGATGTGCAGATTGGTTACGATAAAATTCAGGAACTGGTGGATTATGCCAAAACCAAAAATGTAAAAATATTATTATGGTATAATTCTTCGGGCGATTGGAATACCACACCACAAACTCCTAAAAGTGCTTTGCTGACTCACGCTGACCGGATGAAAGAATTTACCCGGATTAAAAACATGGGCGTAGCCGGAGTAAAAGTCGACTTTTTTGGCGGTGATGGCCAGTCGGTAATGAATTATTATATCGATATTATGGAAGATGCTGCCAAAGTCGGGTTAGAAGTGAATTTTCACGGATGTACATTACCCCGAGGCTGGCAGCGTACTTATCCAAACCTGGTTTCCATGGAAGCTATAAAGGGTGAAGAATATGTCACTTTTGATCAGGCAAATGCCGACGTGCAGGCAAACCATTGTTGCGTAATACCTTTTACGCGGAATGTTTTTGATCCTATGGATTTTACACCGACCTGTTTTGGTGAGATTCCCAACATCCAGAGGAAAACCTCGAATGGTTTCGAGTTGGCACTACCCGTGATATTCCAATCCGGAGTGCAGCATTTTGCTGAAATTCCTGAGGTAATGAACCAGGTTCCCGGCTATGTAAAACAGTTTATGAAAGATGTGCCTGTAGTTTGGGATGACACCAAATTTTTAGATGGTTTTCCGGGAAAATATGTGGTAATGGCCCGCAAGTCAGGTTCAACATGGTATGTAGCTGGAATAAACGGACAGGATACAACGCAACAGGTAAAAGTGGATTTATCCTTTGCTAATCCTGTAAGCGGTACCCTCATTATTGATGGCAAAACCAACCGGGAATTTGAAAAATCGGAAATGAATTTATCTGAAAACAAGCTTGTCGATCTTACTATGAAACCACAGGGTGGTTTTGTAATGTTGTTGCAGACTGAATAAATTATATGAAACTAACTTATTCGGGGCGCGACTTTAACCTAAAATCCGCAGGTCTAATTTTCTTAAAATTTTATTGTAAAATTGGGCTTGTGGATTTCGATTTAATTGATAATCTGGACTTCTTCCAATAGCACGGAAAACAAATATCA
>JBJKSB010000086.1:0-24817 GCA_046704385.1 Bacteroidales bacterium | reverse complement strand
TTGTCAAAAATAGGATACCATACAGTCAGGAATATATAAATCTTGACCCTAGAGAATTAGAAAATTTTAATAGCTCCACTGAAAAAGTGGCTTAAAAACTTGTAATTTATTAGAGTATATGACTAAGCTGCTGGATTATAGACAAGTCATCCGATGACTGTTTATACAGAACTTTATAAATGCACCACTAGTTCAATTGATTAGCAACTGGTTTAGATTAATTGACGCTGATTGAGCAACTATGTAAATTCCGAAACGAACACTTGGTTATTTAATCCTCTATTCTTTGTTAAAATTTTATTAATTATTAGTATAATAATACCAAACAGTTATCAATTGTAATAATTTCTGATATCTTAGAGGTCTTAATTTTAAACAGGTAATTGATTACTGAATTTAAAATAAAGAGGGAAAGCTTTCTTCGATTTTGGTTTTACTCTTTTTGCCTGTATTGTTTTACGTAATAAATATTTTAGCAATGAAAATTTCAAAAAAGCTCAGTATTTTCATCCTTTTAACAGGATTTATGTTACCGGTTTTAGCCCAGACAACTGGCTCACTTAGTTTTTCATGCAGCACCTATGCACCAACAGGGAGTTATGGTTTAAAGCATGTAGCTGCCGTTTGGATTCAGAATAATGAAAATCCTTCAGTGTTTATAAAAACTGATGCAAAATATGGCCGCCAGGATGATCACCTTACCTCATGGTCGGCTATTTCAGGGAAAAACATGGTGGATGCTGTTTCAGGTGCCACGCTTACTTCGTATGGTACAATCACAGTGGAATGGGATGGTACCGATGTTTCGCACAATGTGGTAATGGATGGTAATTATTCCATTTATATTGAAATGGGTTGGGGCAAGGATAAAGTTAAACAGCATGCTGTTTATAAGTTTGATTTTACCAAAGGTGTAGCAGATCAGGAACTTACGCCAGATAGTACTGAAAATTTTTACAACGTTTCACTAAGCTGGAAACCCGTATCTACTTTAATCTCTGCGGTTGAGGGAGCAGATGGTGTTTGTATATTTCCAAATCCATCGAAAGGGGCAATTAACCTAAACTTCCAAAAGGAATTGAATAATGTTAAACTTGAAATTGCTGATATATCAGGAAAACTTTGTTACACCGAAAGTCTACCACAACTGTCCCCAGGATTAAAAACCCTTGATTTAAGTGATTTACCAGCCAGCATGTATGTTTTAAAGGTATCATCAGATGAATCGTATTTTACTTACAAAATAATAAGGGACAAGTAAACAAAAGGTTTATCTGTCATTTTTTATAATGTGAACTTATTGAGGGTTTCGCTTCAACCTTGTTTCCACAAGTCATCGGATGACTTGTTGATTTATAAGTAATTCGTTCAATTTTTTGAGATACATTTATTTTAGTAGTCATCCGATGACTATCAACTGATTGTGGAATAGACCTGCGAATTTTAGGTTCAAGCGAAACCCTCAATAGTTGAGAATTTAGAAGTCGAAGCATAAATCCGGGATATAAATATTGTACCGATGGATTTATATTGATTAATCTTATGGATATTTTTTGCTATTAGGATTACTATTAAACTAATCATTGTTTTTGTTTATTTACTGCAATAATCAATATAGCCAATTATTCCCAATTATTCCCAATTTCTTATAATGCCTTTGGTATATGGGACTACTCTAAAATGATTGGCCATATAGCAAGTTGAATGGTTGTGTCATTTTGTGTAAATATTAAAGCATTTTACTTATTGTTTAGCCGGAAGAAGGATCGTATTTTTATCTTGCAAAATAAATATTAATATGGATGAACTCATTGTTAGCTATTTTTTTGTAAACTTTTTTTTAACGAGTATTAAAAATATCTGACAGAATTTAAACCAAAACATATGAACGTAATTTTAGGAATTTTCTATCATTCAATCGGCGGATTTGCATCCGGAAGTTTTTATATGCCTTTTAATAAGGTAAGAAAATGGAAATGGGAAACCTTTTGGATCATCGGTGGCTTGTTTTCATGGCTGATAGTGCCTCCCATTGCGGCCTGGTTAACATTACCCGGATTTGCTTCAATTATTCATCAGGCATCGGGTGGAGTTCTTTCCTTTACCTTTTTAATGGGATTGCTTTGGGGAATTGGCGGTTTAACTTACGGACTTGGTGTACGATACCTGGGAATGTCGTTGGGTAATTCGGTTACTTTGGGATTTTGTGCCGCATTTGGAGCCATTGTGCCTCCAATATATTATAACTTGAATCCCATGGCCGGGAAGGTATCATTTACCGATATGATGGCAACAGCGGGAGGTCAGGTTGTATTACTTGGGGTATTAATCAGTATCATTGGTATTGCCATTTCCGGTCGTGCAGGGATGCTTAAGGAGAAGGAAGTTTCAGAAGAAGAAAGCAAAAAAAGTATTGCAGAATTTGCCTTGGTAAAGGGTTTGATTATCGCTATTTTTTCAGGTATCCTGAGTTCATTTATGAATTTTGGTATTGAAGCTGGCAAACCCCTGGCTGATGCTGCCATTGCAGCAGGAAATAATCCCTTGTTTGCCAATAATGTTTCGTATGTAATTATAATGTGGGGCGGATTGACAACCAACCTGATCTGGACTACCATATTAAGTCTGAAGAATAAAAGTTATACCGATTATACGGATAAGTCAGCACCTCGCTTGAAAAACATACTGTTTTCCGGGCTGGCAGGAACCACCTGGTATCTTCAGTTCTTCTTTTATGGTATGGGGGAAAGTAAACTGGGGAACGGTGCCAGTTCATGGATTCTGCATATGTCAACCATTATTCTTACGGCCAATATGTGGGGAGTAGTTCGCAAAGAGTGGCATGCCACTTCGCGAAAAACAAAAATTACTTTTATACTGGGTATAGTTGTAATTATTGGTTCAGTATTTATGGTAGGGATAGGAAATTCAATGTAAAACTATCAATATGGATCGCCAACGATTTATTTATATTGGGCTAAAGCCCATCAATAGAGGCTTTTAATAGCCCCCGGCTTAAGCCGGGGGTAACTGAAACTAAGCAAAATGAGGACTTAAGCCTAAATGGTTATTTGTAAAATAAACTTGAATAAATTAGAATAATATTCGAAGAATTTATCTGGATTCCTCGCTGATTGAAATCAATGAATAGGCTGGCATTTATAAAGTATTTATTTAGAGTAACAGAAAAATGAAAAATCAGGAATTAATTGAAAAATCATACATACTCGCTAAAGAGCTGTATGCAGCATTAGGTGTGGATACCGATGCTGTTATAAAGAAAATGAATGATGTGGTGATAAGTTTGCATTGCTGGCAAACTGATGATGTGGGCGGTTTTGAAACACCTGATGCGGAATTGTCGGGCGGGGGAATTCAGGCAACGGGTAATTATCCCGGTAAAGCGACATCCATTGCCGAAATGCGCCTCGATCTGGAAAAGGTTCTAAGCCTGCTTCCGGGAAAGCAACGCCTTAACCTGCATGCGCTTTATGGCGATTTTAAGGGAGAAAAGGTGGATCGGGACCAAATTGAAGTTAAACATTTTCAAAGTTGGATCGACTGGTGTAAAAATCAGGGTATAGGCATGGATTTTAACTCTTCATTTTTCTCTCATCCCATGGCCGACTCAGGTTTTACCCTTTCGTCGAAAAATGAAAATATTCGTAAATTCTGGGTAAAACATTTGGTACAATGCCGCAAAATTTCGGCTGAGATAGGTAAACAGCTGGGTACGCCCTGTGTTCATAATACATGGATTCCCGATGGATCAAAAGATACTCCGGTTGATCGGAACGGGCATCGTGTTTTACTGAAAAAGTCGTTGGATGAGGGCATGGCGACAGATTACCCAAAAGAATTTATGAAGGATGCGGTTGAGAGTAAATTGTTTGGTATCGGAGCCGAGTCGATGACAGTGGGATCGCACGATTTTTACCTGGGTTATGCCATAAAAAATAGCAAACTTATTTGCCTCGATAATGGTCATTTTCATCCGACGGAACAAGTGGGCGATAAAATTTCTGCCTGTTTGCAGTTTGTTGATGAATTGTTGTTACACTTAACGCGTCCAATACGCTGGGACTCCGATCATGTGGTAACATTAAACGAGGAAGTTCAGTTGATTGCATCTGAAATTATTCGGAATGATTATTTAAGCAGGGTAAATATTGGCTTAGATTTTTTTGATGCCTCAATTAACCGGATCGGGGCTTATGTTATAGGAACCAGGGCAGTTCAAAAGGCTTTTATATTGGCTCTGTTGGAACCTGTTGCTCTGTTGAAACATCTTGAGGAGGAAGGTAAGAATTTTGAAAGACTGGCCTTGCTTGAAGAGCTGAAATCGAAACCATTTGGTGCCGTTTGGGATTATTATTGTTACCGGGAGGGCGTGCCTGTAGCTGATGATTATATTGCTGAAATTCAGAATTACGAAAAGGAAGTGTTAAGTAAACGTGAATCTGCATTGTAAAGGGCGACTTTATAATTTAAATTTTATTAGCTAAGGAGTAATCAGGATAGAGTTTGATATGACTAAAAGTGAAGTTATCGTTGTTTTTGATATTGGGAAGACCAACAAAAAGCTTCTCTTGTTTAATAACAATTTTGAAGTAGTGTATCAACACGAAGAAAAATTTCCAACGGTTTATGATGAAGATGGCTTTGAATGCGACGATATTGAACTTATCGAAGATTGGATTATAGCTGCATCAGGCAAGATAAATAAAGCATCAAAGTTTGATGTTGTTGGTGTTAATTTTTCAACCTATGGGGCTTCACTTGTTTTTTTGGATAAAGCCGGTAAAAGAATTACACCGGTGTACAATTATTTAAAAGAAATTCCTTCTGAAATACAGGATAATCTTTTTAAAGAAAACGAAGGTGTGACGGAGTTTTGCCGGAAAACGGCAAGTCCGGCGCTTGGGCTGTTATTAAATTCAGGAATACAGATATTGTGGTTAAAAAATTCAAAGTCTGAGTTTTTTACTAAGGTGAAACATATCCTTCATTTTCCGCAATATTTGTCCTACCTGTTTACTAAACAAATAGTTTCTGAACCAACCTCCGTTGGGTGCCATACTTTTTTATGGGATTTTGATAATAACCGGTATCATGAATGGTTAACCCATGAAAATATTAAATTACCCGAGCTGTTTCCAAATAATATGACTTTTCCTGTAGAATTTGATGGAACGCATATAAGTTGTGGAATAGGAATACATGATAGTTCCGCTTCGTTGATGCCTTACTTAACTAATGATTCCGATAAGTTTATGCTTATATCAACGGGTACCTGGTGTGTGAATATGAATCCGTTCAACCATTCAAACCTGACAGCGGAACAGTTGAATTCCGATTGCTTGTCTTACATAAGTGTTGACCAAAAGCCGGTTAAATCGTCGCGTTTGTTCCTGGGGCATATTCATGATGTAAATGCAAATCGGATTGCAGCTTATTTTGATGAGGATAAAAAAAGCTATAAAAAAGTTGAAATTAATGAGTTGTTAATAAAAGAATATATTAAAACCGGTAATGCTGATAAAGTGTTTTTCAAAAAAGGTTTACCAGAATATTATAAGGACGAGACGGTTGATCTGGGGCAATTTGATGGTTTCGGGCAGGCCTATCATCGGTTTATGTTTGATCTTACCTTGTTTGCAAAAAATTCCATCAATCTGGTTTTAACCGAAGATATAATTAAATTTTATGTATCGGGGGGTTTTGCACGAAATGAGTTATTTGTAAAGTTACTGGCAACTTTTTATCCTGATATTACCATTTTGACATCCGAATTAGATAATTCCAGTGCATTAGGAGCAGCACTGGTTATTAAAGATGTTTTTAGTTCGGGCAGTAAAGGAAAGAATCTGAATCTGGGATTAAGGCAATATTCGGCAATTAAATAGTAACAGGATTAAGATTGGTTTGCTAATTGCCGGGGGGTAGGATTTATATGTAATAAACCGGTTTTTAAATAAACCGAAAATAATTATTTGAATAAGTATGTCATTTAGTGCAAAGATGACCCGGCTATGTTTTTCTTAAATCGGAAGGATTTTTACCTGTTTTTTGCTTAAATAATCTCGAAAAATAAAATACACTTTGAAATCCTAAGTCATAGGCGATTTCCTTTACGGGCTTCTGGCTCATAATCAACATATCTTCAGCGTGTTTTATGCGCAACTGTAAATGATACTGTATGGGAGACATGCCTGTGTATTTTTTAAACATGATACGAAAATTTGAATATCCTAAATGTAAACGGTTCGCCAGTTCCCGGGCATCGATGTTCTGGGTAATATTTTCACGAAGGATTAAGCATGCTTGTTGAATTCGTTTTTCAATTTCTTTTCCTTCAAAATCTTTGTTTTTTAAAACGGATATTATTTTTCCTATATAAGTTAATATCAAGCCGGTGTTAATGTGTTGATATCCAGATTTTTCATTAAGCGAGTTTTCTTTTATGGCATAAAATAAATCCTGTATTTCTTTGTTAAACTCAATTTTAATAATGGCATTTTTCTGTTTTAAAAATCCCAGCTCCAGGATGCTGGTGGCTAGTGGTCCGCTAAATCCGATATAGTGCTCAATCCATCCGGTTTTTTTTAAAGGCCTGTATCGGTGCCATTCATTTGGGTACAGTAAAACAATAGTTCCCGGGGCAACTTTATATTTTCCGTGTTTGTTTTCAAATGTGCCGTAACCTTCTGTAATGTAGTTTATCTGAAATTCATTCAGGGTACGCCCTGCTTCCCAGTTGAAGTTGTAGCCCAAAGGGTGCCCAACCGGTGGATAACTTGAGTTTGGCTGAATGGTGGCTTCTCCGACAACATTTAGGGCTAAACCCCAGCTTAAATCTTCCTCAGATGATGTGAAATATTTATAATCTTCAATCATAATACTCTGTCATTTTGTGCAAAAATATAAACATTTTGCATATTGATATGCATAAAAGCAACAAATACTTTAGCACCGAAAAATAAATTATTGGGTTTGGGATTATGTGCCTTACTGCATTAAAGAAGGATTTTAACTATTTGAAATTTTAATTTATAAAAACGCATAATATATGAAAAAGAATTATCTATGCCGTTTTCGGAGTAATTTAATAAGGCTCCAAAATAATGTCGGAAAAAAAGGATCAATTGTTGTTTTGATAACATTGCTGATATTTCCATCATGGGTCATGGCTATGAACAACAAAATATGTTCGTTCAGTGAAAAAACAGAATCGGTTAAAAATGAAAAAAAAGTTTTTGCAAAAGAAAGCAACCTTAACGTAACCGATAATCAACAGCAAAGAAAAATTAGTGGTAATGTAGCTGATAAAAATGGTGAACCATTGGTAGGCGTTACAATCATGATTAAAGGTACAGATATAGGTACTACCACAGATTATAACGGTGACTTTAAAATTACGATAACCGATGATAACGCTGTTTTGGTATTTTCTTTTATTGGTTTTGTTACTCAAGAAATTTCGACGAGTGATGTTAGTATGCTTTCTGTGAAATTGGAACAGGACATTGCTGGCCTTGATGAAGTAGTGGTAATTGGATATGGAGTAGTAAAAAAAAGCAATATAACCGGGGCCATTTCACAAGTAAAAGCGGTTGATATGGAGAATCGAACGGTGGTTAGTCCAACCCAGGCATTGCAGGGGAAAACCGCTGGTGTTCAGGTAATACAAACATCCGGTGCACCTGGTAAAAGTCCGGCAATACGTGTGCGTGGCTATAGTTCTAATAGCGACATGTCACCACTTTATGTAGTTGACGGTGTTATTATGAGTGACATTAGCGGCTATGACCCTAACGATATTGAATCTATGGAGGTATTAAAGGATGCTGCATCGGCCGCTATTTATGGTGCACAGGCAGGTAACGGGGTGGTTTTGGTAACCACAAAAAAAGGCTCTAAAAGTGGTGAGGGGTTTGGTAATATTAACTACGATTATCAGTATTCTCTTCAAAGCCTGTATCATATACCAGAAATGCTAAATGCTAACGAATATATTGAATATATGCTTGAAGGCGGTAAAATTAAACAAGACCAGGTTGATACATATTGGGACGGGGTAACAGATACGGACTGGACTAAAGTTGCCTTCGGGAATTCGGCTATGAAAAGACATAGTTTGTCGTTTAACGGGGCAAATAAAAAGGGTTCGTACTACTTATCAATGTCAAATTTGAGTAACGATGGTATTGTAGTTGGCGATGCTGATGTATACAATCGTTTAACAGGAATGGTTAATGCCGATTATAACGTCAAAAAATGGTTGAAAGTGGGGACCAACAGCCAGATAGAAAAATGGGGTGGGCGTTCCGTTTCAGAAGGTACGGAATATGGCTCGCTTTTAGCCTCGGTACTATCGCTCGATCCTTTAACTCCCAACACTTATACGGCGGATAATCTTAGTGCATCTATGCAGTCGCTTCTTGGTGACAGTTTAACTTTGTTACAAAATGAAAATGGGGAATACTATGCAATTTCTGATTTTTATGCATCTGAAAATATCCATCCGTTAATTATGCGCGACCGATCCATATCAAAATCCAACGGTTTTAATGTCAATGGATCGGTATTTGCTGATTTTAAACCTATTGAGGGGCTTACCATTACCTCGCGGTTGGGTTACCGTTTGTCGTTGGGTTATAGCAATACTTACAATAATGATTATTATGGAAGTGCACAGGCAAGTAATCGATACGTAAATTTAAATTCCAGCTCATCGGGGACGGTATATTACCAATGGGATAATTTTGTCAATTACCTAAAGGATTTTGGAAAGCATGAAATATCGGCTATGGCAGGGCATTCTTTTGTAAAGACCCAAAATGCTTATGTTGCCGGCGGGCTTACCGCAAATGATGAAAATGCAGTTTTAAAAGATGATCCTGAATTATTTGGTTATTTGAATTTCGCATCTGCCTCGGCTACTAAAACCAATAGTGGCCAGGAAACGAGGTCTGCCAGTGAATCATATTTTGGCAGAATTGGTTATACTTATGACGGAAAATATATTAGCCAGTTCTCATTAAGGGCAGATGCTTTCGATTTATCAAAATTACCTGCAACCAACCGGTGGGGGTATTTCCCTTCAGCTTCTCTGGCATGGATAGCTTCAAGAGAATCTTTTATGAACAGTATTTCAAATATTGTTAACTTTTTAAAAGTCCGTGGAAGTTATGGTATTAATGGCAGTATTGGACCTTTAAATGGTTATTTATATTCATCCGATATGAGCTCGTATCATACGTATTCCTATACCAACGATAATTTTGGAACCAACGGTTTTAATACCATTACCGGCATACGCCCGTCAACTATGGGGAATAATGAATTATCATGGGAAACTTCTAAACAATTGGATCTCGGTTTTGATTCGAGGTTTCTGGATGACCGTTTATCACTCAATTTTGATTTTTTCAATAAAACAACCGATGGCCTTTTGGTTACCGGAATAACGCCATCGTTAATTGTTGGAGGTGTAACTTCACCTATAAATGCAGGAACGGTTGAAAACCATGGTATTGAACTTGAGTTAGGGTGGAATGACCAAATCGGGGGTTTTCAATATAGTATTAATGGAAATATCGCTACCTTAAAAAATAAGGTGACTTACCTTGATCCTTCGTTAATATATATTACCGGATCAGGTTTCCATACCGGAACAGTTACCATATTTGAACAAGGCGCTGAGGTGTGGCATTTCTATGGATATCAATTCGAGGGTGTTGATCCGGAAACCGGCGAGGCGATATTTAAAGACCAGTTAACGGTTGATACCAACAGTGATGGTGTGATGGATGAAGGTGACGGTGTGATTAATGAAGCAGACAAAACCAATATTGGATGTGCTATTCCTGATTACACTTATGGAATAACAGTTAGTATGAAATATAGAAGCTTCGATTTTCTTTTATTTGGAACAGGTAGTGAAGGGAATGATATTTTTCAAGGGCTGACAAGAACGGACCGAATGACAGGGAACCGGATAAAAAGCGAATTTTATGATGACCGGTGGAAAGCTCCGGGTGATATCACGAATATACCGGCAGCAGGTGCAGCCATGAAAAATTACTTATATAGTGATGCCATGGTTAAAGATGGCTCATATTTTAAAATTAAGCAGATTCAACTTGGATATAACTTACCCGAAAATTTAATAAACAAATTGAAATTGAGCGGATTACGGATTTATGGTTCACTGGATGATTACTTTACGTTCACAAAATACAGCGGTTTTGACCCTGAAGCAAGTTCGGCAGGAACAGGTAGTTCTCAAGGAATAGATAAGGGTGTTTACCCAATTTCAAAAAAAGTTGTATTTGGATTAAATGTTAAATTTTAAAATCAATTGCGAATTATGAAAACAAGTATATCAACAATATTAGGGTTATTCATTTTAATCTTATTTATAGGATCATGTGATGATGAACTTAACATTGAAAAAATGGGCAACATTGGCAGTGATGAAAATTTTTATAAAACCGATGAAGATGCCTTGGCGGCAATAAGTTGTTGTTATTATGACTTATTTAGTCCGTATGGATTTACAATGGTTAGTTCCGGTGTAATGTCTGACGATTTGTGGACTGGCGGTGCGGCTGAAGGCGATAATCCGGAATGGGAAAATATGTGTGCATATATTCATGGAAGTGATAATAACACTATTGAAGGCCATTACACTGCATTATATACTATGATTTATGATGCAAACCTGGTACTTGAAAAATTTGATAATTTCGATTCTCAAGCAAAAAAGCAAGCCAAAGCTGAAGCGTATTTTTTTCGTGGTTTTGCGCATTTTTACCTGGGTGCATTTTTTGGCACCGCACCAGTGGTCGATCACTTACTTCAGCCTTCGGAATATGCACAGTCAAATAGCACGCAGAAGCAACTTTATCAGCAGGCTGTTGACGATTTTTTAGCTGCCATAAATATGCATTCCTTAGCTTCAAAAGCAAATGTAAATACACCTACGGTAAGGATAACAAATGAGGCTGCTTATGCCATGCTTGGCAAAACATACGTGTTTATGGAAGACTGGGCCAATGCTGTAACCGCCCTTGATAAAGTAATTAACTCAGGAAAATATGAATTATATAAGGGTAATTTTGAGGATATACTGCGGACGGTTAGTGATTTTAATAACGAAAGTATCCTGGAAGTCAACCTGGTACATGATGTTGATAACATAGATTGGTCATACTCATCGTATGTTAACAATTTTAACCAAATGCATGGATGGAGAACTGATCAACATAACTGGTCGGGTCTATTGCCAGAATATGCGGATGTGTCTAATAATGGATGGGGTTTCTGCAATCCAACAAAATCAATTTATGATGCATTTGTTGCGGTTGAAGGCGCAAATGGCTATAGGTTAAACCAAAGCATCAAAACTTATGCACAGGTAAAAAACATGGGAATTGTGGTGAAGGATGGTTCAAAGCTCCATGGGCATGAAGGATATTATAATTGGAAAATGAGGTACCTGGAATCAGAAAAGGTGACAACAGGTGGATGGGATTGTTTTAATGATAATAACCTGAAATATATGCGCTATGCCGAAGTGTTGCTTTTGGCTGCTGAAGCAAATCTTAAAGGGGGAAGTGCCGCGAATGCAGCATCATATTATAATGAAATCCGAACCCGTGCGCAGTTACCAACAAAATCAACTATTACTATGGACGATGTAAAAATTGAAAAACGTTTGGAGTTGTTTGAGGAAGGTTGTCGTTTTTTGGATTTGGTGCGTTGGGGTGATGCTCCAACTGTTTTAAAAGACAAGGGAAAACAGATGATGTGTTTTAATGGAACATCGGTTGAAATAGAATACACAAGTAAAACGTCGCAGGGTTTCGTTAAAGGAAAACATGAGTTGTTGCCTATTCCTGAAAAGGAAATTATGCTGAATAAAAATATCAAGCAAAACCAGGGTTGGTAATCTATCCGGTATTCGTACTGATATAGATTGAGAATAGTATTTAAGTTTGAGTTTGTATTGTTTTGGAGAGGCGTTCTTTTGCAATGGAATGCCTCTCTGTTTTTTATACTTTCTAGTCATTCTGTGCAACAATCATAACAATTTGTATATTGATAGCGCTAAATTCCTTGTTTATTTTTGAGTGTATTTATTAAAACATTAAAATACTTAACTATTATCAGGATATATGAAACGCATTAATTTGAAATTAACCTTATTTGCAATTTTGTCCACAACATTATTGCATGCACAAAGTCATAAAATGGGTTTTAGTGGTACACTTAATTCCGGAGACCTGAATATCGCATCAAACTTTGCCTGGTACTATAATTGGGGGACTGCCCCACTAGCTTCAGTGCGCAGTGATGTACCCAATTACATTGAGTATGTGCCCATGGTTTGGGGAGGAAATTTTGATGAAACAGCTTTAAGAAATTATCTGACAGCGCATCCGGAAGTTAAATATTTGCTGGGTTT
Organism: Bacteroidales bacterium; assembly: GCA_046704385.1. Lineage (GTDB taxonomy): Bacteria > Bacteroidota > Bacteroidia > Bacteroidales > SZUA-534 > GH45. Next base: position 12,345 of record JBJKSB010000086.1, on the reverse strand, counting down.
TAATGAACCCAATATTTCTTCGCAATCTAATCTGGGGCCGCAAGCCGCCGCTGCTGCCTGGCCTAAACTTGAAGCTATTGCTGATGATTTTAATTTAACCCTTGTTGGTCCGGCTCCGGTCCCCGCATGGCCTGGTGCTGTGGTTGTTGAAAATGGGGTTGAATATGTTGAACCCGATGATTGGTACGATGCTTTTTTTGATGCTTGCAAAGATTGCCGTGTTGACCATATTGCAGTGCATGCTTATTATAACAGCACAGGCTCGGTATCAAGTTTATTGAAGCGGATGTCTAAGTACAACAAACCCATTTGGCTTACCGAATTCAATCATAGTTCATACGATGCCAATGGTAATAATAATACAACTTATGCATCACAAGAGGCTTTTATGAGTACAATTGTACCCATTCTTGAAAATAACCCTAATGTTTTTAGATATGCATGGTTTATGAATCGGTGTCCACAGGAGAATACTAACCTTTTTGGGGCAGTAGGCGAGTTAACCGATTTGGGTAAATTATATTCAGGTTTGGGTTCAGGTGATGTAGCAGGTGTACTCAACGGTTATACTTATGCATGTGATGAAGGCGGGACCGTTAATGTGAGTGATACCATGACTGTAGCTTATGGGGCTAATGGAGTGTTTTGCTACCGTTATGGGGTAACTGAAGATTGTGGGTGTAATAGTGATGATTTTGGTGGTGATCCGATATGGGGTTATGTTAAAGCTTGCTACACAAAACCTTATGAAAGCTCAGACACGATTACAAACATGTCGGTTAATAGAAGCGCAAGTTCTGGTATTTCGGTATTTCCTAATCCATTTATCAATTCGCTGACTATTAATGGCTTAAGCTTCGATGCGGTGATCCGTATATATGAAACAACGGGCAAACTTCTGTTAACTGATAAGGTAAGTAAATCGGATAATGTGCTGGACGTTTCAGAATTAAAAGACAGCGTTTATATTTTAAGTATTATTCAAAAAGGTAAGGTCGATACAATTAGAATTATTAAGGGAATGGACTGATTGTATTTTATGTATAGTGTGTTTTATCTTTGAGCATAAGGTGGGGGAAGGTTTGTATTTAAAAACTAATTATAAAGTTTGTTATCATTGATAGATTAAAGCCTCAGATTAGTTGTGTATTTGCATTATCATTTTGTATAAATTATTCAACATTTTATATATTGATAAACACCTATGTCAACCTTAATTTTAATCAATTTTTAATCTTTCGGTATATTATTACTTAACTGGTTTGATTTTTATTAACAGGCCTGGTTCGGAAAGATAGAATGCTAAATTAATAGGGTAAGGAATAAAATAGGATTTCATCACAAAAAAGGACAAGTATGTTCGGAATATCTCTTGTTATTTTCTTCGCCAGGTTAATAGGTTTTAATGCTTATAAATGAAATTTAGGAAAGGATTTATCATACTTTAAATTACAATCAACTGAGTATTAACCAAAATTGAGAAAAATGAAAAAATTTTTAACAATTACTAGCACACTTTTTCTAATGATCCATCTTACAGCCCAAACCGTTAGTGAAAAGCGCGGTTTTGGTGGCGATATTCTTGATAAAGCAGATGCCCAAGCTTCTTCAAAATACGGATGGTATTATAACTGGGGATTAACCCCAAACACCACTGTAAAAGATAGCGTACAGGATTATATCAATTATGTTCCTATGATCTGGGGGGCTAATTTTGATCAACAGGCTTTAATAGACTATCTTACCGATCATCCGGAGGTTAAATATTTATTAGGATTTAATGAACCTAATTTTATCGAACAGTCAAACTTAACACCAACGCAAGCTGCAGCAGCCTGGCCACAAGTTGAGGCAATTGCTGATCAATTTAATTTAACTATTGTTGGACCCGCCCTCAATTATTGTTATTCTGGTGGGGCAGTGAGTGAAAATGGTGTTGAGTACATTGACCCTTTGCAATGGTACGATGACTTTTTTGCCGCATGCCCCGACTGTAGAGTGGACCATATTGCCATACATGGATACTTTGATAATGCAGCTGCTTTGCCTTGGTATATCGGTTTGTTTGAAAAATATAACAAACCCATTTGGCTAACAGAATTTAATCAAAGTGCGTCATGGGTAACCGAGGAAACACAAAAAGCTTATATGAAAGAAGCTATTGAATACTTGGAAAACGAACCAATGGTTTTTCGTTATGCATGGTTTTTAAGCAGGAGCTCACAATTGAATACAAATTTATTCGAAAATGATACAACAGGTGTATTAACCCAACTTGGAGAATTATACACCGAATTACCAGGCGAAGGGCTTAAAGGTTTTAGCTTTGCGAGCGATGAATCGGGAACTGTTGGTGTTACTGGTATTAAAGATGTTGCATACGGAGCAAATGGACAATATGTGTATTTAAATAATCAAACCCAGGATTGCGGTTGCAATACTAACACTTTTGGTAGCGATCCAATTTTTGGAGTAGAAAAACATTGTTATACAAGGCCATCGGGTCCTGAGGGTTATATCTATTCATGTAAAGAGGGACAAAATGTTAGTGTTACAGGAAGCATCGATGTTGCATATGGAGCCAATGGTCAGTTTTATTACTTATATAATCAAACTAAAGATGTAGGCTGTAATTCAACTGTATTTGGTGGTGATCCGATTTTTGGAGAGGCTAAGCTTTGTTATGTAAAAGCTTCAGAAGCTCCCGATACCATAGCGCCTACGGTGCCAACTGATTTAGTTACAAATGCTGCGGTTTCATCAATTAGTATGGCCTGGACAGCTTCCGGCGATAATATTGGTGTATCTGGTTACAACTTATACATAAATGGAAGTTATCTGGGTTCAACAGCTTCAACCTCATACATTTTTGACGGTCTTAGGAGGAATAATACCTACCAGCTTGGAGTTTCTGCCTACGATGATGCAGGTAATGAGTCTTCTGTTGCAATTATATCGGTAAAAACAACCAGGAAGTCAACTACTGTTTCTGCTGAATCCAACTCATCGGACAATATTTATACATATCCAAATCCGGTAAGTGATTATTTGTACATTACCTATGCTCAAAAGGGTGATAAAATTGAAATTTATGATATTTCAGGACACGTTCTTGTAACAACTGAAGTTCAATCATCTGACGCGAAAATTGATGTTTCTGATTTAGATGCTGGTTTGTATATATTGAAAATTTCGTCAGAAAACAATGTAAAAACATTCGAAAAGATTATTAAAAAATAAAATTTCAAACAATTGGAAACGTAATTTTTTGAGACAATAATTAAGGTATGATATGTTTGAATGTTAATATATAAATTGGCTAAAACCCTACGAAGTTCTGAAAACCTCGTAGGGTATGCTTTTTTTTGTAAGCCATATAAAATATTGAAATTTAAAACACATGGCATGCATTATTCAAAAAATACAAATTTAGTTTCTGACTAAAATGAGGACAATATGAGAACAAAAAAGCGTGGATTTTATTTCAGGGTTATTGCTTTGTCATTGATACTTATTCAATGTAGAAATTCCGATACAGTACCACAATTAGGCAAAAATTCCATTAAAGAGGTAATTGCAGTTATGACTCCACAGGAAAAAGCCATGTTGCTCGTAGGTGCCGATCCCGGATTTCCTCGTGGTTATCCCTCAGGTTTTGGTGGTGCCGATACCTTATTTGATTCTCAACCACCGGTAGTAGGAGCTACAAGGAAAGTGGTGCCCGGTGCAGCAGGAAACACCCATGCTATTCCACGATTGGGAATTCCTTCACTTGTATTGGCTGATGGACCAGCCGGAGTGCGTATTGATCCTAACCGGCAGGATACAAATATTACTTTTTATGCTACCGCGTTTCCAATTGAAACCATGCTGGCCAGTACCTGGGATACAACTGTGGTAAGCGATGTTGGAAAAGCCATGGGGAATGAAGCACTGGAATATGGAGTGGATATTTTACTGGCTCCGGCTTTAAATATCCATCGAAATCCTCTGGGAGGACGTAATTTTGAATACTATTCCGAAGATCCGTTGGTATCAGGGCTCATGGCGGCAGCATTTGTAAATGGAGTCCAATCCAATGGAGTTGGAACTTCATTAAAACATTATGCTGCTAATAATAATGAAACCAACCGGATGAACATTGACGTACAGGTGGATCAAAAAGCCTTGCATGAAATATATTTAAAGGGCTTTGGACTGGCACTTGCTTACTCAAAACCCTGGACAGTTATGTCGGCTTATAATAAAATTAACGGTACTTACTGTTCTGAAAATTCGTATTTATTGAGGCAGGTTTTACGTGATGAATTTGGTTTTAACGGAGCCACCATGACTGACTGGTTTGGAGGGCGTAATTACTTAAACCAGATAAAGGCAGGTACTAATATTTTGATGCCGGGTAGTTCATACATTGTGGCTCAGTTTGCTGAGGCTATAAAAAATGGCGATCTGGATGAAAAAGTTGTGAATAAAGCCATTGAAGAAATATTATCAGTTGTGATGAAATCACCAAAATTCAAGGATTATAAATATAGTAATACGCCTGATTTAGAATTACATAGTGTGGTATCAAAAGATGCCGCTATAGAGGGAGCTGTTTTACTGGAAAACAGAAAAAATACCTTGCCTATTGATAAAACCGGTCTCCATAAAGTTGCATTATTTGGTATCGGATCGTATGAAACTATACCAGGTGGTACTGGAAGTGGATCGGTGAACAGCGCTTATTCCATATCTGTTTTGCAAGGTTTGCAAAAGGCTGGTTTCACCATACCTGAAAAGCTTATTCAGGAAAATATAAAATATATTCAGGAAGCCAAAAAGAAGGCAGGGCAGAAAGACTGGTATTTTGCACCTGATATCCGCCTGGAAGAAAAAGCCTGGAAATTAGCTTATTTAGAACAATCTGCTTCCGAATGCGATATTGCAATTCTAACCTTAAGAAGAACCTCAGGAGAATTCAGCGACAGAGCTTTAAAAAATGATTTTGAATTATCGGATACAGAAAAAGATTTAGTTAAGAATTTAAGTAGTAGTTTTCATAAGGCCGGGAAAAAACTTGTTGTATTGCTCAATATTGGTGGTGTGATTGAAACGACATCATGGAACCAAAATGCCGATGCAATATTGAATATATGGCAACCGGGACAGGAGGGTGGAAACGCCGTTGCTGACTTGCTGTTGGGAAAGGCTGATCCATCTGGTAAACTTACCATGACCTTTCCTAAAAAGTATACAGATGTACCTTCTGCAGCTTTATTTCCCAATCCGAAAGATAATCCCCAATCGGCAATATATTCTGAAGGAACTTATGTTGGCTATAGAAATTATCTGGCAAAAAATATAGAACCTCAATATGAATTTGGATATGGTTTAAGTTATACTCATTTTAATTTCTCTGATTTTAAACTAGTTGCCGATCACTCAAAAGGTATTATTAGCGTGGCTGCTAAGGTTACTAACGTTGGTAATTTTAGTGGAAAAGAAGTGTTGCAATTATACGTAAAAACGCCACAAAATAAGTATCTTGAATTAAAGGCATTTAAGAAAACCAGGTTGTTAAAGCCCGGAGAAGCAGTCCTTATGGAAATATCAATAAATATTAATGATTTAAGGGATTTTAATCCTCATGCAGGTGGCTGGGTTTTGGTAAACGGAAATTACGAAATTAACCTTGGAACTTCCTGTAAGAATATAATCGATACTAAAGAAGTAGAATTGTAAATATAAACCATAATTAGCTTTAAAATAATGAAGTTAAGTCGTAATATATTAAAATTGGTATTGATGAGTTTGTGGGTTTGTCTGGTTTTAAATTTAAAAGCCCAGACAAATCCAGCTGAAATATTACAATTAAATAGTAGTAATATACAAGAGGCGATTAGAAATTTAGCGCTTGAAGGAAAAGTTAGAATTTTGGTTGGAACATCCAAAATGCCTTTTATTCCGCCACAGCCTGCACCGGGAGCCTTCACCAAACCACCTCTGCCAGAAGGATTCGATTTTAGTACTTTGTTTAGTGAAGGGAAGGTACAGGGTGCTGCAGGTGATAGTTATCAGGTTGATTCAATGGGGATTCCATCTATCGTTTTTGCCGATGGACCAGCTGGTTTAAGAATTGATCCGCACCGAAAAAGTACTGATAGTACATTTTATTGTACGGCATTTCCTATTGCAACTTTGTTGGCTTCTTCGTGGGATACGGCATTGGTGTACAAAGTTGGTAATGCTATGGGCAACGAAGTATTGGAATATGGCGTTGATATTTTACTGGCACCGGGTATGAATTTAAAACGTAATCCCTTAACCGGGCGAAATTTTGAATATTACTCTGAGGATCCTATTGTTTCAGGAAAAATGGCTGCATCAATGATTAAAGGCATTCAGTCGAATGGGGTAGGGACCTCGTTAAAACATTTTGCAGTTAATAACCAGGAAACATACAGAAACGGTATTAATGTGATTATTGATGAACGCACTTTGCGTGAGACCTATTTAAAAGGTTTTGGTATTGCGGTAAAGGAGGGTAAACCCTGGACAATAATGACATCATATAACCAGATTAATAATGTTTATTTATCCGAATCGGAAAATCTGTTAACGGAGGTTTTGAGAAATGAATGGGGGTTTAAGGGATTTGTGTTAACCGATTGGTGGGCAGAGCATGATCCGGTAGCCCAAATGAAAGCAGGGAATGATATGTTGTTGCCAGGTCATCCCGACCAGATATCAGCGATTATTAATGCTGTACGGAATGGGCAACTGAGTGAGGATGTTATTGATCGTAATCTGGAACATATATTATCTATTATGGTAAAAACACCAGCGTGTAAAAAATACCGGTTTACCAACAAGCCAGATCTTATTGCACATACTGCAATAGCAAGAAAAGCTGCTTCTGAAGGAATGGTTTTGCTTAAAAATGATGGGGGCGCTCTTCCATTAAAATCGAAAAGTAAGGTGGCATTATTTGGTACAGGAAGTTATGATTTAATAATTGGTGGTTCAGGAAGTGGTTACGTGAACAGGGCTTATAAAGTGGAATTAACCAAAGGATTAATATTGCAGCATATAGCAATATGTGATACACTTGCTACTGTATATACCGGTTATATAAATGAAGTAAAGTCTAAGCTTCCGGCTGAAAATTTCTGGTTTATTCCAGGAATTGAGGAATACAAGGTTCCAAAAGAATTAATTGAAGCCGCAGCCATGGAATCAGATATTGCGGTTGTAACGCTACGAAGGATATCCGGTGAAGGAACCGACCGTCAATTAATGAATGATTTTTATTTGACTAACAATGAGCAGGAGTTGATTAAAAATGTATCTGGAGTTTTTCATCAGCATAATAAAAAAGTGATTATTTTGATCAATAGTGGTGGTGTAATTGAATCGGCTAGTTGGAAAAAGTTTGTTGATGCCATTTTGTTAGTTCATTTGCCCGGGCAGGAAGCCGGGAATGCCATTGCTGATGTGTTAACCGGTAAAATAAACCCATCAGGGAAACTTACTTCAACTTATCCGGTTAATTACGGGGATGTTGCTTCGTCAAAAAACTTTCCTTTATCAGATGGCAATCCTTCAATTGTAAAATATAAGGAAGGGATTTATGTAGGATATAAATATAACACTACTTTTAAAGTAGTGCCGTCTTTTGAATTTGGCTTCGGCTTATCGTATACGACATTCACGTATGAAAAAGCTAAAGTAAATAATAATATTCTGACTGATAGCTTAATACTTTCGTTTGTGGTTAAAAATGTCGGTAAATTAGCGGGAAATGAAATTGCTCAGTTGTATATACATGCTCCAGGTAAAACCATGGAAAAACCAGACATAGAGTTGATTGACTTTGCAAAAACCAAATTGTTGAAACCAGGAGAGTTTCAGCAAATTAAAATGATTGTGAAAGCTGACGATTTGGCATCGTTTGATGCAAAACGGTTGGTTTGGGTAACTGAACCAGGCGAGTATGTATTAAAAATAGCCGCTTCATCAGCTAATATTATAAAAGAAATAAAAGTACAGGTTCCTAAGGAAATTATAACTAAAAAAGTAAACCGTATTTTACCTGTTCCGGATAAAAAAAATGATCTATAAAACAAATTAAGTATAAACATATGAATACACTATTAAAATATTTTGTGGTTGTTCTAATAATTTTTGGCACAGGCATTAGCCAAGCGCAGGAATTAAATTATCACAGGGAAAACTGGCTTAAAAAAGCCGAGGAAAATAAGCCACCACTGGTTGAAAAAACCATAAAGCCGGTATCCATTGTAGAAATTGTAAAAGACAGTAATGCTTTTCAGGGATGGAAGGCTATTGCTATCAGTAGTGTTGATTCGATTTATCAAAAATCGTTCAGGCAAACAAAAAGTGTCATAATTGATTTTGGCGACCATTACACGGGACATTTTACCATGGCCTTGGAAACCATTTGGGGAACATCGGATGGCCCCACCCGGTTTAAATTAACTTTTGGTGAAGTGCCGGCTGAGATGGTTGTTCCGTTTGACCCGTATCCGGGTGATTTGTCGAGAGCCTGGCTGCAGGACGAAACGGTGACAGTTATGAGTATACCTTCAAAAGTAACCCTCGACAGGCGCGTGTCATTCCGCTATCTTAAAATTGATTTGTTGGGAGCCTCACAATTTTTTGATTTTAAAATAGCAGATATGAGTTTTGCTTCAACCACTTCTGTCACCAAAATGCCTGCTGCACTGGCTGAAAATGTACCTGATAAGATCAGGCAAATTGACAAAATAGGACAAAAAACGCTTAAGGAATGCATGCAGACTGTTTATGAAGACGGTCCCAAACGTGACCGGAGATTATGGGTGGGGGACATGTACCTGGAATCGCAGGCGAATATTTACACATTTGAAAATTACCAGTTGACCAAACGCTGCTTATATCTTTTAGCTGGGTTAAGCGATAATGAAGGTATCGTGCTGGGCACTGTTTTTGAAACTCCAAAACCCCATGCACAAGCCGGTCAGCGATTAATGGATTATTCATTGCTATACAATGCGGCTTTATTAGAATATCTGAAAGCTACCAACGATTTTGAAACGGCTAAAGACTTATGGCCCGTGGCTCTTAACCAGCTAAATATCATTAAAAATTACGTTAAGGATGATGGCATGGTGGATTATGAGGCTGCCAGCAAATGGTGGCTGTTTTTTGACTGGAAAGATGGATTAGATAAGGAAGCTTCCATACAGGGTTTAATGATTTTTGTACTAAAACAAACCTGGGAATTAGCTCAATTGTTGAAGAAAGAAAATGAAGTTTCTTATATTCCAGCAAAGGTGAAAACCATGAAACAGGCAGCCTTAAAGAATCTTTATAATAAAAAGACAGGATTGTTTGAAAGCGGTAAAGACAGACAAATTTCCTATGCCTCGCAAATCTGGATGATTATGGCTGGTGTACTTTCTGAAAAACAAAGCCAGAAAGCCTTGGTTGAGGTGGCAAAAAATACGGAAGCGCTTTTCCCTGGTGGACCTTATATGTATCATTATTATATTCAGGCTTTAGTAAATGCAAAAATGTATGAAACAGCAAAACAATTATTAGTGTTATATTGGGGAGGAATGGTTGACAAGGGAGCAGATACATTCTGGGAAGTATATGATCCAGATAACGATTTTCTAACACCCTATCATTTTTACCCGGTAAATAGTTATTGCCATGCCTGGAGTTGTACTCCGACATATTTTATCAGAAAGTATCCTGAGATTTTTCAGAAATAATTAAAATAGAATCCAAAACCGCTTGGGATGATGATTATTTTTATGGTTATGTTGAAATGAAGCTACACCTATAAGATGACATGCTTTAAAATTTCTGTAATTTTTTAAAATAAGAAAATCCGTTGAACAACAAAACCAATGGGTTTTCTTATTTTTATGAAATTAAAATATTAAATCTTATAAAGTCTTTTTATGAAGCAGATAGATGTAAAATTGATGCATCCCAGGGAGCAAATTGTTAAGATAATCAGTCGGATTTATAAAGGTGGGATGACTACTACTTCCGGAGGAAATATATCGATACTGGATGAAAATGGCGATATTTGGGTCACTCCTTCAGCTATTGATAAGGGATCGCTTACAGAAAAAGATATTATATGCGTCAAGCCGGATGGCAGTATAATTGGACCCAATAAACCCTCATCGGAATTTCCTTTTCATAAGGCTATTTATGAGGTTCGTACCGATATTAATGCAATTATTCATGCCCACCCACCGGCATTGGTATCTTTTAGTATTGTCAGGGAAATACCTGATACGAATATTATTCCACAGGCCAGGAAAATTTGTGGTCCAATAGGCTATGCTTCATATGCAATACCTGGTAGTGACGATCTTGGAAAAAAGATTTCCAAAGAATTTATTTCGGGAAAAAACATGGCCATTATTATGGAAAATCATGGTACGGTTGTGGCGGGTAAAGACCTGATGGATACGTACGAACGGTTTGAAACCCTGGAATTTTGTGCCCGGACAATTATAAATGCAAAGGCCATTGGCGAGCCTAACTATTTAACTGATGATAAAATCGAGCTTTTTGAAGAACAAATTCCGCATTATATAGCAAGAAACAATGAGGTATCCTATCCGTCGGAAGAACGTGCCATACGAAAAAAAATATGCGATATTGTGCGGAGGGCGTGTGACCAGGGGCTAATGATTAGCACTTATGGTACCGTTTCGGTGCGTTGGAAAGACAATGATTTTTTAATTACACCTCCTGATGTACCCAGGTGGGATATTACCCCGGAAGATATAGTGCAAATAAAGGATGGGAAAGCGGAAGCTGGAAAAACGCCAAGCCGTTCCTTTTATCTTCATAAGAGAATTTATGAGGAACATCCTGATATTAATTCAATTATACTGACTCAGCCTCCAAACCTGATGGCTTTTGGAACAACGAACAAAAAGTTTGATGTGCGTACCATTCCTGAAAGCTGGATTTTTTTACAGGACGTGCCTGTTATTCCATTTGGTTCCCATTTTAAAGGTGATGATACCATTCCAAAATTGGTAAGTAAAAATACTCCTGCTGTATTAATTGAGAATGATTCATTCCTGGTAACCGGTGATAAACTACTTCAAACGTTCGACAGACTGGAAGTAGCTGAATTTAGTGCTAAATCTCTTGTTATGACTGCACCTTTAGGAAAACTAATCCCAATTAATGATGAGCAGGTAGAGGAACTAAGAAAGAAGTATTTATAAAGTAATGAATATGAAGGTTGGTTTATTTATACCCTGTTATATTGATCAGTTTTTCCCTAAAGCAGGTATTGCTACTTTGGAGTTGCTTAAAAAGATGAATGTTGAAGTAGTATATCCGCTGAATCAAACCTGTTGTGGACAGCCTATGGCAAATTCAGGTAATGAAATGGATGCAAAAAAGACCTATCTGAATTTTGTAAAGAATTTTTCTGGTTACGACTATGTTGTATCTCCGTCAGGTAGCTGTACAAATCATGTGAGAAACCATTATGATATAATTGATCAGACTCCTGAAGTGAAGCATGTAAGGCAAAATACACTTGATATTTCGGAATTTCTTTTAGATGTTATGAAAATTGACGCACTGGATGCTTATTTTCCGTATAAGGTTGGCTTGCATAAAAGTTGCCATGGCCACCGTATGTTAAAGCTGGGAAAATCATCGGAATTGGTTGGCACTGAGTATTCAAAATATGAGCAGTTGCTGCATATGGTTAAAGGACTGGAATTGATCGAGCTTAAAAGAAAAGACGAATGTTGCGGATTCGGGGGTACTTTTGCAGTAAAAGAACCTGCCATTTCGATAAAGATGGGAAAAGACCGGATTGATGACCATTTAAGCGGTGGAGCTGAGGTTATTACCGGGGAAGACATGAGTTGTTTAATGCATATGGAGGGAATTGTAAAACAGCGTAAATATAATATCAGGTTTATGCACATAGCTGAAATTTTAAATTCAAAACAATAATGTTTTAAGCTTATGAACCACGCAAAAAAAGCCAAAACATTTATCGAAAATGAATCGCGCACCAACTGGCACGATAAAGCATTATGGCTGGTTCGGACCAAAAGGGACAAAGCAGCTCAAAGTGTGGATAACTGGGAGCAATTAAGGGAATTAGCTTCTAATATTAAATTGCACACCTTATCAAACCTGGATAAATATTTAGAAGAGTTTGAACAAAATGCTATCAAAAATAACGTAAAAGTACATTGGGCTAAAAATGCAACTGAGCATAATCAGATTGTATTGGATATTCTGAAATCGGTTGATGCTAAAAAGGTTGTTAAAAGCAAGTCGATGCTAACCGAAGAG
>JBJKSB010000085.1:0-13775 GCA_046704385.1 Bacteroidales bacterium | reverse complement strand
AAGAACCAAAGGAATAGAGGGACTTTTAGGTATTGTATATTATCCTCCCAAACCCTTTAAAAGGTGGAATCGGATATTACTATCTGAAAAACATGGTATCTCAACTTAGGAAATAGTTTAATATTAGTATCGGCCGGCTCCTTCCTTTATAAACTACATTTTATTCAATTTTATTTATAACCCCTTCTTATATCCGACCCCGGCTGGGGTCGTAGGTCTATAGAAATTATGATTTCTATAAATATGTGACTCCGAAGGAGTCAAACAATTGAATTTTAGAGAAACATTAACATCCCGATTATCTGGTATAACAGTCTGAAATTTTGGCTAATAGCAGGCAGCCTAATATTAGAGATATGTAAAGATTAGTTTATAAAGGTTGGGGATGGATAAAAAAAGCCGAAAAATTTATCCGCAAAAAAGCTTTGGTTTAGCTATTATGATTTAATAAACTTAAAACCCTTTAATTCAACCCCTTTTTTTTACTCAATTCAAATTGCACTAATATTTTTTTTATTTTTAGGTTTTAGCTTAAATTTTTTAGCACAAAAATTATATAATCAAAAAATTCGAAATTCAATTTTGTGAAACATTAAACCTGACTATGAAAAAAACGACACTAAGTATTCAAGACCTTTTTAAACTGACAGTATTTATGATTTTTATAAACCTGGCAGGTTGTAATTCAGGATATCAATTTCCATATCAAAACCCGGATTTACCCACCGAGGAAAGGGTTAATGATTTGCTTTCGCGGATGACGCTTGCTGAAAAGGCATCCCAGATGGTATACGATGCTCCGGCTATCGAACGACTGGGAATTCCTGAATATAACTGGTGGAACGAATGTTTGCATGGCGTAGCCCGATCAGGATTAGCTACCGTTTTTCCCCAGGCCATAGGAATGGCAGCAATGTTTGATACAGCCCAAATGCATAAAGTAGCCGTTATAATATCGGATGAAGCCCGTGCAAAATATGAGGAAGCCGTTCGCAATGGTAACCGTGGAATTTACCAGGGACTAACTTTCTGGACTCCGAATATCAACCTGTTTCGCGATCCCCGTTGGGGACGTGGTATGGAAACTTACGGTGAAGATCCTTTCCTTACCGGAGAACTGGCCGTTTCATTCATTAAGGGTTTGCAGGGTGACGATCCTCATTATCTGAAAGTGGTTGCCACAGCCAAACATTTTGTGGTACACAGTGGGCCGGAATCGAGTCGCCATGTCTTTGATGCGCGTATTGGTCGCCGCGATTTTTTTGAATCCTATGCTCCTCATTTTAAAAAATCGGTTGAAGAGGCTAATGTTCAGTCTGTTATGTGTGCCTATAACAGTTTCGATGGAGAACCCTGCTGTGGAAACGGTTACTTATTGAATGAAGTATTACGCAATGATTGGGGTTTTAAAGGTTATGTGGTTTCCGACTGTTGGGCACTTACTGATTTCTATATGAATCATAAGGTAACAGCCACGGCGGAAGAATCGGCTGCCATGGCCATAAAATCAGGAACTGACCTGAATTGCGGAAGCGTTTATCCATCGTTGATTCAGGCAGTTGATTCAGGTTTGGTTGATTCGGCATTAATTAATGAATCGGTAAAAAGATTATTTACAGCCCGATTTAAGTTGGGAATGTTCGATCCCGATGACAGGGTTCCTTATGCCCAAATTCCCTATTCTGATTTGAATAGCGATGCCCATAAAAAAGAGGCTTTGATTACCGCTCAAAAGTCGATGGTTTTATTAAAAAACGAGGGAAATATACTGCCTTTGTCGAAGAACCTGAAAACCATTGCAGTTATTGGGCCCAATGCCAATGATGACGAAGTGTTGCTGGGCAATTATAATGGTTTCCCTGAAAAGGCAATAACACCTTTACAGGGAATTATTGATAAAGTGGGAGGCCACACGGAGGTGATTTATGCTCAGGGCTGCGATGTTGCTAATGGCATGCCTACTGTAACTACAATTCCCGGTGAATTTCTTTATGTAGATGCTGACAAAACCCAACAGGGTTTAAATGCGGAGTATTTTGACAATACTGATTTTTCAGGCGAACCGGTTCTGTCAAGGATAGATACAGTGGTGGATTTTAATTGGGAACAAAATGCACCAGATACCTTGTTGCCAAAAGATAACTTTGGAGTTCGCTGGACCGGCTACCTGGTGCCTGAAGAAACCGGCGACTATAATATCGGAGGCGACGGTTTTGATGTATTCAAAATCTGGATCGACGATGAGCTGTGGGTTGATTTTCAAAATGTTCATCATAATGTAATTACCACAAAAGAAAAGCACCTGGAGAAAGGTACAATGTATAAAATCAGGATTGAGTACGAAAACATACAGCGCGCTGCCATGATGAAATTTATTTGGAGCCGTTCCGCCGCTCATTTGGAAAAACAAGCCCTTGAAGCTGCAAGGAAAGCTGATGTGGTAATATTGACTATGGGATTGTCACCCCGGTTAGAGGGTGAGGAAATGAGTGTAAAGATTGATGGATTTTCCGGCGGTGACCGTATGAAATTGAGTTTACCTGCAGCTCAACTTGATTTAATGAAAAAAATCAAGGCCGTTGGTAAGCCTATGGTTTTAGTGTTGTTAAATGGAAGTGCTGTGGCTATCAACTGGGAATCGGAGAATATTCCTGCAATACTGGAAAGCTGGTATGGTGGCCAGGCAGCCGGTACAGCTATTGCAGATATTTTATTTGGCGATTACAACCCTGCTGGTCGTTTACCGGTTACCTTTTACAAATCGGTTGATCAGTTGCCTGATTTTGAGGATTATGACATGAAAGGTCATACTTACCGGTTTTTTGAAGGAGATCCGCTGTATGGTTTTGGATACGGTTTAAGCTATACGCATTTTACCTATTCACATTTAGATGTTCCTGAAAGCGCCAGTTTTAAAGGGCCTTTTGATGTAAGTGTGCAGGTAACCAACGATGGTAAAATGGCCGGCGACGAAGTAGTTCAGCTTTATATAAAAGATATGGAAGCTTCGGTTCCTGTTCCCCGGGTAGCCTTAAAGGGAATAAGCAGGATCAGTCTGAAACCCGGTGAAACGAAAACAGTTTCATTTACGGTTACTTCAGATATGCTGACTGTTTTCAGTGACGAAGGCTGTGCTTTTAACGAGCCGGGTATGTTTGAAATTTCCATAGGAGGCAAGCAACCCTATCAAAAAGGTTATGATGCTCAAACCACTCAGGTGGTAAGCAAAACTATTGAACTTAGTGAATAATAAATAAAACCAAACTAATGAGAACTATACTGAGAACAGCCTTACAATTAACTTTGTTAATAGGGCTTATATTAACTTCATGTAAAAAACAGGAAATGGTAAGAAAAACCAAACCTCATTTTGAGCCTCCAGTGCCTTACGAGGCTGCAATTGCAAAAGCCAATAGTATTCTGGCTCAATTAACCACAGACGAAAAAATTGAGATGTTAGGAGGCCATAATTCTTTTTTTGTTAAAGGCCTCGAAAAATTTAATATTCCACGGTTGTATTTGTCGGATGCAACCCAGGGAGTTCATATCCGTGAAGAATTATCGGGGCAATTGAAAAAATCTGTTTCTTTTCCCTGTCCTATTGCATTATCTTCTACATGGAACCCAAAACTGGCAAAAGATTATGCTAAAAGTATCGGCGAGGAATGTCGCGTGGGTGATATTGCCGTATTGTTAGGGCCTGGGATGAATATCTACCGGATATCGCAGAACGGGCGCGATTTTGAATATTTTGGCGAAGATCCCTACCTGGCTGCCCGGATGATTGAAAATTATGTGGTGGGAATGCAAAGTACAGGAACCATTACAACTTTAAAGCATTTTGTAACCAATAACACCGATTATCATCGTCGCAATTCAAATTCGGTTGTTGATCTCAGAACCTTACACGAAATTTACCTACCGGCTTTTAAGGCGGGTGTTGATGCCGGGGCTATGGCAGTTATGACTTCGTACAATAAGGTAAACGGTGAATATGCCGCTCAAAGTAAGTTTGTTGTTACTGATTTATTACGCAACGATTTAGGCTTCAAATGGCTGGTAATGTCCGATTGGTGGTCAACCTGGGATCCTGAAAAGACCATGAAATCGGGGCTTGACCTGGAAATGCCGGGTGAAGGAGTTCCTGGCTGGAAAAACCTGGAAGAAATGGGTGATGTTTATGTGCGTTCAAATGCAAAACGTTTGTTGGAAGAAGGTAAAATCCAGGAATCAGATATTGACCGTATGGCTCGTCATATTATTGCTACAAGCATCGCGATGGGTCTCGATAAACGACCTGTAAAGGATACTTCCTTTTTAGATAATTATCCGAAACATGAGCAAGTGGCTTTGCAAACAGCACGCGAAGCCGTTGTATTGCTGAAAAACGAAAATAATATTCTTCCGTTAGCTTCGGATAACACCAATATTCTGCTGACAGGAAGGTTTGTTGAGGAAATTCCCGGTGGTGGTGGATCAGCAGCAGTGAAAGGTTTTAATCAGGTGACGATGTTAGCTGCTATGCAGGCTGAGTTTGGTGATAAATTGAAATTTAAATCCGAACCTTCTGATGAGGATATTCAAAATGCCGGTGTTGTGGTTCTGAGTATTGGAACACTTGATAGCGAAGGTTGGGACAGTCCTTTTGACTTTCCTGATGAGGTAAATCAAAAAGTACTTAAATATGCCGGCTTGAACAAAAGCGTGATTGTTGTGGTGAACAGTGGTGCAGGCCGTAATATGACAGCCTGGAATGATAAGGTGGCTGCCATTGTATACGATTGGTATCCCGGACAGTTGGGGTATACGGCGTTAGCTGAAGTGTTATCGGGTAAAGTAAATCCGTCAGGAAAACTGCCTGTTACCATCGAAAAGAAGTTTGAAGATTCACCTGGTTACGGTTACATACCTCAGGGGGAAAGTCTTTACACAGGTTGGACTGACGATTTGAATATGAAATTACCGGTTTACGATATCAAATATAGTGAAGGTGTGATGGTAGGTTACCGCTGGTATGAAAATAAAAATATTGAACCGCTTTACCATTTTGGATATGGATTATCATATACAACTTTTAAATATTCTGATATTTCGGCTCAACGGGTTGGCGACATCAATGATTTTTCAGTTGTAGTGAAATTCCAGCTTAAAAATACAGGTTCAGTGGCTGGTGCTGAAGTGGCTCAGCTTTATGTGTCTGATAAAGAATGCAGTGTAGTTCGTCCTGCTAAAGAGCTTAAAGCTTTTGATAAAGTTATGCTGCAACCCGGCGAAACAAAAACAGTAGAACTGGTTTTGGAAAAGAACGATTTTGCCTTTTGGGATGTAAATACAAAAGATTGGAAAGTTGAACCCGGTGAATTTGAATTACTGGTTGGCGGAGCCTCCAACAAAATTGAATTAAAGCAGGGTATTTCGATAAATTAAGGCATTAATTGTACGATTGCATATTATAAGCCCGGGCAGTATCCCGGGCTTTTTGTATAAACTATTTTTATGATGGAAATCTTAGGTATTATTAATTTGAATGCGAAATGCAAGTTGTTTAGCCATTGTTAGCGTGGGCCTTGCGCGACAAGAACAAGTTTGGATTTGTTAGCCATGATTGGTTTTTGGTTCTTTTGTGCGGTAGACAAAAGAACAATAAATAATTTGCCCCTAAAAGTTAAGGATTTTATCTCTCCTATGAATCATTGGTAATAGTATTTGATACAAAATTTAAACTCTAACAATGAATATCTCCATAATTTTATTTCTGTAAATTTATTAATGGGTACCAGGATTAATTATCTATCCATCAACAAAAAACTTAACTAATGAGAAAATTATTATTATTTGTATCGATAACTATTTTACCTTTTCTTGGAAAAAGCCAGGTGCTGACCGATTTTGAAACCGCTGAAACCTCTCCGGCTTTTACTGCCGAAGGAGCAACCGCTGTAGTTGATAATCCTGATAAGTCAGGCATTAATACCAGTGATAAAGTGGGATATTACAATAAAATTGCAGGCGACTGGCATTATGTTTCTATTAATTTCGATCACAAGGTGCAGGTAGGTTATAATAATACCTTAACGTTTAAAATCCATGCCAGCACTGAAGGTCGTATTTATGCAAAATTCTGGAATGGTGATACGGTTTTAATTGAGCATTGGGCTCCCACTTATGAATTTATGCCCACTCCCGACACCTGGGTAGAATGTACTATGGATTTAACCGATGCCATGGGCATGGAATTTACCATGTTGCAACTGGCTGCCTGTGTCAATAATGAAGATACGGCAGATGTGTATTTTGATGATGTGGAGCTAAGTAACCCGGAAATGGGTGACGGAAGACCCAAAGTGCTGTTTTCTGCTTCAAAAACCAAAGTTCAGGTAGGCGATACCATAAATTTTGATGCCACAGCTTCATTTGATTATGATGGTACCATTACAAGTTATACATGGGATTTTGGAGATGGGAGTACAGCAACAGGTATTACATGTTCACATACTTTTACCCAGGCTCAGAATGCCAGTGTAAAACTCACCTTAACCGATAATGATGGAAAAATTGCAGCCGATTCCACCCTGATTTTTGTTTTTGATACGAATCAAAACATAAGTGATCTGTATATGGTGACTAAAAATTTAACCGTAAATGATAAAGTGGAACTGCTATTTCAATTAGATAAAAATTACAATAATGTATACGATCCTGATGAAGTGACTATTGATGCAACCGTTGATTTACCTGACGGAAGCAACATGGTGGTACCTTGTTTTTATTTCATAAAAAGCCATCTTATCGGAACTAACTGGACTATTGATTCCAGCTACCAGGGATGGATGTTACGCTTTTCATCGCCACAGCCGGGTGATCATAAAGTATTTATTCGTGTAACTGATGCTGAGGGCGTGTATAATTCGGATACCCTATCAATTCATATTGGTTCGTCTGATACCGAAGGGATTATCCGGTGCGATAAGAATAATCATCAGTATTACCGGCACGAAACAGGTGAGCCATTTTTTCCGATGGGTATAAATATTGGATGGAATTATACCGATACTTATACTAAAATTATTAAGAATCTTTCTGCTGGCAAAGCTAACATTTATCGCTATTGGCAGACACCTTTTGCCCAACAGGCACTGGAGTGGAAAAAAACAGGTTTCTACAATGGGTTGGGCAGGTACAGTCAAATGGCGGCTGCTATGACAGACTCACTGATAAACCTGAACGAAGCAACCAACATGTATATGCAGCTGGTAATTTTCCAGCACGGTATGTTCTCGGAAAATGTGGATGCCATGTGGGCTGACAATCCATATAATACGGTTAACGGAGGCTATGTAGACCGTGCCGAGGAGTATTTTTATAATGATGCCTGTAAGGCTCAGACCAAGAAATTGTTGAGGTATATTGTTGCCCGCTGGGGGTATTCAAAAAACCTTTTTGCCTGGGAGTTTTTTAATGAAGTTCAGTTTACAGGAATTCATAACAGCCAGACATCTCAATGGTTTCCGGCAGTTGTCAAGTGGCACAGCGAAATGAGCCGGTATGTTCAAAGTATTGATCCTTTCAATCATATTATGACCACCAGTGCTGAACACAATCAACTGGCCAGTTTTGATACTATTGCTGCGATGGATAATATTCAGTACCATTTGTATTCTAATACATTACTGGATCAGCAAACCGATCTCGATTTTCAATTCCGGAATGATTTAAAAAATCTCTCCATAATAAATGGTGAATTTGGAACCAATGTCGATGCCGATGTCCCCATGGATATGCAACGCAATTCCATCTGGAATAGCATTATGACACAGGTTCCGCACTATATGTGGGTTTGGGAACATTATGAAGATACTGCCTGGGCCAATTTATATAAAATGCCGGGTGAATATATTCAGGATGAAGATTTTGGCAGATCCACTAATCTGCAAAATTTTGATTTTGAGGTGCAACATGCTACAAAAACTTTTAAAACGATGGGTCTGACCAACGGAACTGATTTTTACGGATTTCTTTATGATGAGCTTAATGGGAATGATATTTCAGGAGCTACTTTAATACTTAAGGATTTGCCTTATTCTAATTACAAAATAACCTGGTATTTACCATCTGATGGACAGACTATGGTAGTTGACAGCATACCTCTTATAAAAATGACCAATAAAATAGCGATGCCTGATTTTTCAAAGGGTTTGGCCTTTAAAATAAAATTCCAATCCGACTATATCTATCCCATTTCTATAGCAGGTAACGATACCATTATGCCTCCGGGAATTACGTTAAAATTATCGGGTGCAAAGAGTTTTAGCCAGGTTTCGAATACTACCCTGACATACCTGTGGAATATTGACGAAAAGCCGGCAACTAGTAAGGCTGAAATTGAAAATGTAACCGCCGAAAATACCATTATTACTCCTGACGTTTCAGGGAGTTATTCCATTAGCCTGGTGGTAAATGATGGATTTCATAACAGTGAGCCTGATGTAATTCATGTCACAGTTTCGAATCCACCGGTTGCAGTTGCAGGTAACGATACGATAATTGATGACAGCAAAAATTACTTTTACATTGATGGTTCAAAAAGTTACGA
This sequence comes from Bacteroidales bacterium, assembly GCA_046704385.1. Taxonomy (GTDB): domain Bacteria; phylum Bacteroidota; class Bacteroidia; order Bacteroidales; family SZUA-534; genus GH45. The sequence goes on along the minus strand of JBJKSB010000085.1, from coordinate 5,182 downwards.
CACTGACGGCGATGCCCTGACTTATAAATGGGAGTTGCTGACATGGCCGGCAGAAAGTCGGGGTAATTTATTAAATATCGATCAACCTGAAGCTATATTGCCTCTCGATGGAATTGGAAAATTTGTTGCCAAGCTTGTGGTTAGCGATGGTGTTTCCGAAAGTCAGCCTGATACAGTAACCATTACAGTTTGGCCAACTGATATTGTGGATAAAAAAGATTGTGACAGGGTTAAAATTTACCCGAATCCAACCCGGAATAAGCTGATATTATCAAGTGATGAAAATATCTCGAAGGTGGAGTTTTATGATTTTGGTGGGAAACTGGTTTTTGTGCAAGATATTCCGAATATGACAAAAATGGTCGAATTAAATTTGCATAATTATAATCTGACAAAGGGACTTTTCATGGCTAAAATATTTGTTGGAAATAAAGTTGAGGTTAGGAAAATAATTTATTCAAATAGGTAAATTTTCTTCATAAGCTGTTTTTTAGATACAACAGGCACTTGAGAAAACGAGTGCCTGTTTGTTTTATGTTTTGAAATGCTAATTATCGTGATTACTTAATAAAAATATACTAACAAATAGAAAATCAATAATTTGTTGATCGATGATTTGATCGGCCTAAAGCCGGGTCTATTTATTTTCATAATAACTATATGGTTATTACATCGAACTTAAGTTAGTAATTGTTATTTATAGTCTACTTTAACTGGTCGGTAACCGGAATTATCGATTTTTGATGAGCATCAACCAGTTTCATTATCTGCTCAACAATTTCAGGATGATCATCCGCAATATTGTATTTCTCACTAATATCGGTGGCAATGTTGTACAATTCGCTAACGGGTTTTTCAACATCGTAAGGATCAAAAAAATGATACTTATAATACTTATAGCGGCATGCTACCAGCTTGCTTCTTTTATAATAGAACATGCTTTCCCGTTGGCTTGATTCTTCATTTTCCAGCGTATTGCTAATATCTACTCCATCAATCAAAATATCGGAAGGAATCTTTGTTCCGGATAAATGGCAAAAAGTTGGCAAAAAATCCAGTGAAGCACCCATGCCGGTAATTATACCTGGAGATACAGTTCCCGGCATCCAAAATATAGCCGGAACCCGGTTACCACCTTCATACGAATAATCTTTTGAGCCTCGTAACGGTCCGGCAGAACCTCCATGGGTTTTAAACCATGCCCAGGGACCATTATCAGAAGTTAAAACAACCAGGGTGTTTTCATCCAGATCAAGACTTTTCAACGTATTTAAAATTTCTCCCACACTCCAGTCAATTTCTTCAATTACATCGCCATAAATACCGCCCATGCTTATGTCATTAAACTTTTCCGACCGGTGCAGGGGAACATGTGGCATCGATTGTGCCAGGTAAAGAAAAAAGTGTTGATCCTTATGTTCTTCAATAAAAGTTACGGCATGTTCAGTATATCTTTTTGTCAGGGTATTTTGGTCTACCGGTTGTTCAATCAGGCTGTCGTTTTGATAAAGGGGCACATTAAATACTCCGGGTACCGGATTCATGGCAGTTTTGTAATAATCATAACCTTCGGCCAATTGCATATCGTTACTGTAGGGTAGCGAATAGCTATAGTCAAATCCGTTTTTTAGCGGCGAGTATTCCGGAATGTTGCCCAGATGCCATTTTCCAATAGTTCCGGTTATATAACCCTGCTGTTTTAATAATTCAGCAATGGTGGTCTCGTTATCCGGTAATCCTCCCTCTGAATCAGGAAATAAAACTCCACGTTTATGACCAATCATTCCTGACCGAATAGGATATCTGCCGGTTATTAAACCAGCCCTGCTTGGAGTACTAACTGCTGCCGCCGAATAAAAATTAGTCCATTTTTGGCCTTCACAAGCCATACGGTCAATATTGGGAGTTTTGATTACCGGATTGCCATAGCAGCTTAAGTCGCCATATCCCATATCATCGCATAGAATAATTATAAAATTTGGCTGCTTTTCCTTTTGCGCGGGTTTGGTGGCTGCACGCCCCAAAGTGGCTGAACATATCATTTCGGCCACCATTTGGTAAATACTTACTTTACTGATCATTGTATATTTTGATTAGGTTTTCGATCATTAAATTAGCACTTTTATTCGAGAGACTCAAATTTAAGGAGCGGAGCGAACTGAACTATGTAAGTCGAACGAATCCCGATAGCGAAGCGTATCGGGATAAATGATTATAATCAAATAATAGCTGTTTGAATCTCTTAAAATTTCTCAAATGTTAAAAAATAATCGGGAAAAGAATTCCCTCTGATTTAATTGTCTACCTTAGTAAAAGTCAATTAGCTTATAATAAATGGTAATTCATATGAACTCGCGAAAATATTTAATCAAAACAGTTTCTGTAATAGGAACAGTAATAATACTTTTGATAACATCCTGCACCCAAAACACAGTTAATCCTGATTTAAAAATTAATAAAAAGGGATATTTTGAAACACAAGGGCTGAATGTGATGGTTTTCCAGGATTATTATCCTGACGGACATCAGGGCGGTGTGGGAATTATTCAGCATGGCGACAGAGTGGCCACCAACGGTGATTTAAGGCTTGATGCTACACCGGGACAATGGCAGCCTATCCCTAAACTTAATTCCAGAGTAGTAGATACGCTGAACAATACAATTTCAGCCTCGTTGTCGTTTCCTGATTCCAGCCGGAACCGTCAGGGATTCAACCCCATCGATTATCCTGACCTTTATTTTAATTATACGGTAAGTGTAACTACCGAAGGCAAAGCCATAAAAATATCGGTCGATCTGGATCGGTCTATTCCTGATGAATTTATTGGAAAAGTGGGCTTTAATATGGAGCTATTTCCGGCCCCGCTATTCGGACAACGTTATTTTATGGATGATAAGTCGGGTATTTTTCCACGCCAGGCAAACGACCCGGTTTATTACGATAATGAAAAGGAGATTCAGGTAACGCCAATGGCAACAGGTAATAAACTGGTTATTGCACCTGATGATCCGAAAAGGCGCATTGCTTTTGAATCAGCTACCGGCCAGCTTCAACTTATTGACGGGCGGGGTTTGTATAATAACGGATGGTTTGTAGTGCGTTCGTTAGTGGCCAAAGGTGCTGAAAGGCATGCCATTGAATGGACCATTACGCCCAATGTTATTGATAATTGGGTAGATACTCCGGTAATTGAAGTTTCGCAGGTGGGTTATCATCCCAACCAACAAAAGCTGGCAGATGTGGAGTTGGATCAGTACGACCCAAAAATTCAAAAATTATCGCTGGTTCGTATAAAAGCCGATGGATCGGAAACGGAAGTGAAGAAACACGACGGATCGGTTTGGGGTACATTTTTACGTTACAAATATTTACAGTTTGATTTTAGTGATGTGACACAGCCCGGAATTTATATTATAAAATACGGCAACTTAAAATCACATGCTTTTGAAATAAAGGATAATGTTTACGACCAGAATATATGGCAACCCACGCTTGAATATTTTCTGCCTGTTCAAATGTGCCATATGCGTATCAATGATCGGTATAAAGTTTGGCACGACCGGTGTCACATGGACGATGCATTAATGGCTCCCATAAATTATAATCATTTTGACGGTTATAGGCAGGGTCCATCAACCCTGACAAAATATAAACCGGGCGAACATGTACCGGGAATTAACCAGGGTGGTTGGCACGATGCAGGCGATTACGATCTACGAGTGGAATCACAGGCCGGAACAGTTAAAATGCTGGCTCTGGCTATCGAAGAGTTTGGTCTGAATTACGATCAAACCATGGTTGATCAAAAAGATCACCTGGTGGAATTGCATCGACCCGATGGTGTTTCGGATGCACTTGAGCAGGTGGAACATGGAGTTTTATCTATTGTTGGAGGTTATGAATCGCTGGGCAGGCTTTACCGCGGAATAATTTGCCAGGACTTACGACAATATGTATTATTGGGTGATGCGGCTTCCATGACCGATGGTTTGATTTATAATCCAAAGTTTCTTAATAGTGAAAAAACCGGAACTGCATCAGGAATTGACGATGACCGATGGGTTTTTACTGAAGATAATCCATGGCGTGAAACAGGAGTATCGGCATCGCTGGCAATAGCTTCAAGGGTACTTAAAGATTATCGTCCGGAATTATCGGCAAAATGTTTGACAATAGCCGAAGCCTTATGGAATAAGTATGAGGATAACCCAAAAGTGAATAAGACCGAGGTAGCGGTTGAACTTTATACAACTACCGGGGACAAAAAATATATGGATTATATAGTTTCCAACAAGGATGAAATTATTTCCCGCATCAGGCGCGAAGGCCCGGTGGTGGCTCGAATTATCAGTCAGGTTAATGATAAGGAATTTGTGGACAGTGTAACTAAGGCAATCGAGGGACTTCATGCTCAAATTGAATCGGAGCGAAAGGAAAATCCTTTCGGGGTACCTTACTGGCCAAATATCTGGGGTGCAGGTTGGGGAATACAGGAATTTGGGGTACAGCAATATTTTTTGCATAAAGGTTTTCCGGAAATATTTGGGACTGATTACATGTTGCATGCCTTGAATTTTGTACTTGGCGTACATCCGGGACAAAATACTGCATCGTTTGCATCGGGTGTGGGTTCTAAATCGCTCGAAGTGGCTTATGGTGCCAACCGCGACGAGTGGTCGTACATACCTGGCGGAGTTTGTTCAGGAACAGCTATGATCCGGCCTGATTTTGCCGAACTAAAAACCTGGCCTTATTTCTGGCAGCAAACCGAATATGTGATGGGTGGCGGTGCTACCAATTTTATGTTTTTGGTTTTGGCAGCAGAGCATACGTTGAAGGAATAAAGGATCGAAGATTTCTCGTAAGCTTGCTACCAGGAGCTTCAATTGCAGTAATCTTAAACTTTTATCTTTTAGGAATATGGAATCGATAATGATGTAATTAATACAATAATATCGATTCCAATTTCCCAATTTAAGCTTTACATTCCTTTTTTAACCGGATCAGTTTTTGACAATTTTCAGGACTTTGTTATGCTCACTTGTATTTATTTTTAAATATGTCTATCGGGAATGAATAATATTTATTATATTATAGGAAAAAAATTGATATGAATCTTATCAAATTCATGGAAGAGTTTCCTGATGAAGCTTCCTGTAGAGCTAAGTTTAAAGAATACCG
>JBJKSB010000084.1:0-4880 GCA_046704385.1 Bacteroidales bacterium | reverse complement strand
ACCGTGAGCGCTAAAGCCACTCTGCCGTGGCGCTGCCCTGAGTTGAATTGAATTGCCCTTTCAGGGCGTTATTATCGATAATACAATTTCCCCAAGGCGCTGCCTTGGGTTGAATTGAGCTGCCACTCCGTGGCGAAAGAAGAATAACAGGCCAATTCGAATTCTGTGAGCGCATTCCCCGTCAGCTTGCTGCGGGGTAAGCGAACGCAAAAAAAGTAATTATAAAAGAATCGAAGATTCCTCATCAGCTTGCTGCGAGGAGCTTCAATTGTAATCTTTAGCCCATGGGCTGAAAGCCCTGATAATTTCAACCCGATGGCTGCTCCTCCGCTAAAGCTACGGCGACACGCGGAACGCCTCGGGTAACCAGTCCTCAGACTCAAAGTTGCCCTGAAAGGGCGTATCATTTCAGCCCAGAGCCGGTAACTGAACTGTTTGTTGAGCTTAGTCGAAACAGTCGAAGTTAGCTCTGGGTAATAGGATACGCAATCAAAATCGTCGCAGCGCCTCCGCAGAGTAGCTTCAGCGCTCGCGGAAAAACATATTTTACAATAAAAAAACAGTATTTGCATGCGACGAAATTTACTATCATATTATATCTAGCATATGTATTTTGCTCACTTTCTTTTGGTTATAACCTTAAATTGACGACAATGCCCTCAAGGGAGGATAATCCAGATTTTACTTTTCTTCTAAATCGAAGCACATCCCCTACTCTGCCATGAAATGGATATCTTCTTTCAATTTGGTTATTTTGCTTTCTACCCAAATTAATTCATATTCCTGAATTTTTGTAGGATCTAGCTGTTTATAATATTTTTCATAATAATAAAGAGCCAGCTTTTTATCTTTTATTTTTTCCTCATAAACAATCCCTAGTAATCGGTAAATATCAAAATTATCAGTATTTAGTTCTTCAGCTTTAAGGTATTGCTCAATGGCCAGTTTATATTTTTCCGGGGCAAGTGTCCCGGTAGAATCTCTAAATCCCAGGTAATCGCCGTATTTTACCAGTGTATTACCGGTTTCAGTATATATTTTTACAATTAGCTGAATATTGTAAAGCTGGCTTAAGGTGATATCAAAATGCTCTATGCTTTTTTTGTATCGATAAGCATTCTGGCAGGCCATTCCCATTATAAACTGGTTTTTGGAATCATCGGGATTCGATTTCAGGTACCGATCAAGCCAAAACACAGCCTCATCGTACTGACCATTATTATACAAACTCTGGCCATAGTATTTTGAGGTAAATGCCGACGAGTCTCCCATATCCACCACCCGCTGAAATTCCCTGACTGCATCCAGATAATTTCCTCCAATAGCAGATATATAAGCCCTTTGCTTTAAAAATGCAAGGTTATCAGGATTCTTAACTAAAAAGCTGTCAACATAAATTCCGGCATCAGTATATTTTTTTTGGTCAATAAATTCATTAACCAGGGCCTGACACGATTCCAGATCATCAGGATTCAATTCAATCGCTTTTTCATAATAATAAATCACAGGTTCATTAAACCCGAACTTATTACAACAATACGCGAGTTCCGCATAAAAGTGGCCATTGGTGGAATCGAGCCTGACACATTTGGAAAACAAATCAATGGCCGGAAGGTAATCCTTTTCTGATTTATACACCTTTGCTAACTTTACAATGGCCGGAATATAAAGCGAATCCGTTTTTAGTAAATTCTGGTATGTTTCCACAGCTTTTTGAGAGTTACCCGACATTTCCCAGGCATTTCCCAATAAAAACAGAACAGAAGTTTTGTCGGTAGTTAATGCAGAGGCATGTTGTAATGAAACTATAGATTGAGAATACTGGTACAACGACTGTTCTGACAAACCTTTGTAGTACCAGATATCAAAAACATTTTCATTTTGCAACAAACAGCTATCGGCATAAGCTATGGCCTGTTGGTATTTTCCTTCATTATATAACTTTATCAGATTATGTGAGCTATTGTTAGCCCAAATCTGAAAAGGTAATACAAAGATAACTAATGTAAAAATTCCTTTTATTTTCATGGTAAAGAATTAGTTTAAAGCGAAATATACAAAAATCCCGGCACTTTTGCTGGCAAAATTTATCAGCAGTGGCACCGGGCTTTTTAAATTATCGAATGAATGATAAGTAGTCCGTTCTCTAGTTAACAGATATTCATCGGATGATTTAATTGATTAAAATAGGCTTAGTCGTCCGATGAATTATGCTACACTAGTTTAATTGAAAATTAATAGGAACGGTGAACGCCACCTTTACAAGTACTCCTCTTTGTGAGCCAGGTTCCCATTTAGGCAAGCCCGAAATAACCCGCAATGCTTCATTATTAAGGTCAGCATCTACTCCACGAATAATTTTAGGGTCAATTACGCTTCCATCTGTATCCACTACAAACTGAACAAATACCCTTCCGGCTATACCGGCTTTCTTGGCGGCATCAGGATATTTGACATGATCATTAATGTATTTTTTTATTGCCTCATCACCACCCGGAAATTTGGGCATTTTTTCAACCTTAAAAAATACCATATTTTCTCCAAGTTCCTTTTGCGTGTCCAATTTAAAACTTATTGGAATTGTAAACTGGACCTTAACTTTGTGGCCTGAATTTTCACCAGGTGTCCATTTGGGCTGGCTTGAAATTACCCGTACCGCTTCAGCATCCAAAGCCGGGTCAACACCTCGCGTAACTTTAACCTGTTCAATACCGCCTTCCTGATTTACCACAAACTGAACAAACACCTTGCCCTCAATTCCTTCATTTGCAGCTTCTGCAGGATATTTTACATTCTGGGATATAAACTTCTTCAATTCCATTACACCACCAGGAAACTGGGGCATAACCTCAACACTGTCATAAACAGTTAAATCATTTATAACAACACTTTTTTCAGAGTTTTCAAAAGCATTTTCGCCCTGATTACAGGCAAACACCAGCAACACACCCAATAAAACAGGTAGCACATAAAGCACCCGAATGCGGGATAATTTCGACGATTTTATTTTTGTTAACATAACTAATCTCCTTTTTATTAATGAATAATTAAATGAGTTAGCCAGGTGAACCAATTTTAAGCCTGTTGCCTGTTCAAACAACAGTTTTTGATACTTAACACCCGACACACCCGATTGAATTGCCCCTTGATCGGCCAGGAATTCGTGAACTTCCTTAGCCGATTTCCGGTATTGGTAGACAATTGGATTAAACCAGAAAAAGACAATCAGTAATTCATAAAAAAGGTTGTCATACGTATGTTGCTGGTTTATATGCACACTTTCGTGGGCAATAATATCAGCCAGTTGATCATTTGAAATAGTATCCGGATTTATATAAATTTTACGTAAAAACGAGAAGGGTACTACATCAGCATTTATGAATCTTACATTTTTATAAAATCCATCGCTGAATGCGTTTTGCGAGCCTTTATCAATGCGGGTTATACGATACATTTTAATTACAAACCAAAATAACATCAGAATAACACCTGTTACGTAGGTTAACAATAACCATTGCGCTGTATTTAACTGATGCACAATTTTTTGTTCATAACCAGTCGCCGTAATATTGATAGTATCAATTACATTATAAAGTATAAGGGTATCCGATGATTTCAGCGGTAATGTCAGATTAATCCATGGTATTATAAGGCTAATAACAGCAGAAGCGATAAGAAAAAAACGGTTTTCCCTGAAATTGGTTTCGCGTTTCAACCAAATGGCAAATACTAAATAGAAGAGAATTAGTGCCACTGATGATTCCAACAAAATAATAATTACCCTATCCATTTTGTTCCTCCTTTCGTAATTCAATCTGCGATTCAATCAGTTTTTTCATCTCTTCCATCTCTTTAACTGAAAGCGATTCCTCTTTCGTAAAAAAGGAAACCATTTGTTTATACGAACTACTGAAATAACTCCCCACAAAACTTTTCAAAAAAAACTTTGAATATGCTTTTTTGCTGATTAACGGGTAATACCTGAAAGTTTTACCAAAAGCTTCATGATCAATAAACTCCTTTTTTTCCAAAATCCGAACAATGGTTGAAACAGTATTATAGGCGGGTTTCGGCTCAGGAAGTTCATCGATAATATCTTTTACGAAAGCTTTTTCAAGCTTCCACAGTACTTGCATTATCTGGTCTTCAGCTTTTGTGAGTTCTTTCATTGTTGAAATTTTTTGTATCAGTTTCTGATTTTCCAATTGTCTGAAACAAATGTATAACTAAATATTTAGTTTTACAACTAATTTATTAGTTTTTTAACTAACTATTTAGTTTTTAATAAAAATAACCTTTTAACGTATTGACATTTAAACGTTAAAAGGTCACTATATCATATGTTTTTTCAGCCGCTATTTATTAGCCGGATTTTTTGCATTCCACATTTTCCATTTTTTGGTTGCCCAGGGCTTTACATAGGTTAATAATGATTCATCGGATGTGTCGGCCTTTGTAATTTTGGTTTCTTCCTCAACAGTTTTCCACCTGTCGTCTGAAGTTCCTGCCAGCCCTTCTTTCCACTTGAATTGCAGTACATAATTTCCTAATGTTTTCATGATATTTGGTTCCAGAGTAAATTCATAGGGTTCTGTTAATGGAAAAAACTGAGTCACCCTGTAAGGTTCACCATCATAAGGATCCTTTGAAACAACAATATCTTTACCTCTCTCCTTTTTAGTCTCTTCCAGCTTACCATAATCGGTATACACATAATTAAACCCAACCAGCGTATATATTCCTGCAGTCAGGTTTTCTTTATAATAAATATTTGTCATATCGGCACCACCTGAAAAAACCCTGAATTCAATCATAGTACCATCTTCTGATTTAACTACGGGTGTCCACATGGCCCAATTGGTATTGGCATAGGCCTCAAT
>JBJKSB010000083.1:0-40430 GCA_046704385.1 Bacteroidales bacterium | reverse complement strand
CATCATACCTTTTACGCCGGTTTTATTATATTCAACTGAGGCATATACCGGGATAAAAGGAATACTTTTTGCTATTGAGCCATTTAAATCGGGATTTCCCTCAAACGGGTTGCTATTTGAAATAAAGTTGGCTAATGCTGCATTGGTTGCAATGGCCGGCTCATCATCCATAATTTTTAACTCATCCAGCATTTTTGTGCCCTCATCTTCAATGTAGGACTTACTTTCTTCAACGGTAATAGGAGCAAATACCGTGTCACCTTCAGTTACTGGGGTTCCAATAACATCAACATTATAATTCGGGTCTTTGTCTTTATTACAAGACACAAAACCAAGCGCAATGAGCGCCATCAATGGAATAATTACTCGTCGTTTCATGAGATTGAATTTTTGTAAATTTAATATATTGAACTGGTTCTAATTCATTAGGATAGGGTAAAGATAGAGTATTATTTAAAAGGGTTGCTTTGGGAAAGAAAAAAAATTCAATTTTTTTGATATAACCTTACTTTTTTCGCCAGTAATTTACAAATGAATATGGTAATCCGGCCTGCAAATCATTATCAATCAATTCATTTGAAGTTTGTTCCCATTCTTCCGGAGTAATTTCAGGAAAAAAAGTATCTGCAGTAAAAGTTTTATGCATCCGGGTTATATACAATTTATCTGCTAAGGGAAAAAACTGTCTGTAAACCATTGCTCCTCCCATAATGAAACTTTCTTCTCCCTCGGTGCATTTGCTGATGGCCTCATTGATAGAATATACGGTTACAGCCCCGTCAAAAACCTCGTCGGGATTGTTGGTAATTACAATATTCTGACGCCCGGGTAATGGCCTGTTGGGTAGCGAAAACCAAGTATTACGCCCCATTACCACAGTATGCCCCCTGGTAATTTCCTTAAATCTTTTTAGATCGGCCGAAATATGCGTAAGTAATTTATTTTGATAACCAATGCCATAATCCTCGGCAACGGCAACTATAATTGATAAGGTTTTATTCATCGGTTTAAAATTCATGGTTTATTTTTTAATAATTGTAAAGCCTCTGACTATACCGAAACCTCCCCCTTAATATGAGGATGTGGGTCATAATTTTCAAGCCTGAAATCATCAAAAGCAAAATCAAATATATTTTTAATTTCTGGATTGATCCACATATTCGGTAATTTCCGTGGTTCGCGGGTTAATTGAAGTTTAACCTGCTCTAAATGGTTTAAATAAATATGTACATCACCAAAAGTATGAACAAAATCACCGGGTTGTAAATCGCATACCTGAGCCACCATAAGAGTTAACAAGGCATACGAGGCAATATTGAATGGCACACCCAAAAACACATCGGCGCTACGTTGATAAAGCTGGCACGACAATTTTCCATCATTAACATAAAATTGAAAAAAAGCATGGCAGGGTGGCAGGGCCATATTTTCAATATCACCGGCATTCCAGGCACTCACAATTAACCGTCTCGAATTGGGATTGGTTTTTATATCATGAATTAGTTGTGATATCTGATCGAGATGAGTACCATCGGGTTTTGGCCACGAACGCCATTGGTATCCGTAAACATGTCCCAAATTGCCATTTTCATCGGCCCAGTCGTTCCAGATACGTACACCGTTTTCCTGTAAATATTTAATATTTGTATCCCCTTTTAAAAACCAAAGCAACTCATGAATAATTGACCGAAGATGAAGTTTTTTGGTAGTTAAACAGGGAAATCCCTCTGACAGGTCAAAACGCATTTGGTAACCAAATGTGCTGAGAGTTCCTGTTCCTGTCCGGTCATCCTTTTGGGTGCCGTTCTCCAATATGTGTTCAAGTAATTTCAGGTAAGGCTTCATTCTATTTCAAAATTTGAACAAAAATAAACGATTCAACACAGTAGCTTAAATGATGTTTATTCTTAATGGCAAATTGTTGAAAAGTTTTTGAAACCATGCAAATTATGATCAATTGGATGGGATGAAGTATAATGCATTATAATTTTAAAACTATTCATAAATTGCCGCTCTCAACTTATTTAGCTGTTCCAGCGTACCCATTACAAATAATTTATAGTCGGGTGATAGTTTGAAATCAGTGTTGGGATTAAAATAGTAAAGGCCGTCGGATGTTTTTAATCCTATGATATTAACACCCGAAATTTTCTTAAACCGAAGTTCTCCAATAGTTTTATCCTGGAAAGCGCATGAAAAATCGGCACATTGCATTTCAATGAGCTGTGATTCGCCGGCCCTTTTTTGCATCATGTAATCTAAAAAGGCTACGGTATTGGGCTGTGCTACCAATTTTGCCATGCGTCGTCCACCTACCAGATCGGGCATTATTACATTATCGGCTCCTGCTTTACGCAACTTGACATCACTCCACTCAAACGATGCCCGGCTAATAATCTGTAAATCCTTACGAAGCGTACGAGCCGACAATACCACCAATAAATTATCGGCATCATTTGGCAGGGTTGTGATCAGTGCTTGAGCTTTGTCGATACCAGCCTTTCTCAACGTTTCATCATCTGTAGAATCACCGTGTACATACAGAATCTTTCGTTTATGCCGGAGTTCATCCACTATTTCAGGATTTTCTTCAATCACCACAAAATTCTCAGCTTTCAGGTATAGGGTATGGACGGTTTCATGTCCATTCCTGCCATAACCACAAATAATGATATGATTTTGGAGTTTTGAAATTTTACGGGTAGTACGTTTATTAATAAAATAATTCTTGAAACCACCATCCACAATGAACCGGGTAATGGAAGTTACAGCATAGGCAAAAGTACCAAAGCTGAATACAATCATAAAAATGGTAAATAGGGTACCCGGTGATGATAATGGCCTGATTTCGCGAAATCCCACCGTCGAGACCGTAATAACTGTCATAAATATAGCCTCGAGCAACGAATAACCTTCAATAATCATATAGCCAACCGAACCAATCACAATGATAAAGATCAACATGGCTAAGGAAATGGTGAGTGATGAGAACCTCTTTCTCATAACTAATATTTATGTTGAATTACCTGGTTACCAATACGGCAATTTAAGCACCTGCGTTTATCACAATATTGATTTTTTAACTGTATCAACGCCTGCGAATCGAATGCATTCTTTATATCCAAACCCAATGATTTCCAATGTTTGATAATATGGTTTTGCTCGGCCTTAATTTGTGATAGCCAATCGACTGCCTTTTCCATATATATCATTTTACCATTGCAGCCTGAATAAAAAGCAAAAAAGGGAGCAATACTATTAATCAGGATATTCTGAAAAGCACTTTCTCCAAACAATTTATTGCTGTATTCCGAGCATTTTTCAAATACAAAGTGTGTTTTCCAGTAATCAGAAACTTCAAGATCAAAATACTTTTTAACCTCTACAAAATTTCCGGCTTCAAGTATCAGCGACATTAACGCATTCGATTTAAAAATTAACCGGGCAAACTGGGCTATCCGAATAGTAGGAAAGTTTGCCGGACGAAGTTTTGAAAATTTCCATAAATGACCACTTAAAGGCTGCAAACCGAATTTATTTTTTAAATGGCGGTAATCCTTTGCCAGTTGCATGGTATAATCATCTGCCGGATCTTCCGGTAATAACCCCGATTGCCCGAAAAGCAGAGCTTCAATTAAAAGCAAATCGTCTTTATGTTTACCCAGATAAATGAGTGGAATTGACTTTGCGAGCATCTCAAAGGGTTGGGCATTAATCTTAAACCCAAAATTATAAGCCAACGTCTGGTAAAAAGTTTCTTCCCAATTTTTATTATTCTGATGATATCGATCTTCAATAAGTCCTGATTTCTGGGTAAGCCTTTCCACCAGCAAGGCATCTTTCCATTCCATCAACACTAATTCATTTACCTTATTAATAAATGATTCGCATGGTACCCAGCTTTGGCTTTGCATTAAAAAAAGATACTGATTGTATACTTCGTTTTGAGCTTTTAACACAATCACAGGGGTACTCTCACCGCTGACTCGCTTAATTTCACCATCGTTGTTTGCTACAACATGCAAAATAATATTATCATACGACGGGTCATTGTGATGATTATGCCTGAACCAGTCGGAAGCATTTACATGTATCTCAACATTTCCGGCCCAAACAGTTTGGCCTATTTTTACTTTGGCATTGAAAAAATCCGGTCCTGAATCGTGGTTTTTAGTTCCGGGTGAAAGAATTTCAACAACAGTGCCATCCTGTAATTCCAGTGACTTATTATAAAGTGAATTCTGCCACAGGTAATGTAAAAAATCTTCCTTCATTCCGGCTTTGGTTATAAAATATTGAACACATGAAAATAGGAAAATAATTAGAGGTGGTAAAATTTTCGGTGAATTTATAGTAAAATAATGTCGTTCCTACGGAACTCTCTTCATATGCTTTGCGGATTCAACTTACCATAAGTTCGCTACTATGGAGCCGGATCATTTTACTACTCATATCATACACCAACAATCTGCTAGTAAAAGCTCTGTATGTAAATGAACTGTATCAAAAGCAATTACTTTGCCACTAAAACACCAAAATCCTCTAATTTGTAAAATACTAATATTTGGTATTTTGTATTACTTGGTGCCTTTGTGGTTTGGTGGCTTTTTATTTATTTTGATGCTTTTGATACAGCCCCGCAGTACAATAATTGACCACTGGCATCTTGCCGGTAAACAGTTCGGGTCTTACATTAACTCTGAACTTAAAATCGCCTGGAAGGCGGTGGTACAGATTGAGGTTTAAATATAATCAGCAATATAAATCTAAAAGCTGATCCATTTCGTCGCGTAATTCTTTGGCCTTTTCGCCGGCAATTTGAGCAAAATCCTGAGAATCATCCGCATAAATAATTCCCCGTGATGAATTTACTAAAAGGCCACATCGTTTGTTCATTCCGTGTTTTGCAACTTCGGCCAGGCTACCGCCCTGGGCTCCTATTCCAGGAACCAGTAGAAAATGATTGGGAGCCAAACTTCTGATTTCTTCAATCATGGAAGCCCGTGTTGCCCCGGCAACAAACATTAACTCATCGGGCGAAGCCCAAAACTGGGCTTTCTTCAATACCTGCTGATATAACGGCGGATTGCCTGTAAATTGGAAATCGTCAGCACCTTTATTCGATGTAATCCCAAGTAAAATAACCCATTTATCAGGGTAACCGAAAAAAGGTGTTACCGAATCTTCACCCATGTAAGGCGCAACCGTAATGGCATCAAAATCCATTTCGTCGAAAAAAGCACGGGCGTACATTTTTGAGGTATTACCAATGTCACCTCTTTTGGCATCGGCAATAATAAATTGTTCAGGATATTTTTCACGGATATAAGCAGCGGTTTTTTGTAAACTGTTCCATCCCTTTACCCCATGAGCCTCATAAAAGGCCAGGTTTGGTTTGTAAGCTACCGCGAATTCCTGTGTGGCATTAATAATCTGTTTGTTAAACTCAAAAACAGGATCATCCAGCGTTTTCAAATGAGCCGGTATTTTTTCAATATCGCTGTCTAATCCTACACATAAAAAGCTGCGTTTTTTTTGTATTTGTTCAAATAGTTGTTTGCTATTCATTATTTTATGATTTTTCAGCGTTTACATATATTAATTATCCTCTGTCAAATAGTGTCTGAAATCTCCCCGGGGAGATAAATCGGAACTTCGAGGCCTGCCACTAAGTAGCTATTATTAAATTTCAGCCACTTTAAGTCTCTCTGCATTCTCAGCTACCTGTAGTTTTTCGATAATTTCGCCAATATCGCCATCAATTATTGCAGAAAGATTGTACATGGTAAGGTTTATCCGGTGATCGGTAACCCTGCCTTGTGGCCAGTTGTAAGTCCGGATTTTCGCCGAACGGTCACCTGATGATACCATGGTTTTCCTTTTGGATGAAATTTCATCAATATATTTTTGATATTCAAGATTATACAATCGGGTTTTTAACTCCTTCATGGCCTTGTCGAGGTTTTTCAACTTCGATTTTTGATCCTGGCAGGTAACCACAATTCCTGTCGGAATGTGGGTTAGCCTGATGGCCGAATAGGTTGTATTTACAGATTGTCCACCAGGACCCGATGAACAGTATTCATCCCTTTTAATGTCTTCGGTTTTGAGTTCAACGTCAAAATCTTCAGCTTCGGGTAAAACAGCCACTGTAGCCGCCGAAGTATGCACGCGGCCCTGGGTTTCAGTTTGTGGTACCCGCTGCACCCGGTGGACTCCCGATTCATATTTCATGATACCATAAACACCTGTTCCTGAAATATTGGCCACAATTTCCTTGTATCCACCCGATGTACCTTCACTCATATGCGTAACTTCCATTTTCCATCCCCTAGCCTCACAAAACTTCGAGTACATACGGAAAAGATCACCAGCAAAAATACTGGCCTCATCACCTCCGGTCCCGGCACGAACTTCAAGAATAGCATTTTTATCATCCTCAGGATCAGCTGGTAATAACAATAGCTTTATTTCGTTTTCCAGAGGTTCAACCTGGTTTTCGAGTTCTTCGAGTTCCATTTTTGCCATCTCGCGCATTTCCTCATCTTTTTCTTTATTAAGAATTTCGCGAGCATCGACAATATTACTGAGTATATTTTTAAACTTATCATGAGCCTCAATAAGCGGCTCCAGGTTTTTATATTCCTTATTAAGCTTTACAAATCGCTTTACATCGCTCATTACTGCGGGGTCGGTCAATTGCTGCCCAATCTCCTCAAAACGATGCTTTACTCCCTCAAGCCTTTCTAAAATCATATTACTGGCCATAAAATATCCTCCTGTACCTAAAAATCAATATTCGAATTTTCCAAATTCGCTTTTAATGGTTAATTTATTCTCCTGAGCTTTTTTAACCCTTCCGACAATCCGGGCTTCGATATTAAAACTTTTGGCTGTATCAATAATTGCCGCAGCAGCCGATTCGGGAACATAAAACTCAAAACGATGTCCCATATTAAATACTTTATACATTTCTTTCCATTGAGTCCCGGATTCTTCCTGAATAATCCTGAACAAAGGGGGTACATCGAATAAGTTATCTTTTATAACATGTACACCGTTTACAAAATTCATTACTTTGGTTTGAGCCCCGCCGGAACAATGAATCATTCCATGCACCGCATCAAAGTTGTTTTTTAAAACCTTTGCCACAACCGGAGCATAAGTCCGGGTTGGTGAAAGCACCAATTGCCCGGCATCAATACCCAGGTTCGAAAGATAATTTGTTAACTTATAATTTCCTGCATAAACGAGTTCTCCAAGTATCGCATTATCATAACTTTCGGGATATTTGGTCGCGAGGTAATTATGAAAAACATCGTGACGTGCTGATGTTAATCCGTTGCTACCCATTCCCCCATTATATTGTGTTTCGTAAGTTGCCTGTCCAAACGAGGCCAGACCGACGATCACATCTCCCGGTTTTATTTTGGTATTGTCAATTATTTGTGATCGTTTTGCCCTTGCGGTTACGGTAGAATCAACAATAATGGTGCGCACCAAATCACCCACGTCGGCTGTTTCTCCTCCGGTAAAAATGGTATTTACACCCAAGTTTCGCAATCCGGCTAAAACTTCTTCGGTACCGCTGATAATTGCCGATATCACCTCGCCCGGTATCAATTGTTTATTCCGGCCAATGGTAGAGCTCACCAGAATGTTGTCTGTAATTCCCACACAAAGCAAGTCATCAATATTCATGATGATGGCATCCTGGGCAATTCCTTTCCAAACTGATAAATCACCGGTTTCCTTCCAATATATATAGGCCAACGACGATTTTGTTCCGGCACCATCTGCATGCATAATATTGCAGTATTCTTCATCGCCACCCAAATAATCGGGAATTACTTTGCAAAAAGCATTTGGAAAAATCCCCTTATCGAGATTTTTAATGGCGTTATGTACATCCTCCTTTGAAGCTGATACCCCCCTTGCATCGTAACGCGAATTGGTTTCCATAATATTTTGTTTTTCTGTTTATCTAAATTGAAAAGTATAAAATGTTACTTTTAAATTTATTACTGGCTAAACAACTCAAAATTAACCGCTAACCCTTTAAAATGTTTAAAACTCGCGGGTCACGATTTCAAGGCGCAAAAATAGATAAAATCGTTGTGAAAAACTAACAGTGAAAATGTAATAATAATCTTTAAAATGAATCATTTCAATTTCGTTCTTAGCTTACTGAGAAAAATATTATCTGGCAAATTCGATAATATTTGATTTACTTTGTAGCCGTTTATAAGGATGTTTAATAAATCAAATACAATGAAGCTATTTTTAAATTGGATTATTGGAGGTGTTATACTGGTAACTATCGGGGTATTAAGTAGTTGTCAAAAAGATTTGCTTTCAGCCACTGACGCTGCGCAGGCAGAACAGCTTGCCATTGATGATTCCATTATACTTTCATATTTGCAGGCCCATTCGCTTACCGCCCAAAAAGATAACTCAGGATTATATTATATTATTACAGAAGAAGGGAACGGGAAATATCCCGGAAGCAATTCATTAGTTAAAGTTAACTACAAAGGATATTTGACCGATGGAACTGTTTTTGAAGATACTAAAGGTTCGCCGGCAAATTTTTATATTAACCAGCTGATTGAAGGTTGGAAAATCGGCATCCCATTAGTTTCAGAAGGGGGTAAAATAACACTATTTATTCCCTCATATTTGGGGTATGGAAACTACAAAGTTGGGAATATTCCGGCTAATTCTGTATTAATTTTCGAGATAGAATTGGTTAAGGTAGATTGATAGAATTATCAAATTATATTTCTTTATTTAAATCCGATGCATGTCGGATTTTTTTATGACATCCGTTGTTTGCTCGGCAAATTTTGGGGTACAAACCAATAGATAAGGACTTTTCAGTATTATTTATGTTAAAGAACAACTTGTGTTGCATCGTTTTTTTTTCTTTTGATAATAATTAATTGGCCGGCAATTTATTTTAACGTAAAATTTTTACAGTATTAATCAAAACAGGATGGCAGCTTACATCCGGTTTCTGTTCTTCGAAAACGATTTACCGAAATTTGCAAGTACCATCCCGCTTAAAACATTTCAAAATTATGAAAAAATACTAATTAGTGTAATTGCATTAGTTGCAGTTTTGGTTTTTAGTCCTTCTTGTCAAAAAGAGGACGAAAAGGCAAATAGTACATCTGTTACAGATGAGAATTTCGTTGATCTTCAAACTGCAAATAAAGTTGGATTAATATTTTCATTGGAAGATTCAAAAAGCAGCACAAATAGAAAAAATGCAAATATAACCTCAAAGGCCATTAAGAAAATTGATGAATTTAAAGGCAATAACAGTAAAACTTCTTTGTATATATTAATTATACTGAAGGGGGCTTTGTAATATTATCTGCCGATAAAAGAACACCTCCAATTTTGGCTTATTCCTTAAATAATAATTTTGATCTTAATGAAATTTCAAATGCCAACGGAATAAAATTATGGATTGATGATGCGGCTGGAAACGTTTGTCACATGTGGGTTTGTGATAGGTACCTTAAAGACAACTATTATTTTGACGATTGTACTGGTATTGAATACAAATATCTTCATATGAATTGGGGAATAAGAGATGGAGAGTATAATGGGTGGTTTACCCTAGACAATTTTAGCCCAGGTGGTAATAATTTAAACTATAATAAGAAAATGATTTGTGATATTATACCTAATCTTTAAAACTTATGGAAATGAATAAGAAAGTAATTGTTTTAGCTATTATTGCACTTATGGGATGCAAAAAACAAGAGGTAAATAATAAACAAGGGGGGTTAAATGATACTCGCTTTATTGATCTCTCGGTATTTAATTCAGCAGGCGAGGATTTATTGGACCCTTTGACAGAAGGGCATTTGAATATAGACGAAATCAAATTATATTATGAACAGTATGGAAAAATGGTGGAGATATATTATCCGCTAAGAGACAATCCAAGGAATGTTTTAATTTTTAAAGCCGAAAATGAATATCGTGCAGATGTAGTCTTAAATAATTATAAGGACACTTGTAATACCTTAATTGCATGGAGCAAAGATGATATTGATACATTAAGAGCCACTTATTACAGGATGCCGGAAAAACCTGAATACCAATTCCTGCGTAAAGTATGGTTAAATGGCGGGCTGATTTGGGATATTATGAAAGATGAAGGTCGTGTCGGGTATTATAAGATAATTAAATAGATATTTTCGCTTATAATGCAGTCTGGATTAGGTCTTCACTTCTTAGATTTTTTTGTACTAAATCAAGGGATATAATTATAAAAAAGGTGAATTTTATTGTTTGAATAGAATTCACCCTTCTTGTCACTAAAATCTTACTTTAATTTCTCAACAGCGGCAATGGCTTTATCATAGTTTGGTTCCGATGTAATTTCCGGAACCTGCTCGGTATAAACCACCTGTCCTTCCTTATCGGCAACTATTACAACCCTGGAATGCAGATGCGCCAACGATCCGCTAATCATTTCCAGATTATAATCTTTTCCAAACTTGCCGGTTTGAAAATCGGAAAGAGTTTCCACATTTTCGATTCCTTCTGCCCCACAAAATCGTTTTTGAGCAAAAGGCAGATCGCGTGATATGCAAAGCACTTTGGTATTTTTAAAATTAGCCGCCTCCTTATTAAACCGACGTACCGATGCGGCACAGGTTCCGGTATCAAGACTGGGAAAAATGTTTAATACCAGGTTAAAACCCTTGTAATCTTTTAATGTTGTTTTTCCCAAATTATTTTTCACCAGTTCAAAATCGGGTAATAACTCACCCACCTGAGGCAAACTGCCCAGGGTTTTTACCTGATCTCCTTTTAATGTAATTGTGGTCATTGTACAAATTTTTTAAATTACACCATTTAAAACGTACTAACAATAAAGTTGTTCTCAAAGATAGTTATTAACCTGATTTTAGAACAAAATACTTTGGCCAAAAAGCCGGTTTTGTGTCTTCAATTATTCATTATAATTTAGTCGCGAAATTAATATAAAGAAGATGAGAAAAATTTGGTTCCTTTTTTTGGTGGTTTTTGCACTGAATGGTTGTAAACAACAGAAGACAATTTACGAGATTGACGACGAATTGATACGTGAATACCTGGCAAAAACGAATATAAACGCCATAAAGGATGATTCCGGTATGTATTACTATATTGAAGAAGAAGGAACCGGACCTCATCCCACTCCTGCCAGCTATATTGATGTGTCATGTACGGGCTATCACCTTGACAGCGTAGTATTTAGAAGCCCATCTTCATCTGTCAGGGGACAATTATCAGGATATATGCTGGGCTGGCAATATGGATTACCTTATTTTAGAAAAGGAGGAAAAGGAAAACTTTTTATTCCGCGTTACCTGGGTAACCCTACTACTAATCAAGTACTGGTATTTGATATTGAACTCAAGAATGTCTGGTAAAAATAAAGGGCTTTTCGAGCCCCATATTTTTTTATTTTTTACGTCTGATTTTCGGAACAAAATCCCGGCCTGTTAATCCAAAGTCTGTTCTCCTGTTAATCTGCTGACAGATTTCCCGCTCTTCTTCCGTAGGCAAAGCATCAATAAATGCCTGTGTCAGAATATCGCCTACTTTTAGGAAATCGTATTTCTTTGCAATTGATTTATCAATTTCTTTAGGCATAGTTTCACCATAACCTTTTGAAGTTAATCTGTCAGGATCGACACCATATTTTATAAGAAAATCAACCACCGATTGTGCCCTTTTCTTCGATAGTTCCAGGTTAGCTTCATCACTACCAACGTAGTCAGTATGTGCACCAATTTCAATGGTAATATTCGGGTTGTCATTTAATATCTCAACCAGTTGCTCCAGCGATACTACCGATTGTGGCAATAACTCCCACCTTCCGAATTCATATTGAATACCCGGTAAATCAATACGGGCATCATCGGGCGACATGAATATATCAACCCTGAATTCTTTACTTGCAGTAAGGCCCTTGGTGGTTTGTTTATCTTTCGAGTTCAGGAAACCTCCACGACGGGCTAAAATCCTGTAATCGGTATTCGGAGCCAGTTTAAAAGTAAAAGTTCCGTCATTTTCAGTTTTTTTGGAAAGATTGGTGCCGTCACTTCCAATTAAGGTAACATCAGCTCCGGCGATAATATCTTCTGTTTTTTGGTTTAACACTCTTCCAATAAGGTCGAACGAAATAGGTGGAAGCGAAAACTGGTAAATATCGTCACTACCTTTACCACCAGGCCTGTTCGATGATAAATATCCCCGTTCTTTTTCTTTTTCGAAAACCACGCCAAAATCATCAGCCGGAGAATTAAACGGGTATTTCATATTTTCAACTTTCCAGGTTCCATCAGAATTCTGTGTTGCCATAAAAACATCCAATCCTCCCATACCCGGCAGCCCGTCTGATGAAAAATACAACGTTCCGTCCGGATGTATATAAGGAAACACCTCATCACCCGAAGTATTTATCTGATCGCCCATATTTACCGGTGCCCCCCATTCAGCAGAAGGTGAAGTACGGGTAACTTTCCAGATATCTTTTCCGCCTTTGCCTCCTTTCATATCGGCCGAAAACAGCAAAGTCAATTCATCATCACTAATGGCAGGATGCCCGACTGTGATAGTATCAGCAACCAAAGACAATGGTTCGGCTTTGCCATATTCAATACCTTCCTTCTTTGATTCAAATATCTTACATACCATATTTCCGTCTTTATCCTGGCGAAAACTGGTAAAATAAAGAGTATTGCCCTTTTCGTTGGTTGATGGAGCACCTTCGTCATATTCGGTATTTACCTGATCACCCAGCGGAACCGGCTCACTCCATTTCCCTTTCCGGTCGACCCGGGTTTTAAAAATATCGCTATAATATTCACCGGTTACATCACTGGTAGTATTACCTGTAGCTCCTTCGCGTGATGAAGTGAATAATACCAGTTTATAATCGTCCTTGCCATAGGCCGGTCCGTAATCCGATTGTCGGGAGTTAAAATACTGCATATTCTCAACCTTGTATCGTGTTGGATTTGCCATCCATTCAATGGATAATTCACACGAGGCAATTCCTTTATCAACCCGGGTATCGTCAGGTACCAGCTCTTTATAACTTTTGTATTGTGTCAGCGCCTCCTCATAGTCACCATTTGCCCTAAGGGCATCGGCATAATATAAAATGGCCACCGGATTAGCATATTTTTTCCTGATTGCTTTATTATACCAAAGTTCAGCATGTTTATCATCATGAATCATACGATAACATTCCGCTGTCATAAAAGTTATCTCTGATTTTTGGTCTTTATCCTTGGCTTTGGCATAGGCATATTTATACAAATCTATGGCTTCGTAATATCTCCCTGTTTTAAAGGCAATATCCGCTTTTCCAGTTACATTTTTCTGGGCTGATACAAAAAAACCAATAAAAAACAGGGGAAGTAAAAGTAGTAACTTACGTACCAGTCTATTTCGTAACAAAGGATTTGGCATGATTCAATCAAAAATTAATGATATGCGAAAATAAATAAATTAAATGAATGCATAAAACATATATCATCCAAATAGTTTAACTATTGAATTGCCAAAATAGTATAAACTGATAAGTTTTTATTGAACTAAATATGAAGGCTTGGGAGATTCAACCCGGGGGGTTGAAATTACGGTTTCACTTTCAACGTTGCTTATCCAACCCGACACTAACTCATAAGTGTCCCAAAAAAAATCAATAATCCTTAAAAATAATAATGCGCTCTTAACTATCATAAGCGCAAATATAACCGCTTTTAACCTACATGCAAACAGCATTTGATAAACGGTAAAAAATAATACACAAACTCATTATGTTAAAATTTTAAAATAATTTACAGGCTTAAAGCAACATATTTTAATTTTTTTACATCGTTATATTGTTTGTTGAATAATATCAATTACGTAATTTTAGAAATTAAATTTTAAAACTAAAACCAATGAAAAAGCTGGCCGTTTTATTAATAAGTTTAACCTTTGGCGGATTATTATTCGCCCAGGAATTACCCAAAGATGTTGAAAAAGTTTATAAGGAAGCCGAACATCTTAAATCGAAGGAAAAACTCAACGAAGCCGTAGCAGCCTATAAGGAGGTTTTGCGAAGTGTTGACCACGTACCAAGTATGACTAGCATTGCAGATATTGAAATGAATATGCGCAAACCACCAAATTATCGCACGGCATACGAATATCTTGACAAAGCAATTAAAACACTGGAAAGTGGAATTGCAGCCACTTCGAAAAAAAGTCAGAAAAAATATCTTGAAAAACAACGCGACGAGTTGATACCAAAAAGAAATAAGGCAAAATCGTATGTGGATGATTTTGATAAAGCCAAAGAATTAAAGCAGGATGGTAAAAAGCTGTTGGATGAAGACTAAGCAGGCTTTTAAAACTCCAAATTTCCAAATAAAAAAATCAATAGGTGCCTGATTCAATTGTATTTATCGATGTAATAATGCCTCTTCCTGTAAGAGGCTTTTTTACTTATGCGGTGCCCCAAAACCTGGTCAATAATCCGGAGGTAGGTAAAAGGGTTTTGGTACAGTTTGGTGCAAAGAAAATTTATACAGCAATAATTTTTAAAATTCATGACCAAAAGCCTTCCGATTATGATACCAAACCAGTTCTTGAAATTCTGGATACTCAGCCATCGGTAAACAAATACCAAATCAGGCTTTGGGAATGGGCAGCCGATTATTATATGTGCAGCATAGGCGATTTTTATAAAGCTGCCCTTCCGTCAGGATTGCGCCTCGACAGTGAAACCCGGATTTTACCCGATCAAAGTTTTATTACGGACGCACCACTTACCGACAAACAGGATCTTGTATTACAAATACTCAGACAGCAGAATTCTTTAACCGTAAACGATCTTTCAACCATCCTGAAAGTAAAAAACCCGTTCCCGCTTATTAAGGAATTATTAGCTGAAAATGCAATTAAAGTTGAGGAAGAAGTTAAAGACAAATACAAGCCTAAATTTGCCAAATACATCAAACTTTCAGAGCAAATTGAAACCATTGTTCAGTTGGACCTGATCAAAAGCGAACTGTCGAAAGCCCGTAAACAAGCTGAACTGTTTTCGCAGTTTATAAATTTACTCGGCATTGAAAATGCCCTGGCCGGGAAGCAGATTTTAAAGCAGAAATTAATTGAAAAAACAGGTGTTTCATCTGCCATAATAAAAGCACTTGAAACCCGGAATATTCTTATTGAAAAAGAAGCAGAGATTTCCAGAATAAATCAAAAAGCAGAGATTTCAACTTCAAAAAAAGAACTAAATCAGAATCAGTTACGCGCACTCTCCGAAATTCAACATTTATTTTCAGTGAAAGATGTGGTTTTGTTGCACGGCGTGACCTCAAGCGGTAAAACCGAATTGTACATTCATCTGATTGATGAGGCCATTAAGGAAAATAAGCAAGTATTATATCTGTTGCCCGAAATAGCTTTAACCTCACAAATAGTACAGCGCCTTCAGTCGGTTTTTGGCAATAAAGTGGGAATTTACCATTCAAAATTTTCTGATGCTGAACGTGTAGAAATTTGGGAAAACCTAAAGCACAACAAAAGCGACTCATACAAGGTAATATTGGGTGTGCGCTCCTCAATTTTTCTTCCCTTTCAGAATCTGGGTTTGATAATTGTGGATGAAGAGCACGAAACAACTTATAAACAATTCGATCCGTCACCACGATATAGTGCAAGAGACTTATCGGTAGTGCTGGCAAAAATTTTTAGTGCCAAAGTATTGCTGGGTACGGCCACTCCTTCGCTTGAAAGTTATTATAATGCAAAAACAGGACGTTATGGTCTGGTAGAATTAATGCAGCGACATCAGGAAATTAAGCTTCCCAAAATTATGCTGGCCGATGTTAAAAAAGCCTATAAGAAAAAGGAGATGCAATCGCATTTTACCAAAATGCTTGTTGATAATATTGACGAGGCCCTGAATAATCATGAACAGGTCATCCTTTTTCAAAACCGCCGTGGTTTTAGTCCCTATCTCGAATGCGGAAGCTGCGGCTGGGTTCCGACCTGTAAATTTTGTGATGTTAGCCTGACTTACCACAAAGGAATCAATAAATTGGTATGCCACTATTGTGGATACAGTATTGAAGGGGTTTACCGATGCAATCACTGCAACCATCCGCATATGGAAACCAAAGGTTTTGGCACTGAAAAAGTGGAAGACGAAATAGCGATTATTTTTCCCGGTGCAAAAGTTGGCCGGCTCGATCTGGATTCAACCCGCACCAAATATGGCCACGAAGTGATACTGAATGATTTTGAACAGCGAAAAATCGATATTTTAATTGGAACTCAAATGGTATCAAAAGGTCTCGATTTTGACCATGTTAGCCTGGTAGGTATATTAAGCGCCGACAACATGTTACGCTTTCCCGACTTTAGAGCTTACGAACGAAGTTTTCAATTAATGGCGCAGGTAAGCGGCCGGGCCGGAAGAAAGAATAAGCAGGGAAAAGTTATCATTCAAACCTATGATCCTGACAATATTATAATTAATCAGGTAGTTCATAATAATTATGAACAAATGTATTTGCATCAACTGAATGAGAGAAAGCAATTCTTGTATCCGCCTTTCAGTCGATTAATAAAGCTTACTCTGAAACACAAGGATAAAAACACTTTAAATAAGGTGAGTTATTTGCTGGCCAATAAGTTAAAATCTGTTGAATCATGTAAAATTCTCGGTCCAACCACACCTGTAATTATGCGTATTCAAAACTTTTTTCTGATGAATATTTTAATTAAAATTGGAAAAGGGCCAAATGTAACCAGTATAAAAAATAAAATTGAAGAATGTGTTATGCGCGTAAATGCGCAAAAAGAATTTAAGACCACTCAAATTATTATTGATGTAGATCCATTTTAATTTCCACTCTGATTCTCCTCCGGTGTGGATATGCCTTCCCAATTTTAGTCAAACTGGTTTTTTGAAATATTTCAATTTATACCAAGCTTTTTTTATAATATGTTATTACCTGAATTTAACTTTTAGCAAAAAAGTTTGTTAATCATAATATAAAATAAACAAATCATAAAAATTTAACCGAAATAGAGTTAAATTTATTAAATGCTGGCCCTAAATTGTAACCTGTGAATAGTGCAAACCCACATATGAAAATACTCCTTTTAGTATTAATGCTAATTTTTTCCGGTTTTGCAAAAGCTCAGGCTTATAAAGATTACGAAGTTAAAGCAGCTTATATATTCAGATTTGCCGAGAATATACAATGGCCTGATTCTTCAATTCATGATTACTTCAGGATTGGAATTTACAAAAGTGATACAAATATGTACGCCTCCCTGAAGCAAATTGAAAAAGACAGACAATTATACCATAAGCCTATTCAAGTATACTTATATCAAAATATCGATGAGATTCTAAATCATAATATTCAATTGTTATATTTGCCAGCCCAATATAACAGCGAATTAAAAAATATTTTTTACCAAACCATGGGTTCAAATATTCTGCTTGTAACCGACAATATAAAAAACCCAATTTATGTAATGATCAACTTTATTGAGGTGGCACAAGAAAGTATAAGTTTTGAGGTAAATAAAAAAAACATTGAGGATAATAACTTAACGGTTTTGCCACGATTATTGGTATTGGGCGGCACCGAACTCGATGTCAGGAATTTATATAAACTTAAGGAGAAAGAACTTGATGATGAACGCCAGGTGGTGAAAAAGCAGGCCGAAAAAATTAACAGCCAACAAACACTTATTGACGATCAGCTTTCAAGAATAAACAAACAAAAGGAAGAGATTCAAAACCAGGAAATTCATTTAAAAAATCAATTGGGTAAGATTAATGCTCAGGAAAAAAACTTATCAAAATTGTCAGCAGAAATCGCCGCCCAAAATCAAAAAATAGAAATAAAAGAGAAACAGCTGCGACAGCAATCAATAAAATTTAAGGAACAGGACTCGTTGGTAATTTTGCAGAAAAATGAACTTTTAAATGGTAAGCAAATTCTTAACCAACAGAAGCAGGAATTACAGAAAGGTCTGGAACAGATTAAATTACAGGAAAAAGAGTTGAGAATTCTTGAAGGTAAACTTAGTATTCAAAAACTATTCCTTTATTCATTATTTCTTATTATTATACTAATTTTATTTATAGTATTCATCCTGCACAGGAATTCCAAATCAAGACAAAAGCTGAATGTAATTTTACAGGATAAAAATGACGAGTTGGCAGCCAGCGAAGAGGAGCTAATGCAACTCAATGAACAATTGCAGATAACCAACGATAATCTTTATAAACAAACCAAGGTACTTGAAGATACCATTGAAAAACTTAAGGAGGCCCAGGCACAACTTATACAATCAGAAAAAATGGCTTCGGTTGGTATACTTACCTCGGGAATTGCCCATGAAATAAACAACCCACTTAATTTTATCCAGGGAGGTAAAACGGCTATTGAACTATACCTTACCGACAATTTAAAAGAACATTTACCCCAGATTGCCCCTCTGCTTGAAATGATCAATATTGGAATTGTAAGGTCAGTAAAAATTATTCAAAGCCTGAATCATTTTAGCCGAAGCACTGAGAATTTTACTGAGAAATGTAAATTACACGAAATTATTGATAATTGTCTGATAATGATCAACCACCAGATTAAACACCGAATTACCATTGAAAAAAAATATACTGAGGAGCCCTATAATATTTTAGGCAACGATGGAAAACTTCATCAGTTGTTCCTGAACATTTTAACCAATGCAGAACAAGCAATTGAAGATACCGGAACCATTTCAATAGCAACAAAAATAGAATATAATAAAATTAAAGTACTCGTTACTGATTCCGGGTGCGGCATACCCAAAGAATTGCTCACCAAAATCACTGATCCGTTTTTCACAACCAAGGATCCCGGAAAGGGAACCGGACTTGGTTTATCAATTGCCTTAAGTATTGTAAAAGAGCATAACGGGACATTAGGATATAAATCGGAAGTAAATAAGGGAACTACCGTAATAATTACACTCCCTACTCACAAAAAAAACTAAACTACCCTGTTTATAATTTCCTTCCCTTTTAAAAATGCAATAATATTATCTGATGCCTGCTTAGCTGTAGCAATTCTTGTTTCAATGGTTCCCGTGCCAATATGTGGGGTAAGCACCACATTTTCCATTTTTAATAGTTCGGGATGTATCTGAGGCTCTTCTTCAAAAACATCAAGTGCAGCACCGGCAATTTCCTTTATTTTCAGTGCTTCAACCAATTCGTTTTCATTAATTACCGGTCCCCTGGCTGTATTAATTAAAAATGCGGTGGGCTTCATTTTTGCCAATTCGTTTTTCCCAATTATATATTTTGTGTTCTCATTTA
The DNA here is from genome assembly GCA_046704385.1 of Bacteroidales bacterium. GTDB lineage: Bacteria > Bacteroidota > Bacteroidia > Bacteroidales > SZUA-534 > GH45. The sequence goes on along the minus strand of JBJKSB010000083.1, from coordinate 21,028 downwards.
AAGGTATATGCAGCGAAATAACATCACTATCATTAAGAAGATTATCAAGTGGAACCCAATGAGTATCAAGTTTTTGCTCTATTTCGGCATTAATTTTATTACGGCTGTAGTAAATTACTGACATGCCAAAAGCCCTGGCCATTTTTGAGGTGGCCTGTCCGATTTTACCCATACCAATTATGCCTAGCGTTTTTCCATTTAAGGTATTTCCCAGGTTACTCATCACCTTCCAGTCTGAAACTTTATTTTGACGTAATTTTTGGTCCATCTCTGTTATTCGCCTGATGAGCGATAACATTAAGCCCATGGTGTGTTCAGCAGTAGGTAATGTTACCGGATCGGGAGTATTGGTTACTACAATACCTCGTTGTCTGGCATATTCAATATCAATATTATTAAATCCTACACCGAAATTTGAAATCATTTTTAGGTTTTTGGCCGCCTGCAATAATTTTCTATCCACCAGTGCATTAAAAAGAGATAACAAAATTTCGACATCGGTAATCAATTCCAACTGCTCCTCGTAAGTAAAACCACTTTCGCCGGGCATAATAACATTATAATTTTCAAAAAGTTCCTTTAACCCTTCCATGGGAATATATTGTGTTACAAGAATTTTAGCTTTCATATATAACCTTTTAATAATTCAATGCCGGCAAATTTAGGTATAATATGCTAATTAGTTCTGGCTAAATAAAATTACTACTCAACCATCAGCGACTCTTTCATTTGCCAATTTAATTTCTATTTTTAGGGAAAATTACTAAAACCTAAGAAATGAAAAAAACTCTTTTGTTGCAGGTGATTTTACTTGCAACACTGGCTGTATCATCCCAAACCAACAATCTCAAAATCGTTGAAGGAACAAATTCCATTTATGATGACGATGATCGGGCTACAACTGTCGCTTTTGATGCTGATAGTAATATTTATGTTGCCGGGCGAGGTTCAAGTTCCATTGTTTTTGGCAAAGGTCAAACAAATGAAACCGCATTAGTTAATGGTATAGCTTTTCTGGCAAAATATTCAAAATATGGAACACTTTTATGGGTGAATGAACTGGGAAACAAATATAATGGCTTGACTCCTAACGAAGTAAAAATTACCAAAGGCGGAAATATTTATTTGGTCGGCTTTTTTTCAAACGAAGCAAAAATATATGGAACTGACGTTTCTCTTACTGGCGAAGCCTTTACTGCATTTATAATTAAATATAATAGTGCGGGGCAATATATTTGGTCAACTACAATAGGAGGGCCACAACAAGATTTCGGAAGCAATGTTTTAATTGATAAGGACGAAAACATTTACTTCGCCGGCACTTTTGAAGATACCGTAATTTTAGGAAAAGGTCAACCCAATGAAAAAAAGCTTATTTCAAATGGACAGGCAGATATTTTTATTACTAAATTCTCTAAAGATGGAGAATTCTTATGGGGAACCGAAATTGGAAGTGAAACAATTGATTACTCTGTAGGACTTGTTCAGATTGATGATAATTCATTTTATCATATTGGGGATTATTCAGGTACTTTACGTGTAGGTGATTATGATTCTCCTGACACAACTTTTACTGACTACCAATATGGAGGTTTAACCAGGTTTAATTCAGACGGGAGTTGGGTGTTTACAAGGAAATGCGGAACTGATATTTTATCAACTACAGTGTTAAATAAAAATATTTTAATTACTGGTCGGTTTAATAGAAATATGAATTTTTATTCCAGAGAAAGTTATATCCCATTGATAAATAACAGTAGCAATAATAATAGTAATATTTATGTTGCCTCATTCGATGCTGACGGATATGCCAATTGGGTTAAAGGTATTTACTCTGATGGATATGAACAGGGATTGAACCTGGCAGCTGACAAAAAAAATCATTTTTACTTAACCGCTACATTTGACGACACAATTACTTTGGGCAAAGATGAACGAAATGAAACCACTCTTTATCCAGTTGGTGGCGAGGGTTTTGTAGTTGCAAACTTTTTCCTCGGTTGTTTTACTGAACAAGGTAAATTTATCTGGGCTAACCAGGTTTATGGAACCGGAGGATTCCCCTATGATCTGAAATCTGACGATGATGGAAGAACCTACATGGTTGGTACTGTTAAAGATACAACCATAATCCGATCGGGTGAAAATCAGCTTGACACCCTGGTTGGTACTGGAAAATCAGATATTCTGATAACCCGCTTTAATCCATATTATAATTGTCCTCCTGATTTTTCAGTAAATGGAAACAGCAATATTGATGAAGATTTTCAGGATACATTAACCTATAGCTTTGCTTTGAATAAAGTACCCGCTAAAGAAATAAATCAAAAGGTTTCCTACAAATTAGATTCTGTTTCCGGTGAACTTGTTAACTATAGCTTCGATACAACAGGAATATTAAAAATCAGCTCAAAATTAAATTTAAATGGCAACCAGGATTTTTATTTCTCAGCAGACGATGGTGCAGCTGAGAATTATTTAGCCAAGAATCAATTTACGCTTAATATTAACCCGGTAAATGATAAACCTGTTATTAAAGGACTTGTAAACCCATTATCAGTTGATGAAGATAATCCACTGGATATAAAGTTAACTGACCTGGTTGTTGAGGATCCGGATAATGTTTTCCCCGACGATTTTAGCATGCAATTAGAAGCCATGGAAAATTACACGTTAGAAGGTTTAAAGCTTGTACCTGAACTAAATTTCAACGGGACAGTCCAGGTGTCGTCAACAGTTTCAGACAGTATCGACAATAGTGAAAGCTATATTTTTGATATTACAATTAACTCAGTAAATGATATCCCGGTTATAACATCTGTTACAGATACGCTAACAACCCCAGAAAACACAACAAAAAAGTTAAGTCTTGATTATTTTACAGTTGAAGATCCTGACAATACTTTTCCTGCCGATTTTGGCCTGGTGGTTCTGGATGGTGAAAACTATTCTCATCAAGATACTGCAATAACACCTGCAACCGACTTTATTGGCGAACTAAATGTCAATGTAAAAGTAAATGATGGTTTAGATGATTCTGAGGATACCACCATACGAATTGAAGTGAAATCAGTTGTTGGAATTAAAAATAATTACTCCGGCTATTTTTCCATATACCCTAATCCATTTAGCAGCAAAATAGTTTTCAATTTTATGGATGATAAATCATCAGGTGAAATATCCATTTTCAATATAACCGGCGAAAAAGTTTTCCAGACATTAATTACCCATCAAAATAAATTAATTCTTAACCTGGCAGAGTTTGAAAGTGGAATTTACTACATTCAGTACCAAAATGGTAACCATGTAGTTACTAAAAAAGTTATAAAAAAATAGAGTTGCTATGATAATTTAAAATTGTTAAGTAATTTGGTTAAAATTTTTCGATGAAAAAATATACAATTCTTATTCCATATTTGTTTTTAATACTGGTTTCCTGTAAAAAAGATGATAATCGAACCTTACTGGACACTACCTTTTTTGAACTCGACGACTGTTTTTCTGTAAATTCACTGGCCGATCAGAGTTTAATAATTACCAATAATGATGATTATCTTTACTTTGAGGATGAAATCCGACGCCATTTTTATCCATCTTGCGATAGTGTATATTTACCAGATATAGATTTTACAAAAAATTTCTTTACCGGAATTTATACTTCCTCAGCGGGTTGCCAGGTTACCTATACACGAAAAGTTTACTATAACAGTACACAAAACCGGTACGATTATGAGATTACAAGAGAAACAACCGGAGATTGTGAAATTCTGGTTACATCATTCAATTGTGCTATAATACCCATCCAATCTGATAGTACCAGGGTAAATTTCATCATTCACTGATGGAGTAGGGTAATTTCTTTAAAACTAATATTATGATGTGTAACTTTAATCAATTTCTATAAAACAGAAAGGCCAAGACAATCTGGCGATTTGTCTTGGCCGATGCTGAACTTAGCCCAAATATATAAAATTTACTCTGCTTTTCTACTTATATTTTTGTTCGACTGAAAACCTATTTAAAATTATCGTTTATCAAATTTAGGCTAAAAATCAATATATAATATCGAAAAATGGTTAGCAAAAGGTTAACATTTAAGTATTTGTGTAGAAAGGTTGGAGCACCCGGGAAACGGCTCCAACCTAATGCTAAGTCAAAGACTTAGACGAACGAACTTTGAAAATCTGAACGGATTTGCACTCTCCATTCAATTATTAACAATCCCCAATTACTCTTTTGCCCATCAATATTTTAAAGAACTTATTTTCTGTTGTTTATTTGTGTTTACGGAAAGGTTTTACCCAAGTTGATTTTTTTAGTTAGCAAAAGGTTAACATGAATTTATTTTAAAAACCTTTCCTTTTCCTTTCACTCCAAAAATATTGACAAAATAAAATGCTGAAATAGAATCTGGTTAGCAATAGGTTAACAGAAATATTCCGGATTGAGTAAAAGAAAAAAGGACCACTAAAAGCAGTCCTTTGGGCTAAATCTACATTATTACAAATCCTTTATTCAGTCTGAACGGCTGCTAAAGTAATTGGAATCTCAACACTGGTTTGATAAGTTTTAACTACATCAGCCATATCCAAGTCATCCTCATCAAGATACCAAATTGCGATTACTTCTTTACCCATCTTTTTAAGTATTTCAAATTTTTGAAAAACCTGCAAAATTACTTTTGATGAACTGGTATTGAAATATTCAAGTTGGAAGTATAATTCGGTAACATCAAGAGGATCTTTAATATAATTATCTACTAAATCATTCAAAGGCTTGTAAAATTCTTGAGCATTAGTGGGTAATGAATGACCTACTATCGCAAGCTTACCTATACTTGCATCAAAACAGATATAGGGTGTTTTTTGTGTTTTCTCAACAATAAAGGGTACTGTCATATTACTTGTTTTAAAGGTCTTTTACTGATAAACGATGAGTTTTGTTACATAAAAAGCAAAATATTATTGATTAAAATTAATCAATGGTTAAAATTAAGTAAAATGACTATAAGTAAAATTCGCTTCTATCAGATTTTTAAAATGATGCCAGAAAAGTTTCAAGATTTTGCGATTGATCAATATTAAGTTTTTTACGCAATCGGGAACGCGATACTTTAATGCTGTCAGGATTTTGATTTAACACCGAGGCAATATCCTTATTATTCATTCCTAAACGAATAAAGGCACAAAGTTTTAAATCAGTTGAGGTTAGGTCGCTAAAATTATCAAGTAAGTTTTTATTAAAATCTTTATGCACTTTATCAAACGATAAATTGAACCGGTACCAGCTATCTTCCTGAATACGGCAGTTAAAACTGCTGATTATCGATTTTAATAAATTTTTAGCCTGAATATTTTCATTTTTGTTTATCAATTCCTGCAAATTATTAAGTTGTTTGGTAATATCTTCATTAAACTCATTGCTTTTAACCAGATAGAGTGAGCTTTCAGTAAGTTCCTGGTCCTTGGTTTCAATTACCTGTCGCTGAAATTCAAATACCATTAATGCAGAATGTGTCCTTGCAACCAACTCAATAGGATCGATAGGTTTTCGAATAAAATCAATGGCTCCTGCCTCAAGGGCCTCTTGTAAGTCATTGGAAGTAATGTGAACTCCTGTAGCCATAATTACAGGTATTTGTTGGGTTTCTTTTTGCTCTTTAAGTTGTTTAATGACATCAATACCTGTGCAATTAGGCATATCCCAATCAGTAACTACCAGGTTTGGCTTTACTTTGGAAGCTATTTCCACTGCATTTTTTGAATTGTTTGTCTGAAAAATATCGTATTGGGGGCAATATTCCTCAAAGATATTTATAAAGGTCTTCAGATTATCAACATTATCGTCAATTATAAATACTTTATATCGGTCCATGGCACTAATCTTTACTTAGGGCAAGTTCGAGCAATTCATCGAACATAACCTGGTTACAGTTTAAAACGCTATTTTCAATCAGATTACAGAATGTTATCAATTCTTTATTTTCTTTGTCAATCATTTTAAGTATCCGTCGAATTTCAGTTACTTCATAAATATCTTTTTCCTGAAGCGACATAATATGTGGGTACAGAATTCTTCTGTTTTCGCGCGATAAAAGCAGGTAAGTCCCTTTTCCATCACTGTCAATTAATTCACTAATCTTGGTTTCTACATATTCAAGTTCAAAATAAAAATCAGCACCTTTACCCAGTTCCGATTCTACACCTATTATTCCTCCATGTTCTTCAATGGCCATTTTGCAATAAGTTAAACCTATTCCTGTAGACCCTGAATAACCCAATTTACGTTTTTCTCTTTGTTCAAATTTATTAAATATCTGGCTAATATTATCACCCGAAATACCTTCACCCTGGTCAATTACATGAAATCGGAACCGGTTATCCTTCAACGGTTCTGTATTTATTTGAATGGTGCTTCCTGTAGGACTGAATTTTATAGCATTTGTAAAAAAGTTTACTACCACGCGCTCAATGGCTTCGGCATCTAATTTAACTTTAAAATCATAATCGATATGGGTTTTTATCCTGATGCTTTTTTCTGAAAGCAGAAATCCCATATCTGTACGTACTTTATCAATCAAAGGATTAATAAATTGTTCCGATTTTTCAAGTCCAAGTGTTTTTCCCTCGTATTTGTACACATCAAGTATATTCATCACTAAATTAAGCATCTGTTTACCTGATTGTAAAATAACCTGGTCCCGGTCGGGATAATTTTTGATACGCGAAACATTTAATATAATATTTAGAGGATTTTTAAGATCATGAACTATCATACTTGTTAATTCCTCTTTAAAATTCGAAAATTCTTGCAATTTTCTATAGGCATTTTCTAATTCATGGCTCTGCGTTTGAATATCATTTCGTTGTTCAAGCACCAATTGATAAGTCTTTTCAAGTTTTTGACGACTTTTAAATGATAATAATGTAAAAACAATAATTGAAGCCAAAATTACCAGCAGGATACCGGCCCCAAGAAACAATCTTTTTAATTTTTCTTCTTTTACCTGGTTTTGCCGTATTAAATCCTGATTTTCTTTTTCATTTTTTAGGGTTTGATAGTTAATTTCAAGTCTTTCAACATTTCGTTTACTATAAGTATTAAATATAGTATCATTTAAAAGGGTATATTTTTTATAAAAATACAGAGCACTATCATACCGGTTCAGCATTTGATACGAATTATATAACCCCTCATATATTTCTGATTTTAAAGCAAAATCCTCAATGGTTAAAGATAATTCGAGAGCCTGATTATATTGAATTACCGCATTCTGGTAAACATTCAGGTTTTCATAAAATTTAGCCAAGTCAAGTAAGGTATGAATCTGCCCCCTTTTATTTCCTAATTTCCTGTTAATTTCTAGTCCTCTGGTAAGATATTCGAATGCATTTTTATAGTCTTTTAATTTCACTGAAACAGAACCCAGATTATTGTACAAGGTTGCAATTCTTGCCTGTTTACCAAGTTCAACCATAACCGACAGCGATTTTTTATAAAATCTCAGAGCCTTGTTAAAGTCTCCCTGGCTTTCATAAACCAAACCAAAATTATTCAAAACAATGGCTTCGCCGTACCTGTCTTTATTTTGACGCCGAATTATTATGGATTGATTAAAATATTTAAGAGCCAGGTCAAACTCACTTATGTCTTCATATATCAGCCCAATATTACTGGTGGTTGAACCGATTCCGGATAAATCATTTAATTGCTCTTTAATTTTTAATGATTCATGGTAATAATACAGGGCGCTATCGTAGTTGTTTTTTCGTTTAAACAATAAACCTAAATTATTGTAAGCTTTTGATAGCAAAGTACTATCGTTTAATTCCACACCTTTCTCAACGGCACTTAATAAATATTTCTTTGCGGGTTCAAGATTGTCTTTTTGCAATTCGATTAAACCCAGACTGTTTAATGATTTGGCAATTCCCGGCTCATTTTTTAATCTTTCATGTATTTTCATCCCTTTTGTGGAATAATACATAGCCGAATCGTAATTATGTTTTATAGCCCAAATACTTCCAATAGCATTGTAAGCATCGGCAATATCCAGCTCATTTTTATTTTTTGATGCCAGGTCAAAAGCTAACCGGTAAAATTCAAGTGCACTGTCAGGATATGCGTATCGTAATTTGTTGCCCAGCGAATTATAAATACGAATAAACTCTTCCTCAGTTTTTGCAAACTGAAGTTGTTCCAGCAAACTGTCAGCTTCCTGTGAATATACCTGCGTTGTTGAACTAATAACAGAACACGTTAAAACGAAACCTATTACCAGTATTTTAAAAAAAGACATAATTCCGGCGATTATTAAGTCGATGTTCAGCAATCAACTTTTACCTACTAAAATTAGTAATAACATTTTTATAACCCTATCATCTGATTAAAAAATGCCGTGGATTACCCTATTTAAATAAAGTTGATCGGGATTTATAAGAAGGAACAGGATTTTTATACTGTATTACAGGTAATAACCTCATTTTGTAATGATGTTTTATCTACCGGAACGACACCAACTTTTTCACATACAAGTCCACCGGCAAGATTCGCAATGGCAGCAACCTCGCGTATAGGTAATCCTGCGGCAAGGCAGCAAGCCGCCACCCCGATTACCGTATCTCCGGCCCCTGACACATCGGTAATATCACGTATTTGTGCCGGAATTTGATGGTAATCACCATTATCGGTTACAAACACTCCAAGCTCCGACAGGGTCACCATTATGTATTTTGCATTTAAACTTTTACGCAGTAAATGTGTAGCATCACCAAGTGCGGCGAAGTCACCTTTAGGAATATCAATTTTAACTCCTTCGCAAATCTCTTTAAAATTGGGCTTAAAAAGGGTAACATTCTTATAATCAATAAAATTCCTGCGCTTAGGATCAACTAAAGTAGGTATATTTATACTATTGGCTTTCGATACAACAAATTGAATAATATTTGGGGTAATATTTCCCTTATCGTAATCTTCAAAAATTATCGCGTTAAATTTAAATTGTGAAAAAAGATTGTCAATATGATTCAAAAAGAGCTTTTCTGCTTCAGGTGACAAAGAGTCCGTTTGTTCCTCATCAACCCTTAATAAATGCTGAGTATCACTAATAACTCTTGTTTTTACAGTTGTTTGGCGGTCTTTTGAAACCATTATTCCGGCATCAGTCATCTCCCTTTTTTTTAAAAGGGTTTTAAAAACCCTGCCTTTTGAATCGTCTCCAACCAAGGCACACATTATCGCATTGGCACCAAGCGCTTTAACATTTAAACCCACATTGGCCGCTCCTCCCAACCTGTTCTCTTTTTTTATCACTGAAAAAATTGGAACTGGCGCTTCCGGTGATATTCGTTCAACTTTACCCCACATGTATGAATCAATCATAACATCACCAATTATAAGAATCGTTTGATGATTAAATTCCAGGAATGCCTTTTCAATTATTTCCTTCATGATGTTATAAATAATATTTTGGTTGTCGGTTTCTATAACCTTCCCGTAAATTTAAATACTGATAATATGGTAACAAAGATAAACCTTGATTTAATTAAACGGTATAAAATTCAATTTTAATAAATTATCAACAGTTAAAAACGAAACTATTCTATTAATATTGATTTAGAAAAGTAAACTTTTAATTTTGTCTGCATAAAATTATTCTGAACATGCAAGTTAAAGGTACTGGTATTAAAACTACCCGCGATTTTATTAAAACCAAATTTCCGGGAAAATACGATGAATGGTTGAATTCATTACCCGAAGAATCAAAAAAACTTTATACTGGGCCATTGGATGTTGGTGGTTGGTTTGATATAAACATCGCTTATTATCAGCCAGTTAACAAGCTCAACGAATTGTTATATCAAAACAACAGTCAAAAAGCCGGAGACGAGTTGGGCCGGTTTAGTGCTGAGGTAGCTCTAAAAGGTATTTATAAAGTTTTTTTGCTGGTTGCCAGTCCGCAATACCTTATGAAAAGAGCTGCCAATATGATGCAGGCTTTTTATAATCCTTCATCAATTGAAGTATCTCAAACATCACCAGGAAAGGTAATGATGAAAATAAAAGAATTTGATGGTATAAACAGAATTACCGAGTACAGGGTTGCCGGCTGGTGTGCCCGAGCCCTGGAATTGTGTAGCTGTAATAATGTATCTTACAAGTTTCAAAGTCATTTATCATCAGGGCAACCTGAGACTATTATAGAATTTACCTGGCAGTAACTATTAATTCCAGCAGATGTATAAACCCGGGATTGACACTAAAATATTTATAATTACGCTGTTAATGTTAGTTTTGCCCTTAAAAAACGTATTCTCTCAAGATAGCGAAAATAAATCAGCACAATTCCCATATGTTTATGCAACCTATTCGCTATTATTTCCTGGTGGCGACCTGTCCGAAAGGTTTGGCATTAGTAGCGAAATTGGAGGAGGAGCCGGATATAAAACACAAACCAACTGGATGGTGGGCCTTGAAGCAAGCTATATTTTTGGACCGAACGTAAAGGAAAATCCCCTTGAACCTATAATTAATTCAGAGGGGGAGATAACCAATATGTATGGTGAATCCGCGCAAATAAATTTACGTGAAGCCGGAATGCAACTAAAAATGACTGCCGGAAAAATTTTTTCATTTGGAAACATTAATCCCAATAGTGGAATTTTTATAAGGGCCGGACTTGGCTTTTTACAACATAAAATTTACATTGAGAACCTGGGAAACAATACACCACAGGTTTTAGGTGATTATCGCAAAGGTTACGACCGGATGTGCAACGGCCTTTCGACCAGTGAGTGCGTGGGATGGCAAAATTTTAGTGACCAGGGTGCTTATCATTTTTTAGTTGGATTTGAATGCACTCAGGCCTTTACACAAAACAGGAGAGCCTGGGATTACACCACTAATTCGCGAATGGATGAAAAAAGACTCGATATTATTTATACACTAAAAGCTGCATGGTTTATCCCATTCCATCAAAAACCGGCAACCGGATATTATTATTATTAAAATGATTATAATTTATAATTTAGGAATTTGGTTTTATACCCTGGCAATCAGACTGGTATCGCCTTTTAATTTAAAAGCCAAACAGTGGATAAATGGCAGAAAGAATATTTTTGCCCGACTAAAAGCTGCGATACCCGAAAACACCAAAATTGCATGGTTTCATTCTTCATCTCTTGGCGAGTTTGAACAAGGCCGTCCGGTTATTGAAGGATTCAGAAAAAAATATCCTGATTATAAAATATTACTGACTTTCTTCTCCCCTTCAGGTTATGAAATCAGGAAAAACTATGAAGGAGCTGATTTTGTATTTTACCTGCCCGCCGACACCAAAACCAAGGCACAACAATTTATTCAGATTGTAAAACCAAAAGTGGCCTTTTTTATAAAATATGAATTTTGGTTTCATTACCTAAACCAGTTAAGCAAAAAAAATATACCAACCTATATTTTCTCGGCCATATTCCGTGACAAGCAACTGTTTTTTAAAGGATATGGAAAATGGTACAGGAAAATGCTTCAGAATTTTACAAAGATTTATGTGCAAAACGATTACTCAAAATCGCTACTTGAAAAAATTAACATTACAAATACAGAAGTGGGAGGCGACACCCGGTTCGACAGAGTTTATGATTTGGTTCAAAATGCCAGACCCATTCCTTTAATTGAACAATTTACCGCTGGGCAAAAAGTAATAATAGCAGGAAGTACCTGGGAAAAAGATGAGCAAATTATTGCCGAATACATGGAGAAAACCAGGTATCTAATAAAATGGATTATCGCACCCCATGAAATTCACAAATCACACATCGATAAAATTCTGACCACTTTATCACAACCTGTTCTCAAATTTTCGGAGGCAACTTCGGAAAATATTAACTCCACTAACATCCTTCTTATTGATAGTATCGGCATCCTTTCATCCGTGTACCGCTATGGAATAATTGCCTATATAGGTGGAGGATTCGGGAACGGAATTCACAACACGCTCGAAGCAGCAACCTACAGTTTACCAGTGGTCTTTGGGCCAAACTATAAACGATTCCGGGAAGCATGTGATTTGATAGACTTAAAATCGGGATTTTCAATTAACAATTATGACGATTTTAGCTCAGTTATGAATTTGCTTTTAGAAGATGAAAATTTTAGAAATGATTCAGGAATTTCAGCTTCAGATTATGTGACTAAAATGAGGGGTGGTACCCAAAAAATTCTAAATGAGCTAAACCTTTAAAATCCCATAAATCACTTTCTTAACAAATAAGACATGAATATCTTTTATTGTCACAAAATTGAGAAATTAACGGGATATCATTTTCACATTCAAGATATTACATTCTAATTCTTCGTTTTTGTTAATAAGTGATTTTTAAAAATTATTCGTTATACGTTATTTTCGCATTACGAATTTGTCACCCTAAGAAATTCGAAAAATCAAGGAGCAAAAAAGATTTAGAAACCTGGTAAAATATGCAAAAATGTTAACTGAAGAAAAAACTGTTAAAGCTGACGAAAAATTAAAAGTTTATTCCTATGATGAAGCCGTAAAAGCATCATTGGAATATTTTAAGGGCGACGAACTGGCAGCCACTGTATGGGTAAACAAATATGCCCTAAAAGATTCAAACGGAAACCTTTACGAACTAACTCCTGATGATATGCATAGGAGGTTAGCCAGGGAAATCCACCGGATCGAGAAAAAATATCCCAACCCAATGAGTGAAGAACATGTATTTGAATTGCTAAAAGATTTCAAATATATAATTCCACAAGGAGGCCCAATGACAGGAATTGGTAATGAGTTCCAGGTTGCTTCATTATCAAATTGTTTTGTGGTTGGTCGGCAAAATCCGGCTGATTCTTACGGCGGAATCATGATGATCGATCAGGAACAGGTTCAGTTAATGAAACGACGCGGAGGTGTGGGTCACGACTTATCGCATATACGCCCTAAAGGTAGTCCCGTAAAAAATTCAGCCTTAACCAGTACAGGTCTGGTTCCTTTTATGGAACGCTACTCCAATTCAACGCGAGAGGTAGCACAGGATGGACGTCGCGGAGCCTTAATGCTTTCCGTTTCAAGCAAACATCCCGATGCAGAAGCTTTTATTGATGCAAAAATGGAATCGGGCAAAGTAACCGGCGCTAACGTATCGGTTAAAATTGATGACGATTTTATGCAATCAGTAATCAATAATACTCCCTACACCCAACAGTATCCTGTTGATTCAAAAAAACCCAGCTTCGTAAAAGAAGTTGATTCGCAACAAATTTGGAATAAAATTGTACACAATGCATGGAAATCTGCCGAACCGGGTATTTTGTTCTGGGATACCATTACCCGCGAAAGTTTACCTGATTGTTATGCTGATTTAGGTTATAAAACCGTATCAACCAATCCGTGCGGAGAAATTCCACTTTGTCCTTATGACAGTTGTCGTTTGCTGGCCATCAACCTTTACAGTTACGTTGAAAATCCTTTTACAGAAAAAGCCAGCTTTAATTACACCAAATTTAAAGAGCATGTGGGTTTTGCCCAGCGTTTTATGGATGACATAATCGATCTGGAATTAGAAAAGATTGATGCCATTTTGGATAAAGTTATTGCTGACCCTGAAGAGCATGAAGTAAAACGTACTGAAATAAAACTTTGGGAAAACATCCGCCAAAAGGCTAAAGAAGGACGCAGAACAGGCGTTGGTATTACTGGCGAAGGCGACATGCTTGCTGCTTTGAGCCTGCGCTATGGCACCCCTGAAGCTACCAATGTTGCAGTTGATGTTCAGAAAAACCTGGCACTGGCTGCGTATCGTTCTTCAAATGAAATGGCCAAAGAACGTGGTGCATTTACCATTTTTGAAGCCGATCGTGAGAAAGATAATCCTATGTTATTACGTATAAAAGAGGCTGATCCGGTGTTATATAACGATATTATGTTATATGGTCGCAGAAACATTGCTTTGTTAACCATTGCGCCCACCGGAACTACCAGCCTTATGACCCAAACAACATCAGGTATTGAACCTGTATTTCTTCCGGTTTACAAACGTCGTCGCAAAGTAAATCCTAACGATAAAAATGTACGTGTAAACTTTGTTGACGAAGTTGGTGACAGCTGGGAAGAATATAACGTTTTCCATCATCATTTCCTGACATGGCTAAAAGTAAATGGTTATGATGCAAACGAGGTTCGTAGCTTGAATGATGAACAAATTGAAAACCTTGTGAAACAATCACCATATTATAAAGCAACATCGAACGACGTGGATTGGCACGAGAAGGTTAAAATGCAAGGTGCCATCCAAAAATGGGTTGATCATTCCATAAGTGTTACTATTAATCTACCCGAAGATGTAAAAGAAGAACTGGTTGGTGAACTTTACATAGAAGCATGGCAACACGGATGCAAAGGTGTAACAGTTTATCGTGATGGTTCGCGATCAGGCGTATTGGTATCAAATAAAAAAGAAATTCCACAACTGGCTACTTTAAAAAGGCCGCGTATACTGGAAGCTGATATTTTACGATTCCAGAATAACAACGAAAAATGGATTGCCTTTGTTGGATTGATGAAAGACAAACCTTACGAAATATTTACTGGTTTGGCTGAAGATGACGTTCTTCCGATTCCTAAATCTATTGAACAGGGAAGAATTATTAAGAACAAAGACGAAGAAGGAAATACCCGTTACGATTTTCAGTATGAAAACAAATTCGGATACAAAACCACTGTAGAAGGGCTTTCACATAAATTTGCCCCGGAATTCTGGAACTATGCAAAACTAATTTCAGGCGTATTACGTTATGGAATGCCTATACCACAGGTAGTTACCTTAGTTGACTCGTTAGTGCTTGATTCAGAAACTATTAATACCTGGAAAACCGGGGTAGCCCGTGCACTCAAAAAATATATCGAAGACGGAACAAAAGCCAAAGAAGGAACGGTGTGTCCCGAATGTGAGGGAGAAAATACCATTGTTTACCAGGATGGCTGTTTAACCTGCTCAAACTGCGGGTATTCAAAATGCGGATAATTTAATATATATATCACAAATTCGGATATTTAGAAATTGGGGCTTTGCTAGGGCCCCTTTTTTTGTAATTTGCACAGGATTGAACTGATATTAAATTTTTTAAGATGAGAAAATTAATAGCATACCCTTTAACCATTATTCATTATTTATTTATGGGCTTATTCTTAGGCCTTTTCCATTTTGTACAGGTTTTTGCCTTTAATATTTTAGGCTATTCAGCCCATAAAAAAACGGTGGATACGCTCAACCATATTTTAATTTATAATTTATATACCCTATTATGCCGACCAAAATTCACCGGGTTCAATAAATTACCAAAAAATGTACCCTTAATAATTGTTGCTAATCACCAAAGCATGTACGACATTTCACCGGTAGTTTGGGGTTTCAGAAAACATCACGCCAAATTTATCTCTAAAAAAGAATTAGGACACTATATACCCAGCATTTCCTATAATTTAAGAAAGGGTGGCTCAGTTTTAATCGATCGTGAAAGTGGAGCACAATCCATTAAAGAAATATTGAAACTTGGCAAAAAAATGGAAGAAAAAAACTGGTCGGTTTGCATCTTCCCTGAAGGTACTCGAAGTAAAACCGGAAAACTGCGCAATTTTCAGTCAGCCGGATTCAAAACTTTGCTGAAAGCCTCACCATCTGCTTTAATAGTTCCTTTTGTAATCCACGAAAATTATAAATTACATAAATGGGGCAATTTCCCTTTAAACATCGGTCTTAAACTTACTTATACTGCTTTAAGCCCAATAAAAAGGGAGAGTTTTTCTGACGAAGAATTGCTCGAACAGGCCAGAAACCAAATATTGATCCACTTAAACGAGTAAAAATCAGACGTTAGGGATTTCAATTAGGTTATTTATAAACAAGGGTTGAAAGCTTTTCTGAATTGAAAACCTCGTTGGCAACGTCCATTAATTGTTGAGGAGTAACTGCATTAATTTTTTTGTATACTTTTTCCAATGAATCTACTTTGTTGAATATCAGATAACTACGACCAATATTTAACATTAAATTCGATTTATTTTCAGCACTGATAGCCATTTGCCCGATAAGCTGCTTTTTGGCCCTTTCCATTTGCAGTACTCCCAAGGGTTTGTTTTGCAATTGCTTAATCTCACGATGAATTATTTTCAGGCTACGATCTACTTTTTCCTGCTCGGTCCCAAAATAAATCCCAAATAAGCCGGTATCGGTATAGGGATTATAAAAAGATTCGATATTATACGTAAAACCATGTTTTTCGCGTAAAGCCAGGTTCAGTCGCGAATTCATGCCGGGTCCGCCTAAAATATTATTGAGCAATTCAAGTGGAAGCCTTTTTTTATCGGTAATGGCATAAGCCCTGTTCCCAATTATACAATGTGTTTGATAGGTTCCTTTTTTAAGATCGAGATTTACAGGCTGATAGCCATTTAAAACCAGCCTCCGGCCAACCCGTTCGTTTTTTTCAAAACCTTCAAAATACTTTTGCGCCCATTTAACCAGGGCAGAAAATTTAATATCGCCCACCGAACAAATTACCATTTGATCGGTATTATAATTTCGTTTAATAAAATTTATCAGATGGGTTCGCTTGTATTTTTTTAGCGATTCGGGTTCTCCTAAAATATTCCGCCCTATCGGATGTCCTTTAAAAATCAGGTCTTCAAAATCATCAAAAATCAACTCAGCCGGACTGTCTTTGTAGGAATTTATCTCATCAAGAATAACCTCTTTCTCTTTTTCAAGTTC
Source organism: Bacteroidales bacterium (assembly GCA_046704385.1). Lineage (GTDB taxonomy): Bacteria > Bacteroidota > Bacteroidia > Bacteroidales > SZUA-534 > GH45. The sequence goes on along the minus strand of JBJKSB010000083.1, from coordinate 4,244 downwards.
CTTTTCAGGAAATGAGGAGTTAAAAATGATATCAGCAAATAACTCCAGTGAGCGGCTGTAATACTCTTTGAGAAAAGCGGCATAAATGGCTGTTTCTTCCTTAGTAGTATAGGCATCAATCTCACCTCCAACATCCTCGAGCCGGCTAATCACATGATAAGCCTTTCGTTTATTTGTGCCTTTAAAAATTACATGTTCCAGAAAATGAGCTATACCATGCTCGTCATCTTCCTCATCGCGCGAACCGGTATTTATTACGATCCCTAAATGAGCAACCTTCCCTGCGTAATGAGCATGAATAATCCTAATGCCGTTGCTTAGTGTATAACTATCATAACCCTTCATAATCCAAACCTTAATAATAAGTCGGCAAAAGTAAGAATAATTTTTATTACTTAATTGATAATGAATTATAAGAGAAAATTGTTTTCATCAATACGGTGACGACCATGTTTTATAAGGATGTTGTGATATATACGAATTATAATATCGGGCATCATTAGTAACCTCTGTTCCTATCCAGTCAGGCAGATCAACATCCTCATTTTTAGCTGATAATTCAATTTCAGCCATCACCAGGCCTTCATTCTCACCTCCAAATTCATCAACTTCAATAATATGGTTGTCATGCTCAACTATATACCTTACTTTTTCGATTACAGGTTTAAGACATAATCCCATTAAAACCTCCGCTTCAACCAGATCAATTTCCTTTTCCCATTCGAGACGTTGCATACCCGATTCATCACTCGAACCTTTTATGGTTATAAATCCTTTTTTACCGGCAATTCGTATACGAACCGAACGACCCGGGTCGGTTGAAATGTATCCTTGTTTTATATCGAATTTACCAACTGCAGATGCTTTAAATTCACCTTTAACCAGAAATTTTCTTTCAATTTCAAGATTCGTGGCAGATTCCCTTCGAAACAGATTACCCAGAGTCTTTTTAAAAAATAATGAATTTCCCAAAATTTTGATTTTTTCTTAAAAATTATTCGAATACCTGCAAAGGTATGGATATGGAATTTAGATCGACAAAACTTTTTCTGAAAAAACCATCATTCTGTGCTTTTAAATAACCTGAATTAAATTAAAATATCTACACAGCATTAGCTGACTTTCTTCATAGGTAACTCCAATTTTTAAAGTACTATCGGGATAATTCGAAAAATTTTGCATCACCTTTCATATTGCGTAATTAGCAAAAATCATGTAGGTTTGACTTTTTAATTTTTCAAATTTTGAAATTATCAATATCGAATAAATGGTTGTTTAGAGGAATAGCGTTAATCATTGGTCTGGCTATTGGATTAATCATACAACCCAAATCACTGCAAAAATATGTGGGCAAATTGTCGGATAGTACTTCCCAGGTTCTTGCAGACGGTCAACGCATTCAGTATGTTGATGTTGATAATGATGGAGAATCGGAAGAATTTATTTATTACCATCTGTCAGATAATCGTCAACCGGTTATCAATCAATATTCAGGAGATGGCGAATTTCAAAATGCTTGGTATTTAGATGGAAAGGTTGCAGAAAACTTCGAATTCATCACAGGCGATTACAATAACGACAGCATCAACGAGGTTTTTGTATTTTCTTTTTTTGAGAACAATTTATGCCTGTATGGATTAAAACCCGGAGAAAGCAATCGCTTTTTAGTACAAAAAGTTCCGGTATACAAATTTGACAACACTTTTGATTTCAGCCAGCTGGTAATACATTCCGGAGGAATTGCCGATTTGAATGGAGATGGAATTGGCGAAGTTATTTTTTCAGTAAACAGTCGTTTCACGCAAACTCCCCGACGGGTTTTTGCTTACGATATCGTTCATAATTCTGTTTTAAAATCACCCGAATTAGGACTACAGCTGGTTGGAAGCCCGATTCTTTTTGATTTTGACGAAAACGGTACTCCGGAAATATTTCTGGCTACGCTGAATAGTACCAATCAGGCCTGGACCCTGCCACACCAACAAGCCCAATATTCTGCATCAATTGTGCTACAATCAGATTTAACCTATTTTATGGTACCCACTTTATTCGAAAGCAGAATGTCGGTCACTTCAACATTTCCGGTAGTCGCTGAAAATCATAATTATATAGGAGCTTTAAGCTGGCCTTTGAAGAAAGAAGAGTCGGCACGTTTAATGTTATTGAACAAAAATGGTGAAATAATCCAGCAAAACGAGTTGCCAGCTTCAAATTTTGTTTTTGATCCCAACCGAAGTAATTGGAATAATATAATACTGTTTAATCGCGAAGGTTGGGTTTCACAATTTACTCCTGCTTTAAAACCCATCCAAAGTATTGATTTGGGTGGATCGGTGAACCAGGTAACCTATTTTGATATTGATGATGACCACGATGAAGAATTATTAGTTGTGCAAAACAATGCATTGAAAATTTACAGAAAGAATTTCACCAATCCTGTTGAGATAGATATTCCGGGCTTAAACATTCAAAAAGTCTATTTTTCGGTGAAGAAAAATAAGGACGCTAATAACCAGCTGTCCATCCAAAATAACAACCAGCATTATTTAATCAGTTATTCAAAAAACAGATTTTACGGGTTACGATATCTTATTATAGCAACATCGGTATTAATAATGTGGCTATTGACATGGGTTTTAGATAAAATCCACACCAGTACAGTAGAACGAATTAAATTAGAAAACGAAAAATTTTACCTGATGCAAATGGATTTAATCAGGAACCAACTCGATCCGCATTTTTTATTCAATGCATTAAATTCTATTAGTTTTTCAATCAATAAAGATGAACGTAAAACAGCCTATTATAACCTGGGGCTGTTTTCCAAATTTCTTCGTGAATCTATAATCACTCTCGATGAATTTTCAAGGTCACTTGAGGAGGAGGTTGATTACGTAAAAAACTACCTGATACTTGAAAAATTCAGGTTTAAAGAAAAATTTGATTATGATTTTGTTATTGGCCCCGGAGTCAACAAAACTCAAAAGGTTCCTAAGTTAATTTTGTTCAGTTTTATTGAAAGTGCTCTTAAAAAAAGTGTTTTACCTAAAGAAGGCGGAGGCCGAATCGAAATTACCATCGATACCTACCAGGGCAGAGGAATTTATATTATGATATCGGATACTGGTTTGCATCGGGATATGGAAAATATAGAGAAATCACATACAAAAAACATGATGATGATGAAGCGTATTGTTTCCTATTTTAACCAGTTTAATTCAAAGAAAATTGAAATAAACGTTAAAGATGGTGGCACTTTTGACAACCCGAAAGGCAGTCTGGTCGAAATTACAATTCCTCCTGAATATAAATACATGGTTTAATTACTGTAATATTTAGATATATACTAATTTTTATTACTTTCCGTTTATTGAATGAGTCTAATTTAATTCCTGTAAAAATTTGAAAACGAATCTTTTAATTCTCAGCTTCCTTTTACCACTTTTAAGCATGGCACAAATAGGTGGCAATCACGTATATGAATTCCTCTCCATCCCGGTTTCACCCCGTTCAGCTGCTTTAGGTGGTTCTGCCATAGCCATAAACGATGGAGATATTACCCTGGCTAATGAAAATCCAGCCTTATTTTCAGCTAAAACTGATGGCAAATTAGCCCTTGAATATATTAACTACATTTCAGATATTAACTTTGGATACACATCATACGCCAGAGATTTTAAAGATGTTGGAACACTGGCGGTAGGAATACAATACCTGGATGGCGGTACATTCATTGAAGCAGACGAAAATGGTTATAAATACGGTAATTTTGGTGCATCAGAATTAGCTCTTAACCTTACGTACGCTAAATCGTTCGATAGTATTTTTTCGATAGGTTCCACTATAAAACCGGTTTATTCACAATTGTATCATAATAAATCCTTTGGATTGGTTATGGATGTGGGCGCAACCTTTACTCCAAAAACAGGTTTATTTACCGCCGCTCTGCTATTTAAAAATATGGGTGCTCAAATTACCAGTTATTTAGATGAAAAATACCCGGTTCCATTTGAAATTCAGGCAGGTGTTGCCACAAAGTTAGAACATGCTCCCTTTAGGTTCTCCATTGTAGTTCATAACATTGAAACTCCAAAATTATCATATACCCAGGTAAATTTTCCCGAACCGGGAAATGTAGATGTTGTACATAAACTTAAAAACCCGGCTACCACTATTCAGGATGTTTTGAACCATATGATTTTTGGTGTTGAATTTACTCCAACTAAAAATTTCTATGTAAGGGG
>JBJKSB010000082.1:0-30394 GCA_046704385.1 Bacteroidales bacterium | reverse complement strand
CTTTGCCAGTCAGCCATTTTTGATGATCGGTGTTTAAAACAAACAATTTATCAAATGCTGAATAATAAGCACGCAAAAATCTTCGTACCCGGTCGAGATTGGAAACATCAAAATTCAATACTTTTTTTGCGAACATCACCCAATCGGTATGGATATAAAAATGCGCCGGTACTGAATATGCATTTTTAAGATAAAGCGCTATAAGTCCCATTATACCTTCGGTTGAACAGATAATTCTGTCGTAACCACCATCAAGAAAAAGATGATGGATTTTTTGAATATCAGGAATCCTGATAGGTTGTTGTTTATAAAAAGGCAGCGTGAAATCAAGTAAAGGATCAGTTACAATCAAGTGATCATCAGGTTTGATATTTTTGCTGCACACCATTATGTCAACCGGTAAATTCCTGGCTTTGATTTCGCAGTGCATTTGTTGTAGTACCATGGATACCCCGTTTTTATCTTCAAAAGTGTCAGTCAACCACAACATACGTTTCGGATGTTTTAAGGTACCTAATGTTTCAGAAAATGTATCCAATAACGTTCGGTTGTTATATAATACTTTGGCACTGGTAAAATTGGCACCCAATATTAGCGATGAAGCCAAAAAAGGAAATGGAAGACCATCTAAAAATCCGGCAATATCTGGTTTTACCATTCGCTGCTTTTTGTCTTTTTTCCTGTTCTTTTTCTTTTTACCGGTTGGTTCAATCAAGGTTCTCAGATCGCTGGGTATTTCAAGTTTCTCAATTAAATCAATAATATCGGTATTTTTAAGTTTTGTATCTGAATCCAGTATTTCAATTTTTTTCCTAAGCCGGTCAAACAGAATAGTATTTAACTTGGTGCTTATGGAATTTATGGCATCATTAAATTCTTTTACCATCTCATCGGCTTTTAATTCATGGGCTTTTGCAATTTTAGCCGCTTCATCAAATACTGGTTTATATATTTTGGGAACCAAAATCCTTTTGGTTTTTTTTGGAACTTTTCCCATAAAGCAGTCATGAAATAACTCGATGAAGCGCATGGTAACTTTGTGCCTTTTTAATTCAGAAAAAGCATTGGTTGCAAACATCGCGATAAGTTTGTCTTTCGCAGTGCCTTTGTGAAGCAGCAAACGCATTAATCCGGCATCCTCTTTAAACATGGCAATCTGAAAAACATAGTCGAGAAAAGCTACGGTTAATTTCTCAGAATTTTGATGGGTTCCGTAAGGGGCTATATTTCCTTTTCGGATGGCTTCAAGAGCTAATTCTGAAGGCTTTTCGGCTTTAATCCTCTCTTTTAAATTTGGAATATGCAGGTAGGTTCCGGTCTGACCGGTAAATATACCCATATGACTGTCAGATCCTCCTGAAAAAGATTTTTTATAAGGATTTGTGCAATATAAACTTAAATCAATATTAAAACGTTCTGCATCTTCGTCTATTTTTTTAGGAGTTAAACCTTCGAGCCAGTTTTTCACCAACATATTTTGCCAGGTATCACGCTGACCGTTTAAAACTTCGAACCGTTCGAAAACCAGTGCCATTTTATTAAAAAAGTCTAAGGATGGTATTCCGCTGGTGCTATAATGGTATAGGGGATGAGCCCAAATAGTAGGTAAATTTTCAGCATGCGCATATTGTAAAAACTGATACAGGTTTCTCCGGAGTTTATTAAGAATAATTTCCTGATTTTGGTCAAATCCATAAGTTAAAACGTGAATGCCGACATTAAAATCAGGAACAGTGCAACTGAATTCTGTTCCCACAAGAATATCGATACCTTTCTCCTGCAATTTATAACATGATCGGGCATCATTATGGTTAGTTATGGTAACTACATCGGTTCCGCTTTTCTTAAGTGTTTTTAATAAATGCTTGGTGGGCAACCATGTTTCAGGCACTTTAAGTATCCTTCCCAATAATTCATCCGGTACATCGCTGTTGTGATCGTGGCAATGCAAGTCTATTTTAAGAATTTCATTTAAAGGATATTTTTGATGCTGAAACGCTAAAAACCCTTCAAGTTCCTCTTTTAATGATTCCTGAAAGGTGGGCAAAAATTCTGTTTGATATTCCATAATCCTGTCTAACTTTTTACGGTTCAAAATTGGAAAATCAAAATCAAGTTAAGGTAAAAGAGTTATTATCAATGTATTAAATTATTACCATTTATTAATGTTTGGAAGTATTTAATAACCTTTATTTAAGATAAAATTTACAAAATTGATGAAGTGTATGTATTAATATTTGATTTATTCGTAAACTCAAATTTCAAAAACGAAGTACATTTAAATTTGTTAATTGAATCACACCTAAGGCGTGACCATTGGCGGAGGATATAATACCCCGTAGCTCTGCTGCGGAATAGTTTCCAAAGCTTGCTTTGGGGTTTCATACCCGTGATTTGATGAATTTGCCGGAATGTTTAGTTAGAATTTATCAAAAATAAAGCAATCATGATATAAAAATAAGATATTAAGATCATTTAATATTATATAAGTAACACGTTTTAAAACAGATCAATATAAAAATTTTTTATCCTGATATTTCATTTTTTATAGCGTTTTGCATAAACAAAATTTTTTAATATCTGTTTCATAGTCGTAAATCGATTTTGAACATAATTAAACTATAAATAACGAATGTTAAAATTTGAATTAAAGATGCCTAAATTGGGTGAAAGTGTTCAGGAAGCAACCATTACCAAATGGATGGTGGGTGTGGGTGATTCAGTAGAGGAAGATGTAAGTCTGTTGGAGATTGCGACCGACAAGGTTGATTCAGAAATTCCTTCACCGGTTGATGGCAAAATTACTGAAATATTATTCCCTGAAAATGCACGTGTACCTGTTGGTGAGGTGATTGCTATAATTGATACAGATGAGGAGGATGAAGATAGTTCCAAATTGCCGGAATCTGATTCCAAACCTGAAAAACCAAAAGATGAAGTAACAGCCGGCAAGTCGCCGGTTAAGGCTGTTGAAAGTGCAACCATTGAAACGGTTAATAAAACCACGGATAAATTTTTCTCTCCTTTAGTGCGAAATATTGCCAAAAAGGAGAATATCTCTGTCAATGAGCTTATTGACATTATTGGTTCAGGTCACGATGGCCGCGTTACTAAAAACGATGTGCTGGCTTATATAGCAAACAAAAATAATGAACCCATTATTCCGGTTACGGTAACACCAGTATCACAACCGGCTTTGGATTCCGAAAAACCCTTGACATCTCCATCCATAACCGGACAGGATGAAATTATTGAAATGGACAGAATGCGCAAGTTGATTGCCCGGTATATGGTAAACAGTAAGCGGGTTTCTCCGCATGTAACTTCTATGGTTGAAGCCGATGTTACCAATATTGTGTTGTGGCGAAATAAAGTGAAAGATGAATTTGAGAAACGGGAAAAGACCAAACTTACTTTTATGCCTGTGTTTACCGAAGCCGTTGCCAGGGCTTTGCGCGATTTTCCACTGGTAAATGTTCAGGTTGATGGAGAACGGATTATTAAAAAGCATAATGTGAACATAGGAATGGCAGTTGCTTTACCATCAGGTAATTTGATTGTTCCTGTGGTAAAAAATGCTGATAAACTAAACCTTGCAGGGTTAGCCGGTGAAGTTAATCGTTTGGCCGAAGCTGCGCGAAATAACAAGCTAAATCACGATGACGTGACGGGTGGAACGTTTACCATTACTAATTTCGGATCGTTTAAAAATATAATGGGAACTCCCATTATTAACCAACCTGAAGTAGCTATCCTGGCAACAGGCAGCATTGAGAAAAAGCCGGCTGTAATTGAGACACCTACAGGTGATGTTATAGGAATCCGTCATAAAATGTTCCTTTCATTAAGCTACGATCACAGGGTAGTTGATGGAATGCTGGGAGGTATGTTCCTTCGCAGGATTGCAGATTATCTGGAAGAATTTGATAGGGATAGGTTGGTGTAGGGGGTTGCTGAGCGGAGTCGAAGCAACCTTAATTCTCTATAAAAAATGAAACCAGTAACAAGAAACCAGTAACAAGTAACAGAAAATAAACAATTGAATAAAAATTTAACAATGTCTGAATTAAAAAAGTACCATATAAAAACAACGGACAAAGAGATCCTGAAAAGGTGGTTTCATCTAATGGCTCTGGGACGGGCAATGGATAATAAAGCTCCTAATTATCTGAAACAGGCCATCGGATGGTCGTATCATGCGCCTTATGCCGGTCATGATGGTATCCAGTTGGCTATTGGCCAGGTTTTCGATCGCCATACTGATCATTTATTTCCTTATTATCGTGATATGCTTACTGCTTTATCCGCTGGTATCACTGCAAAAGAAGCTATTTTGAACGGTATTTCGAAAGCTACCGATATTTCAAGTGGGGGCCGTCATATGAGTAATCATTTTGCCAAACCTGAATGGAATATTCATAACGTTTCATCAGCAACGGGTAATTTTGTCTCGCATGCGGTTGGCGTGGCCCGGGGCATGAAAAAATACAATCATAAAGGAATTTCTATTTCATCGCAGGGTGAATCGTCAGTTTCCGAAGGTTATGTGTATGAAGCTATAAATGGTGCCACAAAAGAACAGTTACCGGTACTTTTTGTAATTCAGGACAATGGTTACGGAATTTCGGTTCCCAAAAAAGATCAGACCGCGAACCGGAAAGTGGCCAATAATTTTAGTGGTTTGAAAAACCTTAAAATATTTCATTGCAACGGGAAAGATGTTTTTGATTCAATGAATACCATGGCCGAGGCTAAACAGTGGATTTTAGAAAACCAAAAACCGGCTATTGTACAAGCCAATTGTATTCGTATGCATTCGCATTCAAATAGTGACCGGCATGAACTTTACCGCGATGAAAATGAACTTAATTATACTCAGGCATACGATCCCCTGGCAAAATTTCGTAGGCTTTTAATCCGCTACAATAGGTTCACTGACGAAGAATTAAAGGAAATTGAAAGCCAGGTTTTAATGGAGATTAAAAAAGCTCACAAAGAAGCTTTGACTGATCCTGATCCTGATCCTAAAACTATTTTAGACTTCGTAATTCCTGATGCATACCTTTCAACAAAATATCCGGAAGGTCTACATAATGATCAAGGTGAAAAAAAGAAGCTGATTGAGGGTTTAAACGAAACTTTAAAAGCCGAATTCCGGCATAATCCCGATACTTTTATCTGGGGTCAGGACATGGCCAACAAAGATAAAGGTGGCATTTTTAATGTGTCGAAGGGCATGCAGCAGGAATTTGGTAAGGAGCGGGTATTTAATGCACCCATTGCCGAGGATTTTATTTTGGGAACTGCCAACGGGATGAGCCGGTTTAATGAGAAGATCCGTATTGTAATTGAAGGTGCCGAATTTGCAGACTATTTCTGGCCGGCCATGGAACAATATGTTAATTCAAGCCATGACTACTGGCGATCGAACGGTACTTTTTCTCCGAATGTAACCATCCGGTTGGCTTCAGGTGGCTATATCGGTGGCGGACTTTATCATTCTCAAACCATTGAAGGATCGTTGGTTTCGATACCGGGGGTGCGTATTGTATATCCTTCGTATGCTGATGATGCAGCCGGTTTGTTACGTACCAGCATGCGTTCAAAAGGCATGACGATGTTTATGGAACCTAAAGCTTTGTACAATGATCCCATTGCAGCAACTCCGATACCCGATGACTTTGAAGTGCCTTTCGGTAAGGCAAAAGTACGTCGCGAAGGTACGGACATGACTATTATTACCTACGGAAATACTACTCATATGTGCATGGAAGTGGCTCAAAAATTAAATGATGAAAAAGGGACAAGTATTGAAGTAATTGACTTGCGTTCTTTGATTCCACTTGATAAAGATGCTGTTCTTTCGTCTGTGAAGAAAACCGGGAAAGTATTGATTGTTCATGAAGATAAGGTATTCGGTGGGTTTGGAGGTGAGTTATCATCTATTATTACGGAAGAAGCATTTGAATGGCTCGATGCTCCTGTCCGAAGGGTTGGCTCGACTTTTACACCTGTTGGTTTTAGCCGGGTGCTTGAAAAAGCTATCCTTCCTGATACCGATAAAATTTATAAAGCAGCGGCTGAATTAGCCGATTATTAAAAACGACTTATAATTAGAAATTAAAATAAATATTAAAATGAGTAAAACGGCCTTAATATATAGCTTTAATACACAAAAAACATTACGTGCTGCAAAATTAATTACTGAAGCCTATAGTGGTAACCTTGAAGAAGTGAATGTTGAAGATATTAATGCAGAAAAGTTTTTATCATACGACCAATACATCATGGGTGTTCCAACTTGGTGGGACGGAGAATTGCCCAATTACTGGGATGAATTTCTTCCTGATTTGGAGGAGCTGAACCTTAAAGGAAAAATATTTGCTTTATACGGAGCCGGCGATCAAAAGGGTTATCCTGAAAATTTTGTAGATGCTATGGGTATATTGGCAGGAGTGTTGGAAGAGTGTGGAGGAAAGTTAGCAGGTTTTACTAAAAATGAAGGTTACCAATTTGAAAGCAGCAAGGCATTGAGGGATGATAAGTTTTGCGGTTTACCGCTGGATTTTGAAAATCAGGCCCGACAGGTAAAACCTAAAATTACGGCCTGGGTGGAACAGGTTAAAAAGGAGTTCTCTGAACAATGAGCAGTTGCTTCGACTCCGCTCAGCAACAGGAACCAGAAACTAGAAACTAGAAACCAGAAACCAGAAACTAGTATCGGGTTCAATAAGTAACATTAGACTCATCGGATGACTAAGTTGCTGGTTTATAAATAAGTCATCCGATGAGTATTTAAACGGAACTTAATGAACGTACTACTACAAACATGGAATCTAAAACCTGAAACATGAACAAATGAATTAATTAACTACAGAAAGAAATATGGAGGATAAAATTATGGCTGATCTTAAAACAAAGTACATGGGGATAGAGCTTAAGAATCCGTTGATTCTGGGCGCTAACAATTTGGTTACTGATCCTAAAAATGCAAAGGCTGTTGAAGTAGCAGGAATTGCAGCTATTGTATATAAATCGCTTTTTGAAGAACAAATACAGCTTGAAAATTTTGAAATGGGCATGCAGATGGAAGCATACAATGACCGTAATGCTGAAATGACAAAGCTTTTCCCGGATATGCAACATGCCGGCCCCCGGGAATTTTTGCTCAACTTAAAAAGGGTAAAAGAGGCCGTTTCTATTCCCGTAATTGCAAGTCTGAATTGTGTAAATCGTGAAACCTGGGTGGAATGGGCAAAAGAAATTGAACAGACCGGTGTGGATGGACTGGAATTGAATTTTTATCACGTACCTGTAGATTTTAATATTGAAGAAAGTGTAATTATTGAAGAACAAATTCAGGTTGCCAAAGACGTGGTTAAGGCCTTAAAAATTCCGGTTGCAGTAAAGATAAGCCCGTTTTACACCAATCCCCTGAATTTCATTCATCGTTTGGATAAAGTGGGTGTCAAAGGGATTGTTATGTTTAACAGTTTATTTCAACCAGATATTGATGTGAAGAGGGAAAAACTGGTTTACCATTATAAATTTAGTAATGAAGTAGATAACCGTCTTTCAATGCGTTATACCGGTTTAACATATGGTAATATTAAAGGTGATGTATGCAGCTCCCGTGGAATCTTTTATGGCTCCGACATAGTAAAAATGATACTTGCCGGGGCTACAACAGTGCAAATCGTTAGCGCTATGTATAAATTCGGCTTTAATGTAATTGGTAAAATACTCGAAGAATTGGAGGGTTGGATGGACAGCAATAATTACGCAAAATTAAGTGACTTTAAAGGTAAGCTTTCAAAGAAAAATGTTAAAAGTCCTTTTGCATACAAAAGGGCACAGTATGTTGATATATTATTGCGGGCAGATGATATTATGAAAGAATATGCACTGGTTTAATTATATTCTTATTTTTTAATTGGAAAGCCGGTTTATCCGGCTTTTTTTATTCGTGAAACTCAAATTTCAAAAACGAAGTGCATTTAAATTTGTTAGTTGAATCACACCTAAGGCGTGACCTTTGGCGGAGGGTATAATACCCCGTAGCTATGCTGCGGAATAGTTTCCAAAGCTTGCTTTGGGGTTTCATACCCGTGATTTCCCAAAATTGTCAGGAATCAATACAGCCAAAACTTCACCTGATACGCAAAGTTCATTGTTGGCCCAAAGTTCAATTTGAGTGATTACTTTACGGGATTTTACTTCCGTAATATTTCCTTTAATAATTAATTCACAATCTATAGGAGTAGGTTTATGGTAGTTAACTTTTAAAGATCCGGTTACAAAACGAGGGGCATTAAATTCTTTTAATTCAAGATTGTTTTCGCGTGCCCAGGCCAGAGCAGCAGATCCAGTTCCGTGACAATCGATGAGTGAGGCCAGTAAACCACCGTAAACAAATCCTGGTATGGCTGTATGTTCAGGTTTTGGAGTAAATCTGCTTACCGTTTGATTTCCTTCCCAGCTGGTCTTTATCTGGTGTCCTTGCGGATTTAACCGTCCGCATCCGTAACATTTGGCAAAATCCTCAGCATAATAATCCTGAATTCCTTTTATTTCCATGATTTTTTGTTTTAAACAGGTTAACTTTTTTAAAGATTGAATGTAGCGTTTGACAGTAATTGTATCTCAATAAACATTACCTTTACAACGTTAAAAATAACAAAAAGCTTTATTTTAAAAGACTTTTAGATAATTTACTGTTTACCATTTTTGACCTTTTTTGAAAAGTTTGATAATTAAGATATAACAAAGTGAAGTACCTTCAGTTTTTACCATTAATATTTATTTTAATATTTCCGGTTTTGGGAAATGCACAGGTATTTAATACCGATCAGCAATACCAACAGGCTATGAAAAATGCCAAACAGGCTTTTGAAGCCAAACAATATTCTGAAGCGGTATTATTTTACCGTGAGGCTATGAAAATTAAGCCCGATGCCCTTTTGCCCAAATATAAAATTGAAGATATCCGCACTATTTATATCGAAAAAGAATTAAAATCGGAACCGCAACCAGCAGAGACCCCAAAGCAAGCCAGGCTGAATAAGAAAAAAAGGAAAGAACTTGAGGCCGAACAACAACGAATTACAGAAAAGGCCAGGGAAGAAGCTACCCGGAAAATGAATGCTGATGCCGACAAAGCCTTAAAAGAGATAAGGGAAGTAAATGTAAAAGTGGTGGATATTAATGAACCGGTTGAAGATACTGATATGGGCAAAAATGAGAATGTCGGTGACATTGCCGGCGATAAAGAGACTATGGTTCAGAAAGTTGAAAGCCGCGATCAGGAACAATTAAGTGGTGGAATTCAGCCTGATAAATCTCAATCGCTAACCCTCGAGATAAGAGATTTGCCAGAAGTTAAACAACCTCCGGTGGATACAATGGATTTACCAAAGAAACCCAAACCCGTTGAAGAAAAATCTGTAACTCAGGTTAACAAAGCCCCTATCAGTGTTCCACCTGTTAAGAAGCCTCCAAAAATGACCCCGGAACAAAAAGAACAGTGGGTAAAGACTGAGCAAAAGCGATTGAATGAAACTTATCCAAACAAGAAAACCGTTGAGGAGATTGACAAACCCGGAAAGGATATTACCCGCGTAATTATGAATATCGTTAATCATGTTACGATTTACCTGAAAGTAAAGCATAGCTGGGGTGCTACATTTTTCTTTATTGATGAAACCGGGCAGGAATTGAAAAGCATCAACGAACAATACTTTAATTTAATGACAAAACTTGAAACCTATGGAGGTTAATTTTTATCAATACATTGCGGCAGAGCCTGAAGAAATATTTCTGGCCCTTACCAATCCTTTTACCATTGAGCTGTGGAGCGATTCCCCGGCAGTTATGGATGCTAACGAAGGTACGGAATTCGAATTGTGGGATGGCGATATTTCGGGTAAAAACCTGAAAGTCGTCCTCAACAAGGAATTGGTTCAGGAATGGTATTTTGGTGATTTGCCTGAACCCTCCATAGTCACCATCAAATTACATCCTCATAAAAACGGGACCAATGTGGAAATAAAACATACCAACATTCCCGATGATGCATTTGAAAATATCGATGAAGGTTGGCGCGAATCGTACATTGGAGCCATTAAAAGGTTTTTTGAAGAGGATTTGTATTAGGATGGATAATTTATTTGTAAATCTGTAATTGGCCCCTGGTTCAATTATATAATATCATTTTAAACCAACCTGTCGTTAAATAATACTATTCCAATTTTTTCAATAGCCAGGCCATGTTTTCTCCTAAGTGGCGCATGGTTTGCATTCCTTCCTCGTCTTTTAATACATCGCCGGGTGCCCGGCCAATTCCTACGTTCCAGTAACTCGAACCCGGAACAATCATTTGATTGATTAAAAAGAAATGATTCAGTGCATCGAAAGTAAACATTTCACCGGCCCGGCGAACGGCAACAACTGCAGCTCCTATTTTCCGTTTCAGCGAAAAGTCGGTCCGGGTAACATAACCGGCGCAGTCTATTAAGGCTTTAATTTCGGTAGTGACATTCGAAAAATATACCGGGGAGCCCAGGATAACAGCATCAGCCTCTTCCATTTTGGCAATACACTCGTTAATGGCTGTGTTTTTAATATGACAAGTACCATTGGGTATTTCACGGCACTTCAGGCAGGCTGTACAGCCATGCACCTGTTTTCCGCCTAACTGATAAATTTCAGTTTCAACACCTTCCTGTTCTAACACTTTTGTGACTTCATTCAGCAGTAAATAAGTATTTCCCTGCCTGTTCGGACTTCCGTTTATTGCCAGTACTTTCATTCTAATTTTTGTAAAATTTTATTATTTGTTTGTATATCAATTTTTTATTATCAAAATCTGCTTTTTATTTTCCTCATTTCCATTATTCCATCTTTCAATCCCTCAAACAATCAAACAATCAAATCCTCACAATATAATAACCTCAGGTTCCAGGTTCACATCAAATTCTTCAAAAACTTTTTTCTGGACCGTCCGGGCTACTTCAAGTATTTCATGGCCTGTGGCACCCCCTTTATTGACAATTACCAGGGCCTGCAATTCATGTACTCCGGCAGTTTTATTCAGATTGGTATAGCCTTTTAATCCGCATTTATCAATAAGGTAGCCAGCTGCAAGTTTTTTCATTCCGGGTTCGGCATCATAAACCGGTATTTCAGGATATTTTTCCAGGATAAATTTAGCTTCAATTTCAGGGATTACCGGGTTTTTAAAAAAACTTCCCCCATTTCCTGTAATTTTTGGGTCGGGTAATTTACTGTTTCGTATCCGGATAACTGCTTCCCTGATATTCTTAAGATTGATTTCGCCAAGTTTGTCCAGCTCTTCTTTAATCGTTCCGTAATGAATTACAAAATGTGGTTTTTTTGAAAGTTTAAAAGTTGCTGAATCAACCAGGTAACGGTTTTTTAGCCGATGTTTAAAAATACTATTCCGATATCCGAATTGGCATTCTTCGTTGGTGAGGGTCTTTTCCGAACCATTGTCAAAACCAACCAGGTGCACCTGATCAAGAGTGTCTTTTACCTCAACCCCATAGGCACCAATATTTTGAACCGGTGCTGCACCTACACTTCCGGGAATATTCGACAGGTTTTCCAAACCTCCCCAGCCTTTGTCCACCGTGTATTCAACGAGTTTGTCCCATTCCAGTCCTGCTCCGGCTTTTATCCATACAAAATCATCATTTTCTTTTACTATACTGATTTCGTCGTTTACCGGGTGAATAATTACTCCTTCAAAGTCACCTGTAAAAAGTTGGTTACTGCCTCCACCCAGTATAACCATTTTTTCATCGCGGGTTAAAGGTCCTTCGGTGATCAGATACTTTAAATCGGAGGGTTGCCTGTAATAACAAAGGTATTTGGCTTTAATTTCAACTCCGAAGGTGTTAAAAGGTTTTAATGAAATATCCCTGAAAATTTCGGTCATTTTAGTTCTTTTTTACAAATATAGTATGTCTGCCTTTGATTACAGGGAAATATGAAGATTTTTATTAACATAAATAGGTGTAGTATTAAGCTAGTAGCCAGTAATCAGTAGCCAATAACCAGCAACAAGAAATCTATTTCCAACATTTCCACAATAAATAAAATAATTGTAGGTTTGTTTGGTATGGTAAAAACAGTAGTAATAGCAGTTACAAACGATCTGATGACCGATCAAAGAGTAGCCCGTGTGGCAGAAACATTTTGGTCGCAGGGATATATTGTTACGCTTGTGGGACGATTTTTGTCCCATAGTATACCGGTAAACCGGAACTATAAAACCCGAAGGTTTAAACTCTGGTTCAATAAAGGACCGTTGTTTTATGCTAATTATAACCTCAGGTTATTTTTTTTCCTGGTTTTTTCGAAATGCCGGTTTGTGCTGGCAAACGATCTTGATACCTTACTGGGAGCATACCTGGCCTGTATCATCACACGAAAAAAGTTGATTTACGATAGTCATGAGTATTTTACAGAAGTTCCTGAGTTAATTGGCCGGAAATTACAGCAAAAGGCATGGCAGATGATTGAAAAATGGATTGTTCCTAGGTTAACATATACATATACAGTTTCCGAATCTATTGCCAATGCATATAATTTACAATATAAAGCAAATTTCAGGGTAATCAGGAATCTGCCTGTGCATAAGGAAATTGAACCGTCATTAAAGGAAAAGGCCATTATTTACCAGGGAGCATTAAATATTGGGCGCGGTATTGAACTAATGATTCAATGTATGCCATACCTTGAAGGTTACCAATTATGGATTGCCGGTACAGGCGATATTGACCAGCAATTAAAGGATTTAGTCAGCGATATAAAAATGGAATCGAGGGTGAAATTCCTTGGAAGAGTCTCACCTGACAATTTGCATTCAATAACAACTACGGCACAATTGGGATTATCGTTGGAGGAGGACCGTGGCAAAAACTATCTGTTTGCTCTTCCAAATAAATTATTCGACTATATTCAGGCACAAATTCCTGTGTTAGTTTCCGATTTACCCGAGATGCGAAAAGTAGTTCTTGAATATGGCATAGGAGAGGTGTTAAAAAGTCGTGAGCCGGAAGAGGTAGCCCAACAGATAAAAACCATGCTGAACGATCAGGAAAAGCAGAAAATATGGAGCATGGAGCTTCAAAAAGCTGCCATGGAATTATGCTGGGAGAATGAAGAAAAAAAGTTAATTAAACTCATTGGTGAAATTGAAAGCAGATCATGATTATATATTCTGAATATTACAGCTCCAGGCTTATTTACACGCTGAATTATATATTCTGGGACAGACTTGGTTTAAGTTATCAATTGACGGATGATGTATCATTTTTCAACCAAAGTGATGACAAAAAACTGAATTATTCCAACCTGATTTTTGATGATATAGTTACAATTATCCCTGAAGGATTGTTAGCCGAAAACTATATCCGGGAGCAAAAGACCCAAATACAATATAAAGATAATTTACCGTTACTATTTGCCAATCAAACGGAGGTACTGGGTTTTGATTTTTTTGCAGCTGTTTTCTGGTATATTTCACGTTACGAAGAATATCAGCCTTACCGGGCAGATTCCCATAACCGTTTCCCGGCAACGGAAAGCCTGGCACACCAATACGGATTGTTATACCGTCCGCTGGTGGATGAATGGCTGAATACATTCAGAGAATTCCTTAAAAAGCATTTTCCTGATATTGAACCCAAAACTGATACTTTTAACTGGCTGACTACTATTGATGTCGATAGTCCCTGGTGTTATAAAAACAAAGGATTTTGCAGAAATGTAGGAGGGACTTTTCGTGATTTTGTAAAAGGAAATTTCAAGCTGGTTGGGTATCGTTTACTGGTTTTGTCAGGACTTTTACCTGATCCCTGGTTTAAGTTCGACTGGCTGTTGAATCATTTTACCGGCAACGAGCACCACTTTATCTTTTTTATTCATGTAGGTAATCATGGTAAATTTGATAAATCGGCACGATATAATTCCAAAGCATTTAAAAATTTTATTAATACTTTAAAAGATAAAGTTTTACTTGGGTTACATGCTTCCTATAATGCCTCAGAGCATGACGAGATATTTAAAGAGGAGCGAAACAGGTTAGCAGGGCTGACAGAGAGGAAGATTGGAAAAAACCGTCAGCATTACCTGGTATTTGAAACGCGGAATTATTTTCAACGTCTTATTGCACTGCGAATTAAGGAGGATTATTCGATGGGTTTTGCTGATAAACCCGGATTCAGGGCAGGAACCGGCCGACCCTTTTACTTTTTTGATTTATTACAAAACCGGGAAACAAATTTGATGATTCACCCGTTTGTTGTAATGGACCGAACGTTGAATCAATATGAAGGGAAAAGTGCTGAAGATGCTGAATTATTATTAATGGAATTAGTGGAAAATGTGAGAAAAATAAACGGAACTTTTGTAAGTTTATGGCATAATGAGAGTTTGAGCGACCGCTTTGAGTGGAAAGGTTGGCAGGCTGTATTTAAAAATTTAAACGATTACCTTTTAGCCCGGGTATGAGCATAAATTATCTGAAACACGACGAGATTAGCAAGCTGAAATGGGACAAGTGTATAAGCCAGTCCTTTAATGGTATTGCCTATGCCTATTCATGGTATCTCGATATTGTTTCGTACCAATGGGAAGCTTTGGTAATGGACGATTATAAGGCCGTGATGCCGCTCACTGCCAAATCGGGTTATGCGCTAAGCAAAATCATTCAGCCTGAATATGCTCCTCAGTTGGGTGTTTTTACCAGCGAACGTCTTGATGTGAACCTTGTAAATACTTTTTTGGAAGCTATTCCCGATCGTTTTAAATCAGTGTATCTTCACCTGAATGCATTTAATAAGGTTTCGCATCCAAAATTTCATATCCGGCATGGAGTTATCCATGAACTCGATTTAATTGCACCTTATAAAACGCTGTACCTGAAATTTACTCCTGAAGGCTGTGAAAACATTAAGCAGGCAAAAGTGAATAAAGTGGATGTGATAAAAGGGCTTAACCTAAAGGAGTTTTTATTGCTGAAAAAAAATAGTACGGAAAACCCGCTTACTTTTGAACACCTGAATATTTTGCGCAGGATTATACCTTTTTGTATCAGCAATAATATCGGTGAAACCTGGGGGGCTTACAATAACAAAAATGAACTGGTAGCAGGAGCGTTTTTTCTGAAATCGCACCAGAAAGTAATTTGCCTGGTAGCTGCATGCAGTAACGAAGGTAAAGAGCTTAAAGCCGATTTTGCATTGTTTGATACTTATATTAAAGAGAATGCTGAAAAAAGTATGACGCTCGATTTTGGAAATTACGAGGTGGCTGAAGTTGAAAACCTGGCACAGGCTCTGAATGCAGTTCCGGTGCATTTTAACAAAATTAAACGTACCCGTTTTTTATGGTTTTTCAAACCTAAATTGAAGAAAGATAAACTGTTAAATAAGAATTAATCTTACTGGGTTTTATTTTTGGGAATGGTAAATTATTCTCTATATCGTTTTTTAGCCGAAGTTACCGGGCAACGGGTAATCATGCCTTTTTATCATGCGGTTGCTGATCATGTTCCGGTGCACTTAAAGCATCTGTTTCATGTGCGTAGCACAAAACAGTTCAAAAATGACCTTGATTTTCTGTTTAAGCATTACCAACCAATTTCACTGGCTGATTTAATTCAACATGCCAATGGGGAAAAAACTATTTCTCAACCTTCATTTTTTCTTTCCTTTGATGATGGATTGCGGGAATTTAAGGAATATGCCTGGCCTGTGCTAAAACAAAAGGGGATTCGGGCAACATTATTTATCAATTCAGGATTTGTGGATAATCTTAATCTGTTTTTCAGGTTTAAGGCTTCTATAATAATTGAGTTTATCAGAGAAAACAGAAATTCTGATTTGTTAATGGATGCGTTGAAGCATTCGAGTCACAATTGGGGATCCATTGAAACCGTTGAGAAGAGTATCAGAAATACAGGATATAAACAAACTGAGAAATTAGATAATCTGGCCGGATTGCTGGAAATCAGTTTTACAGAATATCTTCAGCAAAATAAACCTTACCTGACTTGCAACGAATTACTTGACATGGAAAAGGAGGGACTTACCTTGGGAGCCCATAGCATCGACCATCCGTTATTCAACGAACTGGACGACGAAACCATGTTGCATCAAACCATGACCAGCCTTGATTATATTTCTGAGAGGTTTAACCAACAGTCCAGGGTTTTTAGCTTCCCGTTTACTGATTTTGGAATTGAATCATCATTTTTTAGCAAGATATTCGATATTGAAAATCCCGGAAGGGCCAAACTTACTTTTGGAACCGCCGGTTTAAAGCGTGAGAAAATAACTAACCATCTGCAACGCATTCCGGTTGAAGATTATACCAGTGATATGGCAAATATTTTAAAGCATCAGTATTTATATTATCTGGCTAAAGCACCGTTATTTAAGAATACAATCAGGAGATAATTTTAAGCTAATGGCAAATCGCATTTTGATTAGCTGCAGAAGGATTAGCCAGTCTGCTGTTGACCATAGCTGTTAAATTAACAAAATACTTGCTCAAAATAAAACCTTTTCGATGTTACAACCTTTTTATTTCTTGTTGGTTTATTTCATAAATATTTTAAAATGAAAAAGATAGACAATATTGAAATCGTCTTTATTCATATTGATGATTACGAAGACATTAAAAATGCCATGATTGAGGCCTATAAAAATATGCCAAATGCCTATTGGAAGGAACATCATATTAAAACCCTGATTGAGAATTTCCCGGAAGGACAGGTGGCAATTAAAGTGAATGACGAGTTAGCCGGGTGCGCACTTTCAATTATTGTTGACTACAGCAAATATGAAGCAAAACATACATACGCTGACATTACCGGTCGTTATTCTTTCAATACACATACTCTGGAGGGTGATACTTTATATGGTATTGATATTTTTATCCGTCCTAAATTCAGGGGTTTAAGACTGGGCCGCCGTTTGTACGATTACCGTAAAGAACTCTGCGAAAGGCTTAATTTAAAAGGGATTGTTTTTGGGGGCCGTATTCCGAATTATTATAAATATGCCGATAAAATATCTCCTAAGGAATATATTGAACAGGTTCGCAAAAAGGAAATTCACGATCCGGTACTCGACTTTCAGATGTCTAACGATTTTCATCCTCAAAAGGTGTTGAGAGGATACCTGGAGGGCGACAAAGAGTCGAACGAATATGCTGTGCTATTGGAATGGAATAACATTTATTATGAAAAACCAACCAACAAAGCTTCGGTGAAGAAAACAATTGTGAGGCTGGGTCTTATTCAATGGCAAATGCGATTGTATAAAGATTTAGACGAAGTGATGCAGCAGGCCGAATATTTTATTGATGCAGTTTCGGGTTACCGGTCCGATTTTGCTTTGTTCCCAGAGTTTTTCAACGCCCCGCTGATGTCGGAATTTAATCATTTAAGCGAAGCTGAGGCAATCAGGAATTTGGCGGCCTATACGAAAAAGATTGTTGCAAAATTCAGTGAACTGGCCATAGCTTATAATATCAATATTATTACAGGCAGTATGCCCGAAATTGTCGATCATAATCTGTATAATGTTGGTTACCTGTGCAAACGCGACGGCGGAATTGAGAGGTTTGAGAAATTGCATGTAACTCCTGATGAGGCTAAAATTTGGGGATTGCAGGGGGGCACTACCCTGAAAACGTATGATACAGATTGCGGCAAAATTGGAATCATGATTTGTTATGATGTGGAATTCCCGGAATTAAGCCGTTTATTGGCCGATGAAGGTATGGATATTCTGTTTGTACCGTTTTTAACCGATACCCAGAACGGGTACTCCCGTGTAAGAAGCTGTGCCCAGGCCCGGGCTATTGAAAACGAGTGCTATGTGGCCATTGCAGGAAGTGTGGGAAATCTTCCCAAGGTTCATAACATGGACATACAATATGCTCAATCGGTGGTTTTTACACCCTGCGATTTTTCATTCCCCACCAATGGAGTAAAAGCTGAAGCCACTCCCAATACCGAAATGATCCTTATTGCCGATGTTGATGTGAATATGTTGCGTGAACTGAATCAGTTGGGAAGCGTACGTAATTTAATCGACAGGAGGAAGGATTTGTACACTGTAGATAGAAAAATTTGAAATAAGTATTTGTTTTTACAGCTTTGTATTTATAATTTTTGATTTTGCATTGGTTATATGGCTCCAAGGACGCTAACAAAAACAATTATTAGTCCTCCGGTTGCTGCCAGACGTGAGAAAATACTGGTACAGCATGGGCATCAGCGCCTTGATCCCTATTACTGGATGAGGCTTACCGATGAACAAAAACATGCTGAAGTCCCCGATGAGCAAACCAGGGAAGTTTTACAATTCCTGAATAATGAAAACCTTTACTGTGAAAAAGTGCTAAATGATACGCTGGATTTGCAGCAAAAAATTTACGAAGAGCTTGCGGGTAGAATTCAACAGGACTTTGAAACGGTCCCTTATTACACAAATGATTATTGGTACTATACCCGGTATTCAGGAGGTTGTGAATATCCTGTTTACTGCCGGAAATACAAATCGCTTGATGCGGATGAACAGGTAATGCTTGATGCCGATGAAAGAGGTTTTGAAAATGGATTTTATCATGTTGTGGGACTTATGGTCAGCCCCGATAATAAAATTCTGGCTTTTGGTGAAGATACTGTGGGAAGAAGAATATATACCATCCGGTTTATAAATCTGGAAACAGGTGAGTTTCTACCCGATAAAATAAAAAACACCACGGGGACCGGTGCCTGGGCTAACGACAATAAAACCTATTTCTATACAACCAAAAATAAAATTTCCTTGTTATCAAATAAAATATGGAGACATAAGCTGGGTACTGAAAAAAAGGATGAAGATCTGGTTTTTCATGAAAAAGACCAAGCCTTTTATATTGGGGTTTTCAGATCAAAATCGGGCGGGTATATTTTTATTTACGAGCATAGCACCTTATCGAGTAATTTTTATTTTGTTGATGCCGATACGCCCAATGCCGCTTTAACCCAGATTACTTCAAGGCTTGAAAACCACAAATATTTTATTGAGCATTATAAAGACAAGTTTTACATACGAACCAACCTGAATGCAGAAAATTTCAGGTTAATGGAAACACAGATTAACCAGCATACAATTGAAAACTGGGCAGAGGTGTTGCAACATAATCCCGATGTGTTGATGCAAAACATTGAGATTTTTGAAGATTTTTTGGTAGTTGAAGAACGTTACGATGCCCTGCCTCAAATAAGGATCATTAATCAACTTACTAATCAACAACACTTTATTAAATTTAATGAGGAAGCCTATGTAATTAAGTTGGATGTAAATCCTGATTTCTATACACACACCCTGAGATTTAAATATGCATCGATGACCACTCCTGAAACCATCATTGATTATGATATGGAAAGCCGGCAGCAGACTTTTAAAAAAGTGGACCGGGTAATTGGACATCATCCGGATGAATATGTTACCCGGCGTTTGTATGCCCGTGCCCGCGATGGAATGCTAATACCTTTGAGCCTGGTGCACAAAAAAGGTTTGCATATAAATGAAACGACACCTTGTGTTATGTATGCCTACGGAGCTTACGCAGATACAGTGGATGCTTATTTTGATGCCAATCACTTAAGTTTGCTGAAGCGAGGCTTTATCTGGGTCATAGCCCATGTTCGCGGCGGACAGTCAAAGGGCAGGAGCTGGTACGAAGCGGGAAAACTGCTTCAAAAAAAGAATACATTTTACGATTTTATAGATTGCGCTCAGTTCCTGGTCAATGAAAAATTTACTTCGCCGGAACATTTGTATGCCATGGGTGAAAGTGCCGGCGGACTTTTGATGGGAGTAATGGCAAATACTGCCGGTTATTTGTTTAAAGGCCTTATTGCTGAAGTTCCTTTTGTTGATGTGGTTACCACCATGCTTGACGAAACCATTCCCTTAACAACCAATGAATTTGATGAATGGGGAAATCCAAAAATACTGGTGCATTATAAGTATATGTATTCCTATTCTCCTTACGATCAGGTTAAAGCTCAGAATTATCCCAATATGCTCGTAACCACCGGGTTCTTCGATTCGCAGGTTCAGTATTGGGAGCCTGCAAAATGGGTAGCCAAATTAAGGCATACTAAAACCGATAATAATCTCCTGGTACTTTATACCAATATGGAAGCCGGACATTTCGGGGCATCGGGCAGGTACCAGCGATTTCTGGAACTGGCTCGTAATTATGCTTTTTTGTTAAAACTCGAAGGTATTAGCAGTTAAATAAATAGTTACAATAGGGCTGATTATATTTTTATGTTGTTTATTAGCGGGGTAATTATGAACCCTTGACATTAGCGCCAAAATGAAATGATCAGACCAACAAAAGCAATTATTTATTGGTTGATAAATAATGGTTCAACAAGTCTTCCAATCCTTTTATCTTTTTTGTGAAAGCTTCATCGGTTTGCTCTTTAATAAATTCATTGCCATCCTCATTAAGTGAGGTAATGTTCTGTTCCCAAACCAGGGTTGTTGTTCCGTTATGATTACCAGTTAAACTGATGGTATAAGGAGTTGCATGGTTTTCACCAACAATTATGAACTGGATTGACTGGTTTGGTTAGTATGTATCGATCATCCAAATTTCTTTTCCGTAACCGGCGAAATTGGTGGTAAATATGCAATCCAATTCGGCATAACCGTTTTTTGAGTAATTAATTTCACAGTTCCAGGTAGGAATCCAGTCGTACTC
This sequence comes from Bacteroidales bacterium, assembly GCA_046704385.1. GTDB lineage: Bacteria > Bacteroidota > Bacteroidia > Bacteroidales > SZUA-534 > GH45. Next base: position 9,592 of record JBJKSB010000082.1, on the reverse strand, counting down.
TCGTTTAGGACAAGTAATGCTCATACTACAAAAGTTTTACAGCAGTATTACCCTGCTTGATCATTGAACTTTGAAATCGCAGCAAATATGATTATAAAATTAATTATCAGGAAATATATTTTGGTGAATGGCGAAAATCGGGAGTTGATTGATGCATATTGCTTTTTTTCCTGTAAGCCTGTAATAGCCTTAAAGACAGAAAACAATGTACCACATTAGTTTTCAGCTTTACGAATATGGATTGGTAGTTGGGATAGCAAGGAAATGCTAGATAAAAACCTTACTAAATAAACTGCAAAAGCAAAAGTGCTATTTTCGGAAACAGAAGTCCTGATTCTTTACGATTATTGCACCCTTGCGTTTAATTTACTGAATTTGGATTTCGAATTAATTCTTAAAACTGTACAATCGAAAATACATAGGTAGTATCCTGCTTATACGATTCATCAGTTAATCGGGCCTTTTTATCTTCATAAAAATAGGACACAAGATATTTTTCAAATTCCTCGAATCCTTTAAGGTTCAATTCAAACCGGCTGCTATTGTTTTTAGCAATCTGTTTTGTTTCAGGCTTGTTTGTTAAAGTTTGCATCGTAAATTTTATTTAATTGTACATTATAAATCGTTCTAATATTGTGTCATCTTTAATTTCTTTCGACAGTGTTTGGATGAAATTATATGGAACATCCATCAGGTCGAGAATTATCAGCCCATCAAGCGAGTTATTAAACTTCGGGTCGATATTAAATGCCAGCAGTTTTGCATTCAGTTTCAGATATTTTTTCAATAGTACGGGCACCTTATAATTATCAATTTCTATATCGGCGATGATGCTGTCAAGTTTGCTGAGGTTGCGTTGTGTGTTTTCCAGCAGGATATCAACCGGATAGCTGGTTTTGGGTTTATAGGCATTTCGTGGCCTGAAAAGCAACGTTAGCCTCGGGTGCATAAAATTCTGGGTCATAAATTTGATGATCAGCGATTTTGAAACTTTGCTGTATCGGTTACTGATACTTACAGGTCCAATAAGATAACGGTATTCCGGATTTTTCAACAAAAAGTAGAGAATACCTTTCCAAAGTAGAAAAAGCGAAAGAGGTTTTCGCTGATAAGCTTCTACTACAAAAGAACGGCCTAACTCCAGTGTCTGATCCAGCATACTTTCAGCTTGTTTGTCTATCCTGAAAAGTGTCTGGATATAAAATCCTTTCAGGCCAAACTGGCGAATAATATCTTTGCCTTTTCCCACACGGTAGGCACCCACAATTTGGTTTTCAGTATTATCCCAGATAAACAGCTGGTTATAATAAATATCAAATTCATCAATGTCGATGGCATTGTTGGTGCCTTCGCCAATGGCCCGAAAGGTGATTTCGCGCAATCGGCCAATTTCCATAATCAGGTTAGGTATTTTTTCCGTAGGGGTACAAAATACACTGAACTCACCCGAATCGAATAAGTGAAATTTATTACGTAAATTGTTTACTTCATCGATTAAAAGATTTCTATCAGGCCCTTGTTCCAATAAGGGTTCAACTTTTTCCTGGAAAAGTACTGGTTTATAAAATTTTTGTATCTCAAGCGGCGATTTCAGACAATATACCCTTGAGCGGAGATAATGTCCCAGTTTATCGATACTGCCAAACGAATTTTGTTCTTCAATACTGATGGGTGAACCAATACGCAGAATGACTTTACGGCTTTTATCAGATTGGTCGGTTTGGTAATTTTCAGGTAACATCCCGTAAGTAGTCTTTTTAAACGACTTAATAAAAGCTGTTTTTACATGAAAATACACCGGTACTACCGGCACTTTTGCCGATTTAATAAAGCGAATAGTTTCACTGCTCCATGAAGGATCGAATGACGAACTGGTGTTTATAGTTGAGAAATTGATATTTCCTGCCGGGAATATCCCGATGGGTATGCCTCTTTTTAGATATTCGCGGAGAGTTTTTACAATGGAGCCATTAAAGCGGTTAAGTATCTGTTTTGAATTACCCATTACAAAATAACGGTTAAGCTCTGAATAATTGGGTAATACAATATCGTTGGTAATCTTTATTTCAGGGCAGGTCAGTGTGATCACCTTCTGCAGGAATAAACCATCAATACCTTTTAAAGGATGGTTTGAGATAATGATAAAAGGCTGATATTTGGGCAGCTTTTTTAATTCGTTGACCTCAAACTGAAAATCGATTGAATAATCATTGTTCAGTTTTTCAAATAACTGATCAATATCTTTAGCATCACTACCCATGCTTTTTGGCTCATGTAAAACAGTTTCCATATTTTTAACGGGTTTAGTTTTGTGTTACAAAATTGAATATTTGATGAGCCATTTGAGTTAAGCGCATTTTATTTTATGGTTAAACTATTGGTTTTATGGTAAAAATTGAAGCGTAAATTTTATATTTGTACTCTGACGTTATTTTGTTATTATGTTGATATACAATGGTATACGTTTTATTCGATGGATCATTTTAAATGAAATTAATGTTAACACTATTGAAAATATTTAAAACGCCATTACAATTATGCCTTGCATTTATAAGACTATTACTATTGATTGCAGGTTCATTTTTATTCTTGTCTGGTGGTTTGGCTGGTTATTATTTTGCCCGGAGTAAAATACATTTTAGCCGGAAATTACTAAAAGGCTGGGGGAGTTATTGTATAACCTTATTAAATATAGATATCGATCTGCATGGACAGATTCCCGGATATAAATGCCTGGTGGTATCGAACCACAGGAGTTACCTTGATATTTTGATTTACCAGGCGGTTTTTCCGGTATCGATGGTGGCAAAAGCCGAGTTAAAAACCTGGCCTATTATTGGCTGGGCAGTAAAAGTTAGCCGGATGATCCTGGTGGACCGGTCAAAAATGAAAAGCCTGATACAAACCATGCAACTTATTGCTGATGAAATACAAGCGGGTAATAATGTACTGGTTTTCCCCGAAGGAACCACTTTTAAAGGTCCGGATACGTTACCCTTTAAATCGGGAGTATTTGATGTAGGCATTAAAAGCCACATTCCTGTGGTACCGGCCACAATATATTACCAGAACGAAAATGATGCCTGGGTGGGTGACGACAATTTTATCGGGCATTTTTTCAGACAAATGGGTAAGTGGAAGACCTGTGTTTCCATCTGGTTTAATGAACCTTTGGAACACCCCGAACCTAAATCACTTCGCGATTTATGCCGTAAGGTTATTGAAGAAAACCTGGTATATTTCAGTAAGCATTAGGTGGGGGTTTTGGCTCATTTTAGCTTCGGGAAGCATGAAAAAATTATAAGTAAATAATTTTAATATTTGGTTAAAAGCAATTTAGTTGAATATATAATTGAATTCAATACCATATTCAAAGTTGTAAATTTTATAATACTTGTGTATAGCCAAAATGGAGCGAGTTACTCTAAAACCAAATAAAAAATTCCTCTCCAACTTTTTTTATTAACGGGAATTTCAAACTCGCAGTATATGAAAAATCATTGCTTTTAAAATTCTTTGTATCTGGTGTATATATTCTATGAAACATGTCATTGGCTTCAATTTTTGATTTAACCAGTTTTGAATATTCTATTCCAAATTCCATGAAATAGGTCTTTTCCCGGGGTTTATACTTATAACCAAAAAGAATTGGCAATTCTACATAATTTAAATATAATGATTCAGATGATTTTGATCCATATGAGTTAACAAAGCTATAATAACTTCCTTTTGTAGAATATCTAATCTCAAAATTGGTGTATATTTTATTTGTAAATTCACGTTTTGCAAATGCCCCACAAGATATACCACCATGCCCCACACCATCATTATCTGTGGAAGAGTTCCAATATTGGCCTGTATTTCCTACAAGCCCAATACCGTTAAGATCGAATATTAAACCTCCAATAAACCTGTCTTGTTGCGCTTTTACTTGAACAAAAACACCAATAATTAAAATTGATAAGACTGCTTTAATCATAATAAATAGTTTCTACGGTAAAACGAATAAAAAATGAAACTCTTGTTTTTTGGCCTGTACAAAATTGATATATTATTTATAGAACATTTACACCATACCTATCCAAAACCCAAAGTTTCTATACTGTATATGTTAACTGTTACATTTGATGGGAATAGATTTGCAGGTAATTATGAGGTGAGCTGTTAATTATAACAACAATAATATTATAAAAATAAAGCGTTATACTGATTTTGTAATCCGGATATAAGCAAAATTAATCGGTTAAGTTATTTAGGTAACCCTGATTTTAATATCATTAAAATGAGGTTTGGTCTACATAAAGATAGGGTATGGCAAATGTTCAAACGCTTTTATCTGAATCGCTTGTATATAATAGAATTTCAAATTATATTTAGAAATGAAATAAATCTATAATTAAACTTATATAAAAGTCAAATTTAACATTCATTATAGATGTTGCATTGGCCAAAATGAAAGGCATTAAAAACTATATTATAGTATCATTTGGTGGTACAATCATTACATTGTCTGTAGTATTTTCAATATTATTTATCACTACACAGAAAAACAGGTTAATTGACGATATAGACAATGATTTGTCTGATATCGTTAAAATTGAAAAAGAGTTATACCCACCCGATTTTCATGACAAAATATTTGACAAAAATTCAATTTCGCCCGAACAATATTATAAAATTGTTGACAGGAATAATAAATTATGTAAAGACCTTGATTTACAATATTTATGGAGTGTAATTAAAATTGACAATAAAATTCATTTTACCACAGCAACTTCGCCCGACAAGGAAGTAAAAAATAATAAACAAGCCGGTTTTTTCGATGTACATTCTAATCCCGAAGCTTTTGATCAGGTATTTAAAGAAATGAAACCTACCATAAGCGAATTTCATAATGAATGGGGCAGTGGCAGAATGATTTTATCACCTTTTAAAGATAGTCATGGCAGAAAGTATTGCTTTGGTGCAAGCATTAGTACCAATGATGTTCAGGCACAAATAAACAGAAGCATTTTCTACGCCATACTAATTTTGGTTATTTTACTTATAATTTATTTACCCATCATTTATTTACTTGGAAAATCAATATCACAACCCATAAAAAGCATTACTAATATTGCTAATAATATCGCCTACGGAAAACCTATCCAACCTTTAACAAGCAAGCAAAAAAGATGGAAAGAAATATTTTCTCTGAATCAAAGTATTTCAATTATGCATCAGGAAATACAAAATAAAATGGAAGCGCTGCAGACCGCAAAAGCTGAAATTGAAAAAAATGAGGAAAATCTTCTGAATCAGAATTTGGCTTTAGATAAAATAGTTGAAGAAAGGACTCAGGAATTAAATCACCTGATTAAAAACAAAGACCGTTTTATCAGGATACTTGCTCACGATTTAAGAAATCCGTTCAATTCGCTTTTGGGTTTTTCCGATTTATTGGCCGAAAAAATAAATAACTACGATTCAGAGAGAATTGAACATCAAATCAAAATTATAAATCAAACAGCTCATAGAATACATAATTTACTGGATGATTTATTGTTATGGTCAAAATCCAGCGATGGTGAATTGCCTTTTATGCCTGAGAATTGTAACGTGAGTGATATTTGTCATGAGGTTATTGAATTAAGCCGCAATAATGCATCAGATAAGAAAATTGCAGTAAATTTTATTGAAACCGAAGCAATACAAATAAAGGCAGATAAAAATATGCTGAAAACGATTTTAAGAAATCTGGTATTTAATGCAATAAAATTTTCAAAGGAAAACGGTAATATCAGCCTTTATGCCGAAAAAACCAGCGAATCAGTAATTATAACGGTTTCAGACAATGGTATAGGTATAAGTAGTGAAAATATTCCAAAACTTTGGGATTTTGAAGATAAATACACCAGTAAGGGGACAAAAGGAGAAAGTGGTTCAGGTTTGGGGTTAATTCTTTGTAAAGAATTTGTTGAAAAACACGGCGGAAAAATATGGGTAGAAAGTGAATTAGGAAAAGGAAGTGATTTTAAATTTACTATACCTGTTATAAGAGTATCCTAGGTTGGTCAGGAGAAACAAGCACAGCATATATCAATTGTACGAACATAATTTTGTTGTGGCTTTAATGATTTTAAAAGTAAACTGTTTTATACCGATAGAAACCTCAAATTTAATTTAGTGTGGAATTCTCTTAGCACATATCGTTAGCTATAACCTCAAGTTTTTTAACTGATTTGCTTTTAATAAAAGTATTTTTCATTAACTTTAATTTGCATAATTCTTTTAGAGCAGTGTGTTAAATTGTATAGATCTGATAAGTATCTCATATCAGGAATTAGAGAGTGAAGTCATCCTATAGAATTAAAAATCAATAAGTTAGATATATTTCTGATTTTAATCAATTCGGAAATATTGATGAGCAATAAAGGAATAACTATGCACATTAGTTATTCATTTGAAAGTATGGCGGGATAGCGTAATGACAAGTTTCAGACAGAAAAAGTTATTATAAATGAAAATTATCAAACCATAACCCTTTAATTCGCAATACTCATGATTAAACATTTTTCTAAAAAAGTGGCATTAGACCATACCACGAATATAAACACCGATAAATCTAAAGGATTCCCGAAAAGTATTGGGATAATTCTTTGGTTTTCGGCAATTGCATTAATTTATTATATCATTGGACGATTAAGTTCTAATTTAATATTTGAACCAGAAGGAATTATAGCTATCTGGCCTGCCTCAGGAATTTTTCTTTCAGCAATTTTGCTTACTAAAAGAAAGTTAAGGCCGGTATTGGTGGTTGTATTATTCCTTACTGATCTTTTGGTAGAGTCAAAGGCAGGCTTTTCGATGAATCTTAGTTTGGTGTTTGCTTTTTCGGTAACGCTGGATGCCTCACTAAGTGCCTGGATTTTGCGACGCATTTTGGGCGAATTTAAATATTTCAGTAAAACAAAAGATTTCACCGTATTTATTGTTTTTTCTGTGATTTTAAGTAATGCCGTGGCTTCTACAACGGCTGCATTTGGTTCGTTTTTTCTACAGGGAGCCGGTTATTGGCAATCGTGGCATTTATGGTGGTCGTCTGATGCTGTAGGCAATTTATTAATTACCCCGTTTATACTACGTTGGTTTGATGCTTTTAAAAATAAAATTGAATTCGCCAATTTTCGTAGGAACATGGAGTTGGTTTTTATATCTGTAATAATTGTTATTATTAGTTATTTATCAATTTATTTATTGCACGACAGACTGGAATTTTTCCTTTTATTAAATTTTTTATCCTTTCCTTTTCTTATATGGTCTGTAGTACGATTCGAAATTAAAGGGGCTACTTTAACATCTGTAATACTTACTACAGTGATAATTTTTTTCGAAATTAATTCTTCATTTAAATCCACGGTAAGTCAACTCGACCTGATAATTAATATCCAGTTATTTTTTGCAATTGCGGCTATTTCGGCTTATTACCTGGCAACAGTAATTACCGAAAGAAACCATGCTATGCTCAATGTTGAAAAAAGAGAACAACAATTGAAACAAAAAAACGATGAATATGAAAGCATTAACGAGGAATTAAGACAAACTAATGAAGAACTTCATGAAGCCAAAGCAAGCATAGAGGAAAATGAAAAGTTATTGGTTGATATTATGAATGGAAGTTCTTCCTTTATATTTTTATTTGATACTGAAGGGAGATATATTCATGTGAATGAACAGATGGCAAGATATTTTGGGAAAAGGCCTGACGAAATTATTGGAAAAACCCGCGAAGGATTAATGCCACAAGAGATTATTGAGCAACACTTACGAAATGACCGAAGGGTAATCGAAACCGGAGAAATTCTCCTGTTTGAAGAAGAAACTATTGAAAAGGACGGAAAGCATTATTATTATTCCACCAAATATCCATTAAGAGACAGAGACAATAATATATATGGTGTAGCCGGTTTTTCAACAGATATTACCGAAAAAAAACTTATTGAATTAGAATTGATAAAAGCCAAAGAAAAAGCTGAAGAAGGTGAAGAGAAATATCGAACCTTGGTTGAAAATTCATTTGAAGGAATTGGTTGGGCTCGTGGTAACAAATTGTTGTTTGCCAATAAAGAACTGATGAAGATATTAGGATATGATTCCGTTGATGAAATTTTAAAAGTTCCATTACTTGATTTAGTTGCTCCGGAATCGAGAAAATCAATTGTTGAAAAAATAAAAAACCGGGAACAAAAAAAGGGAATTGCAGATCATTACGAATATAAAATGATCAGAAAAGATGGTCAAATTCGGGAGGCCGAAATATCAAGTCAGGAGATTTTTATCAATAATGAGTATATCGTTCAAAGCAATATAAGGGATATTACCGATCGTAAACAATTTGAAAACGAATTAATTAAAGCCAAGGAAAAAGCCGAAGAAAGTGATCGTTTGAAAACGGCATTTATTCAAAATATGTCGCATGAAATAAGAACCCCGTTAAATGCTATAATGGGCTTTTCGGGTATTTTGCTACGGAATGCAGATAATGGTGAAAAACTGAAATATTATACCGATATAATTAAAACCCGGTCCAATGATTTACTGGATATAATCAACGATATTCTTGATATTTCAAAAATTGAGGCAGGATCGCTTCAGATTAATAATGAAGTATGTAAATTGGATGAATTGTTTTCTGAATTAAATATTATGTTCACCGAACAAAAAATCAGGACACATTTGGAACCTGTTTCATTGTTGTTTGAAATAGAAAACCACCTCCAAAAAACAGCAATTAATACGGACAAAGGGAAATTAAAGCAAATACTTACCAATTTAATTGGTAATGCTTTGAAATTTACAATTGCAGGATCAATTAAATGTTCCTGCAAACTTGAGAACAACAAAATTCTTTTTATGGTATCAGATACTGGTATTGGTATACCTGCAGACAAATTGGATTACATTTTTCAACGATTTGCGCAGTTAAATGCACTTCCTTCAAAAAATCTCGGAGGAACAGGCTTGGGATTGCCTATTGTTAAGGGTTTGGTGGATTTATTGGGAGGTAATATCCGGGTTGACTCCGAATTAAGCAAAGGCTCGGTATTTAGTTTTACTATTGATTGTGAAATAGTTGAACAGGAATCTATATCAAACAAGGCAAAACCGGAATCTTTAATGATAACCGGTAAACAAAAAACTATACTCATAGTTGAAGATGATTTTTATAATTCTGAATATCTTAAAGAAGTTCTTTCGGATTACAACTTTAAGTTAATTTGCGCTTATACGGCCAAAGATGCCATAAAGCTCGCAACGGAACAATCTATTGATTTAATTCTGATGGATATTCGTTTACCGGATTTGAACGGCTATGAAGCTTCAATGGCCATTTTGAAATCGAAACCTAAAATGAAAATTATTGCACAAACGGCCTATGCCACAGCCGAAGAGAAATACCAGGCTTTAAAAATGGGCTTTTTAGATTATATGTCTATCGGGAATCAGTAATAACATTCTTATAATTTATAGAAACTGAAGCTATTAGCAATCTTTCAAATATTTTCTCACCATAGTATCGTCGATTTACTTTGTAGCAAAATTCATCTAAATA
>JBJKSB010000081.1:0-52124 GCA_046704385.1 Bacteroidales bacterium | reverse complement strand
TTGTCAAAAATAGGATACCATACAGTCAGGAATATATAAATCTTGACCCTAGAGAATTAGAAAATTTTAATAGCTCCACTGAAAAAGTGGCTTAAAAACTTGTAATTTATTAGAGTATATGACTAAGTTGCTGGTTTATAAATAGGTCATCCGATGAGTATTTAAACGGAACTTTATGAACGTACTAATAGTAATACTTATAATCGATACTGATCGACTAAAATATTAAGATGCTTCGCTTCGCTCAGAATGACAATGATTATTGGATTGGAGGAGGGAGGGTGTTATTTTTGGCAAAGCCGAAAATAACCCTCTCCCCACAAGACCTATATGATTGATTGTCATTTTAAACCAGCCTGCAGTCCGGCAGGCGAAGAGAGAAATCTCCGATAAAACAGATTAATTAGGATAAAGAAGGTTATAGAGCCTGTCCCTTTATTTTTTATTACTTTGCAGGTTTAAATTTTTCTTTTTATGGATTTTGAAATTAAAATCAGTGAGGAGCTGAAAAGCAAAAACCCGGATATGGCTTTAGGAACCATAACCTGTGAGGTTACAAATTCGCATTATAATCAACAACTTTGGGAAGAAATTGAAAGTATTTCGGAACAACTGTGTCAGGAATATATACTTGAAACAATAAAAAACAACAAACAGATAACAGCCACCCGGGAAATGTACCTGGCATGTGGTAAAAAACCAGGCCGTTACCGTCCTTCGGCTGAAGCTTTGATGCGCCGGATAGTTAAGGGCGAAAGCCTTTACCAGATAAATACACTGGTAGATTTAATCAACCTTTTATCGCTAAAAACCGGCTATTCTATAGGCGGTTTCGATACAGATTATATGGTGGGGAATGTGGAAGCCGGAATTGGCCGTGAAAACGAACCTTATGAAGGTATTGGAAAAGGTCCGCTAAATATTCATTGTCTTCCTGTTTTGCGCGACGAAAAGGGTGGTATAGGAACACCTACCAGCGACGAAGTCCGTACGGCTATCCGTCGTGAAACCAGTCATTTTTTTATGAATATCAATGGATACACAGGTAGCGCCGATTTAATTCCTGCCCTTGATTATGCCGGTGAATTACTCGCTAAATATGTTGATGCCAGAAATATAGTACGGCGAATTGTTGAGTGAGTTCGTAGAAAACGGTGAAAAATAAACAGTTGTATCAGTTAGCAGACAGCAATCGGAATCTTGTTTATGGTTTTTAGTCTTGAAACCAAAAAACTTTCCAGTAAATGAAAAATTTCTTTAAAACCTTTTCCAACTTTAAAATTCCTACAGAATTATTTTACAATATTGTATTTTGATTTTTTGAAAACTTTTTTTTTAATCGAACGAATTAGAGGCCTGCTTTCCCGTTGTTCGAAGTGACTTCATAATCATAACAGATAAAGGTTTTAGATATTCAGGCAGAAATTGACTGTTAATATTTTAAATAATGATGAAGAAAATGGGGAATAATTTAAAAAGCGTAATACTGGTCATTCTGTTCACAATGGCAACAATTACAGTATTCGGACAAACAAAGTTGCATGGTGGAGAAGGAGCAGAAATCATGGGAACAGTGAGCGACTCAATTTCCGGACAACCGCTTGAATATGCCACCATAGCTTTGTATCGCGATGGCAATAAAACACCCGTAACAGGAACAACCACTGATCCCGTTGGTAAATTTGCGCTTAATAATATCTCACAGGGAAATTATAAGATTACTATAGGATTCATAGGTTATAGGACTATTACCTTGAAAAATATTGAGATTAAGCAAAAAAATGATGTAATTGATCTGAAACAGGTCTTTATACAGAGCGAATCAACCAATATGCAGTCAGTAACAGTAACTGCTTCTGCTAATCCCGTCGAAAACAGAATCGATAAAATGGTATTTAATGCAGATAAGGATATCTCCTCCCAGGTTGGAGTAGCTACCGATATCCTAAAAAAGGTTCCGCAGGTTTCTGTTGATGTTGATGGAAATGTGGAGCTTCAGGGGAACACAAATATTATGTTCCTGATAAATGGAAAGCCTTCGACTATTTTCGGGAGCAACATTGCCGATGTGTTGCAATCAATACCTGCCAGCCAGATACAGAGTGTTGAAGTGATTACCAATCCTGGTGCTAAATATGATGCACAAGGAACGGGCGGAATCATAAATATTGTGTTAAAGCACAATGAGATTCAGGGAATGAATGGCAATGTGTCTTTAACTACAGGCACTATTAATCAAAACGGTTCTTTTAATATCAATGCCAGAAAGGGTAAGTTTGGGGCGAATGCATTTTTAAACGGGAATGCAAGGCTTACAACCACGACACCTAACAGTTTTTATCGTACTACAACCGATTCGCCTACCCATACAAACTCTATTTTAAAACAGGATGGAAGCAATGAATTTAACAGGCACGGTAGCCAGGCCGGAGTAGGATTTGACTGGTCGGCAAATGACAAGAATAGTGTTACGGCTGCCTTGAGTTATAATAATTTTGGGGTGATGTCAAGCGGCCAGCAAAACCAGTTAGAGCAAACTCAGGATTCAGCAGGTGTAATTTTATCAGGCGCAAATTATATTAATAATGTAAACAGATCGTTCAAACAAAACAGCCTGGACCCCAGCCTGGATTATACGCACAACTTTGCAAAAAAAGATCAGCAACTTGAAATTGAAGCTTCGGGGAGTTTTGCCACTAATCTTATTATTTCGGGGAACGACCTGTATTTGCAGCCCAATGATTCTTTAACCTACGGGACAAAGACCAGTGACCCGGCTAAGGAAAATGAGTATGAAATTAAGGCGGATTATACCCAGCCTTTGGTTAAAAATGTAAACCTCGGATTAGGCGGAAAATACAGTGGATACGATATTGCCAGTACTGCCAATGCTAAGCTTTGGAATGCATACTCAGGCAATTATTTGGATAATGCTAATCTGTCGAATGACCTGGATTATCATCAAAGAGTTTATGCGGCTTATAGTGAGTTGGATTTTCCGGTAGGGAAATCATTCGATGCAAAAATTGGCGGACGTTACGAACGAACACAGGTTAATGCCTATTATGCCAACGCGCTACAAAAGGTTCAAAAGGGTTATAATACATTTGTTCCTTCGGTTTTCCTGCTTAAAAATATTGGCGAAAGTCAAACCCTCAAGTTCAGTTACACGATGAGAATTGGTCGCCCCGATTACAGAGACCTGAACCCGTATGTCAATGCCAGCGACCCCAAAAATATTTTAACAGGTAATCCGAATCTAAAGCCGGAAGTGTGGGATCGTTATGAAGCATCCTATAAAAATGATATCGGCAAATTTGGCTCATTTATCATCACATTATTTTACCGGCAGAGTAATGGCGATATCCAGCGGTTTGTTGTATATCATCCTTCAATTCAAATTGGTGATACTACCTATTATGATGTTTCGCTGTCCACTCGTGAAAATATTGGGATTGAAGAAAACGCAGGCTCCAACCTTTATTTGGAACTTCATGCGAATGACAAATTCAGTTTGCGCTCAAATACTACTGTTTTCTACAGACATACTGTTAACCAGGTTGATAAGGGTTATAGTTCCAGCACAGTAATAAATCGTTACAGTGTAAATGCTGAATATCAATTTTCTAAAAATTTTGCTGCCGAATTTTTTGTAACTCACCGTTCACGGCATCACGAAGCCCAGGGATATTACCCGGCATTTACGGTTTATAGTATTGCACTACGAAAACAGTTTTGGAATAAAAAGGGAAGCCTTTCAGTTTCAGCGAATAATATTTTCAAGAACTATTTGGATCAAAAAACCGACCTATATGGTCCGGGGTTTGAAAGCAACGAACTTCGAAGTATCCCTTTCCGTTCAGTTGGGATCAATTTTTCGTGGAAGTTTGGCGATCTGCAACCAAAGGAAGAACCAAAACAAGGTGTAATAGACCTGCCTGTGCCGCAATAATAGTTTTAGACTAAAGATACAAGAATCAAGACCTGTTTACGGTTTACTAATTACTGATTACTAATTACTAATGCAAAACATAACGATTGTCGAACAACGATTACGGACCGCTGTAATTAAAGACTATGGACTGTAGACTGTAAGACTGTAAGCAACCTACTTAATAATCTCCATATGTTCCTGGTCGGTTATTTTTTCGCAATAATTACAACGTAATGAAATGCTGCCGTTTTTTTCTATCACCTTGAATCGGGTGGTAATGTCTTCGTGGTTGGTGATGCATTTCGGATTCATACATTTGGCAATGGCTTTAATTTCCTCGGGTACTTTAACCTCACGTTTTTCAACAACCGTATAATTCTTAATAATATTCAATTTGGCTGTCGGAGCTACCAGTGCAATTTTATCGATTTCAAGATCCTGGAAATATTTGCCTGAAACTTTGATAATGGCCTTTCTTCCCAACTTATCACTTTTGAAATTGGTACCAAAAGTCATTCGGTTGTCATCCAGTTTATTGAGTCCCAATATGGAAATAACAGTAAACAGGTTGTGGGCAGGTATATGATCAATCACTGTACCATCCTCGATGGCCGTTACGCTTAATGTTTTATCTTCTTTCATTTTCTTGTCAGTTTAATTATACACAACCGTTTTTATTTTAATCCAAAAATTTTCGCCATAATAGCCTGACGGGTATAAACCCCGTTTAAAGCCTGTGGAAAATAATAGGCTTTATGGTTTGAGTCCACATCAGTACTGATTTCGTTTACACGTGGCAGCGGATGCAGAATTTTAAGATTGTCTTTTGTTCCCTCAAGCATTTTATTTTTCAGGATGTATACATTCTTAACTTTTTCATATTCAAGTGGATCGGCAAAACGTTCGCGTTGTACCCGGGTCATGTAAACAATGTCAGAATCTTTAATGTTTTTACCCAGCTCAGTGTGCTCTTCGTAAGCTATGCCTTTCTTTTCGAGGAATATCTTGTATTCATTTGGCATTTTTAATTCTTCGGGAGCAATAAAACTGAATGTTGGATTAAAATGCGACATGGCAATCAGTAATGAGTGCACTGTTCGTCCATATTTCAGGTCGCCTACCAAAGTAATTTTCAGATTCTCCAGAGTACCCTGTGTTTTTTGAATTGAAAATAAATCGAGAAGGCACTGGGTGGGATGCTGGTTAGCTCCGTCGCCGGCATTTATTATGGGAACTGTAGCCACCTCGCTGGCATAACGTGCGCTACCTTCAAGCGGGTGACGCATTACAATAAGGTCGGAATAATTACTAACGGTTAAAATGGTATCTTTTAAAGATTCTCCCTTTTTAACACTCGAAGATGAGGCATCGGTAAAGCCGATTATACGGCCTCCAAGACGATTTACTGCACTTTCGAAACTTAACCGGGTACGTGTTGACGGCTCAAAAAAAAGAGTGGCAACCACTCTTCCTTCAAATATTTTTTGTACCGGTTCTTTTTCAAATTCGGCAGCTACGCGAAGAATTTCCAGATATTCATCCCTGGTGTAGTCGTCGATTGATATTAAACTTTTGTTTTTCATTAAGTTGTAACTTATAGGTGAGCATAAATAAAATCGGGTAAATATACGGAAGTCAGTTTAAAAACTGAATTTTAAAAGCTATGGTTATATAACTTTCTTTTGATTATCTTTGTAGCTTACTTTTCGAAAATTTTTTCCTTAAATGTCCGGTATTTTTTAAAGCGTTATTATTTTCAGGCTCTTCAGAATTTGCTGTCTTAATTTGTCTAAATTCTTACTGAAATTACCTTACAGTGTATTCTGTTAGTTAATGCATCTCAAATTCTCTCAAAAAACATTCATATATTTGAATTTTAAAAATTTATATGATTACAAGGGAATATTATATTAAGCACACTTAAAACACATAGGGCGAAATTTTCTGAATTTGGGATCAGAAATGTTGGATTATTTGGTTCATTTGTTCGAAATGAACAATCTTTAAAAAGTGATATAGATTTACTTATAGATTTCGATCCGGATAAAGAAAACTTTGATAACTATATGGCTGCGTATGATTATTTCGAAAATCTTTTTAAAAACGAAAAGGTTGAACTAGTTACAAATAATGGATTAAGTCCCTACATTGGTCCAAATATTTTAAATGAAGTGATTGAAAAAGGTATTAATGAATCTTCAACCCGCTAACCTCCAATAATTTATTTCTTAGATTTTCGCCATGTTGTTTCCTTACTGAAATATCAATCCGGCAGGTGTTATCGAATTGTTGGTTATTTTGTTCAGGATTTTCATCCTTTAAAATTTTCATCACCTCATTCATTACGGTGTAGCCAAATTCAATGGTAAAACGGTCTTGCTCGTATTTTTCAACTATCGTATTATTTTCAATGGAATCGGCTGCAGCTGTGCGGTAGGCGTTTATCAAGCCCGATACTCCCAGTTTTGTTCCGCCAAAATAACGGACCACCACAATTAAAATATTAGTCAGTCCGTTTGATTGAATTTGTCCCAGAACCGGTGGCCCTGATGAGTTTGAGGGTTCACCATCGTCGCTGCAACGGTAGGTTTGTAAATCGGCACCCAGCCTGAATGCATATACGTGATGACGGGCATCATAATATTTTTTACGAAGTTCTTTTAAGTGTTCTTTTACCTCATCTTCGGAAGAAACAGGATAGGCAAAGGCAAAAAACTTGCTGCCTTTTTCCTTGTACACTCCTTGCGATGAGCTTTCAATGGTTAAATATTTATCATTCTCATCACTCATAATTCCATAAAAACTTTAATCATCCCTAATAGAACCAGTACAGACAACACCAAACCGGTCCAGTTTATTCTTGAGAACCGCTCCTTATAAATTATATAAGCCACAATCACTGATGTCAGTACAATCCCAATATTATTGATTCCAAAAACCAGGGAGTTGTTAAATTTTAATTCGTTCAGGGCATTAATTAAAAAATACATTGATCCAAAGTTGGCAGCTCCCAAAATAATTCCAATGAGCCAAACCTTTGATTTTAGCAAACTTTTTTGAAGTAGTCGGTTTAAAAACAAGAGAAACAGTCCTACAATTCCGGCAATTGAGAAATTAAAAGCACTAAACAGCGATGAACTTTCACTATTGCTTATAAAATGGTATTGACAATATTTTACAAGCGAATCGACTGACCCCAGGCCACTAAAAATCAGAATCGGAAAAAGGACGCTTCCTGTTTTTCTGTTTTCCTTATTATCCTGGTAAATGGCCATAATTACGCTTACCATGGCAAACAGGAGCAAAATGCCTTTAGAAGCAGAAAATTTATCATTCACATCATACAAAAGACTGAACAATACCGGCAATACGAACGACATTTTAGCCGAAACGGTGGTTATTGCTATACCGGCTTTTTGTACGGAATTTCCCAGCAAAAAGAAATTAACTATCAGTAAAATACCTATAATTATAGAAAAAGTAAACCAAGGTGAAACGGCTGATATGATGGAAGAAGTATGTAGCCCTGAAATGTAGAAGCCTAATACCGAAGCTGTAATATAATTTATTACAATTGGCGGTAAAATATCAATCTTTTGTTTTTCAATTACTTTGAAAATAATCAGAATTACTGTCGATGATAAAATACTGAGTAAAAGGCTTATCATAAATTGTTTTATTGAAATGCCGAATGTACCCGATTTTTTATAACTGTCAAAATCGGGCGGAATGTTATTGGATTATCTGAACTTAATCGTCTAGCCTGAGGTTAGAGAGACAGGAAGAATTCAAGGAATTTTCCGGGTTAAGCCCGGTGTCTGTTTTCTCTCTTATCAGAAAAAGACGTTTGTTTTTGTTTTGACCTGTAGGGTTTTCTATTTGAATTTTTAGAGAAACCCGGTTTTGGCTTTTGACGTGGCCTTTGAGATTTTGGGTTTTCAATTTGAATATCCTCAGTTCCGTCATCAGGAAACGGATTATCTTCAATTACTGTAATATCTTGCTTTATAAGTCTTTGAATATCTTTCAGGTAAGGTCGTTCTTCGCCATTACAAAAGGATACCGCAATACCGCTGGCACTGGCCCTGCCGGTTCGCCCAATTCGGTGAACATAGGTTTCAGGAACATTAGGTAAATCGTAATTAATAACCAGCGATAACTCATCAATGTCAATACCCCTCGCTGCAATATCAGTAGCCACAAGTACTTTTAATTTACCAGCTTTAAAATCATTTAAAGTTCTTTGCCTGGCATTTTGTGATTTATTACCGTGTATGGCTCCTGATTTTATGCTTGATTTATCGAGTATCCTGGATATTTTGTCGGCACCATGTTTGGTTCGTGAAAAAACCAATACTGAATCAAATCCATTCGTATTTAACAGATGCAATAACAGCTTAGGTTTACTTTTTTTGCTGACAAAATAAACGGATTGCTCTACTTTTTCAGCGGTAGTTTGTTCCGGTTTGATGGTAATTTTCTCAGGGTTTCCCAAAATTTTTTGTGATAATTCTACAATGGCTTTAGGCATGGTAGCTGAGAAAAATAACGATTGGCGTTTTGAAGGTAATTGGGCAATTATTTTTTTTATGTCGTGAATAAATCCCATGTCTAACATCTGATCAGCCTCATCAAGCACCGAAAATTTTATGTCTTTTAAGGATATAAAGCCTTGATTCATTAAATCGAGTAATCGGCCAGGTGTAGCCACCAAAATATCGACACCTCTTCTTAAAGACTGTGTTTGAGCATATTGTTTTACTCCTCCAAAAATAACAGCATTTTTAATACCTGTAAATTTACTGTACACCGTTATGCTTTCACCAATCTGTAAGGCCAATTCACGGGTTGGAGTTACTACCAGGGCTTTTATTCTACGTTTGCCAATTTCAGGCTGGCGGTTCAGATATAATTGTTGAATGATGGGAATAGCAAAGGCAGCTGTTTTTCCTGTGCCGGTTTGAGCACATCCTAAAAGATCTTTTCTATTAAGCAGAATAGGTATGGCTTTAATTTGTATAGGGGTTGGTTGTTTATAGCCTTCGGCATCGAGGGCTTTTAATATAGGGTCAATAATCCCTAATTCTTTGAATGTCATATATTTATTATAAGTAAGGGCGGCAAAGGTAATATATTAGTCGGGATTATTTCGTTTTATTTTAAATAAAGCGTGATTAATTATGGCTATTTAAGGTCAAACTTATTTTTAAAAATGGCCAGAATTTCTTTAGCCTTATTCACTAATTTTTCACCAGGTGATAATTTCTCCGAAAGTATAAATTCACTCAGTACCTTTGCAAATTCAGGGGTACGCAAATAACCAAACGATTTATGGGGATTTCGTTCTCCATTAATCTCGTAATTGTTCACAATTTGGAAATCTTTAGCTTTAATACCGTTTGAGTTGGCTTCAAAATCGTCTGATAGCATGTAATTAAAGGCCACTTTATCTGATATATCAGAGAAATTGAACCAATTCTGAGTAACCGATTCCGGAGTGGTCAACCTTGGATTTGGGACATGAAGTTGCTTCTGTTCCGAGGCTATTTTGCTGATAACTACCGGCAAGCCCAATGGCGAACCCATTGTAACCAAAGTATGAACCGGAATGTTGGGCATATCAAAATTCAGCACATCATAGGCAACTATCGATCCCATGGAATGACCAATTAGCATGATATTTTCCGATTTATATTTCTCCAGGGTTTGAATCAATCGGCCTTTAATCAAGTCTTTTGCTTTACAAAGCTCTTTATTTTCATCGGTACAGTTTTCAGCATAATATATTTCCAAATCCTTAAAATATTTGTGTACAATGGCATCGGTAATAAACGAGTAATTCAAAGTCAGGTTTTCGTTTAAAAATATCTTTTGCATTTGCGGTACCAGAAAATCCATGATTTTTTTTCGGGTACTATGGTCTTCAATGGGAAAATCTTTCGGTGCCTTTATATATTTTTCATCGAGAAATAATGGATTATTTTCATCTTTAATACGCTTGTCGAGAGGTTTTTCATGCAGGATATCAGCCCAATAAACTAATTCGAAATGCGGAAGCCGGGTAGGGAAGTTATTCGTTCTGAGTCCTTCCTTTATAGCCAGTTTCCACCAGTTTTCCAGGGTTTCTTTCGGGGGTTTGTTACCTAAACCGTGAATTCCGATAATCACATTTCTCATAGTAATTTGCTATAAATTAATTAAAAATAGACGCATCATTAGTAATTAGGTCAAATGTTTTAATTGAAGGCCCAGCCAATTTGCCCGGTTGGTGGTAATACCATTTATTCCATGATTAATAAGCGTTTCAGCCACTTTGGGATTGTCCTCAGTCCAGGTATAAACCAGGAAGTTCTGCTGCTTGAAATATTGAATAAATTCTTCAGTAAGTAATTTTCCGCTGAACACATCAATACCATCAAGCCGGTGTTTTTTAAGTTTTGCTGCAATTCCCGATTTGTTAACCCGGCAAAGCCATGCGGGTAAATAATAATCGAGGTTAAGCAGCCAAAGCATTTTGTATTGCGGCATCAAAACTTTGGCTTTTTTTAAGGTCCTGAAGTTAAAAGCAATCATTTCAACCTGATGGTCTTGTAATCCCGAATCAGCGATTACTTCGTTAAGAAAAGGGAGTATTTTTTGATCGCTTTTTATTTCGATAATGATCCTGCCATTTTCAGGCACCGTCTGTAATACTTCGGCCAGGGTTGGAAATTTTTCCCCGGCAAATTGTTCCCCTTTGAACAACCCGGCATCGAGTTTTCTTAACTCATCCAAAGTCGTTTTTTTAATCACCTTCTTTATTCCTGAAATTCGGTGTGTATTATAATCGTGAATTACAATTACCTGGTTATCAACCGTTAGGTGGACATCAATTTCAACCGCAAAAGCGCCACGGTTCCAGGCAAGGTTTATGGCAGTCAGGGTATTTTCAGGTGCATCAAATGATTCACCGCGGTGTGCAATAATAAAGGGATTGGCCATGTTGTACAGTTCAGAAAATGTGGTTGAATGTACAAATAATTTGCCGGATAGCAAGGCGGGATTAATTGGTTGAATAGGGTGCCTTTTTACTGCTCTCATTGGAAAGGCGGATCTTTATAAATATCTTTAATATGAGAATATCCTAATTGGCTAAGAATTTCAAATTGCCATGCTGGATTGTCAGAACATTGATGTTTATTAAAAATTCAATTATTAGACTCCTTCAGAGTCATATGTTTATAGAAATTACAATATCTTTCTGAAAAACAAAGGATATTCTTAACTTTGCATTATCTGTAAAGAAAAATTAATTACAGGTATTAAAGTTACTCAGCAAATGAGTAAAGCCAGGAATATACTTAATAATCAGGTAATTCCAAGAGAAGAGTTGTTTGAAATAAGAAAAAAGGAAGGTAAATTAAGTTCCGAACTTATAAATGCCTTGAAATCAAATGCCTAGTTTAATTATTATTGCAGGGTGCAATGGTGCTGGTAAATCAACATTTGCAACTTCTTTTTTGCCAGAAGGCCTCACTTCATTCGATTTTGATAGATTGTTGCTTGAAAATTACTATAGTTTGCCTGATAGTGAACTAAGGGAGAAGTTTGCTGAGTATCAAACAACCAAATTATTGATTTTTAGTGTTTCTGCCTGACCAGTAATTTTAGGCAGGTTTGTGGCAATAAAATTACTTTTGAAATAGCCCGGCTAACATTATAAAATTATTGACCGGCAAGCTTTTATGAATAGTAGTTTTCTCCT
Source organism: Bacteroidales bacterium (assembly GCA_046704385.1). GTDB lineage: Bacteria > Bacteroidota > Bacteroidia > Bacteroidales > SZUA-534 > GH45. The sequence goes on along the minus strand of JBJKSB010000081.1, from coordinate 40,446 downwards.
CCCTTTCTTCGACTGGTCAGTAACCACGTGAGGCTGGGAGTGATAGAAAACAATATATCCTACTTCTCCAGTTCGGCCAAATGTTCCATTTTTTTGGTTTCCAGAAATTCCCTGATTCCCTCCAGATGTTCTTTTACTCTTTTATGACCAAATTCGTAGACTTTTGAAACCAGGCCATCCAGAAAATCGCGGTCGTGTGAAACCAGGATCAGAGTACCGTCGTAATGCATCAGCGCCTGTTTCAATACATCTTTGGTTTTCATATCCAGGTGGTTGGTAGGCTCGTCAAGGATAAGCAGGTTAACAGGTTCGAGCAACAATTTAATCATTGCCAAACGGGTACGTTCTCCGCCTGAAAGTACTTTGACTTTTTTATCCCAGTCGTCGGCACCAAACATGAAAGCTCCCAAAAAGTCTTTTATTTTGGTACGAACATCACCTTTGGCAACATCGTCGATTGTTTGAAAAACAGTAGCTGATTCATCCATAATGGAGGCTGCATTTTGTGCGAAATAGGCCACGTGGGTATTATGTCCCAGGCTTAGTTTTCCGGAATATTCAATTTCGCCCATTATGGCTTTTATCAGCGTTGATTTTCCTTCGCCGTTTTTCCCAACAAAGGCAACTTTGTCGCCACGATGTATTGCAAACGAGGCATCTTTAAATATCAGGTGGTCATCGTAACTTTTGGTCACATCTTCAGCAATTACAGGAAAGCTACCGGAGCGGGGAGAAGGAGGGAACCGTAACTTTAGACGGGAATTATCCACTTCATCCACCTCAATGAGTTCAAGCTTTTCGAGCATTCGTACACGCGATTGTACCTGGTTTGTTTTGGAATAGGTGCCTTTAAAACGCTCAATAAAATCCTTGTTATCGGCAATCATTTTTTGCTGTTCTTCGTAAGCTCGTTGCTGTTGTTCGCGTCGCTCTTCGCGCAATTCCATATATTTGGTATAATTCACTTTGTAATCGTAAATACGTCCCAGGGTAATTTCGATGGTCCGCGTGGTAATATTATCGACAAAGGCACGGTCGTGCGAAATCACCATAACCGCTTTAGCACTGTTGATTAAAAAATTCTCAAGCCACTGTACCGATTCAATATCCAAATGATTGGTAGGCTCGTCAAGTAAAATCAGGTCGGGATTTTGCAACAGGATTTTGGCCAGTTCAATTCGCATGCGCCATCCACCACTAAATTCACTGGTTGGACGCTGAAAATCGTCTCGTTCAAATCCTAATCCCAGCAATATTTTATCCACTTCGGCATCAAAATTAATCTCACCCTGGCTGTACAGTTTTTCGCTTAGTGCCGAAACCCGTTCAATAATTTCATAATATTCCGGCGAATCATAATCGGTACGAATGGTAAGTTGTTGATTTAATTCTTCCAGTTCAGCCTGGGCTTCCAGCGCATGGGAAAAGGCCTGTGAGGCTTCTTCGAAAACGGTTCGGTTGTCTTCAATTAATAAATGCTGTGGCAGATAAGCTATTACCGCCTCTTTAGGGGCTGTAATTTTTCCTGATGTAGGTTTTTGCATACCAGCAAGTACTTTCAACATGGTTGATTTTCCTGCACCGTTTTTACCCATCAGGGCGATACGATCCTTGGGGTTTATGGCATATGAGATATCCTTGAAAAGTGTTGTCCCTCCAAATTCTACGCAAAGTCCGTCAATTGAAATCATTTATCCTGTTTTAAAATCGGGCGCAAATATAAGGAAATGGTTTTATTTATTGATGTGCTGATTAGTTCATTAGACAATGTGCTCATTGGGGGTTGCAGGTTACAAGGTTGCAAGGTTTCAGGTTTCAGGTTGCAGGGATACAGGTTGCTGAGCGAAGTCGAAGTAACCGAATAAAGGCAATACAAAACATTCGATAGACATTCAAATTACCTTAAAACAGTGATCCTTGGCAATTTTTTTGCTTTCCTGGACGACTTTTTACAGTTCTGGGAAGGCTTTTTGTGCTCCTGAGCATGTTTTTGACTTTTCTGGATTAAGTTCTTGCTTTTCAGGAGGGTTCTTTGGCTTTCTGGGGCAATTCTGACTTATCTGGACAGTTTTTGACTTATCTGGACAGATTTTGGGTGTTCCGGATGATTTTGTTCTGTCCCGGGCTAAATTGAATAGAGTTTTGTCTTTAACTATTCAGGAAATATCCAGTTAAGTCTTACATCAAACGATGTGAAATTGTCAAAAATGGGTGATGTTTTTGAATATTCTGATTGCGGAAGATTGGTATAATCAATACTTAATTTCATTGGTATTTTTGTCAGTTTATTCAGCGGTACCTGGATTCCAATTCCATAAGTGAAAGCAGAAATATAATCAAAATTGTCAGGTATATCATAATCATTTACTTTTTCAGAATAATATCCAAATCGGAGTGCAAGCAATTCAAAAAACAGGCATTCACCTCCGGTTTGAATCGCTGAATTATAATCGGAATTTATAATATACTGATAATCGAACTGATATAAAAACGATATGGTTTCAAGTTTATCAGTCAGCGTTGACTTATGAAGGATAAACTGATAGTTAGCACCCACCCTGGTAATCATGGGAATTTTATTATAATAATTATCAAGTACTTCTAATTTGGTGTTACTAAAGTTGATGATACTGGCCCCAAAATTTAACATATGAGTTAAATTTTCAGTTTGGTAAATGGGAAGCTTTTTTATAGCTCCAAAATCAAAATAAAAAATTTTAGGATTTTTAGGATACATTTTTGCGGAATAGTAATTCGCATTAACTCCAATTAAAAGGTTTTTTATGGGTTCCGATGCCATTGTCAGAGCATAATCAGAGACACTCCAATGAGTACTCCCTATAATATTACCATCTCCATCAGTAAAATAAAGTTCTTCCCCCGCATCGAAATGATTTAATGAAATTCCGAAAGTCAGATATTTATTGAATCGGTATCCCGTTCCAATAAAACTGAATTTTGCTTTAGGTTCCAAATAAAATGGATATGCTAATGATCCCTGTAATTGGGCCCCTTCAAGGGTTGCTATTCCTGCAGGATTATAATATTTGCACGCAAGGTCACCATCAATGGAGGCATAGGCTTTACCCATTGCTTCTGACCTTGTACTGGGTTGGCGTACATCAAATAAAGTCGTTTCTAGGCTTTGTGATCGTGGTGAATTTAAACAAAATATGTACAGGATAATTGTAAAAACGGTTCTTCCTCTTGATGTCATGGTAATTTTATTGTTTGGTAAATATGATGGATGAATAATTTTTTGATTAAGATAAACGAATGTTCCAAATATTTATTATTCAATTCGGTAAATAATTTATTCTGATTTATCAGAACCGTCCGGCTGATTGCCTGATTAAATACTTGTTGCAGCAATTTCCTGCCTCTCCATTTGGCATTTAAATCATGAGATATATAAAAGTTAATCTAAAACTTAAGATTTCTGTAATTGTATAATCCTGAAATTTCCTTTGTTTGTAGCTTTGGTATCGGAGATTACATTTAGTTGGGTTTGCTTTACGATATCGCCAAAATTTCGGGTAATATCTGAAAACAGCAGGCTGGTAAACCCGTTTGCGAGTTTTCTTCCGAATGAAATTTTGGAATGGTCTTTTACAAATTTGTCAAATACAGTTATGAAACCACTATTTTTTAAGGTTCTTTCAGCCTCCTTAAGACAGGCAATAGGATCAGGTATTACAGAAAGTACAAGATGAAGGATGATAAAATCAAAGGATTGGTCTTTAAAATTAAGCTTTTGTCCGTCCATGACCAGGGCTTTAAGATGGTGACCAAACTTTTTATTTCTCCGTAATATCTTGTTAATCATGGCCGGAGTAATATCTGTGGCTGTAATTTGGCATCCAACGGGTAAATGTTCCAGGTCGAGTCCCGTACCGGCCCCAACAATTAATATGTGATCACCGGGTTTTATATGTAGCGCATCAATAGATTCTTTTCTTGCATTATCAAGAGTACGCGCGCCAATATCGTATCCCGGAGCGTACAAACTATATCGAATTTTATTCCAGGTGTTGGTGTTTATTTTCATCCTTATGCACTGATATTATTGGTTCGCTAATTTAAAACAATTTGTGATAATATGACATTGGAAGTATAGCGGGGAATCTTAACAGTTTATAAGACACTAGTGATTTTAATTTTATCATTAATGTGTTTCACTAAATGATTTACAGATTCATTTATTTGCTATCGCCTAAGTAAACATCTTATCTTTATAACTGTTTTGATACTAAAAGCGTTAAAAAATGAACCCACCTATTGAAAAATCCTTCAAAGAACTTATCGATTTAAAGTATCAATTATACAACAGTCTGTTTCTTACACTACCACTGGATGCAGTTGAACAAACCGGGTTACTTTTACCCTTGTTGCAGGAAGCTTGCATTCTGGGTTATGAAAAAGGGGAATCGCCTAAAGAAATAGTAGATCGTTTTTTTAAAAAACATAAGCTGCAATTCTCTGAAAAAGAACGAATTTCGTTTTTGTTTAAGATTATTCAGTATGTTGAAAGACAAATTGTTCTTATTGATGCGCTTGAGGAGGCGGCTTATTCCAGAATTCACCGTATCGGAGAATCTGATGCCTGGGAAGATATCATTTCAAGGGTAAAAAAGGAAGGGGGGGAGGACGCTTTTCGCCTGCTGCTTGAAAATTTTGGTATCAGGGTAGTGTTAACAGCCCATCCCACCCAATTTTATCCGGGTTCGGTATTAGCTATTGCCACCGATTTGCGGGAATCGATTGTTGCCGGTGATATTGCCTTTACCCGTGATTTGTTACAGCAGTTAGGCAAAACACCCTTTTACCGGAAGAAAAAGCCCAGCGCCTATGATGAGGCAGTTTCCCTGAACTGGTACCTGGGAAATATATTTTATCGCGCCATTGGCGAAATACTTGACCGGTTCAGTGATAGTTTTCCTGATGGTTTGCCTCACCTCGGAAAATTAATCACTATGGGATTTTGGCCGGGTGGTGATCGCGACGGGAATCCTTTTGTAACCGTGGATACTACCCGAAAAGTTGCCCGGCAATTGCGAAATACGGTAATCGCATGTTATTCACAAGAACTTAAAATTTTGAAACGAAGGCTGAGTTTTAGCGGGGTTTATGAAATTATGAATGATCTGGATGATAGACTCGATGCAGAACTTACCCATCTTGATGGAGATAAGAATGTGGATTTCGATTATCTGTTACAACGGATTGAGGAGGTTGAGCGACTTATTAAGGAATACCACCAGGGATTATTTCTTGATAAGGTACAATCATTCAAGCGCAAAGTAAAACTGTTTGGTTTTTATTTTGCCAGTATTGATATCAGGCAGGACAGTCGTGTAATTTCAAAAACTTTTAATGCTGTGTTAAAGGCTTATCCTGATATTCTGCCCAAAGGATTCGATACGTTTGATAAAAATGAACAGGTTAAAATTTTAATGAAGCTTGAAAACCCTGTTGATATTTCCATTTTTTCTGATGAATTGATTAAAGATACGCTTGAGTCGTTTCGGGTTATCCGTGAGATTCAGGAGAGAAATGGTGAATTTGGATCGCATCGGTTTATTATAAGCAATTGCCGTGGTCCACTGGATGTAGCCAGGATTGTAGCATTGGCAAAAATGTGTGCCTGGGGTAAGGCAGCTTTAACCCTTGATATTGTTCCGTTATTTGAAACCATTAATGATTTAAAAAGTGCAGCCGATTCCATGAATTTATTGTATGGTAATCCGGGTTACAGGAATCATCTGGAACAGCGCAGAAATCAACAAACTGTAATGTTGGGATTCTCAGATGGAACTAAAGATGGCGGTTATTTAATGGCGAACTGGTCTATTTACCAGGCAAAAGAAAATATTACGCAAATATCAAGAAGTTATGATATCGAAGTTGTGTTTTTTGATGGTCGTGGAGGTCCGCCTGCCCGGGGCGGGGGAAATACGCATTTGTTTTATTCAGCACTGGGCAAAACCATCGAAAGCCGGCAGATACAAATGACTGTTCAGGGACAAACTATTAGTTCGCATTATGGAATTAATGAAGCTGCCGTGCATAACCTGGGGCATTTATTAAGCGCAGGAATTGAGAATAATTTATTTTACCGGGCTTCGAATGAATTAAACGAGTATCAACGAAAGTTAATCCAGGAATTGGCATTTTCGAGTTACCAAAAGTACAGTGATCTTAAAAATCATCCGTTGTTTGTTCCTTATCTTGAGGAGCGGAGTACCTTAAAATACTATGGATTGGCAAATATCGGAAGTCGTCCGGCCAAACGCGGCGCTGAGAAAAAGCTGGTATTTGAAGATTTAAGGGCCATACCTTTTGTAGGGGCATGGAGCCAGTTAAAACAGAATGTTCCCGGCTTTTTTGGCTTAGGAACGGCACTAAAGGAACAGGAAATGAATGGAAATTTGCAGGCCTGTACGGAGCTTTATCAAAATTCGGTGTTTTTTAAAACGCTGATTTCAAACAGTATGCAAAGTATGAGCAAAACCAATTTTGCCATTACCCGATATATGGAGCATGATCCTAAATTTGGAATATTCTGGAAACTAATTTACGATGAATATCAGTTAAGCAAGCAAATGGTGCTAAAAATATCAGGCTTGAATAAATTGTTGCAGGATAATCCCCGAAGCCGTATGAGTATTAATTTGCGAGAGAAAATTGTACTGCCGTTACTTACAGTTCAACAGTATGCTTTGATGGCGATTCAACAGGCAAAAACTGAAGGTAATGAAACATATATTCCGCTTTATGAGCGCATGGTAATGCGATCGTTCTTTGGAAATATTAATGCCAGCCGTAATTCGGTTTAGGATTCCTAATGATTATGTACAAAAAAGGCTGAAACATAATGTTCAGCCTTTATTTTATAATAAATCAACCTTCTATTTAGTCATCTCAAGTGTAATAGAGAATTTTAAAGTTTCATCTGTTCCATCCTGATTGATGTCTTGGGATTGCTCATCTGAAACAATCATTACCAGTTTAGAACTGGTTAAAGTTGTAATTTCAGCGGTTCCTTCATTTTCTGTTCCTTTATCCAGGGTAAGTGTTTTTCCATCGGAAGATAATTCCCATGTGCCGGTTTCAGCAGGTGCCCCTGCATCCAAACCCATGGTTGAACTATAGGTTCCATCATCTTTAATCTCTACATAACCGGTTGGAGTTCCCCCTTCTGATGAAGTCATAGCATCACTAAAGCTCTGAGCCAGATCCTGGGTAAGACCCATTGTACCTGTCAAATAATCCATAATAGGTTGGTCATTAATTGTAATGTCAATAGTTTGACTACTTACAGTCCATTTTCCCACAAGGTTGGCGGAATTAACATCACCGTTATTGTCTTTTGTACAACTGGTCATCAAACCAACGGATAACCCCAAAAAAAGCACAATAAAAAAACGCCTCAATTTCTTTTCCATAATAGTAAATTTTAAATTAGTAGTTAATAGCAAATCGTTAATAATTGGATATAAAATTAATTAAATATTTGAGAAATCAATAACAGATATGTGTTAAGAAATTTATTTTAACCATTTCAGAATAATAATAATGTTCTAACCTTTCCGGTCGCTTATAATTATTGCTATTTTTGTGGTATGTCACGCTTAATTAAATATGCACTCATTATCGTTTTTTTAAGGATGTCAGTCACTGTTATGGCACATCCTTTGCATTTGACTATCACCAATATAGATATTAACAACGATTCAATTAAGGTGGCAGTTCGGTTATTTGCCGATGAATTTCGATTAAATGTTTTGAATAATTCAAATATTTCAGACTCGCAGGAAATGGTGGACCCTACGCTTGAGAAAAAGCAGATTGTTGATTTTATGAATGCCGGGTTTCAGCTTTTTGATAACGATTCCAGGATTAGATTGAATTACATCCGTAAAGAAAAGGATGACCTTTCGGTATGGTTGTTTTTTGAAAGTCCTTTAAATAAAAAACCAAAAGGGTTGACTATTGAAAATTCTATATTTATGGACAAGTACAACGACCAGAAGAATATGGTAATTGTGAGTATCAATGGTGATGAAACTGGTTTGGAATTTGTACCCGGTGATACTAAAAAAAGTATAACTTTAACACCCTAATTCATCGATAAAATGCTAAAAAAAACAGGCATTATATTAATCACCTTCCTTTTATTGGGGCATTTAAGTTATGCTACTCATAACCGGGCAGGTGAAATTACCTATAAACAGATATCAGATTATACCTTCGAGTTTACTGTAATTACTTTTACAAATACCAAACCTACCAGCGATGGAATTATGCCGGCCGACAGACCTCAATTAGAAATCCAGTGGGGCGATGGTACTTATTCTGTTATTGATCGGATAGTTTATTATGATCTGCCCGACTACTATCGGAAAAATATTTATAAAGGGACTCATACCTATGCAGGTGCCTCTACCTTTCAGATTTTAGTGGAGGATCCAAACCGTAACGAGGGGGTACAAAATATCCCTAACTCTGTGATGACTGTTTTTTCAATTAAAACCATTTTGCAAATTAACCCGGCGCTGGGTTTCAATAATACACCTATATTATTAAATCCGCCAGTGGATAAAGCCGCTGTTAACCAGATATTTATACATAATCCCGCAGCCTACGATCCGGATGGCGACAGTTTAAGTTACGAAATGACTATTTGTACTGGCGAAAATGGCGATCCAATTCCTAATTATGAATTTCCGCCCTCAAAATATGAACCTATTTATATTGATCCGGTAGTTGGTAACCTGGTTTGGAATACCCCAATGAAAGCGGGTGCTTATAATGTGGCTTTTCATATTATTGAATGGCGAAAAGGAATAAAAATCGGGCAAATAACCCGTGATATGCAAATTGAAGTGTACGACACCAAAAATACTCCTCCGGTATTCGATACAGTTCCTCCGGTATGCACCGTGGCTGGTGAATTACTTCAGTTTAATGTGACTGCCCGTGATAGTGCCGATGAAACTATAACCCTGACTGCGACAGGTGGCGCTTTTCAGGTGGATACTCCGGCTGTTTTTATTTCTACCCCATCGTTGGGTGTGGTTACAGGAACATTTAAATGGCAAACCGAATGTTTTCATGTGCGAAAACAACCCTACCAGGTGGTTTTTAAAGCTACTGATAATAATGCAGAAGTTAACCTGGTCGACCAAATCAATGTGGATGTGACCGTAGTGGGGGCTCCCCCTAAAAATCTGCAGCTGGCTCCGACCAACAACAGTATGTACCTGAGTTGGGATGCTTATCCCTGCGACTACCACAAAGGTTTTAATATCTACAGAAGTACAAGTCCGTATGGTTTTACACCCGATAAATGTGAAACCGGGGTACCTGCCTATACGGGTTATAAATTAATAGCTACTGTGGATGATAATACGGCTACCACGTTTGTTGACGATAATAATCAGCAAGGGCTTAACCAGGGTTTTCAATACTGCTACATGATTACAGCTGTATTTCCAGGTGGACTTGAGGGTAAAGCTTCAAATGAGGCCTGTGGGGAACTTGTGCGTGGTACTCCCATCATTACAAATGTGAGTGTAACGAACCACGATGAAAAGGATGGCGAGATTTACCTGGCGTGGTCGAAACCTATTGATTTTGATACAGCAAAATATGCCGGCAAACTGATTTATGTTATTAAAAGGGCAAATGGTATTTGGGGCAATGACTACAAAGCTATTGATACCTTGTATGATTTTGATGCAGACACCATTTATTACGATGATGGTATTAACACCGTCAGCCAGGGCTATAGTTACCGGGTTGAAATTCATAACAATAACGGATTGACTGAATTCCCGATGACTGCAAGTAGTATTTTCCCTTCAGTAGTTGGTTCTAATCATGAATTAGATATTGCATTTGATCAGAATACGCCCTGGAACAATTACAATTATGTGGTTTACAGAAAGGATCCGGGACAAACTGATTTTGATAGCATCGGCGTATCAAATACCGATTCGTATACCGATCAAAATGTTAAGAACGGGTTGGAATATTGCTATGGTGTTAAAAGTATCGGGAAATACGATTTACCAGATATTTTAAAACCCCTGGTTAATTATTCGCACAGGGCTTGTGGTATGCCCATTGATTCACTGGCACCCAAACCAGTGACACTTTCTGTGGAATCGAATTGTGAAAATTATATAAATACGCTCCAGTGGGCACTAAACAGCTCACCGCTTGATATATCGAAATATTTTATTTATGCTGCCACAAGTTTTGAGAGTCAATTTGTATTAATCGATTCTGTGCTAAATCCCGATACGCTTTCATATAATCATTTTTTGGGTGAATCGGTTGCAGGCTGTTATGCTGTAACGGCCGTCGATTCAAATCTAAATGAAAGTAAATTTTCGAATATTGCCTGTGTTGATAATTGTACCTACTATGAATTACCCAATGTTTTTTCACCCAATGGTGATCAGATTCATGATCTGTTTATACCCATTACACCTCCTGCAGTTATTGATAAGTATGTGGAAAGTATCGATTTAAAGATGTATTCACGATGGGGAAATCTGGTATTTCAAACCACCGATCCACATATTAACTGGGATGGGAAAAGCATGCAAACCAAAAAGTTACTTGAACCCGGGGTTTATTATTATGTATGTACAGTTTTTGAAAGAAGGATTTCTGGTATTGAACATCGTACTTTAACAGGATTTGTACATATTTTTTACGATAAGGGAGGAGCTGCCCATGATTAGTTTTAAATATCAAAGATGTACATTTTTAGTAATTTTAATGTTGTTGCTCTCAACGCATGTTAATTCACAGGATCTGGCTTCTAACTACTTGTTGGTTCTAAAAACTTATAACCAGAAAGGTACTCCTGAAAAGGCGATTGATTTTTATAAATCACATACTTTTCCTGGAGATGATCAGAATGTGCAATTAGAACTTGGAAAGGCTTATTATAATCTTAAGGAATATAAGCAGGCAGCCAATATTCTCGTAGAGATTAATTCAAAAAATCCCACGCTTGCTAACTATGAATTGGCTGAATGTTATGCTGTTTTAGGGAAACCTGCTTTATCGGTAAAATATTTACGAGCTCACCTGGAGTCCAGGGACAGGTTGATGCAGAGGACTATTAAATCGAATCATGCTTTTGATACTGTTGCAAAGTCAAAAGAGTGGATCAACCTTTGGCAAACAGAGTGGTACAACAAATACGATTTAATGCTTGAAGATGCCTGGTATTTGTATGAACATGGCAAGTATGAAGATGCATTGGAAGAAGTTGATCATTTAAATGAAATACGTGTAAGCCTGGTAAAAGCATTTCAGCTTAAGGCGCTTTTATACCTGGCACTGGGTGAGACTGAGAATGCATTAATTTCTATAAATACGGCTATTGAAAAAAGAGATCAATACCCGGAATTTTATGCCACAAAAGCCAGGATTGAAATTGAACTGGGAAAACCCCGTAAAGCGTTAAAAAGTATCGGAACTGCCATTAAAATGGATTCAACCCAACTTGATTTTTATTTTCTTGAAGCCAAAGCATATTTGCATAACAAGGAGATTGATAAAGCCGGCAAGGTTTTAAAATCGTTAATGGCTTTGGTTCCTGATTTCGATATTTATAAACTGGCAGGTGAAATTTATAGTGAGGCAGAAGAGTACCAGGAGGCATTGAAGGTATTTAATAAATGCATTATTATTGACAAGTACGATCCTGAAATATATATTCTTAGGGGAAAGGTATTTCAAAATACCGGCGATTGGGAATTTGCTGAAAGAGATTACACCATGGCGCTCGATTTCAAACCCTTTGATGGTGAGTTATATTATCTGAGAGGTATTACCAGGAAAATGCAGCACAAAGCCGATCAGGCTTGTCAGGATTTTCAAAAGGCCTTTACCCATAAGTATATGAAGGCCGATGATGAGATAAGGAGTTACTGCCAGGGAAGGTGAGGTGCTCATTAGTCAATGTGCTCATTAACTCATCAGCACATTAACAAAATTCCAATTTATTCAATGGTTGATACTACCAAATTACCGTGCCTTATATCTTTAATAGCTAACAGTTTGTTGCTGAGTTTGATTACATTTTTTGCTGTGCCGCGGACTGCAATGGTTTCGATGCAATTTTTTTCATCGAGGTGAATGTGCTGGCTCGAAAGTACCATACAATTATATTCGTGTTGCAAGGCTGCAATTTCACTATGTAAACGCGAAATCTGATGGTCGTAAACCAACACGATGGCACCTGTCACTTGTTGGTTATCATCAACATTATTTATTATTTTATGATTTTTTATTAAATGCCTTATAGCTCTTGAACGGTTTGGAAATCGTTGGTTTTTTACAATTTCGTCAAGATCAACGAGTAAATCTTCTTCGAGTGAAACTCCAAATCTTTTGACAGCCATGATAATTTAATTAAAGTTGATTTATTAAGTGTGCCTGGCAGGCGGCTCCAAATCCGTTGTCGATATTAACCACACTTATTCCGCTTGCACAACTGTTAAGCATCGATAATAATGCTGAAAGTCCTCCAAAATTGGCACCATAACCTACACTGGTAGGTACTCCAATAACAGGTTTGTTTACAAGTCCTCCAATTACACTGGCCAGCGCACCTTCCATGCCAGCTACGGCAATTATTATCCGTGCATTTTGTATGATATCCAATTTGTGAAATAGCCGGTGCACTCCGGCAACACCAACATCGTATACGGCTTCAACTTTGTTATTCAGGAATCGTGCAGTTTCTACTGCTTCTTCAGCTACTGGCAGATCAGAAGTTCCGGCGGCAACCACAGCAATGTATCCTTTGTTATAACTATTTTTTTTATGCTTATAGATAATAGTTTTTGCCAGAGGATTATAAATGGCATGCGGTATAAGTTTTTTTATGGAATCAAACATCTCTTGGGTTGCCCGGGTTGCCAGAATATCAATCCCGTTTTTGAACATCCGTTCGGCAATTTGAGTGACTTGTTCCGTGGTTTTACCAGCAGCATAAATGACCTCGGGTATCCCTGTCCGGCGTAACCTGTCGGTGTCGATGGTGGCAAAACCCATTTCTTCGATACCCTTGCCGGATAGTTGTTGCAAGGCATCAGTCAGGTTTAAATCCCCGTTTTTGTAATGATCAAGAATATCTTTAATTTCCATGTAATTGTTTTGCTATAACTTCGTTTTCAATTTCTGAAACAGGAATGTTATGTTTTATAGCTAAGGTTTTACAATCATCAAATTCCGCTTTAAATTTTATCCCGGTGGAATTTGGGTGACACTCCTTAACTCTTACTTTGCCATATTTTGTCTCAACTATTTTTTCTGTTCTTTCCAGTAAATTTTTAATGATGGATGTTTCACGAATCCCCAGCGTGGTGCTGTTTTCAAAAATCACTGATTTCATAATTTCGCTTTTGTCCGGGCTACACAAAACAGAAACCATTGTAGCCGGACGCGATTTTTTCATTACAATAGGGGAGAACCACACATCACTTGCTCCTAGTTCAAATAATTTATCCTGTAAAAATTCAAAATGCTCAGGTTTCATATCATCAATATTACATTCCAAAACCGTGGCAATTTCTTTACTTATATTTTTTTCGTCGCTTTTTGGTTCAAGTAAATAAACCCTAAGCACATTAGGAACTTCAGATACATCACGTTGTCCTATGCCATATGCCGTTTTTGCTATAGGTATATTGATGCTTTCAGTATAGTCGTCAACGGTAGCTGCTAAAATAGCTGCTCCGGTGGGCGTGGTAGCCTCATGATTTACCAGCCCGCTTTTCACCGGAATATTTTCAACGATTAAAGCTGTGGCTGGTGCCGGTACAGGCATTATACCATGTGCACATTTTACGGTTCCGCCTCCCAATTGAATGGGTGACGACATTACTTTATCAACTTTTAAATAGTCGAGACAAATGGCTGCTCCTACAATATCGGCGATAGAATCAAGAGCCCCGACTTCATGAAAGTGTACTTTCTGAATTTCTATATTGTGGACTTTGGCTTCGGCTTCAGCAATTCGCTGAAATATTTCGAGTGAGGTTTTTTTTACGTTTTCAGAGAGCGTACTAGCATTTACTAATTCATGTATATGCCTCAAATGGCGGTGCTTTTCATTGTTCTTATTTTTTATTACCACGGTAGCCAGAGTGCCGGTAATTCCTCTTCGGGTATCAGTTTTTATTTTAAGCTTAAAACCGTCAATATTAAGTTTGCCCAGTTCGTTGGTCAGATAATCAGGATCAACACCCAGGTCAATGAGTGCCCCCAGGTTCATGTCTCCGCTAATGCCGGCAAAACAATCGTAAAATAATATGCGCATGTTTTAGTTCTGTATATTGTTTATTATTAGTTTATGTGCTCATTAGACCATTAGTCAATGTGCTTATTTGGGTTCCAGGTTGCATAGTACTAAGGTATAAAGTTCTTTGATGTCTGGATATAGTTTGCTGATCGGTTCATTGAGCGAAGCCGAAATGAACTTTCTATTTCCCAATTTCCCTGTTCAACTTCCCAGTAACCAACCCTTCATCATCCACTTCAACGGAATCAAATCCCAGGGCTGAAATTTTATTTACTATTTCGTCCTGTACCAGTTTCAGTTTTTGTAAATCATCTTTTCTAACTTCAATTCGTCCATACGTACCAAAATGCCTTACTCTTACATCTTCAAAACCGTATTCGTTCAGAATATTTTCAGCCGATTCCACTTGTGAGAGTTTTTCACGTGTTACTTTATGTCCGTATGGCATGCGTGAACTCAGGCATGGACTGGCCGGTTTATCCCAGTTGGGTAATTCAAAATGCCGTGCAATCTGTCTGATATCTTCTTTGGTAATCTTGCAATCGATCATCGGTGAAAGGACACTTAGTTTTTTTGCAGCATCCATACCCGGACGAAAATCTCCCAGGTCGTCAAAATTGGCACCGTTTAATACTTTGAATCCCGGATATTTTGCCGCAATAGCACTTAAATCGGTATATAAATGTTCCTTACAAAAGAAACAACGGTTTATTGGATTTTGGCTGTAACGTTCATCATCAATTTCTTGTGTTTTAATTACTTCGAGATGAATGTCGAATTGGAGACAAAAGTTCTGTGCTAAAGTAAAATCTTTTTGTTTTAAGCTTTCAGAATTTGAAATTACCCCAACAGCATTTTCTTTACCCTGGAATTTTCGGGCAAGGTAAAGAACCAAGGTCGAATCAATTCCTCCTGAAAAAGCAACAATTGAACCTTCATAACCCTTAAACCAGGATTCAAGGCTTGATAATTTTTGTTGTAGATGGTTATTTAAGTTTTGCATTTTCTTAGTTAAATCTAAAGTCGTGTTATCTTTTATTTGAAAAGTAGCACAAATATATAAATTTTGATTCATCATTCAACTTAGCTGTATTGTTTTTGGAAGAAATCTTATAATAGTCGTAACTTTGACGATTATTAAAGGCCCAAATTATAATTTTTAATAATTTAACCCAAATACCTTGAAGAAAGTTATCATTACCGGTGCAACGGGCATGGTTGGTGGTTTGGTACTACGAGAATGTCTGAATAGTGATGAGGTTGAAAGCGTTGTAGCTATTATGCGAAGGCCATTAGAACAAAGCCATCATAAACTTACAGTGGTTCTCCATGATGATTTTTCAGATTTTACAGGGCTTGAGAATTATTTTAAAAACCAGGATATAGCCTACTATTGTTTAGGAGTTTATTTGGGTGAAGTTTCCAGGGATGAGTTTTGTAAAATAACCATTGATTACACTGCAGAATTTGCGAAAGTAATTAAAACACAAAGTCCTGAGGCTACCTTTTGCTTTTTAAGTGGTCAAAGGGCTGATCCTTCAGGAAACAATTCAATGTTTTTTGCCAGAATAAAGGGAGCCGCAGAGAAAATTCTGCTGGATATGAAATTTGAGCAACTTTATATTTTCAGGCCTGGCTATATTTATCCGGTTACCAAACGAAAAGAGCCCAATTTAGCTTACCGGATTTCGCGCAGATTGTATGGTATTATACGATTGTTGATGCCTGACGGTGTTGTTACCTCCGAATATCTGGCTAATATTATTTTTAAGGTCGGAATGTTGGGTGCCAGTCAGACCATACTTGAAAATATTGATATCAGGCAAATAGAGTAGAGATTCTTTTTTTCCATTGGCTTACATGGTATATTGTCGATTTGTTTAGGTTGAAAAGTCTAACTCTTTTTTTAAAGAAATTTAATTGTTTTCCTAAATTGCTTTAACTTAATTTTAGTTAATGTAGCCTGATTTTTTTTGAATAATGGAATAATGGAAAGTTGGGATTGTTTATAATTTTCCATTTTCCAACTTTATAATTTTTTTTACCTGGAGGCCAAGTTAGAAGCAGTTTTTGCCGGTATCTGATCCATTGCATATTCAGCAATAGCGGCAATAGTATAACTGGGATTTACTCCCAGGTTACCCTGAATGGCCGATCCATCAACAACATACATATTCGGATAATTAAATACCCTGAAGTTTTTATCAATTAATCCATTCCTGTCACTATCTCCCATTGGTGCACCGCCTAAAATATGTGCAGTGGAAGGGATATTGAAAAGTAATTCCATGGCTGAGTTCTGAGGAATGGCACCAGTTTTTTTAGCATATCGGTTCATAACCTCTTGTCCAATAGGAATATAGGCATTAACTTTATTTGCCTGGTTATTCTTAAAAGTTATACGTTTACGGAGCAATCCTTTTCGCAATACTACTTTCATGGCATTATCAGCCGATTGCATCACCAGAAAAATAATGGTGTTGTGTGCCCATTTTCCGTTAAAAAACATTCTTGCAAACTTAACCGGATGTACCATGCAATTACCGATAAATTTAAAAGTCCTGATGAAAGGCAATTTAGCTTCTCCGGTTGCCAGTGATAGCAAATACTTCATCACATTTGATCCGGTTGGGTATTTTACAATTTCAATATAAGTATCGGGCTGGGGCCTGAAAATGGAACTTATCGCCACTCCATTGTTAAGTTTTGTTTTGGCAGCCGAAGCAGTACAAAGAGTTTCGGAATTGGTACGAACTTTTTTGCCCAAAGTCGGGCTGAGATCGGGTAATGTTTTAAACAGGTATTTCTGGTGGAGCAGAAGTTTTAAGGTACCCAGAACCCCACCTGCAACTATTATTCCATTGGCTTTAAATACCTTGCGTCCACCTGGTTTCATGCTGTTTTTACATGAAACAGAATAAATGTTGTCATTAAAATTAATTTTCCAAACCCTGGTCTCCGGGAGAATCCGGGCTCCGTTTTTTTCAGCAAAATACAGGTAATTTTTATCCAGTGTATTTTTGGCATTTTCGCGACAACCCACCATACAGCCGGCACATTCGGTACAGGAATTACGAAGCGGGCCTTCGCCATTAAAATAAGGATCGTGAGCGGAATTATGGCTGTGATAATTTACAGCTACATAAACATTATCAAATGATTCTTCTTTTTTCAGGTCACGGGCCACATCTCTTAAAATTTCATCTTCAATATAAAACTTGTTGAGTTTGGTTCGCCCAAGCATAAAATGAGCCTTTTTATAAAATGGTTCCAGTGTTGATTCCCAATTATTAAATTTTTCCCAGTCGTTGTTCTGAAAAAACTCTTTGGGAGGATGCATTAAGGTATTGGCGTAAACCAGGCTTCCTCCGCCAACACCAACGCCAGTCAAAACAAATGCATGTTTAAAAAGATTTAATCGTTGAATGCCGTGTAGTCCAAACTGGGGCATCCATAAATATTTACGCAGGTTCCAGTTTGTTTTTGGGAAATCACTGTTTTTAAAGCGTTTTCCTTTTTCGATAACCAATACTTTGTATCCTTTTTCGGTGAGTCTGTGAGCTGATACACTGCCACCGAAGCCTGAGCCAATTATAATGTAATCAAAAACTGTATCCATAATGGTCAATTTTATGAATTACAATATAATGGTTTTCCAATAGATTTTAAATTCGGATAGATAATAAAACAGGAATCATAAAATCCGGCTAAATAGTGTAATGATCAAAGCTAATCCCACTAAAGTCAGGTATGAATATGCGTTTCCAAGATTTACGGTCCATCCTAAAGCAGGGTAAAATTTTGGAACGAAAATCCGGGGATCTTTCCGGTTAAAGTAAAGCATGCCTTTCCAGTTATCAGGATTTTGATGCATGGCATCAAGTATTTCCTGTTCAATTTTTCTTTTCATTTTCTTAAGAGTTTTTTTTCGGACTTCTGTTTTTAATACCACTGAAAATCACAACTCCAATTATGATAGCCAAAGAGCTAAGATATAATATTAAAACATACCTGTTCAACCCAGTTGCATTTCCCATTGCAGTATTGATTGAGCCGTAAGTCAAATAGCATAAAAACATGGTTAATGCTGTTTTTAACCATCGCATCGATCGTGATCCCACCCTATACATGTTTTCAGCATTCGCTTCAGTTATTTTGACGGGGTAATTGTATAGATGGGGGGCTCTTGAGAGTATTGTTAAGCCAAGGTTTAAAACAAATGCCAATATGGGTAACGCAATTAAACTGTTTTTGCTTCCGAATCTGTTAGGCGACCCATTAAAATTAAAATGAGAAGGAATTCTGCTAGGTAACTCGTTCCAATACATTATGGGCAACAAAATAATAAGAATAAGAAAGGTTCCACAAACAGCTTCAACAGCAAAGTCGGAAATTTGTAGCGGAATTTTTATCCTGGGGCGATTTTTTGCATTTAACATGATCAAAAAATTAAAGAATGAAAGTAATGAGGTACAAACATTCCCAGTATAATAGCTGCGATATAAACCGGAATAACTTTGTTGTGACCCATATTTGATGAAATCTTAAATCCGTTATAAATCCAGATGGCACTCCATACCACAAACAGCATTATAAAAAGGGTTAGTATAATTGCCCAAACCAATTCCTTAACAGGCAGCATATCAATTGAAAAGGTTGTCGGATCAACTCCAACCAGCCTTTGTACAAGGTCATTCATAAAGGTAAAAAAACCTGAAAAACTGGTGGGAATAATGGGTATAAATGCAAAGGCCTGTGTACCAAAAATATCGATGGCACGTACTTTTGAAGGACTTAAAATCAGGCTAAAAGCATAAAACCAGGTGCCAATAAATAGCCAGTTTAACAAAGGTTCAGCCAATTGAGCATACCAACTGGTTGACCAACCTGAATGTACACTAAGAACTCCGTCGAAATGGGTATGGGAGAAATATCCGATAATGGAGGCCAGTATCATGGCACCAAGTCCGTATAATAATGATTTCAACCCGGCTATTTTTATAAAAGGATTCAACAATGTTTTAATGTTCATGAGTATAGCTTTTAAGGGTTTCGATTATGGCATCTAAACGGTTCCGGACCGAAGGATAACTTAATTTCATATGCTCGGCCATGGTTTTCAGGCTGCCGCTGCTGGTAACAAATTCGATGATAAATTTTTGATCGTCGTCGGGCAACGATGCCAGTAAAGGTAATTTATATTTGCCGTCGACCTTAGTCTCGCATTTTTCACAGAATAATGTCTGAACACTTAACTTATTTTGACAACTGGGACAAATACTGGGTAATTTCATCTTTTTTAATTTTAAAATTGGTGCTAACTCTATGAATTATCTCATAGTACTAATTATTCCTTTTTTCGAAATTTTCTTCCTTGCTCTTTTTTATTTTTCGAAAAACAAGATATATAACAGAAATTAAAGCTACTAAAAATAACAAGATTTGTATTTTTAGTATGAATTTCAAAATTTCCATTTTATTTTAGTTTTACTGCTGTTCCATAGGTTAATATTTCGGCTGCCCCACTTGTAACCATGGCGGTGGTTATGTTAATACCAATTATAGCATCGGCATTAAGCTTTTTAGCATCCTCAATCATTCTTGATAAAGCTTGCTCGCGCGCATCAGCTTGAAGCTGAGTATATTCTTCAATTTCACCACCAGCAATCTTCTTTAATGCTGCCACAATATCGCGACCAACATTACGACTGCGTACAGTACTGCCTCTGGCAATACCTAAAATTTCTGTAATTTCTCTATTTGGGACTAAATATGTTGTTGAAAGTATCATAATTAATAAATATTATTACTTTATATTAAAACGAAAAAGTTATCTCAATTTAATCTATATAATTTACATTATTGTAACGGATATTCGAAATATCATTGGATACGATGCCTTATTTAATAGTATCTAACATCCAATCACTAATTATCTTTAAGGCTTTAGGTGAAATAGTCTGATCAATAGAACTGTATTCTGCAGGTAAACCGGTTTTACATTCCTGGAAAAGATGATTTAAGCCCTGCAGTTCCACAGTTTTAAAATTGGGATTGCCACCCTCTTTTAAGGCATTTTCGATGCCTTGTAAATCCGCTTTAGGTTCAACCTGCAAATCTTTTTCACCATTCAAAGCCAAAACAGCACAATGCACTTTTTTCAAAGTTGGTTCAGGATTGTACCTGATAAAATACATCATCCATGGACTTAAAAGCTGTTCGGTTTCTGCTTTTATCAGACTTTCAATGTCCATGTTTGGGTTTGTATTCAATTCCGGGTATTTTTCGAGTTCGTTTTTCAGGTAACTACTTAGCTCACCCTGAAGAGCCTTCGGGTTTTTGTTGTTTATTATAAGATCGAAAGCACCTTTGTTTACTTCATGCGTATGTTCCAAGTCAATCTGACTCATGCCTGAGGCTTTGCCAATTAGTTCTTGTTGCTTTAAAAGTAAGTCAGCACACCATATACCGGGTCCGGCTAAAAGTACAATAAATTTAACTTCAGGCATAGCTGCTGCCACCATCGGAGCAATCATGCCTCCTTCGCTATGTCCTATTAATCCTATATTTTTAGAATCAATTTCTTTTCTCGATTTCAAATATTCTACAGCTGCTTTGGCATCGTTGGCTAAGTCCCAGGTAGTGGCCGATTTAAAATCACCGGTTGATTCAGCTGTACCACGATCGTCGTAACGCAGAACTGCAAAACCATGCCGGGTAAGGTAGTCTGATAGTACTAAAAAAGGTTTATGACCTAGCAATTCCTCATCACGGTTTTGAGGTCCGCTGCCACTTATTAATATTACAGCAGGAAAATTCTGGCCTTTTTTAGGATACGTGAGAGTTCCGGCCAGTGTAACCTTATCTGGCTGGTTTTCAAAAGTTATATTTTCAGATTGGTATGGATAAGGTGGAACCGGCTCTTGTGATTTTCTGGTTTCAATATTGGTTGGGTCAACCGGAGCGAGGTTTAAGGGTAATGAAAGCCCCCGTTGGTTAAAAGTACCAATTATGGAATCTCTTGATTGATAAGTTCCTTCATAAGTAATATTAGCTTTATCTATTTCAATTTTCAGCTTATTGTCAATGAAAGTAATGTTTGATACGGGAATACCTTTGGCTCCCTGATCTGGACTATCCATTGTAGCCGAAAGCTTATTGTCTGAATTTTCAATATTGAACACAATTTTAAGTTCCATTCCCTGAACTTTTAAAACCCCCATCCAACTGCCGGCAATATTCTGACCAAAATTGGATAAACTTATTAAAGTTATGCTTAATAAAATTATTAACTTTTTCATAATTATTTAAAATTAAGTTTCAAATATTGAAACAAAAATAAATATAATTTATTAAAATATTCATATAATTGAATTTTATTTTAATAAAATTTATATTCTCTGCATTTTAATCCTTTTCTTTTGACATGTCGGAATATCTCCCAAGATGGCTAGTCCCTCTATTCCAATAATGTCGGAATTTCTCACAGGAGAGAACACAATTTGCTGCGTCGTTTGGAAACTGAAACTTTCAAGTTATCTACAAATTACAAGCTATGTATTTTCCACTGGGGAGCCTGCTTAGAATTTATTTCGGAGAAATCCGCCACTGCGAGAAAGGGGAATATATTGAAAAACCTTTAATCTAATTGATACCAGACATTTGTGAAATTAACAGGGTAAAAACTTTTTTTAGTAAATTCCCCCAAATTTCGCCTCTTTATAAAGTTTGTTATTTTTGTTTTTCACAATAAAATTTAAAAAAGGTGATGAAGAAAATTATAAATCCGTGGAAAGGGAAAGGTTTATATACTTGTTTTGGTTGCAGCGATGATAATAAGTTTGGACTGCAAATGGAGTTTTTTGATAATGGAGAAGGATTGGTATGCGATTGGATGCCTAATAAAGAATACGAAGGATATGTGAATACCTTGCATGGAGGAATTCAATGTACCATGCACGATGAAATTGCCAGTTGGGTAGTGTATGTAAAAGGCGGCACGGCAGGTGTTACAGCCGACTTGAATGTTAAATTTATTAAGGGTGTTCAAATCAGTGATGGTCAGATAAGGTTGACTGGAAAAATAATTGAACACGACCGGAGATTTATAAAGGTGTTGACCCAATTATACAGCAATAGTGGTGAATTGTGTTCTGAGGGTGAAGTAACTTACCGGGTTTATTCTGAAAAACTTGCCGTTGAAAAAATGCATTATCCCGGAGTTGATGCATTTTATGAAACGAAGCATGACTAAATAATTATTAAAATACTCACATAATAATAATTTAATTTGTGTAGTTCCGCCTGTTCGCTTTACAACTTTGGCAGGCGGGTCTGGCAATTAAAATAAATTATAAACAGATGAAATTAACTTAACTTTAGTGATTTTGAAAAATATGGATGCAATAATTGAAAAAAAATCATGTTTTTCTTTAATAAAAAAGACCTATTTTTGGGCAGATTTTTGATATAAATTAATTAACATGGCATTAAAAGTTCAATTAAGCGAAAAAGTTTACTGGTTAGGATTTAATGATAGAAGAAAGCACTTATTTGAAAATCAATGGCCTTTGGAAAAAGGTGTTACCTATAATTCCTATTTAATTGACGACGAAAAAACGGCTTTGATTGACACGGCTGAAGCTCCATTTTCGGGTAGTTTAGTCAGTTGGGTTAAAGAATTATTAAATGGGAAAAAACTGGATTACCTGGTTATAAATCACATGGAGCCTGATCATTCAGGATCAATTAAGGAGATTGTAACGGAATTTCCGGATATAATTATAATAGGTAACCGTAAAACCCTGCCAATTCTCGATGGTTTTTATGGTATTACTGAAAACTTTAAAACAATTGAAGAAGGTGATACATTAAACCTAGGAAAACAAACCTTACAATTTTTTACGATACCCATGGTTCACTGGCCTGAATCGATGGTTACTTACGAAACATCAAAAAATATTTTATTCTCGAACGATGCTTTTGGAAGCTTTGGAACATTAAACGGAGGTGTTTTTGACGATGAAGTAGATTTGGATACCTCATGTTTTAATGAGGAAATTCGCCGGTACTATTCAAATATTGTTGGCAAATACGGAAACCAGGTTCAAAAAGCCCTGGCTAAACTAAACGGATTAGAGCTTAAACTAATAGCACCTTCGCATGGCTTAATCTGGCGCTCGCAAATTCCATATATTATTGATCAGTACAACAAATGGAGTACACATGTGGGTGAAAAGGGAGCTGTAATTGTATTTGGATCGATGTATGGAAATACTGAAAAAATGGCTGATTACATTGCCCGTTTTTTGGTTGAAGAAGGAGTAAAACACGTAAGAGTATACGATGCTGCAAAAACACATGTATCGCATATTATTAATGATATTTGGAAATACAAAGCCGTTATTCTCGGAAGCTGTGCTTATAACGGGGGTATTTTTCCTCCAATGGCACACCTGATCTCCGATTTAGAACATTATGGCCTGAAAGACCGTTACCTGGGTATTTTTGGTTCAGCCAGCTGGGGCGGCGGCGGTGTACGTGCTCTAAATAAATTTGCTGAAAATATTAAATGGGAAATTATTGGCGAACAGGTTGAAGCCAGATGCTCACCCAAAGAAACTGATATCGACCGTTGCAAAAGTATTGCTGTTGAAATGGCAAAAAAACTTGACAGTTTATAATTTGCTTACAATTATTGTATTAACATAAACCATGAAAAAGTGCAAAAAAAGTTAAAAATTGATGCCAACTCACACTGGCCTGAAATATTATTTGATGCCGGGACAGGTATTCTTTCCATAACCGGCAAATCGATACTTGAAAATGCTATAAAATTTTACGATCCTGTTGTTAACTGGATAGAAGAATATTGTGGTGATCCGGCCGAAAAAACCGAGTTGCATCTGAAATTGGAATATTTTAACACCAGTACATCAAAATATTTATTATCTCTGGTTGGTTTACTTGAGGAGCTTTATCATGAAGGCAAGGAAGTTGAAATATACTGGTATTCAGCCGATGAGGATATGGCTGAACTGGGTGAAGATTACAGTGCATTAATTGATATACCCTTTAAATTTATGCAATATTCGCTTTAAAATATGTAAAAAAGGTTTTAGTTTTCTAAAACCTTTTTTTTTATTATTTTGGATGAATAATATTCGGGATATGTTTTATATAAAGCGTCTGACATTAATTGCACTATTTTTAGTAGTTCGTACCTTTGTTTTTGCACAGGTTGACGAGCAACAGCTGCTTAATGATATCGATAAATACAAAGTTGAGAATAAACTTCCTCAAGCTGCTGAAGCACTCAATAAACTTGCTTTTTATTACTGGGAAAATTCAAAGCCTGAAAAAGCGTTGCAGGCTTTTGAACAATCAGTTGCTCTTAATATTGAGATTAGGAACAATAACGCGGTCAAAGCCATATACAGTAATATGGGTATGATTTATTCTGATATGGGAGAGCCCGAGACAGCCCTGGTTTATTTTCGTAAAAGTTTGCTGTTAAGCCGGAGTCAAAAGAATAAACAGGACATTGCTACAAATCTTATGAATATAAGTGTTTCTTTGCGAAGCCTTGATAGAAATGATGAAGCCCTGGATAACCTGAAAGAAGCGGAAAATATTTTGGTTGAGTTAAAAAATAAACAGATGCTTCGTACCTGTTATGGTAGTTTATCTGAAATTTATAAGGAAATGGGCGATGCCAGGAAATCTATGGAGTATTTTAATTTATATGTGGCTTTTCAAAAACAAATTCAGGATGATGAAATTGAAAATCAGCGAAAGCAAAATGAGCAAAAAGTTGCCGCAGTTGAGCAGAAAGCGCAAAAAGCCATTAAAGAAAAAGAGCAAACACAACAGCAGCTTTCTGTTACCCAGGATTCATTAAAGATTTCAGAAGAACAAAATCAGATTAAGCAGTTACAGATTCAAAAGCAAAAGGCCGAGATTGAAAATCAACGTCTTTTGACACTTATATTTATTATAGGTATGGGTTTTGTTGCTATTGTGGCATTACTGATTTTCAGGAGCAATTTACAGAAGAAAAAACATAATATTATTCTTGAGAAGCGAAATGAAGAAATCAGGAAACAGAATGAAGAGATTCAGGCAAAGAATCATAAAATAAATCAAAGTATAAATTATGCTAAAAATATTCAGGGAGCTTTACTTCCGGAAATTTCCGATTTGAATAAACTGTTTGATGAATCGTTTATTTATTTTAGTCCGCGCGACGTTGTAAGTGGCGATTTTTACTGGTTTGATGAAGTAACCATAAATAATAACAAACTTAAAATTGTTGCAGCTGTAGATTGCACCGGGCACGGTGTTCCGGGGGCTTTTATGAGCATGTTGGGAATGAGTTTTCTTGAAGAAATTATTCTGGATAAACACCTCATCTCGCCTGACGAGATACTGGAGCAAATGCATAACATGGTTCGATTTGCACTAAAACAGGAAAATACAGGTAATACCGACGGTATGGATATGGTTATATGTGTGTATGACGAACTCCGGAAAATAATTAAATTTGCTGGCGCGGTTAATTCCCTGGTTTACATTCAGGATGATAAAATGGATGTTATCAAAGGTGATTTCTTCGGAATTGGAGGGCAAATGAAAACATCGGCAGGAAGAGATAATAAATTTACAGTGCAAACCCTGGATGTTAGCAAACCCACAACCTGTTATATATTTTCTGATGGATTTTCGGATCAATTTGGGGGCGAGAAAGGGGGTAAATATTTCCTGAAAAACTTTAGAGAATTGCTTTTTAGTATTCACAAGGAATCTATGGATGAGCAAAACAAGATACTTGAGCAGAAGTTACTTGAATGGCAAGGTGATAAATATCAAAGGGTTGACGATGTATTGGTTATGGGATTCAGGATATAAAATAATTGAACATAAAATACCGACTTACGTAATAAGTGAAAAAACTTTACTATGAAGAAATTTTACCTGGCACTATTAAGTATAACTTTCAGTTTGCCAATAATAGCACAGCAACCACTCGAACATAATAAGAAAGTTTATGTTGCACCTGATGGGAAAATATATATACAAAAATCGTTACCCATATATTTGTATTTTTCAACAGAGCCCGACAAAAAGGGTGAGCTGTATCAGATGCATAGTGATAGTACGCCAGAGTTTGCCAACCCGATGTATCTTGATACCGAAGGTTATAACTCATTTCGATCGCCGTCAGCTGTCGATCAAAAAACAAAAGAAGTGCATTATCCCTTAACCGATGTTATGTTTGAATTATATGCAGATAGCCGGACTCCCAGAACCCGACTTAACTTTGAATCGTCAAAACAATATTTTGATGGGAAAATGCTTTATGTGGGAAAAGAGGTCGATATCGAATTTTCAAGTTCAGATGAAGAATCGGGTGTAGAACAGATTCTGGTAAGTGTTGATTCATTAGGCTATAAAAAATATACAGATACCATAAAACTTGAGAAAGAGAAAATTTACGATATTGATTATTATGCGGTTGACAATGTAGGAAATGTTGAGAGTCCAAGACATCAGGAATTCAGTGTTGACCTTACCCCTCCTGTTTCACAACTGACTTTTGATGGTGATAAATTTGAGGAAAACATATCCGGAAGGACAAAACTGGTTTTAAAAGCAGAAGATAAAATTTCAGGCGTGTATCAAATTTTATATTCACTTGACGATAAAAGTTTTACAAAATATTCATACCCGTTGAATTCAGCCTATATGGCCGAGGGTGACCATAAAATTAAATATTATGCGGTTGACCGGGTTGGTAATACTGAGGATGAACACGAATTTGATTTTTATGTGGATAAAACCCCACCGATTCTTGTTGACGAAATTATGGGAAACAGCTTTGTTGTGAATGGCAAAGAATATTCGTCCGGCAGGACAAAACTAAAGTTAACTGCCGTTGATAATAAATCGGGCGTTAAGGAAATTAAATACAGTATAAACAATGAACCCTTTGTATTGTATGAAAAGCCTTTTTATTTGACCACAGTATCGGGTAACCTTTCAGCAGTATCGTATGCTGTTGATAATGTGGGTAATAAAAGTATGGCTTCAGAGAAGAGCACTAAAAGTCATGCTGCTTATGTTGATTTAACAGGACCTGAATTAAAATATAAATTTATTGGCAGGGTTTTTAAAGCCCGCGACACTATCTATATTAATAAGGATACAAAAATTGTATTATCTGCCTATGATACAGAATCAGGAATGAAAGCACTTAGTTACAGTATCAATAATGGAGAAGAAATTCCATACAAAGATCCGTTTACCATTGCTGATTCCGGTTCATATAATTTGAATATTTACGGTTATGATAATGTAGACAATTCAAATCGTGAATCAGTTAGCCTGGTTGTTGATAATTCAGGCCCCGATATTTTTTCCAGGTTTAGTATTTTGCCCATTAGTAAGCGGGAGATTAACGGAACACAAGCCGAGGTATATTCAAGTCTTGCTGTTCTGTTTTTATCTGCAACCGATTCAAAAGTGGCTATCGACCGTATTTACTATAAAATAAATGATGGAGAAGAAAAAATGTATACCGGGATAGTTGAGGGTTTTAAACGTGGTAAAGATTACAAAATTGATGTTAAAGCCTATGATAAACTTGGCAACCTGAATACTTCTGAAATTGTATTTGGTACAGATAATTCAGGTCCTGAAGTTTTTGCCCGTTTCAGTGTACAACCGGTTGCCAACGAGGAAGTAGACAGTACAATGATTGATGTGTATCCTGAACATGTTTCATTATTTCTGTCGGTAACCAATGCTCCTATAGCATACGATCGTATATTTTATTCTATTAATGGTGGTAAAGAAAAGGCCTATAAAGGAATTATTGATGGTTTTAAAGCCGGACAATTGGTTAAAATGCACATCCGGGCGCTCGATAAGTTAGGAAATGAGACGCATAAAGATGTAGTATTTAAAATTGAATAATCAAAAGCTACACGATATATAAAAGCCGGCTTTTTTTTAACCTGTCATTAATAATTGTTCATTAACTACAGCTTATTTTTCTAAAGGAATCACAAAATTTTGGAAATAAAAGTTCAATGATTTACATTTATTATGTTAAAATAAAATTAATTTCTATACGAGGTACTTTCATGACAAAGTTCCAAAAAAATAGAAATAGTTTTGTTTATCTGTCCGGATTTAGTTAGATATTAGATGTAGTTCGTAATTTGGATTATAATTTGTAGCCAATGCAAGAAAGCACACAACCAGCAAACATTGTTATGATTAAAGATGTTTTAAAATAATATTAGCACTATTGACAATTAGTAATGGTTTGTATGTACAACAGTCTTCTGATTCAACTGTTTTAAATGGTCTGCAATCTGAGATAATGCAGCATCCTGCTGATGCATCTATTGGATATATATTGAAAAAAGGAGAGTTTATGCAAGAACTATAGAAGTAACCTAATTTAAAAATGAAATATACAGAAAACATTGTAAAAAAAGCAGCCAGAGATGCATATTTGAATGGTGATGCTAAATTTGAAATTCAAGTTGAAAAATGTGCATTGATTGTAATTGATATGCAGGATGAGTTCGTAAAACCAGAGTGGACATCATCTTGGATTCCTGAGGCGACAAAACAAGTACCTAAAATTAAAGAATTAATAGATTTTTGTAGACAAAAAAGTATTCCAGTGATTTATACAGCTTTCAAGGATACTCATTTATTTAAAGACAGACCAAAAACAGGAAATTTAATGCCAAATAGATATCCAGAATTAGGAGATGACTCAACTTGGTTTAAGCAAGGGAAAATATGGCATGAATTAGAATCACATGAAAATGATATTGTGATTTTCAAACCATCTTATGGGGCTTTCTATGATACACCCTTAGAAACAATCTTAAAAAATTTAGAAAAGGATACAATTATAATCTGTGGCACACTGACTAATTATTGCTGCGGAACAACTGCTAGACAGGGCTATGAAAGAGGATTCAAAGTAATTTTTGGAAGTGATGTAACTTCGACAGATGACCCAGAGATGCAAGAACCTGAACTAAAAGTCTTAAGAAAAGGTTTTGCCAAAGTTATGACATTGAATAATATAATAAACAGTCTATAATAAAGCACATACGCGCAACAATAAGTAAGAGTAATGGGGTTTCAGTGGTCCGTTTGATTCTTTTATCAGATTTCGTGTCCTCGCGGATAGAAATCAGCTCGAAAATCCGCACTACTCTTTCTTGAACGTTGGGGGAATGTTTATCCTGTTGAGATCGGCAATACATTTATATTTGAAATTTGAAAAATAATTATGATAAACAAAAAAGTAATAATTGTATTAAGTAGTCCAAGAAAGGAAGGTTACAGTACTTATCTTGCAAAAATTGCAATAGATTATTTAGAAAAAAAAAGTATTGAAGTAGAAATACTTAACCTATACAAAATGAATATTAAAGCGTGTAATGCATGCGATAAATGCCGAAAGGATAGTGGAGAATTTTGTGTATTAAAGGATGACATGAGAGAAATATATCAAAAAATAGCAGGTTCTTTTGGACTAATTCTAGCATGTCCAATTTATTGGTTTACAATAAATGCAAAAATGAAATTGTTTATTGATCGTTTTTATGGATTTCATACTGAAAAAACAAAAATATTAAAGAATAAAAGAATAGGAGTAATACTTTCATATGGAGATATTGATCCATATACATCAGGAGCGATTAATGCAATAAGAACATTAGAAGATTCTTTTAAATATACAGAATCATATTTATGTAAAATAGTATATGGAAATGAAATAGTAAAAGAGGAAAGAAATATAGAAAATTCAAAAAAAGAAGAAATAAGAGATTTAGTAAATGAACTTTGTAAAAATTAACTATAATATAAGAATATCGTTACGCCCAAACGCTTAAAAGTAATTCTGTCAAAGGTTTGTGGGCTTTTTGCTTTCAACTAATGAGTAAATTTAACTAACAACAATAAATAAACAGCACCACTACATCCGGTGTCACAATTCCATAGCCGGCAAAAACAAGCTCTGATTTATCCAGACTCACTTTGCTATCTGGTTTTTCGGTGACCGCCATGTAATCGTCAAAGTGTTTTAATTTAATATCACCATGAGTACCCGAAATAATTTCGTTTAAAGGAACTCCGTTAAATTTAAGCATCGGGACTTCCTGAAAGTAACTATCTCCATTTCCCGGTAAGGTACCAAGTTTAGCAAATTCCTCTTGTAAATAATACATTTTTCGTCATAATTTGTATTTTAAATAATTAACTGATTTTACAATGTGATAATTATGAAGGTGGAGATAGCCTGGCCTAAAACCATATTTCCATACTTTTAAATTATTCAATAATTTCAAAATTAATGGTTTTACAGAAAGATATAAATATTTGATAACGATCAATGTAAAAGATTTTAACTAGTATCAGGTTCATTAAGTAACATTAGACTCATCGGATGACTAAGTTGCTGGTTTATAAATAAGTTATCCGATGAGTATTTAAACGGAACTTTATGAACGTACTACTAGTTATCTGCCTTTATTTGACAATAACGTAATTGTACGTAGTCCCATCGTTGTTTGCAATATTCCGGATTTCAAAATGGCATTTTATTTTAAATTGCTATTTGATTTTTAAATAATCTTTTTGCAATTCAAAGTCCTTTAAATAAGTCAAATGTTATGATAAGCTCTATTTTATAGGCTTTGAGCGTTAATTGCGCTTTAATTTTTCATAACAATCATTCATAAAATAAGTTATGAAACTTGAAAGTGGTTTTTTTTAATACTAATTAGTATTTCTGTTAAACAAAATTTTGTATCTTGCGGCGATTTAAAAAAAAAGATGTTTTTCAGCCTTTAGCTCAATTATTAATCATTTTGTCAATATTAATGAGAAAAAATAATTTGCATAATATTTTTTTTACTGCAATTATTCTTTGTTTAGTTGTCCTTGTTATACTTATTTATGATTTATTTATAACATCCGCAAAATTAGAAAACCAGGAGAGTATACGACATAAGTCATTTCTTTTTGCTGATGAATTGAAGCAGAGCTCTGATGACCTTACCCGTTTTTGCAGAACATACGTGGTAACCGGTGATAGTATCTGGGAGAACAGATATTGGGAGGTGCTTGATATCAGAAACGGGAAAAAGCCCAGGTTAAATGGTCGGTTAATATCTTTACAGGACAGTATGCGTAAATTAGGATTTGTTGATTCAGAATTTGATAAATTGAAAGAAGCTGAAAAAAATTCGAACGATTTGGTATGGACGGAAAAGGTTGCCTTTAATGCGCGTAAAGGATTGTATTGCGATTCGTTAGGTAATTTTACAGTTAAGCGGGAACCGGATGTTGTTTTTGCTCAAAAAATAATGTTTGATACAAAGTATCAATCTGATAAAGAAAGCATAATGAATCCCATTAATGAGTTTTTTAATATGCTTGATTTAAGGACCATGAATAGCGTGGAAAAACTAAAGAAAACGCAAGCTGATATAATAAAACTTATCATTATTACCATTTTTGTTATTGCCGGATTATCTTTTTATGCCATTTTTATTTTACGAAAACAGATTATTTTCCAGCTCAAAAAACTCAGGATACTTAATAAGGATCTTGACCAAAAAGTGATAAAAAGAACCACGGAACTTAATAATACTGTTGAAGAATTAAAGCTGCTGAACACCGAACTGGGAACAGCCAAATTAAAAGCGGAAGAAAGCGACCGCCTTAAAACTCAGTTCATCAATAACATGTCGCATGAAATAAGGACACCGATGAATGGTATCCTGGGATTTTCAGATTTTTTAGATAAGCCTGAGACCAGTGCTGAAAAACGAAAACAATATATATCGATTATCAGGAACAGTGGTACTCAGTTGTTACGGATAATTGACGATATATTAGAAATTTCGCGACTTGGAACCGAGAAGGTTAGAGTATTTGATGAGGAATTATGTTTAAATAATTTTATGTTGGAAGTGTTTTCTGTTTTCGATATAAAGGCAAAGGAAAATAAAACTCCATTATATTTAAAAAACGGATTGTCTGATAAGGCCAGCACAATTTTTACTGACAGGGCAAAACTGAATAAAATACTTGGTAATTTATTGGAGAATGCACTTAAGTATACTAACGAAGGTTATATTGAAATTGGATATCAATATAAAAATAATGAATTGGAAATATATGTAAAAGATACAGGTATAGGGATTCATAAGGATAAACAGGAAATGATTTTTGGACGATTCGCCCAGGAAGAAAAAGAATTAACTGAAAATAGAGGGGGATTAGGTTTGGGCCTGGCTATTGCAAAAGAAAATACAGAGTTACTTGGCGGAAAAATAGCCCTGGATTCAGAAAAGGGTAGAGGCTCTACTTTTTATGTTACAATACCTTATAAGCCTGTTATTGATGATTTGGAAATAAAAGAAAAAACTGAACTTGAAAATCCGGATCAGAAAGGTTATATTATTTTGATTGTTGAAGATGAAGAAGTAAATTATTTATTGCTTGAGGCATTAATTAATGATGGACTTAAATCGAATTTTAAAATTTTACATGCTAAAAATGGTAAGGAGGCGGTGGAAATTTGTAAAGCAAATAACACAATATGTTGTATACTTATGGATTTAAAAATGCCGGTAATGAACGGTTTTGAAGCTACCAGGAGAATTAAAGAAATAAACCCTGTTTTACCTATTGTAGCACAAACCTCATATAAGGGATTTGAAGAGAAAGAAAAAGCTCTATCGGTGGGTTGCGACGATTTTATTACCAAACCCATTAACGGTAATGAATTTCATAAAGTTCTGGATAAATACCTGGATCTGGTAGTAGATTAATTTATAAAATTGAGTTTTAATGGAGCTTATTTATCCCTTATAAATATTTATTCAATATAATTAGTAGTTTAGCATTTGGTTTTATCAAAACAGGTTATCAATTAACAAAAAATCATGATAATATTTAACCCACATGGTTTATGTCCTTAAGTTTATTTAACCTGCTGGTATTTATTACTGTTTTTCAGGGTATAATACTGGCAACTATTTTCTTTTTTAGAAGAACAGGAAATTCACTTTCAAATAAGCTTTTTGCTTTAATTATTTTGATATTTATTATCAATTTATTTGATGCATTTGCACGAAGTACCATTGCTTATCAGTACTTTATGGAATACCATAAGGTAATATATGTTTTTTCCCAGGTGGCTTTTTTAATAGGACCATTGATTTATCTGTATGTAAAAAGTCTGAATGATTTTTCTTATGCCCTATCTTTCAAATCATTTTTTCATATTATTCCTTTCGTTGCAATTCTTATATATTCAGTATATGAAATATTTACAAAGCACAATTTTATAATCTGGCATAGTGATCTCTATAAATTTGATATGTATGCCATTTTGATACAAATGCTAATTTATATCGGACTATCGGTTAATATTTTTTTAAATTGGGAAAAAACAGTTAAACACGTAAAAAAAACAAATGATAAAAACCTTGATTGGCTTAAGTATTTTCTTATAGGTTTTATCCTGATATGGTTTACAAAATTACAGTCGTTTGCCATTTTAATGATTGCAAAAAAGATTAATTGGTGTGCCTATACCGAAAGCGTTTACTATACTTCTGTTTTTATTTTAATAAATATTATCATCACCATTGGCCTGATTAATCCTGATTTGTTGGCATTCCTTCAAAAAAAAGGTACCAGCTATTTAAATACTGATGATATTAAAATTTATACGCGTAAAATTTTGCAATTATTAAATGATGAATTTGTATACAGAGATCCTGAATTATCTATAAGTAAGTTTAGTAAATTCCTTCAGCTTAATAGCCGTTATATATCTGAATTAATCAACCGTGAGTTTAAAAAAAGTTTTATCGAATTAATAAATGAATATCGTATACAGGAGAGTATTGAGTTATTTAAATCCGATTTTGATAAAAACAAGTCAATTAAGGAAGTTTGTTATTCGGTTGGTTTTAATTCCCGATCAGCATTTAATCATACTTTTAAAAAGCAAACAGGTTTGTCTCCTTCAGAATTTGCAAAAAAGTCCAATTAATTCTTTCCTGATTCATGAATCAGGAAAGTCAGGTTAATTATTGATTATATATTGTTTGCCAATGTGTAACCAATACTTTTAAAAATGAAAAAAACCGTATTACTGTCCATTTTGGCATTACTGATAAAAATGTCATTTTCTCAAATCAATTATTTCGACCAGAAACCTCCGGGAAATTCATCGGTTATTTTTGCTCCCGGTATCGTTTCGCAACCTGATAGAAATGAACGCGGCCTGACCATTTCACCTGATGGGAAAGAAGCCTTTTTTCAAATTATATATGGTAACTGGGACTCCTCAGAAACCAAATATTATGTTTTAGTAAACAACAAGTGGATTGAAAAGCCTGTACCGGACAGTTTAAAAGGCTATATTTTAGGGGAGCCAACATATTCCCCCGATGGTAAAAGGATTTATTTTAGTTATAATCCCTACTCGCAAATATGGCAAAATGAACTGTTTTATATTGAAAAAAGGGATAGTAAATGGTCCAAACCTGTTAAACTTCCTCCCAATGTTAATTTTGTGAGAGGGTTATGGCATCCTTCGGTTACCAGGAATGGGAATTTATATTTTGCTTACAATGGAAACCTTTATGTGTGTTGCAAAAACCAAACCGGATACAATGCTGCTGAATTGTTGCCACGAACGCTAAATACAAGTAATACAAAAGGTGTATGGGACCCATGGGTTGATCCTGATGAAAGATTTATGGTATTCAAATCGGACCGTCAGGGGGGCTATGGTGATCATGATATTTACATATCGTTTATGAAAAACGGACAATGGACCAATATGAAAAACCTGGGCTCAAGGATAAATACCTCAAATGCCGAAGATGCATCTGATATTACTCCTGATGGTGAATTTTTAACATTTACTAAAATTGTTAATGGCGAAAAAGACATTTACTGGATGTCGTGTACCACATTATTTGATTCCCTGAAAAATTCAAACTATTCGCCTTATGTGAATAATTTTATACCAAATATTAAGGATACAGTGGGCCGTTATTTTTCATATACAATACCCGATTCAATATTTTTTGACGATGATGGTACTGAAACGTTAACTTTGAGTGCTGAACTAAATGATGGAAACTTATTGCCTGATTCATTAGTTTTTATTCCTGAAACTAATACGATTTG
This sequence comes from Bacteroidales bacterium, assembly GCA_046704385.1. Classification (GTDB taxonomy): domain Bacteria; phylum Bacteroidota; class Bacteroidia; order Bacteroidales; family SZUA-534; genus GH45. The sequence continues at coordinate 4,859 of JBJKSB010000081.1, read as the reverse complement.
CGGAACAATTAAAAATGCAGGAGATTATGATTTTAAAATAACAGCTGCGGATGATGATGGAGAAAAAACTTCGGATGTTTTTAGATTAACAGTGGTTCAAAATACCAATATAGATGACCATGGTTTTGATTCTGACCATTTTCTGATTTATCCTGTTCCTTCAAAAAACACTATTTATATTAGAGATAATAATTGGGCCGCCAGGGTTATATCTTATTGTATTGTTGATATAAAGGGTAAAGTAGTTAAGAAAGATAAATTGATTACAAACGCAATAGATATTTCAGATTTATTGAGAGGGATTTATATCCTACAATTGTCAACATTGAATACAACTGTATTTCAAAAAATTCTTGTTGAGTAAAGCGCAACTAAGTTATGATTTTACAGATATCTAATTCCTGTGTCCTTTTGTAGCTGGCTGTTCTAAGTGGGTACCGAAAGAGAGGTAAAATATTTGTTTACATGAAATGATATTGGAATAACAGTTAATGGAGATCGTCTGGATTAATCATTCTATGCATTGTTTTAATAAGCCAGAACACGGGACGTTATATTTTTATGTCGTTAAACTACTAATAAACTGCTAGGAATTTTGATAACGGTTATATATTTTTATTCGTCGAAATCAGGTTGAAGGTCTGATATGGGAAATCCGGCTTAGTAACATTATTAATAACTTGACAGTTTTAAATGTTACCTGATTCAACTTCAATAATTGCAAGTGTTTCATTATCATAATTTACTTTCAGAATGCATTTAAAAAAACAGGTTATTTTATTCCAGATAATATTTTTTATAAGTTTTTCAGCCAGCGCACAAACCGATTATTTCAAACAATGGCCTCAATTCAGAGGGGCTTTTGCATGTGGTAGAATGGATTCGGTAAACCTGCCAGAGCATTGGAATATCAATACTGGTGAAAATATTAAATGGAGTATTGATATACCCGGACTTGCTCATTCGTGCCCAATAGTTTGGAATGATAGAATTTTTTTAACCACCGCAATTAGCGAGAACGGCAACGATTCATTGAAGGTTGGTTTGTATGGTGATATTGATCAGGTTAATGATTCCAGTGTACATGAGTTCCGCGTATATTGCATCAATAAAAATACTGGTAAAATTATTTGGGAACGCCTGGCACATAAAGGGGTACCCAAAACCAAACGACATACAAAATCATCGCATGCAAACCCCACTCCGGCAACAAACGGTGAATATTTGGTGGCTTCGTTTGGTTCCGATGGATTATATTGTTATTCCATTGATGGAGATTTAATATGGCAAAAAGATTTTGGCAAGATGAATGCCGGTCCGTATACTGATCCTGAAGTGGAATGGGGATTTGGCAGTTCACCTGTTATTTATGATAACCGGGTAATTATGCAATGCGATTTTCTGGGAGATAGTTTTATTGCATCACTCGATCTTAAAACAGGCAAGGAAATTTGGCGGACTCCAAGAAAGGTGGTTTCCTCATGGTCGACACCAAATTTATTAAAAACAGATTCGGTTGACCAGATTGTGGTGAATGGTTATCCAAAAATGGGAGCATACGATTTTGCAACCGGAAAAGAAATCTGGAGACTTAGCGGGGGAGGGGATGCTCCGGTACCGACTCCTTTTTTTGCGCATGGGCTTATATATATCCATAATGCGCATGGACGTTATTCTCCAATTTTCGCCATCAGTCCCGATGCAAAAGGCGATATTACGCTGGATCATGATAGTACAACAAATGAGTATATTAAATGGAGCATTAAAAGAGGTGGGGCTTATATGCCAACAATTCTGGTTTATGGCGATTTACTCTATAATTTAAGGATAAATGGAACCCTGATGTGTTTTAATGCTGTTACCGGAGAACGGATATACAAGGAAAGGCTTCCCGGGATAATGGGTGGTGTAACTGCTTCAGGAGTATGTGCTGACGGGAAAATTTATTATTGTGCCGAAAATGGGGATGTTTTTATCGTTAAAGCCGGTGAGAAATTCGAACTAATTGCCAAAAATTTACTGAATGACAACATTATGGCCACCCCGGCAATTACTGCTAACATGGTAATCTTTCGGACACAACATCATTTAATTGCTGTAAGCAAGGAAAATAGTAAAGACCCAGACTTATTAGAGAATAATTAAAAAATAATAAGTTTCTGTATTTTAGAATTCGATTTAAGATAAATTAATAGGAGGGAAATTATGAATATTTTATTATGGGTATTACAAGTTATGCTTGCGCTTCATACAATTATGGGTGCAATTTGGAAGTTTTCGAACAGTGCACAGTCTCTGCCTTCGTTGGCATCTATTCCACAAGCTGTATGGTATTTGCTTATTGTAATTGAATTAGTTTGCAGTTTGACCTTGCTTGTTCCTTTAGTTAAAAAATCGTTGGGAAATTTGGTTCCATTTGCTGCTCTGTTTATAGTGCTTGAAATGCTTATGTATTCCGTTATCGATATTTTTTCTAGCTCGCCAGAATTCAGCCAAATCACCTATTGGCTTGTGGTAGCTGTAATATCAGGATTTATTGCTTATGGACGTTTTTCGCTTAAGCCAATCCAGGTAAAACAGGAATAGAATTTATTAAATAATATGAGTGGAGGAGTAGCTAAGTTAAGCCCTGAGCAAATCGGGGCTTTACTTTGGACAGGTATTTTATTACCATAATAGGGCCGAATGTTATTATGGTTCAAGAGGTTTCCGGGCTTCGCTAAAAATATAGGCTAATAAATTCTGAAAATGGTTTAAATTTGTTTGATATTATTGTTCAATCAAGTTAAACAAAAGGGATATGAAATCAAAAGTTGTTCTTGCCGTGTTATTGTTAATTTTTTCATTAATAAGTTGCACCAGTGATAATGTAAGCTCAGAGGATGAACAATCAAAGCTATTGGAAATTGTAAAAACTTCAAAAGGAGGTTGTTTTACAAATCATAATATTTCAAAAAAAAGTATTGAGATTTATGGTGATACCTTATTCTATTCCATAGTCAATGATACCTTGGTTTTGACCGTGAATATGCTTAACAATTGTGCGTCATGTTTGGTTGATTCTTTTTCAATTGACGATAGTACCGTGAATATTTTTATTACAAACAACTGCAGTCCGGCAGCCAACTGTCTTTGTAATTTTAAATTCAATTATTACTTTGAAAATTTTAATGATAAGCAATTGCTTTTTTCAGTTTATTTAAAAGATTATGAAGAAGTTGAATTTTTGTTATGGAATGACCTTCAATATCCCTGATTGTTTTTAAATATTTAAAAATTCTTACCCTGCATATATTTTCTAACTTTTGTAAATCCTGCATAGAAAAAAAGTCATGAAGAATAAAATATATTTATTTGCACTAACTGGTTTACTTTTCCTTATACAACCATGGGAATCCACTGCTCAAACCATGTCAAACTCCTCGAAATTTAACATTAAAAGTGATCTGTTACTCATGCAGTTCGATTGCAAAACCGATGTGGATGACCTTCAATCAGCTGCCGCGTTAATTACTTTGTTGTCTGATTCCCGTTATTCCAAAATTAATTATCACGCAGTTGCCGGGACTTATGGCATACAGGAGGGATTGTATGTGCCACCAAATGATTTGTTTCAACTGGCATTTGGTAAAAACTGGACCGAAGCAAATGAAAATCGTGAAACTGCGGCTAAAAAGGTAAAAAATATTTTGGAAGAAGTTCTCAAACAAAACGGAGATATATGGATTGCTGATGCCGGTCAGTCAGATTTTTCAGCTGAACTGATACGAATGATCCAGGCCGATTTGCCCGCCATTAATACCCGGCAACGAATTCATCTGGTGCAACACAGCGATTGGAATGAGAAAGTAACTACACCCGCCGACCTTGAATTTGTAAAACAAAATTCAGATTATCAAAGAATCGCCGACGGTAATGTGGTGGGAAACGGAACTCCCGGATTTCGTTCTCCTGAATTCACTGATTTGAAGAGCAAGTTGAAAAATCCACAGCTATCGAAAATATGGAACAAGGCTATTGAATTATGCAACAAGTATAATGGAAAAGACGGGCGATATCTGAATGAAGCCGTTGCTGCAGGTGGTGTGGATTTCTCTGACTTAGCAGAAGTGTGCTGGATATTGGGATTACAGGATATAAAAGATGCTGAAGAATTTTTTAATTTGTTTGGGCATTGATTCAAGTTTCATTCCATGCTTAACCGATATTTCTACACTTCCCCCTTTGCCTCCCGAAACAAGTTCGGGACAGGTTGTCGGGATTTTCCCCGGGGAAAACCCGTAGCTTGTTCTTTGTAAGTAGTTCTTTGGTTTCAGTTTTCAAACGACGTTCATTTTATGTATTCTCTCCCGGGAGAGATCCCGATTTATCGGGAGAAAGGGACTAACTCACATGGGAATTAATGAAAACTGTGAAATATAATCGACTTTGAACTTTTTACGCTGAAATTCTATTTCAAAATATCCCGATCCCTAAATCCCAGTAAGTAAAGTATAGCATCCAACCCAATATTTGAAATGGCGTGTTTGGCCGAGGCTTTAACTTTAGGTTTGGCGTGAAAGGCAATCCCCAAACCAGCCAGACTTAACATGGGCAGATCATTCGATCCGTCACCTACAGCAATTACCTGTTGAAGGTGTATATCCTCTTTAAATGCCAACAACTTTAGTAATTCAGCTTTTCGGGTTCCGTCAACAATTTCACCACTATGTTTTCCGGTTAATTTGCCATCTGCTATTTCAAGATCGTTGGCAAAAATATAATCTATTCCCAGTTTATTTTTCAGGTAATTTCCAAAATATGTAAATCCCCCTGACAGGATAGCTGTTTTATATCCATACTGTTTAAGTGTAGCAAAT
>JBJKSB010000080.1:0-31409 GCA_046704385.1 Bacteroidales bacterium | reverse complement strand
TTTTTTTTTTTTTACATTTGATTCATAACACAATTTGGCCAAAGAAGTTTTTAACAAAATTCAATTTATTATTAACAAAAAAGGATGGTTCTAAGCATCCGGTTTATGTCCTTCGAAAAACGTCAACCGAATATTGCTTATACCATCCCGTATTAAAACAGTTTAAAATTATGAAAAAATTATTAGTATTTAGTGTAACGTTATTTGCATGGAGTTTAAGCTTACATGCTCAGATCAAAGTGGATGCTACTGGTAGTGTTACTATTAATGAAAGTACTTCTGGGTATATTAAAATGGACAACACAGGATATTATAATACTCCGGCAATACATTCATGGAATAATAACCTTGATATAGGAACCTCTACCAATGCTATTCGCAAAATCACTGCCTATTCGTATCAATAGGTTTCAGATAAAAGACAAAAAGAAAACATAAGAGACATAAAGAATTCTCTTGATATTATTCTTGCTTTAAAAGGAGTTAAATATGACATTAGAAAGGAGTATGCTTATAAAAATGATCTAGATGAAAAATTAAAAGAAATGCTGGATATTAAAAGGAAAAATCAAATAGGATTTTTGGCTTATTCGAAAGAAATAATATTGGCTCCTGGATTTGAAGCTAAAAAAGGTGCATCCTTATATATTAAAAGTGAAACCTATTAAAAAAAAACTAAAATGAAACTTAGAAAGAAACTTTTTACGATGGTAGGTTTTTTTGTTATATATTGTGGATTTGCGCAAACTATGAATAAACAATGGAACGTTGCTATTTACAATGACGAATTTACACCGGAGCACATTAACCCAACCTGGAATACTCATGTTTTTAGAACAGGGGCCGATACTTTAATTAATGATATAAGTTATACTCAGCTTTTAATTTCTTATTCCGAGGAATTTTCAGACATTGATTATTTTGGGGCTATTCGTTTCGATGGTAAGAAAGTATTCATAAATAAAGAAGGTTATGGCGATTTATTAATATACAATTTTGATTTGCAGAAAGGCGACACACTGACTGTTAACCGGTTTGAGGATATTCAAACTGCGCATAGTATTTTTGTTACGGTAGATTCCGTTATTGATACCACTTTTAACAAGCTATCTGTTAAGAAACTATACGTTAATTATAAAGTACATGACGAATATTATGAAAACGACATATGGCTTGAAGGTATTGGGAGTCTTAACCATGGTTTATTAAACGAATCCTGCAATGGATATACCGGTTGTTATGAAACTACATATTTACTATGCTATTCCGAAAATGACGATGTATTGTATCACAATCCTGAATTTGAAACCTGTTTTTATCAAAAGATAGTTTCCGTGTCAGATGCAGGTAAAAAGGATTTAAGAATTTATCCTAATCCATTGGTCAATGGTGGAATTATTACTATTGAGGCTACAGATGCTATAAAGCTAGTAAAAGTGTACGATTTAGGTGGAAAGGAACTTATAAATGAAAAACCTTGCAAAAAAACTACAACTCTGAATTTGTATTCCTTTAAGGCGGGTTTTTACATTGTTTCGGTTGATGGTGTTATAAGAAAGTTGGTTATTTCTAAGTAAAGTTTATATGGACTCATTAAGGCGCTAAGAATTTTAGTATTTTACATTTTTTTAATTCTTGCTAAGATGATTACTGCGTGAATTTAATATTTCACAAAGTTTAAAAATTAAATAATTTTAATATCAATTTTAATTTTTACCCTGATTTATAAAACAAGGAGACTTATCCAAAATTAAAAAATTTGTAAGATTACTCTATCTCAATTTTGCCAAAAAATTGGTTAGGTAGGCTATAAAAAGTCAGTCGTAATTTATTAACAACTGACTTTTTTAATTTTTTCTATTTATTCCGGTTTCACCATCTTCAAAAACAATTCATCCAATTGTACCTGGGCAATTTTCGAAGGTGAATCGATCATCACATCACGACCTGAGTTATTTTTCGGGAAAGCAATCACATCGCGTATGCTGTCTAACCCTGCAAATAAAGCTACCCAGCGGTCAAAACCAAAGGCCACACCACCGTGAGGCGGGGCACCGAATTTAAAGGCGTTCATTAAAAACCCAAATTGTTCTTCGGCTTCCTCCGGAGTAAAGCCCAGGGCTTTAAACATTTTTTGCTGTAATTCACGGTCGTGAATACGAATGGAGCCACCGCCAATTTCTATCCCGTTAATGACCAGGTCGTAGGCATTGGCTTTTATTTTGCCCGGGTCGGTATCAAATAAAGCCACATCCTCCGGTACCGGTGAGGTAAACGGGTGGTGCATGGCAAAAAAGCGTTTCGATTCTTCGTCCCATTCCAACAATGGGAAATCAACCACCCACAACGGGCTGAACTGGTTCTTGTCCATAAGGCCAAGCCGCTTGCCCATTTCAAGGCGCAGTTCACATAAAGCATGTAAAGTTGCGGTTCTGTCGCCGGCAAGTATTAAAAGCAAATCGCCAGGTTGGGCATCCATTTTAGTTGCCCAGTTTTTCAATTGTGTTTCATCAAAAAACTTGTCAACCGACGATTTTAAGGTTCCGTCTTCATTGTATTTTACATACACCAGGCCTTTTGCCCCAATTTGTGGTTTTTTAACAAAGTCTGTCAGGCCATCAAGCTCTTTCCGGGAATAACCGGCACATCCTTTGGCACAGATTCCTCCCACATATTCAGCGCTGTCAAATACCACAAAACCCTTTCCATGAACATCTGTTGTCAGTTCGTTAAAGGTCATTTCGAACCGGGTGTCGGGTTTATCACTTCCGTATAATTCCATGGCAGTTTCGTAGGTCATTTTAGGAAAATCATAATTTATTTCTACTCCCCTGATCGTTTTGAACAGATGTTTAGCCAGTTTTTCGAACATATTCAACACATCATCGCGCTCCACGAAGGCCATTTCACAGTCAATCTGGGTGAATTCCGGTTGACGGTCGGCACGAAGGTCCTCGTCGCGGAAGCATTTCACAATTTGGAAATAGCGATCGTAACCAGCCACCATTAATAGCTGTTTAAAAGTTTGTGGTGATTGTGGTAGCGCGTAAAACTGGTTCTCATTCATGCGCGAAGGAACCACAAAATCGCGGGCTCCTTCCGGAGTGCTTTTAATAAGATAAGGGGTTTCAATTTCGAAAAATCCCTGTTGGTGCAGGAAATTCCGAACCTCAATTCCCATTTTGTGTCTGAGTTCCAGTGATTTCTGCAGCGGACTTCTGCGTAAATCAAGGTAACGGTATTTCATCCTTATTTCGTCGCCACCATCGGTTTCAGTCTCAATAGTAAAAGGAGGAATTTCCGACTGGTTTAGTATAACCAATTCGCTAACCAGTATTTCAATATCACCGGTGGCCAATTTTTTATTTTTGCTCTCACGTTCAATCACTTTACCGGTCACCTTAATAACAAATTCACGGCCTAATTCACGGGCGGGCCCGCTTAGTTCGGGATTTTTTGACACATCAAAAACCAATTGGGTTATGCCATAGCGGTCCCTGATATCCACGAAAGTCATACCTCCCAGTTCACGGGTTTTTTGAATCCAACCACTTAATGTTACTATTTCACCAATGTTTGCTGCGCTGAGCTCTCCACAAGTATGTGTCCGATACATAGTTATATTTTCTTAAAATGATATTTCACAATAATTCTGCGAAAGTAATATTTTTTTTATACTTAGATTTGTCAATCACTATAATATATATGTATATGTGCAATTAGTTTGGGCGATATTCAAACCATTGCGGTTATAGAAACTATTTAATACATTTGTTGATATGAGAATAAAAGATGACATAAAAATTAAGGTAAAGGACTTTGGGGACTTATGCAAAAGCCACAAAGTAAAGTATTTATATGCCTTTGGGTCATCTACTACGGATAAATTTGATTCTATGACAAGTGATATTGACTTAGTTGTTGAAATAGATTCAGAAGATCCTCTTGAAAGAGGTGAGAAGTTGATAGATCTATGGGACAAATTCGAAAATTTCTTTAGTCGTAAGGTAGATTTATTAACAGACTCCTCAATTAAAAATCCAATTCTTAGAAAAAGCATTGATAGTACAAAGGTATTAATATATGACGGAGCGGGGCAGAAAGTACTTATCTGATATTTTAAGGTCAATCGATTTGATTGATTCCTTTTTAACAGGGGTTGATTCTTTTGAAAAATACCAATTGGATTTTAAAACGCAAAGTGCAATCGAAAGGCAGTTGGGTATTATAGGAGAAGCTGTTAATAAATTTAAACAGGAATGCCCCGATGAAAAATTAGAAAATACTAAGCAAATTGTCGGGTTCAGAAATCGGATTATTCATGCTTATGATAATATTGATAATTCTATTGTTTGGGTAATTGTGCAAAGGTATTTAAATCCACTAAAAGAAGAAGTTAAGAATATCCTCTAAAAGCCAATTACTAAAATATGGTACTAACAGATGAATTTTTTATGAAGAAGGCGCTTGAGCAGGCGCAAATTGCTTATAGTAAGGATGAAGTTCCGGTGGGTGCTGTTATTGTTCATGGGAACCAGATAATTGCCAGGGCACATAATTTGACCGAAACCCTGAATGACGTTACCGCACATGCTGAAATGCAGGCGTTTACCGCAGCTGCTGATTTTATTGGAGGCAAATATCTTAATGATTGTATATTATATGTTACTCTTGAACCCTGTGTGATGTGTGCCGGGGCTTCGTACTGGACACAACTCAGTAAAATTGTTTTTGGGGCTTTTGATGAAACACGGGGTTTTAGCAAACACGGCAACGGGTTTTTGCATCCCAAAACGGAAGTGGTTGGTGGAATTTTGGAGAATGAATGCAGTGATTTAATGCGTAGATTTTTTAAAAACAAGCGTTAAGGTTTTTTTTGATGGCTCTTTTTATTCGATTACATTTGAAATTTGCTAATGAATAAACTAAAAACCTGATTGCATGAAACTTGATAATGGGAAACGGGCAGGATTCATCAAACTGATATACATGTTGGTACCCCTGGTTGTGCTGGCAATTGTTACCATTGTTTATCTGCTTTACGACGTAAAAGATTTACGGTATATGGCTTTGGCCTTTGTATTATTGTTACTGTTTTTTGCTATAATGGCCATTTTTAAATTTAATTATATAAATTTTTATGCCGGTCCTGAAGGTATCCAAATCCGTTTTAAAAACCTGACTCCTTTTAATCCTCCCAATAATTCTATCCAGATAAAGACTGAAAATTTCAGCAAATACGAAATTAAGAATTCCCTTTTGGGGATGCGGAAAGTGCTTTACCTTTTCTTAAATACACCGAGCGGATTTGCTAAATACCAGGGAATAGGCCTGAGTGCTCTTAGCAACGATGAAATTGACAGAATTTGCAAAGCTTTTGATCTGATCCTGGCAATAAATAACCCAACAAAATCATAGCGTTTGGCTTTATCTTTACCAGAACTCCGGCATTACCTGGCACTATGTTCAGTTTCAGGTATTGGCAGCATGACTGCCCGCAAGCTGATTGCTTATGCGGGTAATGTTGAGGAAGCTCTGGAGTTAAAAAAGAAAGATTTGAATAAAATATCCGGAATAGGACCAAAACTGGTTCAGGCAGTATTGTCGGGTGGGCATTATGAACGGGCTGATGCGGAACTTGAATTTATAAACAAGTATAAAATTAAAGTATATTCCATTTTTGATGAGGACTATCCCTATCGTTTAAAACAGTGTGAAGATGCTCCATTAATCTTCTTTTGCAAAGGCCAACCATTAAATAGCGACAAAAAATATGTTGCAATAGTGGGAACCCGTGATGCCACTTCATATGGAAAAAATTTTTGTGAGCGCATTGTCGAAGAGTTAAAACAAAAGGGACACGATGTTGTCATAATCAGTGGATTGGCTTATGGAATTGACGTTGCCGCTCACAAAGCTGCTCTTAAAAATGGAATTGCGACTTATGGCGTTTTAGGCCATGGACTGGATAGGATGTACCCGGCCCAACATCGAAAAATAGCTTCTGAAATAGTTGAACAGGGAGGGCTTATAACCGAGTTTATGCATGGCATGTTTCCTGATAAAAATAATTTTGTGCGTCGCAACCGTGTGATTGCAGGATTGAGTGATGCAGTTATTGTGGTTGAAAGCGATATAAAAGGCGGTGCTTTAATTACAGCTGATCTGGCTAATTCCTATAATCGCGATGTATTTGCTGTTCCGGGCCGTTTACACGATAAATATTCAACAGGAACCAATAAGCTTATAAAATCGAATCGCGCCGCTTTGATTGAGAATGTGGAGGATTTAGAATATATCATGGGTTGGGAATCTGCAAAACAACCGAAACAGAAAACCTTATTTTTTGATTTTACCGAGGAAGAAACTTTAATTCTGGGGCAGTTTAAAGAAGGAACGGAACAGAACATTGACAACATTTGCAGGAATTCTGGTTTAACCATGTCGAAAGTATCGGCTCTTTTACTGAACCTCGAATTTATGGGTGCCGTAAAGTGCCTGCCTGGTAAATTATATTATAAAGTTTAATTCAACAATAACAGGACAAGAACATTTTTTATGGAATTTATTGATACACATGCTCATTTATATGTCGAAGATTTTAAAGCTGAAAGGACAAAAATCCTTGATGAGGCTGTAGAGGCGGGAGTAAGTAAAGTGGTTATGCCGGCAATCGACAGCAAAACGCACCACGAAATGTTGGAAATGGCTGCAGAATTTCCTGACAGGCTTTTCCCGCTGATAGGGTTGCACCCGACTTCGATAGATAGCGAATATAAAAAAGAGCTGGCTCAGGTTGAAGAATTTATATCGCAACGTTCTTTGTTTCATGGCATAGGAGAAATAGGTATTGACCTTTACTGGGACAAAACATACTTTAAGGAACAGGTTGATGCTTTTGTTACTCAGGTTAAATGGGCAAAGGAGCTTAATTGGCCGGTGGTTATTCACACCCGTGAATCGTTTGATGAAGTTTATCAGGCTTTAAAGCCCCTGGCATCAAATGATTTAAATGGAATTTTTCATTGTTTTGGAGGCACACTTGAGCAGGCTCAAAAAGCTATTGATATGGGCTTTAATTTGGGTATCGGGGGTGTTATTACCTTTAAAAACACCACATTGCGCGAGGTAATCAGGCAAGTTGATATAAAGCATATTGTTTTAGAAACAGATAGTCCTTATCTTGCGCCGGTCCCTTTCAGAGGGAAACGTAACGAAAGCAAATATCTTAAACTGGTAGCTGAAAAGTTGGCCGAAGTTTATGATTATCCTGTTGAAAGGGTAGCTGAAGTTACGACGCTAAATGCAAAAAGGGTGTTTAATTTTTAGTGTGTAAAAAAAGGGAAGCCAATAATATTATGGCAAATTCTGAAAAATCAATATTAATAATATATACCGGTGGAACCATTGGTATGATAAATGATCCGGAAACCGGTCTTTTAGTTCCTTTTGATTTTGATCACATTAAAAAGCAGGTTCCTGAGCTGAAACGCTTCGATTTCAATTTATCCACCATGGCTTTTGAAAAGGTAGTTGATTCATCCAATATTACTCCTGATATCTGGATACGTTTAGCTGAATTGATTGAAAAAAATTATAACAGCTACGATGGATTTGTAATCTTGCACGGAACCGATACAATGGCATATTCAGCTTCGGCCTTAAGTTTTTTACTTGAGAACCTGGCCAAGCCGGTGGTGTTGACAGGAGCACAGCTTCCAATAGGTACCATCAGGACCGACGGGAAAGAGAATTTTATAAGTGCCGTTGAAATTGCAGCAGCTCAAAAACACCATCAACCGTTGGTACCTGAAGTGTGTATATTTTTTGAAAATAAACTTTACCGTGGGAACCGCACCACCAAACATAATGCCGATTACTTTGATGCGTTTCGCTCGTATAATTATCCTGAATTAGCTAAGGCCGGTATAAATATTACCTACAATTATTCAGCGATTCGTTATCCGGTAGTTAAACGGGAATTAAAGGTTTACCATAAGTTGGATCCAAATATTGTAATCCTTAAAATATTTCCGGGTATTACACCCGAGGTTTTGGATGCATATATAAATATTAAAGATTTAAAAGGTATGGTGTTGGAAACCTATGGATCGGGGAATGCTCCTTCAAAAAAATGGTTTATTGATAAAATTGCTGAAATTGTAAAAAAAGGAGTAATTGTATTAAATGTAACCCAGTGTAGTGCAGGAAGTGTGGAGACCGGAGTATATGAAACCAGCATGGGACTGGTTGAAGCCGGAGTTGTGAGTGGACGCAATATTACCACTGAGGCTGCCGTTACAAAATTAATGTTTTTACTTGGACAGGACATAAGCAAGGAGGAAATCATTGTAAACCTCTCAAAATCACTAAGAGGAGAAATAAATGCATGATAACTGTCTTAGGTTTTAAAATTTTTTGTAATTTGCCGCGCAAAATTTGAGTTTTTGACTCGAATAGCGAGAAAAGAGGAGAAGTGGCCGAGTGGTCGAAGGCGCACGCCTGGAAAGTGTGTAAACCGCGTGAAACGGTTTCGAGGGTTCGAATCCCTCTTTCTCCGCTGTGAATAAGCATATATTAATTGAAAAATAAATAACGTAAATAACAAAAAAGACAAAGCAATGAAAAAACTACTCGCATTATTTGCTGTAATTGGGATGCTCGTAATGGCATCTAATCTTACTTTTGCGCAGGATGAACCTGAAGCAACTTCTACTGAGACGGTTTCAAATGATTCAACCGCTGTTGATTCAACTGCTGTTGATACAACTGCAACTACTGCAGCAAACAAAACTTCAGATGCAATCAATGATGAAGCTGCTATCCAAGGTCAAACACTTCATCAAATTATTAAAGCCAAATTTATTGAAGGTGGTGCCGGATTTATGGGTGTAATCGTTCTGTGTTTAATTTTTGGTTTGGCAATCAGTATTGAAAGGATTCTTTTCCTTAACTTCAGTACAACTAATACAAAGAAACTTTTATCTGAAGTCGAAGAGGCATTAGGCCAGGGTGGTGTTGAAGCCGCAAAAGAAGTTTGCCGCAATACCCGTGGTCCGGTTGCAAGTATCTTCTATCAGGGACTTGATCGTGCTGACGAAGGTCTTGAAATGGTTGAAAAATCGGTAGTTTCTTATGGTGGTGTTCAAACCGGATTATTAGAGAAAAACCTTTCATGGATTGCTTTATTTATAGCATTAGGCCCTATGTTAGGATTTATGGGTACTGTAATTGGTATGATTGGTGCTTTTGATGCAATTAAAGCTGCCGGTGATATTTCTCCTGCTCTTGTGGCTGGTGGTATCTCTGTTGCTCTTATCACAACTGTAACTGGTCTTATTGTTGCAATGGTTCTTCAAATTCTTTACAACTATTGTGTGGCTAAAATTGATTCAATAGTTAACGAAATGGAAGACGCATCAATTTCACTTATCGATATTCTTTACAAAAACAACATAAAATAACATTTTTATCATGGAGAAAAGTTTAGCAACAAGAATTATACAGATTCTGTTTCTATTGCTTTTTGGTGCAAGTATTTTATTGACAATCATATTTGCCATTAATACAAATGGTGTACCCTTGTTAGTATTTACTTACATTCTTTTTGCAATAGCACTCGGATCAGCATTATTATTCGCAATTATGAACATGTTTAAAACGAAAAAAAGCATGCTTACCAGTTTAATGGTAATTGGAGTATTCCTGGTATTAGTGCTTATTTCGCGCGTGTTAGCTTCCGATGCTATTCCTCATGGAGTAGAAGATTTTAATATAACCGCAGCAAGCTCAAGATGGATTGGTACATCATTGTATATGTTGTACATTCTTATGGGAGTCTCGTTTTTAGGAGTAATATTCTCTGAGATTAGAGGTGCTCTTAAATAGTGAGCTTTTCTGTGAAATTAGATAATATTTAAATTATTAATAATGGCGAAAAAAACTCCTGAAGTACCAGCTGCATCCTTGGCCGATATAGCCTTTATGCTTTTGATTTTCTTCCTGGTAACCACTACCATGGATACCGATACAGGTATTTCACGAATGTTACCTCCACCAGTTCCACCTGATCAGCAACAAAACGATGATAAGGTGAAAGACAGGAATGTTTTTGTAGTGTTGATCAACAAAAACGACCAACTGTTGGTGGAAAATGAACCGATGGACATAAAGGATTTAAAAGACGCTGCCAAGGAGTTTATTGAAAACCCGGCTCACAAAGATAATTTGCCTGAGTTTAAACCAACCGATATCCCATTTTTTGGAAATGACTATCCGGTTTCGAAGCAAATTATTTCACTGCAGAATGACAGGGGAACTTCATACGGAATATACATAAAAGCTCAGAATGAACTTACTGCGGCTTACAACGAGCTTCGTGATGAATTAGCCTTACGTAAGTTTGGCAAAAAATATGACGACCTCGATGATGACAGGCAGAAAGCAATACATGATATTTATCCCATGCGTATTTCTGAGGCTGAGCCCAAAAATTATGGAGGAAATAAGTAATGGGAAAATTTAGAAAAGACAGCAATAAAGAATTGCCACCAATTTCGACATCGTCGCTTCCTGACATAGTTTTTATGTTGTTATTCTTCTTTATGGTTAGTACTACCATGAAAGAGGTTACTCTGAAAATTAAACTAAAAATTCCACAGGCTAGTGAAATTAAAAAGCTTGAGAAAAAGTCACTCGTAAGTTATATTTATGTTGGTGAACCTCAGGCAAGCTTTGCTGCTACCCTGGGAACAGAACCCCGTATTCAGCTAAATGATGCGTTTGCCGGTGTTAATGACATTGGCGACTATATTGAAGCTGAACGTCAAAAACGTGACGAGAAAGAAGTTCCTTTTATGACAACTTCCTTAAAGGTGGATGAACATACCAAAATGGGAATTGTTAGTGATATTAAACAACAATTACGACGAGTAAGTGCGCTTAGAATAAACTATTCTACTCGCAAACAAGTGGAAAAATAATCACAACAGAATAAAATCATTAAAAAGGTCGTTTACTTAAACGGCCTTTTTTTATTTTAGCTAAAATGTTATTATGATAAATTTTAATTTTCAGATTTCAAATAAAATGAAGAAGAAACCGGGGTTCTTTTTATCGGTACAATTAGTAATAATAAGTCTGGGATTAGTTTCTTGTTCACTAACTAAGCCTTTGGAATTTAAAAAGGTAAACAGTTTTAAACTGGAAGAAAACAAAACATCAGGTGGAATTATAATAACCACAAATTTAACCTTGTATAATCCTAATAATTATAGTTTTAGAATTAACAATGCCGATATTGATGTGTTGGCTGAAGGGGTTAACCTGGGAAAACTACAAATTCCTGATCGTATTGAAATTGATAAACAGGATAGTTTTACGGGAAACTTTAATGTTCAGATCAGCCTGACACAGCTACTACTGGCAGGTAAAAATGTAATTGGCAAGCTGCGTTCAGGAGAATTTGAAGTCCAATTTAAAGGCAACATTGATGCAAAAGTCTTGTTTTTTGAACGGAATATGGAAGTTGATTATAAGGAAAAGATTAAGGTAAAACTTTAACCCTGGCAGTTGCTTAAGAAAATAATCTTAAATTTAGTAAAAATTACTTGCCATGAGTCATATACTGGTTCCGGTCGATTTTTCGAAAGATTCAATAAATGCATTGGAGCATGGTATTGTGATTGCAAACGAATTGAGCTATGATATAAGACTGATCCATGTTAAAAGGAAAAATGCCGATTACAATGCATCCTTCAACCTGAACGATTTTGATGAAGTTCTTGTATCAGGTATTGAAGATAATTTTGAAAGCCTTATTAAGATTTACCGGAAGGAAATTAAGGGTGATATGGATTACCGTATCCGTGAAGGTCGTATTTATTCCGAAATTTGCAACCAGGCAAAGTATGGTGATGCAGAAATGATTATAATGGGTACTCATGGAGTTTCCGGCTTCGAAGAAAAATGGGTTGGAAGTAATGCATTCAGGGTGGTTAGCCATTCCATTTGCCCGGTAATAACAATCCGCTACAATTTTCCGAAACGTCTGATAAGAAAAATAATTTTACCCATTGACGAGACGGTGGAAACCCGGCAAAAGGTCCCTTTTGTGGCAAATCTGGCCCTTATTTTTAAGGCCGAAGTGCATGTAATTGACGTACGGGAAAATAACAAAGCGCAAACCCGTAAAATTTTAGATGAATATGTGGGGCAGGTTATGAGCTTTTTAAAGCGCAGACGAATAAAATGCATTCGTGATTCCTTGAAAGGTAATAACCTGACTGATGTAATTATTGAATATGCTTTATTGTGTGATGCCGATTTAATTGCAATTATGAATGAACATAATGAACACACCAAACACATTTGGTTAGGGCCCTATGCCCAACAGATGGTCAATCATTCACCCATACCTGTAATTTCATTTCAATCGAAAGAAATTATTTGATACGGTTTTATGATTTTTTATAACTTTGCAGCCTAAGATAATTGGCAGATATGCTTTATAAAATTATTTATTCGATTGTACTTTCAGGATTAATTTATTCGGGTTTGCTGGCACAAGAAGCTACTAACGATAGTATTTCAGGTTCACCCAATATTTTTACTGCCTTGCAGGATAATTCATCCGGAGGCAGAATGGTTTTGGATCAAAGCCCGGAGTTGCACGTTTTAATCGATAAAAGTATTCGGATTAATGAAAAAAGCGGGCTTGAGGGTTACCGAATTCAAATTTATACCGGCTCAGGAGTAAAAGCCCGCGATGAGGCTGCTGCTGTTTGCCAGGAATTTATGGCGTATTTCCCGGAAATTGATCCGGGTCAGATTTATAAAAACTACCAGGCACCTTATTTTAAAGTTCGGATTGGAGATTACCGGAATAAAAACGAAGCTTTTGAAAAATATCACGCTATAAAAAAGCGGTTTCCAAGTTCGTACATTGTAAAGTCATCAATTAATTTTCCTAAGCTTGAATCTCCTGAGGAAAAATAAAATCATTGGATTTCAGTTGATTGAAATCATAAAAAAAACAAACCTTTTTTATATACCTGAATTATCCTGTTTTCAGGTTTTTTGTTTCATATTTGTACCGCAAAAATGGTGCATTGAAAAATCTTTAATAATTCTGAGATGAGCGATCCGATTAAGCATGAATGTGGTGTTACATTAATCCGGCTTTTAAAACCACTGGAATATTATCAGAAGAAATACGGTACCTGGCGTTACGGGTTAAACAAGCTTTACCTGATGATGGAAAAGCAACGAAACCGAGGACAGGATGGGGCAGGAGTGGTTTCGCTTAAGCTAGATATGAACCCGGGAAGTAAATACCTGAGTCGTTCACGTTCCAATGCATCGACACCGATTGTTGATGTTTTTGCCGATATTAATAACCGAATGGCAAAGCTAACTACGGATAATCCGGAAAAAATAAATGACCCGCAGTATGCAAAAGAGAAATTACCATTTGCAGGTGAAGTGCTTTTGGGACATTTACGGTACGGAACTTTCGGAAGAAATAATATAGAGAATGTGCACCCGGTGATGCGGGAAAATAATTGGAAGTCAAGGAACCTGGTGATCGCCGGAAATTTTAACCTTACTAATGTTGATGAGCTTTTTGCCCACCTGATAGAGTTAGGTCAGCACCCGAAGGATTATTCTGACACGGTTACTGTTTTGGAAAAACTGGGACACTTTTTAGATGAATTTAATCAAAAACTTTTCCGCCAATATAAGAACGAAGGCTATTCAAACCGCGAAATTTCAGATATGATTGCAAATAGCCTCGATATCAGAAAAATTTTAGAAGAATCGAGCAAAAACTGGGATGGTGGTTATGTTGTGGCAGGATTGGTTGGCCATGGAGATGCTTTTATAACCCGTGACCCTAATGGTATTCGTCCGGCATTTTATTACTATAACGATGAATATTTGGTAGCGGCTTCGGAACGTTCGGCAATTCAAACAGCTTTTCAGGCTGAGATTGAAAATATTCACGAGGTAAAACCCGGACATGCGCTTATTATTAAGCAAAATGGAACAATTTCAGAAGATGAGGTTAGAGTGCCCGGAAAAAACACAGCCTGTTCATTTGAGCGAATATATTTTTCACGCGGTAGTGATCAGGATATTTACAGGGAGCGGAAAAAACTGGGCGAATTAGTTGTCCCTGCTATTTTGAAGGCGGTTGATTATGATATTGAGAATACCGTTTTTTCATTTATACCAAATACTGCTGAGTCGGCATTTTACGGAATGTTAGAAGGAGTTGAAAACTGGTTGGTTGGTGAGAAGCAACGCCGCATTATAGAAAAGGGCAAGGATATTACTCCTGAAGAATTGCACAAAATATTAAAATTGAGGCCCAGGGCTGAAAAAGTGGCGATAAAGGACGTAAAACTCAGGACTTTTATTTCGGAAGATAAAGGACGTGACGATTTGGTAGGGCACGTTTATGATATAACCTACGGCTCTGTTAATAAGGGAATTGACAATCTGGTGATTATTGATGACTCGATTGTACGGGGAACGACACTCCGTCAAAGTATACTTAAGATACTCGACCGGTTAAATCCTAAGAAAATCATCATTGTTTCATCTTCACCACAAATCAGGTACCCCGATTGTTACGGTATTGATATGGCCCGACTTGGTGATTTTATCGCTTTTCAGGCTGCCATTCATTTGCTTAAAGAAACCGGACAGCAAGCGCTGATTGATGAGGTTTATGAAAAAGCGAAAGAACAGGAATTCCTGCCCAAGGAAGATGTAATAAACTATGTGAAACAGATTTTTAAACCTTTTACACAGCAACAGGTTTCGGCGAAAATTGCTGAAATTATTAAATCAGAAACTATTAAAGCAGATGTTCAGGTTGTGTATCAAACGGTGGAAAACCTCCACAAAGCATGTCCTGATCATCCCGGCGACTGGTATTTTACCGGTGAATATCCAACACCAGGTGGAAATAAAGTGGTAAATAAATCATTTATTAACTTTATTGAAGGCAGCAACGAAAGGGCGTACTAGCAGCGAATAGCTTAAACCGCTGTTATTGAAAGATATTTATGGTTCTATAAGTGTTGAAGGAATATTGAAATACTGGAAAAATGGAATTGAATACTATTTATTCTCCATTGTTCCAATTTTCCTTTTAACCTTTCTTCTGTGCGATGTACGATTCAATATGACGCTTGCTTTTTGAGGAATAAATATCTGCAATAGTTACCATAATTCCGGTTTCTTCAACGCCACCAAAATACGGATTTATACTGGTGCCAAATATCTTCATTGTTGGCGAGAGGCCCATATAAGCATTAATTAAAGGAGGAATATTTTCACCTAAATCCCGCACATTTTTCGAAAGTATTTTGTAATCGGCTTCATAATTATCGCCGATAAAAATTGATTTTAGTTTTGGAACATCCATTTCAAGATCCAACGGATTGATCAGTTTGATTAAACTATCGTTGTTGCCAAAATAACTGTTCAGGAAGAATAAAATCATATTTCGGGCCACGCTGTTATAATGCCGGTACATGGTTACCTTGCCAAAAAAGTATTTAATTTCAGGATTTTCCACAACCAGCGACCCTAAGCCATCCCATAAATTATCGAGAGTGAACAAGCTGCGTCGTGCTACATTGGTGGCTTGCCGTGATGGAACGACGAACGACCGGCCTAACTCTATCAGATAAGGCAGGTAATTGGTTTTAAACTCATCAGAATAATAAAATAACTGAGAAGTAGCAAACAAGGGATTTCCTTCGCTGTCAACAGGAGCTTCTTTACTAATGATATAGCGGTACCCGCCTAGTATTTCTTTTTCAACAGGATCCCAAACAATAAGCTGCTTGTAAGGTTTTTCAGCCAAATCGTAAGTGTCAATATCGGCGGATTTTCCGGTGCCTCCCCCGGCATTTCTAAAAGTAATTTCGCGTAAACGACCCACTTCATTCATTAAATTGGGTGAGTCATGATGTGAAAATATATAAATTTCATTATCCCCAAAATTTGTAGTTCTGACGAATTTTTCCGGAGTTAATTCTTTTTCAAGCAACGCTGTATCAACCGCATCAATTATATTTTCCATGTTCAAGGCTTAATATTCTGTAAAATAATAAATATTTTGATTTATTGTTGCTCCAATTCGTAGGTTTTTGTTCGAATATATTCTACCCAGTACTGAATTGGTTTTGATTTATCAAAGGTTTGCCAAGGTATGGGTTTCCCAAAAGTTATTATAAGGTCTTTGTTATTCTGTTTTACCATTTCATCTACAAGGTACAACATTTCAACATTTACTTTTAAACCCAGTTTTTTCCTTCGGTTCGATAAATTATAAAAGAATTCCGAGTTTCTGCCATTGATGTAAACAGGAACAACATCACGCTGATGTTTTATAGACTGGGTAAGAAAGCTTTTTTTCCAATCCAGATCAACAATTTTATTGTCAATTTTCCTTGAGCACAATCCTGCCGGGAAATACAATACAGGAAGATCCGATTCATAGGCTTCTTCAATGGCCCTTATGCCATCGCGCGACTGGGTACCATGCTTGTTTATAGGAATAAATACATCATTAAGTGCGGGGACATTCAATAAAAGATCGTTAACCGGAAAGCGCAAGTCACCATAAATTTCGTAAACAGCCTGTATAAATGCCATTCCATCCAGTCCACCAAGAGGGTGATTAGCCGCAAAAACCATTCTTTTGTTATCAGGAGGCAGGTTCTCTATTCCCTTTACGGAAAGTTTTACCCCAAAATGTATGAGACTGTTCTTTGCAAACTCATAGGCACTTTTATCAAAATTATCAGCAATTATTTTATTCAGGACATCCTGATGGATGGTTCGTTTTAGCCATTTGATAATGAATCCCGGTATTAACCGGTAAAATTTTGGACTTTTGTCTCTGATAACTTTCTCCAGCTCTATTTTTGGTATATTACTATTCCCATTCGTGTCAGTGTCCATGCTCTTAAATTTAGCATCGAAAAATACATAAAAAGTTTGGATTGTTAAACAGATAACAATTATAACCGATAAACGGTTTGAATTTCCGGTGTATAATTATGCATTTTTCAGACTAAAACGATTTTATACGAATAACAAACGCTTACCAGTTTTAGTTTTTTGGTAAAAAGACATGACATAATTATTTGAATACAAGTTTTTTGCAATTCAGATTGTTGTTTGCCTGCACTGTACAATAGTATATTCCTACGGGAAGGCTTTCGGGTTTCCAGGTATATTTATACGATGCCGGTTTTAATTCAGCGTGTACCAGTTTGCATACGTTTTGCCCCAAACAATTATAAATATCGACAGCAACATCCGTTTTTTCTGAAATTGTAAAACTGATGGTGGTAGTTGTATTAAATGGATTTGGCGAAATGCTGAATCCACTTAAATCAGAAAATTCATTCGATTTAATAGTTAAAGGTTCCTGCTCTTTAAGCCACAGATACATACCTTCAACATCTTCATCACGATAGTCATGACCTCCAGTAAATGTTACAAATTCAATATTATTATTGCCAGCTTGCTGCAAAAAACTATAGGCTTGTTGGTTTATGCTTAAAAGGGCATCGGAAGTGCCACAAACAAAGTAAACCGGAGTATTACGTAAATTGTGGGCTACATCAGTATTTACATAGCTGTAATTATTATACCATAGCGCCCCGGAATGAATTCCCAATCCGGCCCATACCTCTGTTGATTTTTGACCAATTCTCCAGGCTCCGTAACCACCCATAGAATGGCCACACAAAAATTTGCGACCAGGATCAATGGTAACAATTTTTTCCAGTTCATTGATGCATTCCCAGATATCTGTTTCGGAAATGCCTTCGTACCAGAAATTTCCACGCCCCCAGGGTGACAATAAATAGCCATCTTCAAAGGCAAATGTCTCTGAAGGGCCGTTGATGAAAGGATAGGTCATATAGTTTATAGCATCGTCAGCTACATCCCATAAACCATGCAATTGTACGTACAATGGATATTTTTTATTTTCATCCCAATTTATGGGTACTTTTAACTG
The DNA here is from genome assembly GCA_046704385.1 of Bacteroidales bacterium. GTDB lineage: Bacteria > Bacteroidota > Bacteroidia > Bacteroidales > SZUA-534 > GH45. The sequence goes on along the minus strand of JBJKSB010000080.1, from coordinate 13,357 downwards.
GGAGAAGGAAATTTGCCCGTCGGTTGGCGATTGCCAGGCCAATACAAAAGATCGCTTTCTATCGAGGTAACTTTGTAATTCACGTGGATTTGCTGCAGATTCATCATCAATAAATTCAATATAAGTCGATTCAAGCCATTGAATTTCCAGGCTGCTCAGGGTTGTTTTGGCATTAATTACCTTAAGCATTGACTCACAACTTAATTTAAATAAAAAATTATCAGTCCGTGAAGAAATGGCCTGCAGGGTATCTTTAAGGGCTGTTACATAGGAAGTTTCTGAAAATATTTTTTGTTGAGAATTGCTTTGTGCTTTTGAGGTTAATACAGTGAGTGCAAAAATCAACATTGGCAATGTAAATTTGAGTTTCATATGACAAAGGTTTTAAGGTGTATGTATAAAAGATTCAAAATTTGACTATAAAAATCATGGTAATGTAATAGAATTAATATAGGATCTAATATTGATAATAAGACCCTTAATTGAAAGGAAACCCTATATCATGACTTAAGAAAACTTACAAACAACAAAAAACAAACCTGTAAGTATAGTTATTCAGGAAAATGTCAATAAGTTTAATGCAATCTTCCCATTGCACACCCCTTAATGCATAAATGGAACCGCGTACAGGCTGAGCCACTTTAAGGGAATGGAATTCAAAATGAATAATTCCATATTGAAAAAGCTTCCCTAAGTTTCAGTATTAGCTCTTCGATTGGATTACCTTACCCACTGAGCCACGACTTGTGGGGATAAGTTTAAATATATATTGGGGTTGTAAATCGGGTTCCAACCGATGTGAAACGTATAAAACAGCCGTTGTGCTTTCTGCAGCCATTTTATTAATCAGGGTCGAAAGCAATTTTGCGCTGTAATCGTCGAGGCCGTTCGAAGGTTCATCTAGAATAAGCAATGGCGGGTGTTTAATTATGGCTCGTGCCATAAGAACCATGCGTTGCTGTACTTGCGACAGTTCAATGTATGGACGATGTCGTTTATCGTAAACTCCAATCAATTTCAACCATTGTTCAGCCAGGTGCATTTGCATTTCGGTAGCCTTATGGTACAAACCAATGGAATCGACCAGGCCCGAAATTACCATTTGTTCAGCGGTATGACGATGCTTAAACAGATCCATCATGGCGGGGGTAAAATAACCCACCCTTTTTTTAATGTCCCAAACCGATTCTCCGGAACCTTTTCTTTTTCCAAAAATGTAAATTTCCTGGCCAAAGGCCTTGGGATTGTCGCCATTTATCATGGTTAGCATGGTGGTTTTGCCCGAACCGTTGGGGCCGGTAAGTTGCCAAAACTCCCCCGGTTTTATACACCAGTTTATATTTTGTAATATTTGCCGATCGTGGTAGTTAACATTTACATTTACAAACTCCACCAGGTTTCCGTCAAATTCGTTGTAGTGTTCAACAGGAGGGGGTATTGATCCTTCAAAAACAAATTCTTGTTGAGGATGATATTTTTCAAGAAAAGCATCAATAGTATCAGAATAAACTATTTTATCCGCTTCAATACGTAAACCGTGTGTTATAAAGGGAAGTAAATCGTTTTTTCGTTTATATACCTGTATTATAGGCATTTGTTTTGAAAGTTCAATTAAACGTTCTTCTATTGAGGCTACTGATTCGGCATCGAGGGCATCAAAAGGGTTATCCACAATCAGAAATTCGGGTTTTTTATTGAGAAGGTAAGTTAACAATGCTTTTTTCTGTTCGCCACTTGAGTATGTTCTGATGCTACGATGCGTGTCGGAAGTAAGGTCATAAACCTCATGTTGTTCTTCTTCCGCCATAAACTGTGCCAGGGTCATATTTGAAAATATGGCTCCTTTTTTACCCGCCAGATCCTTAAAATGTTCCATGTTTTTACCCTCAAGAATATCCTGAATAAAAGAGGACGACATGGATAAAGGTTGTCCGTTAAGGGCTATATGTTTGAAGATTGTCATATGCCTGGCTTATTTTAAGAATCGGGTAAATGTAATAAAAATGTGGCTAAGGCGGTTAACTTCAGGAATAAACCTAAAATCCGCAGGTCTCTTTCATAATTGGTTTATAGTCATCGGATAATAACTAAAATGAAAGTATCAAAAGAATGGGCTGAATTACTTATAAATCAACAAGATCCGATGACTTGCAGAATTAGGGAATAAACAATGGCCATGGAAAAAAATCTAAGTAAGCTAAAGAACAGTCATTAAACCTTATAACTTAAAATATCATTAAAGCATAGCCGTGATATCATTACGAAATGTCATTTTTCCACGTTATGTTAAATTTATTTTATTATGTTTACATTTTGGTAGAACTCTGGAGAACCGAATTTAATTCTTAACAACAATCTATACAATATGAAGAAAATTATATGGTACTTAGCTGGTGTTACCCTCATATTGAGTTCATGTGCACCTAAAATCTCAACAACAATAAGTAAAAATTATGCTCCTCTTGATTACCAGGAGGATGTAAGGGTATTTGGTATCGACGATGCTTATCCGGTAAATTCTGAAGAGCTGGGTACCGTGAAGATAGGAGATACAGGTTTTTCGACCAATTGTGGTTGGGATGTAGTAATAGAAAAAGCTAAATTGGAAGCACGCAAGGCGGGTGGCAACGCTCTTAAAATAGTTGAACATATTCCACCAAGCGCTTTCGGCAGCCAGTGTGATTGAATTACAGCCAAAATTCTCAAGGTTGAAAACCTGGAAAACTGCCAACCGGTGGTTACCGTAGATAGTTCATTAATTAATGCTGACTATGCCATTTTATATATTTACAGACCTTCCGGAATAGGGCCGTTGGTAAGTTATGACTTGCATTTAGGTGACACGACTTTATGCAGAGTAGTAAATAAATTTAAAAAAGCAATTAAAGTCAGGAAAGATGGATTAAATACCATTTGGGCAAGAACTGAAATAAAGGTTGAAATACCTATAGATATTGAATTTGGTAGGGCATATTATATTCGTTGTGGCGTTTCTATGGGTGCATTTGTGGGGCATCCGAAACTTGACAGGGTTGATGATGAAACCGGAAGGTTAGAATACCAAACCGTTAAGGTTAACAGGGCCAATCAACGGGATATAATCACTATGAAAGATGGAAGAGATAAGGAATGCCTGATAACTAACGAAGACAGCGAGAATGTTTTTATTACAATATTCCAAAACGACAGGGAAATCAAAACTTTTATTCCCCGTTCAAAAATAGAGAGTATAAAACGAAGAGGAAATTAACCAAAACCGTAAACTAATGAAATCGATTAAAATAAAACATCTGATACTTTTAGCCGGTTTATTATTTTCATATACACTTAAGGCACAGGATCTGATAGTTACAAGCAAAGGAGACTCCCTGAATTGTAAAATAGCGAAAGTAAAGGGGCAATATATTTATTTTACCTATAAACATGAGGACGAGATTCGAAATACACTTATGCCCATTGCCCAAGTCAAATTTCAACAGACTAATTTTTATCAGACGGTTGAAGTACCTGCCGATAAAATTTTAGAGAGCGAAGATTATCCACATTTTAGAATTGCGGTAAATGGAGGATATAGCTACATTCTTGCCAGACTCAGCTCGGATATTCCAAAGGATTTTGAAAGTTATTATAAAGGTTTAAAATCAGGGTATCACTACAGTGGTGATATAGCTTACTATTTTACTGAGCAGTTGGGTATTGGTTTTAAATATTTAATGTTCAGGTCATCGGGCGAAATAGTAAATGTATACGCAACTTTACCGGATGGCACCGTCCAATACGGAAAATTAAGTGATGATGTTTCCACCAGTTTTGTTGGGCCATTATTTAGTACCCGCTTTTTAGACAAAAACAAAAGAAACAGTTTTATAATGGCTGTTGGCTTGGGATATATGGGTTATACTGACGATGCTGTAGCAATTTCGAGTTTGTTATTTAAAGGAAGTACAATAGGATTATGTTGGGATATAGGTTATGATATAGGTATTACTGATAATTTTGCTATTGGTTTTCAGATATCCTGTTTAGATGCTACTTTAATGCAGTACGATTTAACAAAGGGAGGCATAACTGAAACTATAAAACTCGATCAGAAGAATTATGAAGGCTTATCGAGGTTAGATTTATCAATAGGATTAAGGATTAATTTGTAGTCAATATTTTAACCACGGATTCTAAAATCTAAAATTAAAAATCAGTGTATCTGTGGCGCGATACTACTACTGAAACAGCTTACTTCCAATCCCACATTCACACCATGAAAGCTATATTTTTAAATATTTGTAGCCCTTTTATGCAATAATTTACCCATAGACTTTGGGTGTACTTTTTTGTGACCCACAATTGCCGGAAATTTACCCCATTTTTTGCGTTAAACTTCATTACTTTGCAACCGGAGTGTAAGGTGCATTTGTTTTAATTTCTGCTGGAGTAAAACAAACAGTGTACTATGAATTAATTTATCAACAACATAATTTCTATGCAAAACGTTTTTGAAGTAAATAATCCTGATTTTGAGTTAAGCCCGTACACCGGGATGACAAAAAAGCATTATATCGAATGTGCAAAATATGTGCTGGAACGAGCATTTAAGCATGTCGACTCGTTGGAATCCCATTTAACTTTCCCAATTGTTCCGGGAAAAACCTATCCCCAACCCAACGCCCCTGAATGGCGTTATCGTTCAGCTGATTTTGAAGCGCTGGAAAGAACATTTAATCTTGCCGGGCCACTTATCCATGTTGATCCTGAGGTAACTATTAACGGCATTAAGCTTCGCGACTATTACAGTCTGCATATTTATAATGCTTTTACTCCGGGTCACGCTAATTCGTTGCCGTTACCTGAAGATTTGCCAGACTCAACTTACCAGTTTACCTGCGAATTTGGGGGTTTGTTTAAAACGTTGTTGTTAATGCCCGATACTATTTGGGACACTTATACCGATAAACAAAAAGACGAAATGGTTGAGTGTATCTCAAAATGGGGTCATCACCGTACCACGCAGAACAACTGGCGAATTTTTAATATTGTTACGCTGTCGTTCCTTAAAAAACATGGGTATGCTATTGATGATGAAGTTTTAAAAGGTCATTTATTATGGGTGGCTTCCTATCATTCAGGTAATGGCTGGTATCTTGAACAAACTTATAATTACTACACCATAAGTTTGTTTATTGTTTATCTGACTATTTGGAACCGTGCCTTTGGAGATGAATTTTATCCTGAAATTGCTGCTACTATTGAGAAATCAGCACAGGAATTATATAAAACCTACATGAATTTCTTTGGCCGCGATGGTTATGTAAATATGTGGGCCAGGAGTATAACTTACCGTACCTGGATTTCAGGCGGATTCCCTGTTTCATTTATGCTGAAAGGCGGTTCACCATTAGATCCGGGAATGGCACGCCGGCTTTGTTCAGGCTCCCTGCTTCAGTTTTTGACCCGCGAAGAATTTTATCAAAACGACATCCCCAGCTTAGGTTATTACCGGCACACCGAATATATGCTTCAGAATTACAGCTGCGCCGGAAGTCCGTTTATCATGTTTATACCATTCATAGCTCTGGCTTTACCTGATGATTCTCCTTTCTGGACAGCTAAAGAAAATGAAGGATTCTGGGAAACACTGGGAAATGAAACCAATGTTGAGGTATTAAATAATCCGGGTATTGTTTTAACGAATCATGGCAAAACCGGAACCTCTGAAATCATTCCGGGAAAAGTTTATTACAACGACCCCAATTATTCAAAACTCGCTTATAATACACACTTCCCATGGGAAGACCATAACCCGCAGGGTGGAACTTCAATGGAATACAGTTTCCGCAGTCTCGACCCCAGGGATGTTCGTGGAGATGATATAAATTTTTACCTGACCGGACATGCTTTACAAAACAGTTCAGAGAAGAATTTGGAGTACACCACATCCGAGAGTATGCTGTATAATGGTGTCCGTAAAGATGTTATTTACCGACAGGCCATTATGCGAAAGCCACCCAATAATGGAGTAGGTTACATTATCGACCTTGCCGAAATCATTATTCCCGGAGGTATTATCAGGGTTGACCGTTCGCGTTTGGCTTTTGAATATGAATTAACCCTGGGAACCTATGGTTTGCCTCATTTAAAAGGAGAGAAAGCCACTGTGAATCAGTTCGAAGATGGAAACAGAAAAGTAATTACAGCTTCAGTTCCGGGCAGAAAAGTGGCATTGATCACCTATAACGGATGGGATGATATAAAAAGCCTAACTCATAAAGGGCGTAATGCTGAAGCGGATGAAAGCACTGTATTGTATGCCCACAAAAAGCGCGTACAAAAAAATCCGCCCATGGAGCTGATGATTACCGTACTGCTTCATAAAACGGATGATGAGGAATGGACCAACGATGAGTTGTCGCCTATAAAGAATATTGAAATTTTAGATGTAACCCCGAATTATTCGGCCCTGGGAGCAAACATTACGCTGAACAACGGGAAAACCTATCAGGTTGATTTTATTGATATGGACGGTTACAGATCCTGTTAATATCGCATATTCATAAGTAGTTTTAGTACCCTATAAAAAATCTTCACGGATGGGAGTAAAGTTGTCAATCAGCCTTACTTCCGGAGTGAGGATTTTTATAGTGTGTTTTTTACCGGAAGGAACTGCAAATACATCACCCTCTTTTAAATGCCGGTCTGCCTGGTCTTCACAATAAAAGATAAGCTCTCCTTTAACCACGTAAGTTACCTGTTCATGTGGATGTGAGTGAGGTGGATCCGCTTCTGCCCATGGTCCGTTAGTAAAATCCAGAGTTGCCATCATTAGATTTTGGGTGTAAACCAAGCTTCTGTAAACTCCTTCTTTAATCTGTTCTTTAGGTTGTTGTTTGAATTCTGAATCAGAAATTGACATGATAAATCTCCTTTATTAAATGGATTGTTGTTAAGCAAATATATTAAAATCACATTATATAACTATTGTTAAAAATAAACGCTGATCTTATTATTCCTTATAAAATCAGCGTTTATCGCATTCAGTAAAAGTAATCCAAACTCAAATTAATTCATTTGGTTACCTATTACTGCTTATTCCAAAATAATTTTACGGAAAGTAAAATCGTTTCCTTCACATATCTTGAACAGGTACAACCCCGGTTCAATATTTAAGTTCATATCAACCCTTGTGTTATCAATATGTTGAATGTTTTTGATTTCAACACCTCTTAAATCATAAATTTTAATTGAACTAATCGGGTCAACACCTTCAATGCTAATATTACCATGAGATGCAGGGTTTGGATAAACTTTAACTTCTTTAAGTTTATTGGCATGAATAGCCGAGTTTTGGTTGGTTATTTCAATATCGATAGTGGCATTAATCTTAGAGCCTAATTCCAGAGACATAGCCGTAACGGTTACAACACCATTTGAAACAGCCGTAAGTAAACCGTTTTGGTCAATAGTTGCTATTGATGATTGATTTACTTTCCAATTAACCGTTTTAATGGTTGAAGTGTCTGGTGAAACTTCAGCCGTTAGTTGTAAGGTTCCGGCAGGTGCATCAATACTTGTTGCTCCACCTGCAGAAGACATTGAAATAGATTGGTTGGCCACAAAAGCATTTTTAAGGTAAGCCCTCAGCCATAGCATTGCAGGACGCTCAACACCCTGGTTGTCGATCAGGTAAGCACCCTGATCACCACGCCACATAGCAGGTCTGAAACCCCAAAGTGTAATACCTTTAATGGCCGGGTGTTCCCATAACAGCGGGAACAGGTTCATATAAGTATGTACTTGTTGAAGATCAGTTAATCCATCCACATCAAACTCGGTAACATAAATAGGTAAGCCGGTGCTGGCAAGTGTGTCAATATTACGTAAAAATGTTGCATTCGATCCGTTTTGTGAGAATCCGTGAGCCTGGAATCCAATTCCGTCAATAAGGTTTTCAGCTTGTAACAGTTTAATGATTTTTAAATAATCATCCGTATTTTGAGTACTGTTTAAAATACCGTATTCATTAATCATAAGCATGGTAGAGTCAGGAAACACCTTATTAGCCATGCGGAATGCTTCCAGAACCCAGTCCCAACCGGTTTTTCCGGTACCACCCAAAGCTCCGATATAGCCTCCGCTGTTTTCAACTGTTGGGGGTTGGTGTAATGCTTCATTCACCACTTCAACCTGATCAAGGTCAGGGTATCTTTCAGCCACTGCGGCAAACCATTGATCAAGTTCGGTACGTTGATCGGCTGAATCAAGCGAGGCCATCCAGTTAGGTTGCTGACTACCCCAAACCATAACATGATGTTTATACATAAAACCATTATCCTTTGCGAAATTGTAAGCTTCGTCTTCAGCAGTCCAATTCATATTGTCGCGTGTGCCTTCAACAGAGCCCCATTTACCGGCATTGCCGGGTGTAACCTGGTTCCAGTAATTGGCAAAATCGCGTTTTGAATCCGGGCCATAACCACAACCTAAAAATTTATCAAGGCCATAAGCTAACGGAAGAGTGGCTTCACCTGCTCCGGGATGGGTAGTAGTTCCGGCTTCGCCATTATCGAGGTTTTTTACCGTGTAAAATACACCAGCGCGGCCAAATGCAATTTTATCTATATCCAGGCCATCTTCACGGGCTCCAATTTGAAAGGTTTGGTTAAGTGCATCAGGTTCAACCCTAAAAGTAATAGGATTACTCATTCCCGTAAAGTCTGAAAATGCAACCCATTTCCAAACATCCGATCCACCGTCACCTTGTCCTTCAACTACATCATCGTTTATTGTGAAACCTGCTGCTGCCAAGCCATTACAGATTACCCAATCGGCATCGGTAGATGCGTCTTTTGTTCCAAAGCCATTTCCATAATAATAGCTGTCGTCATCAAAACCATTGGGTCCAACCCGTAATCTGACATATAATTTATAGGTACCAGAATCAGCAAAAGTAACGTCAAACGTAGTTATCTTACTGGCATCGCCAGGATTGGTAGTATTTATAAAATTGGTTTGTGGTGCAATGTAAGTAACATCGCCGTCAGTCATTTCCTGGTAGTCTGAACCCAAAGTACCATCTTCGGCTTCGATAACAACCGGCTCGTTTTGTGCAAAAATCCCAACGCTGACGGCCAATCCCAGAAATGTTGCAAAAAATTTCAATCTCAAATTCATTTTTTCCAATATTAGTTATTAAATAATTACATAAATTTTACGGCCTTAAATATATAGGGTTTTAAGTATTTTTGCAATCGGTTGCAATGTTTTCTTTTTAATTATTGATGAGATGACGAAAAAACAGGAGCAGACTAAAAATTTTCCATCCAGGCACACACCCAAAGGGCTTTCAATTTTATTTGAAGACCGGGAAATAATTGTGGTTGATAAAGCAAATGGCCTATTGACGATTGGAACAGAGCGGGAGAAAGAAAAGACGGTTCATTATCTTTTAAATGACTATGTGAAGAAAAGAAACGCCCAATCGAGAAATCGTGTGTTTGTTGTGCATCGGTTAGACAGGGATACCTCAGGGATTTTAATATTTGCTAAAAACGAACAGGCAAAACATTTTCTTCAGAATAACTGGAAGAATTTTACAAAAAAATATTACACGGTAGTTTATGGAAAGCTAAAAGAAAAGGAAGGTGTAGTTACAACTTATTTGGCAGAGAATAAAGCCTTTAGGGTCTATTCTGTATTGAATCCTGAAAAGGGGAAACTGGCAAAAACAGGATACAAAGTTATTAAAGAGACTGATAAATACAGTTTGCTGGAAATTAACCTGTTTACCGGTAGAAAGCATCAGATACGCGTGCATCTATCGGAAATGGGACATAGTGTGGCAGGGGATCAATTTTATGGCAAGGATGATAAAAACATTAAAAGATTAGCACTTCATTCTTTCTCACTTACCATTATTCATCCTTATTCCCATAAAGAAATGGTTTTTGAAACAGAAATACCTCCATATTTTAAATCGCTGGTCAAATTGTAGCTACCGTGTTAGCTACTGAAATAGATTTGAATAGTTTATTTATCAATATTACTTTTAAAGAAATGGTCTCTTATAACCATTATTCCTAAAAGCTAAAAAATTTGTGATTACTGTAGTTCAATAACATAAGAATTACAAATAATAGCATCGACTTAAATTCTCATAATATTGACAAAACGTCGATAAAAAACACCAACTCGTCTAGTCATTTTTTTTATAACCAGATAACACCATAACTTTAAATCAAAAAAAGAAGATGCACATAAACAGTAAAATAATTTTAGTTGGTTTTACCGGTTTGTTTTTTATTTCGGGTTTAATGGCCCAGGACACAACCTGGACACTTGAATCGTGCATTAATTATGCCCTGAACGAAAATATACAGGTAAAGCAGGCCCAGCTTGTAAACCAACAATCGGAGTTGAATTTTGAACGGGCCAAAGCGGCTAAAATGCCCTCGGCTCAGGCCAGCATCAGCGATAACCTGAGTTGGAACAAATCGTACGACAACACTTCCGGGACTTATGGTAGTTTTGAATCAAGTAATCGTACCAATTATTCAGTAAGTTCAAATGTAACCGTTTTTAACGGGATGCGGATTACCAATCAGATTAAACAGAGTGCGCTTGATCTTAAAAGCAATCAATTTTATACCGATGTTGTAAAAGAGTCGGTGGAATTGAGCATTTTAGACGGTTATTTACAGGTACTGTACGCCCAGGAGAAGGTTACAGATGCTGCCAAACAAATCGAGGCCACTAATGAACAGCTTTCATTAGCTGAGGAACGATTAGCCCTGAGTGCCATTTCGCAGTCGGATTATCTGCAGATAAAGTCAGAGCTGGCTAACGAAAAACTTACTCTGGCCAATACACAGAGTCAGTTGATACTGGCTAAAGTTAACCTGGAACAGTTAATGGAACTACCGGTTAAAGATACCTTTAACATTTCGTCACCTAATCTTACTGATATGCTGAACGAAAATCGTATTCCTGATGCAGGTGCAATTTTTACCCAGGCTGTAGGAGTTAAACCCCAGGTAAAACAGGCAGAGATGAAAGAAGAAAGCGCCAAATACGATGAGAAAATTGCACGGGCAGATTTGTACCCCAGCTTTTCGGTAAATGCAGGCATTGGAACTAGTTATACGGTGTCGAATGATAATTATAGTTATGTAGAAATGCTTTCGAATAATGTAGGTCCTTACCTGGGCTTTTCGCTTGCGATTCCTATTTATCAGAAAAAACAAGTAAAAACCAGTATCGGGTTGGCAAAAATCGGGATGGAACAGGCAGCACTTAACACGCAGAACACAAAGAATACCTTGCGCAAAGAAGTTGAACAGGCAGCGGCTAATGTTCTGGTAGCCCAACAACAATATTTAGCCAGTGCCGAAAGCTTTAATGTGGCTACGGAATCACTGAAAATAGCCAATGAAAAATTTAATTTGGGTTTATTAAACTCGGTCGATTTTCTGTTTGAGAAAACCAGTTATATCGTTTCTGAAAGCAATTATCTTCAGAACAAATACAAATTAATATTTAGTTATAAAGTTCTCGATTTTTATAAAGGAGTGCCTTTAACGCTTTAATATTCAATAGTTTTTAATTTTTAATAAGTCTGAAAATGAAAAGAAAAAAGTTAATATATATCGTAGGCGCATTGATAATATTAGTTGTCGTGGGTTTTGTATTTAAACCCCAAAGCGCTCCCAAAAATGAAGTTAACCTTGAAACAGCCAAGGTGGGGCGGGGTGATATAAATGAGGTTATAACTGCCACAGGCACACTTGAAGCATTGGAAACCGTTGAGGTAGGAACCCAGGTATCGGGGGTGATTGACAAACTGTACGTCGATTTTAATTCCAAAGTAAAAAAAGGAGACATCCTGGCCAAAATCGACCAGACACCTTTATTGGCTTCGCTTGAGCAAAGTGCTGCATCGGTAGAAAATGCCCAGGCTGAATTGGATTACCAGGAAGCAAATTTTAACCGTACCAAAGTGTTGTTCGATAAAAAACTAATAGCCCAGAGCGATTACGATTTGGCAGTGTATAACTACGACAAGGCAAAGGCATCGTTAAAAAGTGCACAGTCGTCACATAACAGGAACAAAATTAACCTGGCTTATGCTACTATTTATTCACCCATTGACGGTATTGTTCTCGACCGAGCTGTTGACGAAGGTCAGACGGTTGCTGCCAGCTTCAATACTCCAAAATTATTTACCATCGTAAAAGATTTGAAACAAATGCGGGTTGAGGCCAGTATCGACGAGGCTGATATAGGCAAAGTAAAAGTTGGACAAAGAGTTGAGTTTAATGTAGATGCTTATCCGGAAAAAACTTTTAACGGTAAAGTATCACAAATCAGGTTGCAACCTGTGCAAACATCAAATGTAGTGACCTATACGGTGATTATTGATGCACCCAATCCTGATCAGAATCTAATGCCGGGGATGACCGCAAATGTTACTTTTTATGTTACCGAACGGAAAAATGTGGTTACCGTTTCTGCTAAGGCTGTAAACTTAATTGCTACTCCTGATTCATGGAAATCGCTCAAAAAGAGCAATCCTGAATTAACGATAGAAATGCCGGGTCAACATAAAATGGGCAATGGTGAACAATTTAAGGGAAGACAACAGATGACCGGTTCCGACAGTACGCAAAAAAGAAACTTTGACGGTGGCAGTCGTAATTTTGGAAAACGTGGCGAAGGATTTAAAATGCCCGATAATATGAAAATTGTTTGGGTGAAAAACGGAAATACCATCAAACCACAAAGAGTGATTTTGGGTGAAACCGATGAAATTTCATATGAAGTAATCAAAGGCCTGAACGAAGGTGACGAAGTAGTAACCTCGTTGGGTAAACCAGCCTCCTATGGAGGAATGACACAAAGTAATGTGCAACGTAGCCCCTTTATGCCAACTCGTCCCGGACGAAACAGGAGATAAGAATTATGAGCGATACTATAATAAAGGTTAATAACCTTAAAAAGGATTTTTATGTAGGCGAAATCACTGTTCATGCCTTGAAAGGCATTGATATGGAAATTAACCGGGGTGATTTTGTAGCCATTATGGGCACCAGTGGATCAGGCAAATCAACCATGCTGAATGTTCTTGGATGCCTTGATGTCCCTACCGAAGGATCGTATGTTTTAGATGGAGTGGATGTTGCCGGATTAAATAAAAACCAGTTGGCAGCATTACGAAATCACAAGTTGGGCTTTGTTTTTCAAAGCTACAATTTGTTGGCACGGACAACAGCTCTTGAAAATGTTGAATTACCCTTATATTATAATTCGAAAGTAAAAGCGCGCGAACGTCGCGAAAGGGCCATACAGGCATTGGAAGCTGTGGGTTTGACCG
>JBJKSB010000079.1:0-125388 GCA_046704385.1 Bacteroidales bacterium | reverse complement strand
GGCCTCCACACCCCGCTCTGCATCAATCATTAAAAGGCAAACGTCGGAATCTTCAATACTGCGAACGGCTCGCATTACTGAGTAAAATTCAAGGTCTTCGCTTACCTTTCCTTTCTTCCTGATTCCGGCAGTATCAACAATTTCAAACTCGTGGCCGAATTTATTATACAGCGTATTTATGGAATCGCGTGTGGTTCCGGCAATATCGGTTACAATATTTCGTTCTTCGTCAAGTAATGCATTAATTAATGATGATTTCCCGGCATTTGGGCGACCTACTACGGCGATTTTTGGCAATTCTTTTTCCGGGTCAACCGGTTTATTTTTATCAAAGCTGTTAACAATGGCATCCAGTAAATCACCAGTGCCAGAGCCGTTAATTGAAGATACCCCGTACACTTCACCCAACCCCAGGCTGTAAAATTCGGCGGTTAAATATTGACGTTCGTTATTATCAACTTTATTCACCCCAATAATGACCTTTTTTTTCGATTTGCGTAGTATTTCAGCTACACCATTATCCAGGTCGGTTACCCCGCTCATCACATCAGTAAGAAAAAGTATAACATCGGCCTCATCAATTGCCAGCATAACCTGTTTGCGGATTTCCCCTTCGAAAATATCATCAGAGTTTACTACGTATCCGCCGGTATCAATAACGGAAAACTCTACACCGTTCCAATCCGATTTTCCATAGTGACGATCACGGGTCACTCCCTCAACTTCATCAATTATAGCTTTTCTTTGCTCGATCAACCTGTTAAACAAGGTCGATTTTCCTACATTGGGCCTCCCTACAATTGCTAAAATATTTGCCATGGTTTTTCCTGCTTAAATTCTGTACGAAATATTATGATGATGCTGAAATTTAGTATTCGCTTTTATTTTTGCTCGTAACCGAACGATTTTAACAGATTATCTTTGTCTCTCCAGTCTTTCAATACTTTTACATGCATTTCAAGATAAACCTGTTTTTCAAAAAATTTCTCAATGTCATTTCGGGCCTGAACGCCCACACTTTTTAGAGCTTTGCCTTTATGACCAATTATAATTCCTTTTTGCGAATCACGAGCCACGAAAATGATGGCACGAATCCTTATAATCTTATCATCTTCCTTAAATTCTTCCACATTAACTTCAACAGAATACGGAATCTCTTTTTTATAGTTCAGAAAAATTTTTTCGCGAATAATTTCCTGTACGAAGAAGCGTTCTGTTTTGTCAGTGAGAGAATCTTTTGGAAAATAAGGAGGGCTTTCGGGTAATAAACCTAAAATGCGTTTAAAAACCGGTTCGATATTGAAATTATTCAAAGCTGAAACCGGAAAAATTTCCGCATGTGGCAACTTTTCTTTCCATTGGTCAACCAACCGTTCTAATTTATCCTGTTGGGTGAGATCAATTTTGTTGATAAGCAACAGTACCGGAACCGGTGTTTTTTGAACCTTATTAATGTAATCAATATTTTTTTCAAATGATTCAACTACATCAGTTACATATAGTATAATATCGGCATCAACAAGTGCGGTATCTACAAATTTCATCATCGATTGTTGTAATTTGTAGGCCGGTTTTAAAATTCCAGGCGTATCCGAATATAAAATCTGAAAGTCTTCGCCATTCACAATCCCGAGAATGCGATGCCGGGTTGTTTGCGCCTTGCTGGTTATTATAGATAGTTTTTCGCCCACAAAAGCATTCATCAGGGTAGATTTCCCTACGTTTGGATTTCCTATAATATTAACATATCCAGCCCTGTGTATCATATCTTAAAAATTTTGGCAAATATACTCTTAGCGTTTGGTACTACAAAATTTTTATGAACTTAGCTTATTTGCTTAAATTTCAGACGGGTATGTGAAAAAATAATATATCGTTAACCGGATAGAAATTGTAAGTTCGTTTTTTTTTGAAATCAGGGTAACATTAACTAAGTTTAGGTTGTTAATAAAAATAGCCTGAGTTTGAATTATGAAGCAGGTTTGATTATTAGTAATGTAAAATTTATTGATTTAAATTTGGAAAATTGGAATGATGGAGAACTATAAAAACAGGGTTGGACTGAGACATTTTTCGGCTATTCCGTTACTCCAAAAAGTTTAAAGGTTCAACTTAAATAACCTGTTATGGAATTTCAAACCCCCAAAAGTTCAGATCCTTCTTTAAAAGGAATTTACCGTTTTTTTTGCTGGTGTTCAGGCGCAAGGTTATACCTGCTCAGGAAATGCCCCACCGATTATAATGTTTTTTTTGGTATTGGTATGATCGTGTTTCTTACCGGAGTCATGGCTTCCATGTCAGGTAGTTATGCATTTTATACTGTTTTTCAGAACACTTATTTTGCGATAGTGTTTGGAATTTTTTGGGGTGTGTTAATCTTTTTTTTCGATTGGTATCTGGTTGCCAGTTTGCGAAAAGAGAACCGTTTTTTTCGGGAAATTTTAACCGCCAGCCCCAGGATTATATTAGCTGTATTTTTGGCAGTTGTAATATCACGTCCTCTGGAATTAAAATTATTTGAATCGGAAATAAACGGGCAAATTGAAAAACAAAGCCAATTAAAATATAACGAGTTTAAAAATATTGTAAGCGACAGTTATTCTGAGATTGAGAATCTGCAAAAACAAAATGAAAAATATCAAAAGACCATTGACGATTTACTGCAAAAGCGAACCGAACTTTTTGATCTGATGGTTGCTGAGGCAGAAGGAAGAAGCCCGACTGCAAAGATAGGAAAGGGATCGGTTTATCGCGAAAAAAAGGCTGAGTACGACGAAGTAAATAAAATTTATAATGATGAGAAACTGCGTTTGTACCCCTTAATTGAGGCTAACAATTTACGATTAAATGAACTGCGAAACGAAAAAAGTCAACAGTTAGAGTCAGGAAATAAAGTAGTGAAAGGGGCTAATGGATTTTTAGCCAGGTTAGAAGCCTATGGCGATTTAGGTGATGAAAATAAGGGGATCCGGTTTGCCGGATGGTTTATTTTATTCATGTTTATTTGTATTGAAACCGGACCAATGTTCGTTAAATTAATCTCGAAAAGGGGAGCTTATGACGAGTTGCTGGCGTTTGAAGAAGCCCGGTTGATGACTGAGTCAAAACGGGAATCAGTAAAGATTCATGAAAAAACAAACCGGATAATCGAAATTGAGAAGTTAAAAAGCAAGGCACGTCTCGAAGAAGAGGTTGAGAACAGCAAGGACTTTGCGAAGCAGATGATGGAGGCACAAGCAGAGATAGGAAAAGAGCGTATCCGCAGATGGAAAGAACGTGAGCTTAAAAAAATTGATGAAAGTCTTGATGATTATCGCCCAACCATAGAGGAATTAATTGAAGAGGCACAGCGAATAACTATGAAGCCTAATTGAGAATTGAACACAAGACATAAGATAATTAAAATCAGACAAAGGACAATAGACTTAAGAAAAGGAATTGAATTAAGACTTAAAAAAGTTCAATCAGGACGTAAAACAAGATTGTGGGAGTAAATTTTATTCGTGTGACTGTCTTTTTACCATTACGTACTGGAAGGGAAAGTCAACCACTTCTGAAAGTTCTTCGCCAACCTCTTTCATATCATCATCGTTTTCGTCGAAGCACCAATCAATACGAACATTTAATCCATCAAGGTGAACCTGATTTATAAGAACTAAAATATCAAGAATAAATTTAGCTGAAGAGGAATTAAAATAATCAAATTTAAAATTGAAAACTATAGGATCGTTTGCGTGCTTTTCTTTAAGCTCATCATTTATTTCGTCATTAAAATCAGTTAACCAGCTGATAATTGGGGAATAAAAATCACGGACATCTTCCGGCCGCGAACAACCTTCAAGTTGAAAAATGTTTTTCTCCAGATCGAATTCAATAAACGGCGTGGCTGTGGTTTTCTTTATATTCAGGGCCTTCATATGGTGCTTTACTTTATAACGATTTATTTATCAGTATGATAAAACTAAAAAAAGAATGATTGTTATCCTTAGGCTCTATTTCATATTTTAATTTCTGTCTTGAATTTCTGGCAATTTCAATGATACCTAAACCAGCGCCACCCTTATCCGAAATTCGTGCTTTTGAAATGGATTCACGGTATAACATATTCAGGCCATTCTGATCGAGCTTATTTATAGATTTAATTTTATCAACCAGAAAATCCACTCTGTCATTATGAATATAATTACCTACTCTGATTTCAAACAAATCACCGGCATCAATTAAACTTAATTCCACAGGAGCGTGTTTTGGTGAATTATTCACAGAAATTCTGTGTCGGTAGGTGTTTTCCAAACATTCAACCAAAATTGAGTAAATTCTTTTTTGAACCACTACTTTGAGATCAAAAGGATGAATCTTCTTCTTGAATTCAACAAGAATCTCATCAATAGTCTCGAAAGTCAATTTACCTTGATATGATAGAATTGTAGTTACTTTATTTTGGGTCATTCGTTCAGGTCATTTCAGGGTGCAATCTAATAAACAATTTTTGAATTATAAAATTTTTTACACAATACCTTTTCAACTGAACAATTAAGAATAGATGCCTCTTTTTAACATAACAATTTCTTTTTCCGAC
This sequence comes from Bacteroidales bacterium, assembly GCA_046704385.1. Taxonomy (GTDB): domain Bacteria; phylum Bacteroidota; class Bacteroidia; order Bacteroidales; family SZUA-534; genus GH45. The sequence continues at coordinate 120,809 of JBJKSB010000079.1, read as the reverse complement.
AGATATCGCCATTTGCCTCGCGGAAGATTTTTTTTGGTAAGGCCTGCATAGTAAACTCGATCTAATTTTCTGACTTTAAAACCAATATGTTCAAACATACGACGCACCAGACGATTCCGGCCTGAATGAATTTCAATGCCAATTTCCCGTTTGTCATCTGTCTCAACAAATGAGATGCCATCAGCTTTTATAAAGCCATCTTCAAGCTCAATGCCATCAAATAATTTTTGCAAATCCTCCTGTGTGGCGGGTTTATTTAAACTGGCCTGGTAAATTTTCTTTTTATTATTTCGTGGGTGTGATAAAAAATCAGATAATTCACCATCGTTCGTAAGCAATAATAATCCGGTTGTAGTTTTGTCCAGTCTGCCAACAGGATAAACACGTTCCTTGCATCCGTTTTTAATCAAATCGATTACCGTTTTTTTTGCATGAGGGTCTTCAAGAGTTGTAACGTAATCTTTAGGTTTATTCAGTAAAATATAAGTTTTCTTTTGCTGTGTCAAAACGGCATCGTTAAATTTAACAATGTCGCCATATTTTACTTTGGTAGCCAATTCGGTAACAACTTTTCCGTTTATCGAAATAATACCCGATTCAATATATTTCTCAGCCTCGCGGCGGCTGCAAATTCCGGCATCGGCAATGTATTTGTTCAATCGTACGCCATCGCTTTTTTTAAGGGGTTTGGCACTGTTTTCTGAACTTTTATGTTCCCTGCTTCCGGCTGATACCGCTTTTTTTGGACTTTTCCTTGGATATGGTTGCCGCTCTGGTCTGTTCCCTTCTTTACGTTTCATGGTATATGGTTTATACTTCAATTAAGTTGTACTGCCTGGTTCCAAGATTAATTTTTTCAGCATGCTTTAATCCGGCTTCCCAGTCGGTATTGGGATGAGCGAGTGAGAATTTATCCAATCCGCATCCGTCTTCGTGTTTATCCCCGATTTTTGATTGAGCCATAATAGGAGCCTTTTTTACCATCTCGGCACAAGCCATATCAAGAGCAACCGGATCGGTTGAGGCCGCAATTCCAATATTGGGCACCAAAGGATAATCATTATATCCCCAACAATCACAGTCGGGCGAAATATCTGTCATAAAGCTGATATGCAGCGAAGGTTTATCTTTCAAGATGGCATAACCATATTCAGCAATTTTTTCATTCATTAATTCAGAACCGCCTCCCCAAACTACCTGAGCTGAATCGTACTGGCAAACAGCCACGCACTGGCCGCAACCTACGCAATTGTCGTAATCAATTACGGCAATTTTATTTACTACTTTGATGGCATCGTGGGCGCAATTTTTTTCACATATTTTGCATGCAGTACAGTTACTTTCTTCAATTCTGGGTTTTGATGAAGAGTGCAAGAATAATTTACCGCCTACCGAGGCGCTTCCCATTCCCATGTTTTTCAGGGTACCACCAAAACCTGCAAATTCGTGTCCTTTAAAATGACTCATCGAAATAATCACATCCGATTCGGCAACAGCTCGTCCTATGCGGGCATTTTCGGTATGATTCAGGTTAACCGGAATTTCAGTCTCATCGGTGCCTTTTAAACCATCGGCAATAATAACAGGACAGCCTGTTACTATTTCGGTAAAACCATTTTTAGCGGCACTTTGTAAATGGTCAACAGCATTTGAACGTTTGCCTGAATATAGAGTATTGCTATCAGTCAAATAAGGTCTGCCACCAGCTTTTTTAACCATTTCGGCTACCACAGCAGCATAATTTGGCCTTATATAAGCCAAATTGCCGGGTTCTCCAAAGTGGATTTTTATGGCAGTAAATTTGTTTTCGAAATCGATATCTTTAAAACCGGCCTTATTGATAAGTCGTTCGAGCTTTTGAAGTAGATTTACACCGGGACTTGTCCTTAAATTTGTGAAATAAACATTTGATTCTTGTGACATAATATTTTTTCTGCAAAAATAATATTTTAAATGTATATGATTGTTTGTAAAGTCATGAGATTTTAAGCCATTTAGAAATTTGTATATTTGCCACCAAAATAATTTTCAAATTTATGACATTAATTAAATCTATTTCAGGCATACGTGGTACAATCGGAGGAATTCCGGGTGAAGGGCTCAGCCCACTTGATATTGTAAAATTTACTGCCGGTTACGGAACATGGAATCAACATAAGCAAGGAAATCGGAAATTAAAAATTGTTGTTGGGCGTGATGCACGTATTTCAGGCGAAATGGTTAATCAACTGGTATGTGGAACCTTGATGGGTTTGGGTATCGATGTTATAAATATTGGCCTTGCAAGTACTCCAACCACAGAAATGGCTGTTGTCGATTTTAATGCTGACGGAGGTTTAATTCTTACAGCAAGCCACAATCCAAAACAATGGAACGCTTTAAAATTGTTAAACAAATCGGGTGAGTTTTTAAATGCAGCTGAAGGCGAGGAGGTATTAAGAATTGCTGAAGCAGGGAGTTTTAATTTTGCCGATGTTGATTCCCTGGGAAGATTGGAAAGTATTGAAAATTACGGAAACAAGCATATTGAACATGTGGTCAATCTACAGTATGTTGATGTTAAAGCTATTGAAGCAGCGAATTTCACCGTAGTTTTTGACGGTATTAACTCGGTTGGAGGAATGATTCTACCGGAATTGTTTAAAGCATTAGGAGTAAAAAATGTAATTGCTTTAAATGCTGAACCTACAGGAAATTTTGCTCATACACCAGAACCCTTGCCGGAAAATCTCACACAAATCTCAAAAGCAATGGTTGAAAACAAAGCTGATGTGGGGTTTGTAGTTGACCCGGATGTCGACCGGTTAGCCATTGTCAACGAGGATGGTACTATGTTTGGTGAAGAGTACACCTTGGTTTCTGTTTCAGATTATATCTTGTCAAAACAAAAAGGAAATACCGTATCGAATTTATCTTCAACCAGGGCTTTACGCGATGTTACAGAAAAACATGGTGGTGTATATACAGCTGCGGCTGTGGGAGAGGTAAATGTTGTAACTCAAATGAAAGCAGTTCACGCAGTTATTGGTGGTGAGGGCAACGGAGGTGTAATTTATCCTGAAAGCCATTATGGTCGTGATGCTTTGGTGGGAATTGGTTTATTTTTAAGCCATTTGGCACATTCAAAACTTAAATGCTCAGAATTAAGAGCGTCGTACCCGGCTTACTTTATATCAAAAAATAAAATAGAGTTGACACCTGAGATTGATGTGGATGCGGTTTTGGTTGCAATGAAGCAAAAATATTCGCACGAAAGAGTTAACGATATTGATGGCGTTAAGATTGATTTTGCTGACGAATGGGTTCATTTAAGAAAATCGAATACTGAACCGATTATACGGATTTATTCAGAAAGTAAATCGGAAGACCAGGCAGACAAACTGGCAAAGAAAATTATAAATGAAATAAAAAACATCGCTAAAATTTGATGGCGCGGATCATTGCAATAGATTTCGGTAGAAAACGGACAGGGTTGGCGGTAACGGATCCCTTACAGATTATTGCCAATGGATTGACAACCGTGCCCTCAGCCACTGTTATTGAATATCTTAAAAATTATTTCAGTAAAGAAACTGTTGAAGCAATTGTTGTGGGCCATGCCAAACAGATGGATAATACTGATTCGGAGTCGATGGTGTATATTAAACCTTTTTTAAAGCAACTGGCGAAACACTTTCCGCATTTGCCTGTTCATTTGGTTGATGAACGTTTTACGTCAAAAATTGCCTTTCAGGCCATGATTGACGGAGGTTTAAAAAAGAAAAAAAGGCAGGATAAGGCTTTGGTGGATACCATAAGTGCTACACTTATACTGCAATCATATTTGGAACAAAAGAGTATTAATAAGAATATTTAAGAAAAATAATAAATAATGATTTTACCTGTTACCGTATACGGAAACCCTATTTTACGAAAAATATCCCAGGAAATTGAACCTGATTTTAAAGATTTGGAGAAATTGGTTGAGGACATGTTTGAAACTATGTATCGGGCTGAAGGTGTTGGCTTGGCTGCTCCTCAAATTAATAAAAGTATAAGGCTGATTGTTATAGATGCTACCCCTTTTGCTGAGGACGAACCTGATTTAAAGGATTTTAAAAAGGTTTTGGTTAATCCTGAAATTTTGGAGTATAATGGCGAGGAGGTTGAATTTAATGAAGGTTGCCTGAGCTTACCCGGTGTGCGGGAAGATGTATTCAGGCCATCACAAATTAAAATTTCTTATCTTGACGAAAAATTTAATGAATATGTTGAAGTTTGGGATGGAATAAAAGCCAGAATCGGACAACATGAATACGATCATCTTGATGGTAAACTATTTGTCGACAGAATTTCACCCATCAGGAAAAGGTTGATTTCAGGAAAATTAAGCGCTATAGCTAAAGGTAAAACCATTCCGGATTATAAAATTATTCACAATAAAAAATAGAAAAAATAGTTTTATCGATGTGATAAATTTTAAAGTTTAAGGAGATGAAAAAATTAAAATTGGCAATTGTTCTGGTACTTTTCACTTCGTTGGTAAGTTCATGCCAAAAGAACGCCAAACAAAAACAACTGGAGTCAATTAAAGTCCTTGAAAAAGAATTGTATGGTGCCCAAACGCTTGACCGGGATAAGGGCATGCACATGATTGATACTTATGTGAATTTTTCGAAGCAATATCCTGAAGATACAGCTTCAGCAGGATTTTTATTCAAATCGGCCGAAATAGCGATGAATCTTCATTTAGGTAGTCAGGCCATAACTTATTATGATAAGATTATGAGCAATTATTCCGATTATCGAAAAGCTCCCGAATGTTTGTTCCTAAAGGCATTTGTTTATGAAAACGAGTTAAACGACATGACGAATGCAGAAAAATATTACAAGCAATTTCTCGCTGAATATCCCACACATCCGCTTGCAAAGGATGCTGAGGCATCAATCAAGTATCTTGGTAAATCGCCTGAGGAGCTGGTAAAAATGTTTCAGGAAATGAATAAAGAGAAAAAATAGAAATACATTCAATTGGAATTTACGAGAAAACCAGCTTTTTAGGCTGGTTTTTTGTTTGTGGGAAATGCAAAATTTGTTTATTTTCGAATAAACCAATTATCCATGGCCTTTTTACGCAATAATCCATTTTTTAAATTATTATTTCCTTTAATTGCGGGAATTTTATTTCAGTTTTATCTGCCGGTATCCAGGCCAACAATATTAATTATACTGGGATTGTCCGGATTGCTATTTCTTATTGTTGCCCGGATGCGATTCCGATATTATACTAAATACAGACAGGGAATCATTATAGCTATTTTTATTTTTTCGTGGGGAATAACAATAACAGCAGCAAAAAGCACTAATAACAAGATTATTTCGGATGAAAGCATTGAACTAATTGGTGAGCTGACCCAGATACCCCAACATACTAAAAATGGTTTTAAATGCGAGGTTCATGTTGAGGCTCAAAAAACGGAAAATTTTTGGAAGGAAACCGACTTCAAACTATTAGTGTTTTTTAAAAAAGATAGTTCAGTTGCTTCACTTAAAGCAGGACAAAAAATTGTTTTTAATACACAGCTCAATGAAACCAAATCCAATCAAAATCCATTCGGGTTCGATTATGGCAGCTACCTTAAATTAAAACAGATAGGTTATACATCCTTTGTAGGGAATAATGATTGGGAATTGCTTGATAATAAAGTAAGTGGCATAAAAAACAAAGCCTTAAACTTTAGGCAATCGCTTTTATCTGTTTATAGTGAAAACGGCATAACCGGGGACCATCTTGCAGTATTGTCGGCATTGACTTTGGGCTATAAAAACCAGTTGGATGCGAAGTTAAAATCGGCATATAGTGCCGCCGGAGCGATGCATGTGTTGGCAGTTTCGGGTTTACACGTAGGAATTCTTTACTGGATTCTTAATTGGATTTTATCCTTATCTGGGTGGTTAAAAAAATTCATCAGGTTTAGGTTTTTGCTTGTTTTTGCCGGCATTTGGGTCTATGCTTTTATTACAGGATTATCTCCGTCCGTGTTGCGCGCAACCGTAATGATTTCATTTTTAATGGGAGGTAAATTACTAAACCGGAACATTAGTATATATAATTCCCTGGCCGCTTCGGCTTTTATATTATTGTCACTAAATCCGCTTTTACTCTTTAATCTTGGCTTCAAGCTTTCGTATTTTGCTCTGACAGGAATTGTTTTTTTTCAGCCAAAAATTTCAAGGTTATTCTATGTTAAATTCTTACCCCTCAGATGGGCCTGGGAATTAACGGCAGTATCCATTGCTGCACAGTTGGCTACTTTTCCACTTACCATAAAGCATTTTCATCAATTTCCCATCTATTTCTGGTTTTCAAATCTGGGGGTTTCACTTATGGCATTTATTATTTTTACTATGGCCATATTCTTATTAATTATTTCCCCATGGCATATTGTGGCCGGGTTTATAGGAAAAGTAACTGATATGTTGTTAATGGTAAATCAGCATTTTATTGATTTTATAAATAATTTGCCAGGAGCACTTGTAAATGATCTGGGATTCAGTGGAATGCAAATATTATTAATTTATGGTATTATTTTTTTCATGAGTTTTTGGTTGGTTTCAAAAAGATACTATCCGTTACTTATTAGTCTGATGTTGATTATGTCCATGGGTTTGGGAAATGTTTTAAAACAGAAGGTTCGGGCGAATCAATCAGCCCTGTGCGTATATCAGGTTACCAGGGGTACAGGATTACAATTTGTTAATAATGATCAATCGAACTGGATGTTTTCTGAGCAAACCGATCAAAAAGTACGGAGCAGTATGATGCAGGATGGTAATTTATACTGGAATACCCGAAAATGTTGTAGTTTAGTTTTTGACAGAATATCTGACACCACAATTCAGGAAAGGGATTGGTTTTATAAAAATGGATTTTGGTCGTTTCATGATATTAAGGGATTGTTAATTCATACAAACTCTGAAATACCTGGTATCCCAGTTGATACCCTTTGTTTTGATTACCTTATAGTAACCGGAAATCCATCATTTAATCTAAGTGATATACCTCAAAAAATAAAATTTAAGAATATTATTATCGATGGTTCGGTTCCATTTTGGAAAATAGATAAATTCAGAAGGGAAACATCTCAAACAGCAAGTTTTGCTACTGCTGAACAAGGAGCTTACATAAAGGTTAATAATTAATAAACAAAAAATGTTTATATTGAATTAATAATCATTAAATTAACTAAGGGAAAACGTTATCATTAAAATGCAATTTTTTACTAAAAAAAATCTCCTGTATTTTGGAATTGTAGTTTTAATATATTTTACTTTGCGTTTTAATTTTTTTACGATATGAGAATTATCATTGCCGGGATGGGAGCCATCGGAATGCATATGACAAAAATGTTGTCGGATGGTACACATGAGATTGTTGTTATTGATAAGAAAGAGGAAATGTTGCACGATGTTAGTGCGCACTACGATGTAATGACAGTGCACGGGTCAGCCACTTCATTTGCCGATCTTAAAGAAGCCGGAATTAAACGTGCCGACCTTTTTGTTGCTTTGACACATACGGTTGAAATTAATATTACAGCTTGTATGCTGGCCAAACAGCTGGGCGCAAAAAAAACCATTGCTCGTATTGATAATCAGGAATATCTTTTGCCATTAAATAAATCGCATTTTTATAATATGGGGATTGATTCGTTGATTTATCCTCAGCGGTTGGCAGCCAGGGAAATTATTAATTTGTTGAATGAGACGGGTACCACGGAAGTATTTAATTTTTCAGGCGATAAATTATCACTTTTTGTAATTAAACTTGAAAGCGATGCTCCAATTATCGGACAAAAGCTTTCGGAAGTAGCCATAAACAGTGACGAAATTGTTTTTAGGGCGGTTGCAGTTACAAGAAATGGCACCACACACATTCCCAGGCCAAACGAGGTTTTTAGCGAGGGCGATTTGGTATATGTAATCACTAACCAAAAAGGGGTTACACAAATGATGGAATATGCCGGAACCCGTAGGTTGTCCTGTAATAATATCATGATTTTGGGTGGAAGTCAGATGGGAGTTAGAACTGCACATGCCCTGGAAAAAAGTGCGAACATTAAATTGATTGAAATTGACAAAGATAAATCGGAACAACTAGCCGATTATTTAACCAATTCGTTGGTTATACATGCCGATGGGAGAGATATTGAGACACTTAAAGAAGAAGGCCTTTCAATGATGGATGTATTCATCGGGGTAACCGGGAACGATGAATTAAATATACTTTCCTGTATCCAGGCAAAAAATTTAGGTGTGAAAAAAGCCATTGCTTCGGTTGAAAATATTGATTATTTGCATTTGGCTGAAACCATGGGGATTGATGCCATTATAAATAAAAAACTTATTGCTGCCAGTTATATATTGCGTTTTACCATGACGGCTGAAGTTCCGTCGTTCCTGTGTCTTACCGGTTCTGATGCAGAGGTGCTGGAATTTATAGTAAAACATGATTCAAAAATTACGAAAGGTGAACTCCGTAGCCTTGATTTTCCAAAAGATGCAGTAATTGGTGGGGTTATACGTGACCGATCAAGTTTTATTGCAAATGGTGATACACAAATTCGCCCGATGGACCGGGTGGTTGTATTTGCACTTCCTTCAGCACTACAAAAAGTGGATAAATTTTTTAATTAGGCCTGATGAATACCTTTTCAATGATTAATAAAAAAATCATTTTCAGGCTGTTAGGTTATCTATTGGTGCTGGAATCATTTTTTTTATTTATATCATTTTTAGTATCGGTATACTATGAGGATGAATCAAGTATGGCATTTATTGTTTCATTCCTTATTACTTTTATTATTGGTGCAAGCACCGTATATTTTACCCGTGATGCTGTTCGGGAATTTGGAAAGCGTGAAGGCTATATTATAGTAAGTCTGGTTTGGATTGTTTTTTCACTTTTCGGGGTTTTGCCATTTATCCTTAGTGGAGCTATTCCCCGGTTTACCGATGCCTTTTTCGAAACCATATCTGGTTTTACTACCACCGGGGCATCTGTTTTAAATAATATAGAAGCGCTGCCCCAGGGGATCTTATTCTGGCGTAGTTTAACGCAATGGATGGGAGGTATGGGAATAATCGTGCTTTCGCTGGCTATACTTCCTTTTTTGGGTGTGGGTGGTGTACAGCTTTTTTCTGCTGAAGCGCAGGGTTTAACTCCCGATAAAATGCATCCCAGGATAAAAGAAACAGCACAACGGTTGTGGATCATTTACGTGGGATTTACAGCAGCTGAAATATTGTTGCTTTGGTTAAGTGGGGTTAGTTTTTTCGACGCAGTAAATCATTCATTTACTACGATGGCTACAGGAGGTTACTCCACCAAACAGGATAGTATTGCTCATTTTACCAATCCAATGACTCAATACATTTTTATCCTTTTCATGTTTATAGCGGGTGTAAACTTCACGCTGCCCTATTTTGCACTTAAATTTCAATTCAAAAAAATTTTGCGAAACGAAGAGTTTCGGACTTATATTTTAATAATACTGTTTTTTGCTTTGGCAGTGGCAGTGGGTTTATTTTTCATTGTTGGTACCGGCCCGGAAAAAGCTTTTCGTGAAGGATTATTTCAGGTGGTATCCATAATAACAACAACCGGATACGTAACTGCTAATTACTTTTTATGGCCCTCTATATTAGTTGCTTTGGTTTTTACTTTAATGTTTGTGGGTGGTTCATCCGGTTCATCTGGTGGCGGTATTAAAGTAATCAGGGTGTTGCTAATTTTAAAGAACACTTATTGGGAATTAAAGCGGTTGGTTCACCCTAAGGCTGTTTTGCCAATGCGGTTGAACAAAAAAACTGTGCCGGCCCAATTGGTTGAAAATGTTTTGGCCTTTGTTGTATTTTATCTGTTGGTTTTTACAATGGGGTCTATAATAATGGCTGCTTTGGGTCTTGATGTGGAATCGGCGATGGGCTCAGTAGCCGCATCATTAGGAAATATAGGTCCTGGTTTGGGATCTGTAGGTCCATTTGCAAATTATAGCCATATACCCGATTTAGGTAAATGGTTACTCAGTTTTTTAATGTTGTTGGGTAGGCTTGAACTATTTACTATCCTGATTTTATTCTCTCCTGCTTTTTGGAAAAGGTAGTTGTTTGAACGTAAAAAACCTTTTTTAAATCACGATTTACACGAAAGAAACCTCAAGAGATATCCCGAAACAACCGGGGAGGCTGTCATATTGGTAAAAAGGCAGAGCTTGCGCCACCGTGAAAGCTTATAGCTACACGTGGTTTGCAGAGTAGTTTGGTACTCGCGGAAAGCAAAGTTATGCCCTTGGTAAATTTTATAGCAAACAGATAAAGTTTCATTTTGCACTTTAGGATGATCGAATAATACCTGATGCAACCATGCATCAAAAAAGCCCTTCGGTTTTCCGAAGGGCTTACATTATTTTATTTTACTGGTTATTTCTTAATTAATTTTTGAGTTTTTAAATTTTTGTAACCATCAAAAATGGATATCAGGTAAATTCCTTTATCCAGGTTATCGGTATTTATTTCCATTTTGCTTTCAGTTACCGGAACAGTCATTACTGCCTGACCCAGTACACTGTAAACGGTAATTCGAGTGGCATTATCCAAATTATCCAGTGTTAAATAATTATCGAATGGATTCGGATAAATTGAGACAGGATTTGAAACTGTTTCAGGAACTTTGTTTGGATCAAAGATTAATAAATCGATAGCCAGGTTATCACCGGTTAAATACCATCCTGGGGTAGTGGCTTTTGTAAAATACATAAGCCCACCTTTGTTGGGTTGTTTTGGACCACTAGGGTCATTGCCAATGTAAAAATGTAAATTATGGTCACCGGTATAGGTTTCAATTCCTGCAAAATATTCTCCGGCCGATAATACAAGGTTGCCTTCATCAATATATTTCAGGGTAATCCATTTAGCGGTATCGCTGATAGATAAACTGTAGAGTTGAGATTTAATTCCTGCATCAACAATATTACCGGTTTGGTCTACTTTGTATAAGCGGCCAATCATGGAGAATTCTCCATTATTAATAGACTGTAATTCAGCCGTTGATCCGCTGTAGTCGGAAATATATACACTAACACCTCTTACTTTGGTGCCGTCATTTGGAAGTAGAAATTCCTGAATGCAGGCATCGCCATCGTATCCGCCATCAACCCAGTCACCTGGACTTGCAGCCCAGAATCTACTTTCATAACCATGACGAACTCTGGAATAACGTGAAGCGGTTACCTGGAAATTGTATAACCAGGTATTGTCATCAGGTTGTTCATCGTCCCCATCCATGCTTACCGTTAATGAAACCTGGTAATTTGCTACATCTGAAGGGGTGTACGAGGTCGTAATTTTTAAAGTATCTAACCCAAATGCTGATACAGTTTTCGGAGTAGAAGAAGCTGAATAGTCATTTACACCATCTTTAGAAATACTAACTTCCGCTTTTGCGTTGGTAGCATCACTATATCCGTTATTTTCAACAGCAGCCCTGAATTTTATGAAAGGTCCGGTAACGGATAAGGGAATTTCCGTAAATCCACCCCAAAAATTATTGGATGGTGTATTGCTTACGGGATAGCCATTTTCTGCATCTAAAATATAATCGGCAAATCCATCCTTAAGCACAAGGTCGTTTTTTGGGGGCTCATAAAATTTTATATCATCAAAAATCCAAAAATAATGACTTGCCGCGATTTGTCTTAATCTGAAATAAACGGCTTTACTTTGAGCTCCGGTACCAATATATTTACTGATGTTTTTATAGAAATCCCTTTCTGCAGCGCGAGTATATTCCGAAGGTTGAGTTAAAACATTCAGGGCTATATCTATCCAATCGCCAATTTTTGTTGTTGGGTCATAATTGTTGCTGATTTCTAATTCTAATTTTGAGTCAGTGCTGGAGCAGCAATACCGATACATCGTTTTTACATTAAATATAGCGCCATTATAGGCTGAAAAATCAATTGGGCCATATTGAATGTATGAGTCCATGTCTACAGGACTGGATGTTATTTGACCTTGTTCTGTTGTATTTGCAAAATCACTTTCCAACATCATGAATCCATTGTTAATTGTGGTGCCGTCGGGGAAAACCTGAAGCAAATCATTAAAAGGTTTAAACGGATCATCTGAGGTGTAAGCACCACGAGGGCCTACGTCAGACCAGTGGAAATAACCATAATCCGGATTAGCAGTCAGACCTTTATATTTTTCAGAAACCGACCAGCCTTCAGGTAGTGAAGCGGCTGTATTATACTTGTACCCATTTTGATCACTAACAACGGTTGAATTCCATTTTGTACCGTTAAAATCTTCAGACCAAATTAAAACCCCTAATGACTTGGGGTGTAAGTTTTTTATGGCCTTTTCCGGTGTTCCTCCATGAGTATAGCCACATTCTGATTGAGCAAATGTTAAGCTTGTGAACGCCAGGAAAACGAAAAGTAAAGTAAATTTTCTCATTTTTTTCTAGTAAGCAGTTTATAATAAATTTCAAATTTTAATAAAGCTAAATATTTTTTTAAAGTTTAATGGGTTTATTCAGTAATATATCCACAATATTTTATAAAAAAAACGAAAACGTTGATAAACCGGAATAGATAATACCTGGTTTATTCAATCGTTAATATTACGGGTAATAGTATATTTTATTGTTCATGAGATTTATTTGATGAAAATCCGGAGTTTTCCAATAAGTACTAACTATATCCTGAAATTGAGGGAAGGCTTACTTTAACTATAGTGCCACGTGCAATGGAACTTTCAATATGGAGATTTCCAAAATTTCGTTCAATAAAAACTTTGGTAAGGGCTAACCCTATGCCAGCACCTTTTTCTCCATGAGTACCAGAGGCAAAGTAGGGTTTCTCCTTTACAAATAGCATGTTAATCTGTTCGCGGGTCATACCCACTCCGTTATCTTTCACAATAATCTCGGTAATTTTATTATTATCGTGAATTTCAATAATGACCTTACCATTTTCGGTGGAGAATTTCAGGGCATTTTCAATAATATTCCTTAATGCTACCTGAAGTAAAGTTTTATCAGCATAAATAAGAGCCTGACTGTTTGGTTTTAATTCAATTTCGATATTTTTCGCCCTGGCGCGTAGCATTTGGATGGCAACTATTGGTTTTATTATCTCTTCGCCCATATAATTTTGAGGATGAAAATCAAGCAGACCCAGTTGGTTTTTAGCCCAATAAAGAACATTTTCCAATAGATTTCGGGCCATTATCAGCTGATCGTTTTCAGAGAAGGATTCCAGTGAATAATTTTGCTTTGTATTATCCTGAATCTGAATTTCTTCTGAAAGCTTGTCGAGTACTAAAAAAGGTTCCCACATATTGTTTGTGGTTATATTAAGTATTCTGTCTGAGGTTTTCTTAAATTTTTCGTAGTCGTTCTGGCTTTTTTTAAGCCTGATTTTTTGATCATTAATTTTCTCAGTTAGTTCTTTTACCCGAAGCAAATTCTTATTTCTGATTCTAAATACCAGGTAAATTAAGACTAAGACACTCATAAATAATCCTAAAATCAGCAATTTGGTAATGGTCTCTTTTTTATGTTTGCTTTCCCCCAGAAGCGATAATTCGGTTTGCAATACTTTTTTTTCGTTTTCTGCATTTTTAATTACATCATCCAGTTGTTTATCCATCCGGGCAGTATATTCCGAGTTTTTTTCCATTAAAATACTACGATCGACGGCATTATACAAAACCTGGAATTTGTATGCATTGTCGAACTTTTTTAATAAGGAATAATTATTCGATAATTTTAAATATATATCACAGCGCAAATTTTTATTATCTGATCCGTTAAATGTGGAAAGACAACGATTGTAATACCTTACTGCTTTATACAAATTGCCGGTTGAGGCATACATATCACCAAAACCAGCGTAAACTTCTGCTTCTAATTCACTGCTTTTTAAAGCCTGGGCAATTGTAACAGCATTATTCAGATATAAAGCACATTCATTAAAATTCTTAAGCAATTCGCTGGTTTTTGCCAGTTTAATATAGGTTGTAGCTAAGTTTAGGCTATCGTTAACTGATATCAGCAAATTCTCGGCTTTGGTGAGCGAAGTAAATGCATCATTATATTTTGCTGCCATCATTTGTGTTTTGCCCTTTTGAAGGAGGCAGCGACCCAGATATTTTTTATTGTCAGTTTTTTGAAACAGGTGTTCAGCTTTTTCAAGGTAATCGGTAGCCAGGGGATAATTGCCCATTATAGAGTATAATTCTGCAATTTTTGTAAATACCAAGCCAGTATTCAGGGTGTCGTTGGTTGACCGAAACTTATTAAGCGCATTTTGATAAAGGGTTGATGCTTCCGGATAATTGCTGTCAAGCATTTTTAAGTAGGCCATTTGTTGAAAAACCAATCCTTTAAATGTATCATTTGAACTATTTTCGATATACTTTCCGGCTTTTGCCAGGAATTCGGTAGAAATTTTTAATTCCCCTTTAACCGACGAAATAACAGATAGATTTAACAATGTGTTGAAGACCTGCTTTTGGGTCAAAAATGTTTTTAAACTGTCTGATTGATTAAAATAAAAATATGCGCTATCAATTAATTCAACATTATAAAAATATTGAGCAAGATAATAGTCAAATTTTGCTGTTGCTTTTTCAGAAATTTTTTCGGGCATCCTATTTCGGCTTTTGGAAAGTATTTGATACACTTGTCCGGGATTTTTATCTAAATTGCTTTCACAAAATTCGAATACTTTTGAAATCTTTTCCTCCGTGCTTTTTGTTGAATCGGAAAAAATCAGGGAATCAGACAGCGATTGGGATAAGCCGATGCTGTACAAAGGAATTAAAAACCATATAATTTGAAATGACTTCATTTTGAAAAATTATGCTAAAATAACAATATAATTAACATGAACAGGCAATAATAGTATTGCTTTTTATTAAAAGAATTTTGAGGCAATTCCTTGTCAGGATAATTGTAAATTTAACAATGAAATGAAAATTAATATCAATAAAAATTAAATATAAACAGATGGAATTATTGTACTTAGCCATTGGATTAATATTGGGAGCATTTATCGCTTTTTTAGTATTGAAAATCCAAAAGAGCAAAAAATCAGATGCTGAAATAAGATTATTGGCCATTGAACAGGAATTGGGTGAAAAAAACACTGAGCTTCAAATTGCTTTGGAACGCCATACAACATTAAAAGAACAACTTGATGAATCAAAATCGGGTTTACAGGGTGAAAGAGAAAATGTAATTAAATTAAATGCCTTGCTGGCAGAAAGCCGCACCGATTTTAAAAATCTTAAAGATAAGCTCGATAATCAGAAAAATGAGATTGAGCAAATGCAAAAGCAATCCACCGAACATTTTACCAACCTGGCAAATAAAATTCTTGAAGAAAAGACACAGAAATTTACCCAGCAGAATAAAGACAACCTTGACCAGGTATTAAAACCTTTAAACGAGAAATTGAAGGATTTTGAGAAAAAGGTAGAGGAGACCTATGTGAAGAACGTTAAGGACCGGACTGATTTACAGGCTGAAATTAAAAAACTTTACGATTTGAACGCCAAAATTAGTGAGGAGGCTAATAATTTAACCAAAGCTTTAAAAGGAGATGTGAAAAAGCAGGGAAACTGGGGTGAGGTTATTCTTGAGCGTATCCTTGAAAACAGTGGTCTTGAAAAAGAAAGAGAATATAAAACCCAGGTTAGTTTGATTAATAATGAAGGAAAAAAATACCAGCCCGATGTAGTAGTTTACCTTCCTGAAAACAAGAATATAATTATTGATTCCAAGGTTTCGCTTGTTGCCTATGAGCAGTTAGTTAATTCTCAAACACAGGAAGATTATGAAAAGTTTTTAAAGTTACACCTCGACTCAATTAAATCGCACATTAAGGAATTATCCGATAAGCAATATTATACTCTTGATGGAATAAACTCACCCGAATATGTGTTAATGTTTTTGCCCATTGAGTCATCATTTAGTATAGCTGTAAAAGAGGATACCCGTTTATTTAATTTTGCCTGGGATAGTAAAATTGTTATTGTAAGCCCATCTACTTTAATTGCCACGCTTTTAACCATTTCGTCTATATGGCGACAGGAAAATCAGACCCGGAATGCCCTTGAAATTGCAAAAAAGAGTGGTGATTTATACGATAAATTTGTGGGTTTAATTGATGATTTAATTGATGTGGGCAACAAATTAAAGCAAACCCAAAAATCGTACGAAGCTTCCATGAACAAATTGAGTGAGGGAAAAGGTAATTTGGTTCGCCGGGCCGAAGAATTGAAAAACCTGGGGGCAAAATCTACAAAACAATTACCTCAATCATTGATTGATCGTTCGGAAAGCAATATTGAGGGATGATTTCCTGAATTAAATTAATAACGAAAATGTATGCGGATTACTTTGGGGAATGTGGGTGAATTCCCGGAAAACTTAAATAGAAAGTTGATCCAACAAAGGGCTCAGATTCCAACCAGATTTTGCCGCCCATAAGTTCCACCAGGTTCTTTGAAATAGCCAAACCTAATCCGCTTCCCCGGTAAGGATTGGTATCACTATCGTCTATTTTATGAAAACGGTCGAATATTTTGTCGTGATGTTCAGGATGTATGCCAATTCCGGTGTCCTTAACTGTGATTAAAAGGTTATTGTTCGAATTGTAAGCCGATATTTCAACTTTGCCGTCTGAAGTATATTTTATGGCATTCGAAACCAGATTTCCGACAATTTGCCGGAATCTGAACGAATCAATATAAATAGCATAATCAACAACGGATGAGATATCAAGCGTGAAATTAATCCTTGGTTTATCTAAAAGAATCTTTTTATGTTTGTATTCGTCATAAATTTTTGTTAAAAGCTTTGTAACAGAAACCTCTTTGGGAGAAATAAAAATCTTTCCCGATTCAATTAAAGAAATATCAATTATGTCATTTAATAAATTCAATAACGTATCACTGTTGGTGCGAATTAAGTCTATGTAGGCTTTCTTTTCGTCATCCGATAGTCCCGGAGACGACAGAAGATCAGAAAATCCTATTATAGCATTCATCGGCGTTCTGATTTCGTGGCTCATATTTGCCAAAAATGCCGATTTTAACCGGTCCGATTCTTCAGCATTTTCTTTTGCAACAAGTAATTCTTCTGTTCTTAGCATTACTTTATTCTCAAGGTCTTCGGCAAATTTTTCAATTTTGGTTTTTTGTTCCGAGATTCTGTCACGTTGAATTTCAAGCTCTTCTTTTTGTGCGCTGATTTCTTCTGTACGTTCCCTGACAATTTGCTCAAGTCTGTGGTTGGTTTTCTCGATACGTGCCATCCGACGTCGTACATACAAGAATATTAAAAGGAATGCTATTAATACTTCAATTAAATAAAACCATTTTTGCATGTAAAATGGAGGGTGAACCACTATAAGCAGCGATTTTGTTTTATTTAGCCAAACCTGTTCGCTAGTTGTACATTGAATTTCGAGTTTGTACTTTCCGGGAGGGAAGTTGGTGAAAGTAACAGAATTTTTATCATTTAATGAAATCCAGTTTTTAGAGTTAGGTAAAATGCGGTACCTGTATTTTATTTTTTTATTCAACGGATATTCAAGTGCGGCAAAATCGATAACCACCAGCTTTTCATTGTAGCTCAGGTCGATCCTGTTAGCAAACACAACCGATTCAGTAAGAGGAGTTAAACCAAATCGTTTATCATTAGGATGTACCAATTCTCCGTTAAGACTAAGGCTTGTGAAATACAGGTCGGGTTCTACGGGTTCATCCATTATTTCATCAGGATTGAACATAGTAATGCCATTAATACCTCCAAACATAAAATAGCCATTTTTTAATTTTAAAGTGGCTTTATTAAATTCATTACTTTGTAAGCCATCATTACTATCAAAATTTGCAAGAGAATATGTATACTTATTCATTTTGGTTAATCCCTTGTTTGAGGTGAACCATATATAATTACCTTTTTCAATAATCCCATATATTACATTACTGGGCAGACCGTCTTCAATGGTGAAGCGTTTCATCCGGTTGGTCTCCGGGTTATATTTCACCAGTCCCATTTGCGTGCTCAACCAAAGGTTATTTTCGCTATCCTCAATTATATAGCCTATTTCAGCCTGCGAAAGATATCTGTTAGAGTCATTAACAGTACCAAAAATGCTAAATCTGTCTTTTTGGGGTTCATATTTGTACAAGCCCATATCGGTACCTATCCATAAGCGGTTTTGTGAGTCGGAATAAATCGCCCAGATTATTTTATTAGCAAATGCTCTGTTTTTGGTTGAATTATAGGATGTCCACTTACCGTTTTTTTTAGAGTAACGGGCCAGTCCCTGATACGATCCTATCCAGATATTACCCTGACTGTCGCGTTCCTGAAAATAAATTTCGTTACTGGGTAGCGAGTTTGAATCCTGTGAATTATGTTCAAAATGTTTAAACTTTCCGGTTTTGAATGAATACCGGTCAACTCCTTTCGAAGTACCCAGCCACATGTAACCATCCCGGTCATATAATATATCCCAAATGCTGTTATCACTTATTGAATTATTTTGTCCGGCTGATAAGTTTTTAAAATTATTAGTGACAGGATTAAATATACTTAACCCATTTACCGTACCAGCCCAAATATTTCCAGTATTATCCTCAGCCAATCCAAAAACTTCATTTCCAATGAGCGAGTTGCTATTGTTTTTCTTAAAATAATTATAAAAATGCTCCTGGTTTATATTTATAAAAGCAACTCCCTTGTTTATCAAGCCCACCCACATATTCGATTTATTATCACAGTAAACCAGATTCAGATTATTTGATGGCAACGATAAATTATTATCCGAAATATGAGTGATGTGCTGAATTATACCACTTTGATCGATTACATAAAGGCCATTATTTCTTGTGGCGACCCAAATATTTTTATTCGTGTCAAGTGTTACCGAAGAGGCTATAATATTTTTATGAAAAGCTTTGTAATAGGTTCTGTTCTTTAAGTTAAATCTAAAAGTCTCCCCTTCTGTTACCAAAATAATATTATTCTCATTACCCGGTTGAATCTGGTTGATGACATTATCATTATATAAATTATCAGAGTTCAGCTTATTTTCGAAAAGGGTAAAACTTTCATCTTTCTTATCAAATAAGCACAAACCACCTCCATAAGTTCCGATCCAGATATTTTTATTATCGTCTTCATATAATGAAACCGCAGTATATTCCGGATAACCATGCTCGCGTTTTTCGCCGAAAGGGTATGTTTTAAAAGTCTGGTTTTTTGGAAAATAATGACTGACTCCGTCATAGGTAGCAATCCAAACAGAACTATCGGAAGAAACCAGAATATCATAAATAATATTTCCTGCAATTGAGCTTGGAGTGGAATCCGTTATATAATACTTAAAAAACTCAGTATAAGGATCATATACATTTAATCCACCTGCGGATGCAATGTAAATTTTGTGATCGAAACCTTCCTGGATTTTGTATATTGATCCGGCATCAATAGTATAATTGTCATTTTCTTTAGGCAGGAATACCTTTAATTGTTTTCCGTCGAAACGGCAAAGCCCATCATAAGTACCCAACCAGATAAAACCCCGTGAATCTTCAAATACGCTTAAAACTGAACTTTGGGGTAACCCGTTTTCCAGGTCAAGATGATGAAACCTGTAATCAAGATCGAAGGCGTAAGTATAAATTAAGCTAAAAACAAAAACAAATGAAAGAAGAAGTCTATTCACCACACACTGTTTATTAATTCCTAAATACGCTTTATTAATTATTTTGTTTAATAATTTAATATAATTTCTATTTTTGGATAAACCAAAAACCCAAAATTCGCTGATGGTTTTCGACAGGACAAGGTATAAAACAAATTCGTATTTAAAAGTATGGTGCTATTTAAACAGGATATTTAATTTTAAGATGGGGGTGCTTTCCGGAATAATCACCGGCACCATTGTTTTTTTTATTAACTATGAGCATGGATTTTGGCCTGCATTTGCAAGCTTTTGGAAACAGTTTTTCTTTAATCTGTTTATGGCAGGTTATAATACACGTTCGTGCGAACGGCTTGCTAAACAAAATCCCCGGAGTTCAATTTCTCTTATACTGGCAACGGTAATTCCAACCATACAGGCTTTTTTAATTTTATTTGCCATTCATTATTTTGGACGTACACCCAACGTACTTGAATCTACCTTATGGCAGGCAGTGGTTAACCTGATATTTTTCTATTTTATGGCTTTGATATATCAGCATAAAATAACTATTACCAATACGGCTATTCAAAAACTGACTAAAATATTTCGATTGCGGATTCGATTTAAAATAAATCGTATAAACGGGTTCTCTCATGATAAAAAACCAGCTTAAGTATTTAAATCGACCGGTAATTCACCTGCTATTTCTATGCCTTGGGGAGTAACCCGGGCTTGCAAAGCTATAATTTCAATGCCTTGATTAACAGCTTTCTTTAGAAGTTTGGAATAATCAGAATCAATATGTGTAGCCGGGCCAAAACAATTAACATCCATTCGTTGAATGATGTATAACATTACCGCACGCATCCCCTGTTTTTTTACTTCAATTAAGGTATTCAGGTGCTTTTGGCCCCTGGTGGTAACGGCATCAGGGAATAACGCATATTCGTTTGCTTTGTAGGTAACATTTTTTACTTCAATAAAGCATTTTTCGGTTTCACATTCACAATAGATATCGAAACGGCTGTCATTAAATTTCACTTCCCTTTTTACCATATTATATCGGGGAAGCTGTTTAACCCGATTAGCCTTAATTGCTTCATACGCAATTTCGTTTGGCCAGAGTGTATTGATTCCCACCCAGTTATTGTTAATTTTTATCATTTCCCAGGTATACCGGGTTTTGCGTGCGGGGTTATTATTTTCTGAAAGGTAAACTTCCGCTCCTGCTTCAAGGCAACTTTTCATTGTACCGGAATTAGTACAATGAGCCATAACGTGCTTACCATTATCGAGTAATACTTCAGTTAAAAAACGTTTGTATCGATTTATAAATGTGCCATGAACCAGAGGCTGGTCAAATCTCATGAGTTACCACGACATTTTTTCCCAGCCTACCCTGTCGAGAAATGATTGAATTAAAAGTTCCAGCTCTTTTAACTGATCGGGTGCCCCATCATAATCTTTAACTTTTTTTTCTTTTCCATTGTTTGAAAAGAATAAATATCGGGTGGGGAGGTCAGTCGAAGGTGAAGTATATTCATCCTGGAACTTGAAAAAATTTGCATTATTAAAGGCAGTAATTATCTGATTGTATTCATTTTGAGTTAAAGTCCGGAGGTATTTACCCTCCTTATCAAGATTTTTTTTCGCAGTTAAATACATTTGTCGGTTTGAATAAAGTTCAATGGTATATTCAGGGGTTTCTTTACTCATTCCGGGAGTCTGGTCATATGAAACTACGAGTTTTGTAGTTTCATCAGGAGTTGTACTGGCGGCTTTTTTTTGGGTATTACAGGATATAAACCCTATAAAAGCTATAATTAAAAATATCGCACGTTTCATTTCAATTTGCTAATAAAACATTCAAGGTTCAAATATGCGTAATAATTATATGTAAAACAATTAATGTATTTTTATTTTGATTGTTAGGGTGATTTTATTGACAGAACTGTTTCAATTAAAAATTAAGCTTTTTCAACCTACGGGTAAAACCTTGGCAACTACGGTTAACTTAAACTTACAACATATTATTTAACCTGAACTGTTAATAATTCATTTCCCTCAATTTTTGCTACGAGTTCGTCCCCAATTTTTACAGGCCCAACACCTGCCGGCGTACCGGTAAATATTAAATCGCCAATTTTAAGCGTAAAATATTGTGATACATGAGCAATAATAGCATCAATAGAATGTATCATATCGCCTGAATTGCCCTGTTGCATAATCTCGCCATTTTTTTCAAGGCTGAATGAGATATTTCCTGTGTCAGGTAATTCATTTTTTGCCACGAACCGACCTATAGGTGCTGCGCCATCGAATGCTTTTGCTTTTTCCCAGGGAAGACCTTTGCTCTTGAGTTTACTTTGTACATCACGGGCAGTAAAATCGATACCTATTCCAATTTCATCATAGTACCGGTGCGCAAATTTCTCGGCAATATTTTTACCCAGTTTGTTAATTTTAACCACCAGTTCTACTTCGTAATGAACATCTTGTGAAAAATCAGGGTAAAAAAATGGTTGATTTTTTTGTAAAAGGGCCGTTTCGGGCATCAAAAAAATAACAGGTTCATCAGGAACCGGGTTATTTAGCTCTTTTGCGTGTTCGCTATAATTGCGGCCAATAGCTATTATTTTCATATATTTTACTTAGAAAAAATTGAGTAATGAATAAATATAATTAAACCTGCAGGTTTGAGCTGTTATTTTTGCATAGCTCTAAGTTTTATTTGAGTCAGAACCTTTTTGGTATATAATGGGAACTCACTGTTAAGCATCCAGCCATAATATCCCGGGTCCTTTTCAAAAACTTTTTCAACCGGAACACCTCTGTATTTGCCAAAATTAAATACCTCAACACCTTTATCATCATATATAATTCTACCAGCAAAGTCAACATTCTGGTTATGCGAGGAGAAATTTGACAAAGCTTCGATATCATTTACAACGGGTTGTGATTTTTTACCGTCTGGTTCTTCAAAATCAGCCCCTTTGTACATGTCGAGTTGTGCTTTTAAAACTTCGTAGGTAGCTTTTGTATCCGCAGCGGCACCATGGGCACCTTCCAGTTCCATGCCACAATAAAATTTGTATGCGGCTGAAAGCGTACGTCGTTCCATTTTGTGAAAAATCACCTGTACATCAATAAACTTCCGTTTTTTAAAATCAAAATCAATGCCCACCCGCAGAAACTCTTCGGCCAGCAACGGGATATCGAACTTATTTGAATTAAATCCCCCTAAGTCAGAACCTTCAAGGATTTTTGAAAAGGTTTTCGCATATTCCTTAAACGGGGGCATATCCTTAACATCTTCATCCAAAATACCATGTATGGCTGAGGCATTTTCCGGGATATGCATTTCTGGATTTATTCTTTGGGTTTCCTGTTCTTCTTTACCATCAGGAAAAACTTTCAGGTACGATATTTCAACAATCCTGTCGTTAACTATATCGATCCCGGTAGTCTCCAAATCGAAGAAAACTATGGGTTTTTTCAGGTTTAATTCCATATTTCCTGTTTTTTGGACAAAGGTAACAAAGTGAGTGGGATGAAAAAACCCGGGAACTATTTTTTCAGTTGTAGTATAACCTCTTGTTTATCGATTTTGTTACCTGTGGGTTCATCGGGAACTACTACTTTTTGTGCGTTGGTTTCGATATTTTTACCAGTAATTTCAACATTATAGGTTCCGGGAGGGAAAGCAATGGTTGCCCTGCTATTGATGGTATCATAAGCATATTCACCAAATTCCACCTTGCCTTTTTGATATGACATTATTTTCAATGTTGTATCTGCAGTGGCAAATGGTACAAGGTTTTCACCCTCTTGTTTTTTGAAATCAAAAATTAAAATTTTAACCGATGGGTCTTTTTGATTAAAGATAACCTGGTATAAATCATTATAACCGAACCCATCGGGTTTTATGGCTGAAACATATGCGTATCTTTCATTATCAGAGAATGCAATGGTTTTATTATCAAAAACATTGTTGAGGGGATAACCTATATTTTTGGGTTCACCAAATTCATGAGTTGTTTCGTTTATATCGCATTCAAATATATCGTAGCCACCCATTGATTCGGGACGGTTCGAAGTAAAATACATCTTGCTTTCATCGGTTGAAAGTACCGGGAAATCATCGTCATAGGGGGAGTTTATCTTATCACCGGCGTTGCGGGCAATACCCCAATCACCCGTGGGTAATTTCAGACTGTAATAGATATCCATGCCACCCATACCTCCTTCACGGTTGCTGGAAAAAAACAAGGTGTCTCCGGTTACCGTCTCACAGGCTGCAAATTCTGCGAATTTACTGTTAACATTGTCGCCAAGCCCTTCTTTTCCTCTGAAGCCCTTCAATTTACGTTCTGAACAAACTAAATCCTGAAATCCCTCAAATCCTTGGAGTTGTACATAAATGTTTTCATTATTCAAGGAAATACCTGCCATGAATTCATCGTCAACAGAATTAACGGCACCCAACGGTTTACCTTTTTTAAAGACACCATTATCGTGCATAGAATAATAAACGTTATTAATATAGATAAAGAATTTGCTGTCGTACTTTTTATTGGTTGTATATAAAAGCATGTCATTGTCGGGGGTTACAAATGGTGTGATCTCGTCCATATCGGTATTTATATATTTGCCCATATTGACAAATGTTACATCAAGCGGCGATTTTACCATACGTTCCGCATTTTCAGACATTTGGTGCCAGGTTTCGGCATTTGTTTTTAAGTCTTCATCTTTACCAGCCAGATTTTTAGCAGCATCGAAACAGGTTTTGGCCTTGCCAAATTTATAGTTATACAGGTAGGCTCTTCCAAGCAAAAACTGAAATTCGGCATCTGTTTTATGATCATCCTGAACTATCAACAGGTGTGTAAGTGCTGCCGGTGGATTGTTGTTGCATTGTAAGTAACTATATCCCAGTTTATAATTATATTCCTTGTTGGCGGTATCTTTTGCGTAAAGTTTCTCGTAAAGCTTTATCGCTACCGGATAGTTTTCGGATTTAAAATGAAAATTGGCTTCACGATCTTCCTGTTGGGCAAAAGCAGTAAGAATTGTAGCGAAGAAAAATACCACGATTAATGAATAATTATAAATTTTCATAGCTATTGTTTTAAATAAACAGTTAATGAAACAGCATCTCCGCCAACTTTATCTTCACCAATAACCAGGGTTTCGGTATGCCCTTCTTTGTAGCCGTCAAATTTTACTTCAAGCTTGTATGTGCCGGGGTACAGGGTACCAAAGAAATATCCACCATCGGTTTCAACAGGAAGTTGGGCTATAATATTGCCGAACTTGTCGTAAAAAGTTCCATATGCTTTCAGGAAATCTTCCGAATAAGGTACACTGTTGCTTTCAGTCCCAACCATTACGGTAACCATGACGATAACAGATTTGTTTTCATCACCAAATGTAAGCTTATAAATATCCAGTTTGCCATAACCTTCTTTTCGGTTCGCAGCCACATATGCGGTTTTACCATCAGCGGCAAACGATATAGTTGTATTGTCCAGAGGTGTATTTATAGGAAAACCCAGGTTCCTGGGATTTGTCCATGACTTTAGGGAGTCAATGTATGAAGTTACATAAATATCGTATTCCCCAATTCCGGGATGGCCTTTTGAAGCAAAATACAGCCTTTTGCCATCGGGACTCAGGCTGGGATAATTCTCATCATATTCGGTATTTATTATAAATCCTAAATTTTCTGACGGCATCCACTTACCGCTGGCATCTTTTTTGGCCCAGTATAAATCCAATCCGCCAAGTCCGCCACGCCGGTCACTGGCGAAATAAATGGTATTGCCGTCAGGCGAAAGGCAGGCTCCCATTTCTACACCATCCGTATTTAAATCGGTGGGTAACTCCGATTTGTCGGCATTAATAAATTTCGATCCTTTTCTGATTACCATTTTTACATCATTATTGGCATAGTCTCCATCGGTATATACCAGAATTTTCTCACCGTCGGGGGTCATACCCACTATTTCATCTCTATCGTATGTATTTACCGGTAGTGGAGAGGCCGATGACCATGATCCTTTTTTATATTCGCTGAAAAAATCGTTCGATATATAATCTTCAAATTCTTTAACATAAGTTCTGTTTGATGCAAAAACGAGATTTGTTCCGTTTGCATCTACAAAAGGATAAAAATCGTCATATTTTGAATTGACGGTGGAATCGAGCAATTCAAAAGAAACATTGCTGGGCGTGTTAATCCTTAGCAAGGCATCGTAACACATCTGGATTAGGCGGTCGGTTTCGGTTAAAGTAGCTTCTTCAACGCCCATCATTTTATATTCGTAAAAGGCATCAACAGCCACCGTAAAGCGGTAATTATACATGTAGGCGCGACCCAGGTAATAGTATGATTTTGGAGGAAAATTATTGTGTTGAACAACAAATTCAAGGTAAGGAATTGCTTTGCTTTTATCAATTGTGGTTTCCGTGTAACAAATTCCCAGTTTATAATTCAGGTCAATATTTTCTTTGTCATTCGCATAAAGTTTCAGGTAATTTTCCAGTGCAAATTCATAATCGCCATCCCTAAAACTGTTTTCAGCGTATTTTTCAATCAAAACAGTTTGAATATCATTTTGTGCGAATGCAGTATAAAAAAATGAAACACAAAAAAATAAAGCTAACGCTTTTCCCCACATGGTTAAATTAATGTTTAGTTAGACTTACCAGCCATAAAGATATAAATATTAGCCGATTACTACAATTTATACCACCTTTCCTCTTTTTTAAGTTGCTGTAATTTTATCTAAAATTATGTATTTTACACTAAATGAACAATATACAACTATTTTATGTTTTGATTTTAGAAAGAAAGAATTTTTAATTTGTGTGGCTAAAAATGGGTTAAGCTCATTTCAGCTCTAATGATGAGAGCTTTTTTTATAATTTTGTGAAAGATTTCGGTATTGCAACGATACTTAAAATAAAAAAGGAGCTGTAAGGCTCCTTTTCAACTATTTATTAATTTTTTATTTTATCCGTTAATCATCATTGGCATTAAAAGCATTAAAACATCTTCGTTATCGCTTTCTTTTTCAACGGGAACCAAAATACCTGCACGGGTTGGGTCTGAGAGATTCATTGCTACATCTGCAGATGCAAGGTTGGCAAGAATTTCGATCAGGAACAGTGATTTGAATCCAATTTCCATATCATCGCCTTCAAACTGGCAGCGAACTCTTTCATGAGCTGAAATGGAGAAATCGATATCCTGTGCTGATACGGTAAGCTGGTTGGCTGTCATCGATAACTTAATGAGGTTACTTGCCTGGTTCGAAAATACCGATACCCTGCGCAATGAATTATAAAAATCAAGACGATCGATAGTAAGTACATTTGGGTTATCTTTTGGAATAACAGCTTCATAATTTGGATAACTACCTTCAACCAATCGGCAAACCAGTTTATAACCCTGGAATTCCACAGAAGCATTTTTGTCGTCAAACTGAAGGTTAACCGCGCTATCATCTTTAGGAAGAATATTTTTTAATAATCCAGCCGGTTTTTGGGGTAGAATAAATGAGGCGCTTTCGTCAGCTTTTACATCACTACGGCGATAACGGACCAGTTTATGTGCATCGGATGCTACAAATGTCATATGATCGGGCGAAAGTTGAATGTAAACACCTGTCATAACCGGACGTAATTCATCGTCGGAGGCAGCAAACAGGGTTTTTGTAACCCCCTGGTTCAAAATCTCGCTGGTTAATGATACAGAATGCACACCGCCTTTTAATTCCGGAAGTTGTGGAAAGTCGGAACCATTTTGACCGACTACGCTAAACTTACCATTTTCTGAAATAATATCAACTGAAAGGGAATCTTTGTCGATATTAAATGTTAAGGGTTGTTCAGGAAACTCTTTTAAAATAGTGGTTAAACGCTTGGCATCGATGGCAACTTCGCCCTCGTCAGTAGCACTGTCGAGTTGTACCTTGGTAATTAAAGTTGTTTCCAAATCGGAAGCGGTAATAGTTAATTCGCTGCCAGCCAGTTGAAACAGAAAATTATCGAGAATCGGCAAAGTATTTTTTGAACTAATTACACGACTAACAGCCTGTAAGTGATGCAATAATGATGAACTTGAAACTATAAAATTCATATTGATTTATTTAGAATATGTGTAACCAAAAGTATCAAAAATATTATTATTAAAAAAATAGATAATAGGGCATATTATTTTTTAAAATCACTTATTTTTTTGAACACCGGATCGAAACTAAAATACTGGGCATATACAAAATCATTTTTGTCGGTAAGCATAAAAAAATTATCGGGATCGGATTTTAGTTCTTTTCCAAAAAAATCGGTTTTGCCCCAACCGGGTTTATTAAAAGCTTTTATCCATTGTGAACTGCCGTCGGTTTTTTCGATAGTTAACAGGTACATAGGCTCACTGGTTTTAATAGAATCCTGCCATTTATCCGGTACATCTTCAATAAATTTACTAAAATTTTTATGACGGAATTCCAATAAAAATTTCCTGACTTCAATGGTATCAAAGCTTGTGATTACCTGGTTTTTATAATCCTTTAAACCAATGCTTTCATTATTTTGAGTTACTGCAAATGATTCAACCGGGGTCTTAATATTTTCAAGGGTAACTTTTTTTATTTCATTCATGGGAATACGGAAAACGGTTTGTGACCGCCAATCATTGATTAGCGTGGTAAAACGAGGCGACAGATATCCTCTGAAACCCGGAATTTCCATAATAAACGGGGCTGATGATTTATCAAGTATCATATATGTTCCGTATGAATCCATTGTGGGGCCGCCCACATACATGGTTTTTGTAAGCCTATTATTTTGGTAAATTTCAACTTTAACTGATTTTACGGCCAGGCTTTTAATAATATTTGCCTGGGCTGCCTTTGCTACGGGTTCTTTCACCCGCATGCGGTACAGGGTTTTTAACAGAAGGCCGACCAGGTCCTGACGTGCTTCATAGTTGGTGTTTACCGACCAGTAACCCTTTTTACGTTCCAATAAAATAGTGTTGGTGTCTTTGTCGGCCATGAATATTTTGGATACAGAAGCGGTGTCTTCAATGGCAAAGTCGCGCAATTTGGGTTTAATGGTTCCTTTCCGGTTGGTAATAACCAGATATCCTGTAATAAGAATTAAAACAAACAGTATAATTATCTGAATCTTTTTATTCTTCATTTTAATGTAGGTTTTTTAGCATATTTCCTTTTCCTGAAATAGATGAAAATCAATCCGCTAAGGATAACCAATACAACAGGTAAAACCACGTTAATAATTTGCCACTTTAACCGGTGTTCCATAACCTTAGGCCTGTCGAGCAGTCGGAGTTTATAGTCTTTCGATCTCGATTCCATAAGTCCCTGCATGTCGCATAAATAATTGATGCAGTTCAGTATCAATTCCTTATTGCCGAATGTTTTCCTGGTAAACCGGTCATAACCCAGCGGTATGGCTTCTTGTTTTTTGCCCATCCCCTGAACATCATTTCGGATAATATCACCATCAGAAATTACGATCATTTTAGTGGGTACACTTTTCGCTTTAAAGGCAAATTCAGGATTATTCTTAATGAGCGGGGTAATCCGATTGGCAAATACGGATGGGAATTTTCCTTCCAACAACACCCCGACCGGGAGAAATGATTTATTGAACCGGGCCGGGTCGGGTCTTTCGTTTATTATCGACAGGTCAATAAGTATTGGTGCCGTCACAAAGCGGCTGTACTGCGACGATGTCAGCAGGATTGTTTTCTTTATTTCCGGATCTTCGCCTACAGTATCTATCGAATTGACAAACTCCGTTTTTATCATGTCGAGATTTCGGGTTATGGTGTTATTTTGCGAAGGCGAAATCAGCGGGAAATAAATCCACGGAGCAGGTGCAAATCTTGGTTCCTGGCCTGCCATGGAAGTGTTCACCGGAATTACGTTGCATTGTATATCCTGAATCAGTGTTTGATTAACGCGTATGCCGTACTTAAATAACATGTCGTTGAGGTTCAGATCGTAGGGCAATCCTACCGTGGACCGCGAATGGGCGAGGCTGTCCATATTGACATTTACATCGTCGATCATCCAAAGAACTTTCCCACCATTCATAATGTACTGATCGATAATGAATTTATCATTTTCGGAAAATTTATTCTGTGGTTTTGCAATTACAATTAAGTCGTATTTGTTCCGGTTTAAGGTATCGCGCAAGCTATAAAGGTATCCGTCAATTGGTACCCTGGCAAGATAATAATATTGTGAAAGCGT
The DNA here is from genome assembly GCA_046704385.1 of Bacteroidales bacterium. GTDB lineage: Bacteria > Bacteroidota > Bacteroidia > Bacteroidales > SZUA-534 > GH45. The sequence continues at coordinate 90,769 of JBJKSB010000079.1, read as the reverse complement.
TTTTGCTAAATCATCAACTTCAATAGTGTCGAGCTCGCCATGACCTTCAATAAATCCTATCCGCGGAACATGCCGGGTGGTTAACTGATGAATGGCAAAAGTAAGTTCATATTCCAGGGCCTGAATTGATTCATTTAAGTTTCTTTCGGCCGACTTTCCAACGTAATTTTTTAGAATATTTACCGAAACCTCCTGCCCGTGATACGAAACGATAATACCCGGAAAAATTAGCTTTTCGGAATTTCCGCCACCCTGTTCACTCACTTTTAAATTTGTAGGATTTAGTCCTTTTTGATACAACTGGTGGAATATATTGTCTCGTGTTTTACGGTCGGGACTTGCTGTTGGATCAATAAATTCATACTGAATATTGTCTTTTGCATAAGCCCTGAATTCATCCAGAATTTCTTTTGTTGAATTTTGGAGACGTTTAAATCCTGCCGGAAGATCACCATCGAGATATACTTTAAAATAAACAATATCGTCAATACCCTTAAGCATTTCTTTAGTATTGTCGGAAAGGGTAAACCGTTTATCGGATGTAAGGTCGATACGGGTAAATAAATAGTTGGATATAATAGTGAGCAAAACGATTATTGCCAGGGTTATTATAAGCTGGAAAATATTATCGTTTCTTAATTTCTTTTGTTGCATGATGTTATGATTTTACTACCATTTGCGGCTTTGAATTTTGAACTTTGTTATGATCAAAAAGATGGCAATTAAGCTAAAAAAGTACACCAGGTCGCGTGTATCAATTACGCCACGTGATACCGACTGATAGTGTCTGTTAATGCTTAAGCCCTGCAGATAAAACTCAGCTTTGGTGTTGGCAAATATCATACTAAAAGAATCGAATCCAATAAAAAAGATGAATGTTAAGAATACGGCAATTATAAAGGCCACAATCTGATTCGATGTAATTGCCGATGAAAAAGTTCCAATGGCGGCATAAAGGCAAACCATTAAAAACAGTCCGATATACGAACCCCAGGTGCCACCAATATCCATATTCCCTACAGGACTTCCTAACCAGTAAACAGATGCAAAATAGATAAACGTTGGTATTAGAGCAATTATAGCGATACTCAGGGCTCCCAGGTATTTTGCCATAACTACTGCAAAATCGGAGACAGGGCGAGTCATCAGCAATTCGATGGTACCGCTTTTAATTTCATCGGTAAAAAGGCGCATGGTGATGGCGGGTATCAGAAACATGAAAACCCATGGTGAGAGCACAAAAAAAGTGTCGAGGTTGGAATAGCCGGCATCCAGCACATTGGTTTGTCCGGGAATTACCCACATAAAAAGGCCGGTTGCAATTAAAAAGACAATAATTACAATATATCCTGTTAAGGTGCTGAAAAAACCGGCTAACTCTTTTTTGTATAAAGCAAGCATGATTTTGGTGTTTTAAAACGGCGAATTAATAGTGCCGTAATTTTCTGAAAAGGCTAACCCATTAATTTTTGTTTTATTGTTTCCGGATGTCAAAATTAAATAATTTGAAACGGATGGCCTCAAAATAAATTGTTGCGTTATATTTCAGGCTATATCGCAATTTCAATTAAAAATACTTTTGATATAATGCCTTTTGTGTTTAATATCAGGTTATTATAATATGTTTGTATAAACTGCCTGAACATCATCATCGTCATCAAGTTTATCAAGCATTTTTTCAATATCTTCCAGTTGCTCTTCACTGTATTCTACCGGTGAGGTTGGTATGCGTTGTAAAGTGGCTTTTACTTCCATGCCTTTTTCCTCAAATGCCTGTGTCAGTGAGCCAAAATTAGTATAATCACCATAAATATAAAGGGTACCTTCGTTTTCTTCAATCTCTTCAAGTCCTGCATCAATCAATTCCAATTCAAGTTCTTCAATATCAATAGAATCGGTTTTTTCGAATTCAATTACTGTTTTACGATTAAACATAAATTCAAGAGAGCCGTTTGGTACCTGACTTCCACCTGCTTTATTGAAGTATGATTTTACATTGGCCGTGGTACGAGTGGTATTATCGGTCATGCATTCTACAAAAACCAGGACACCATGGGGACCTTTCCCTTCAATGCTCATTTCGGTATAAGCGGCTGCATCTTTGCCCTGGGCTCTTTTAATGGCATTTTCAATATTATCTTTTGGCATGTTTTGAGCCTTGGCATTTTGAATAGCGGTACGCAATTTTGGATTCAGTTCCGGATCGGGGCCACCTTCTTTGGCTGCTACTGTAATTGCTTTACCCAATTTTGGAAAAATCTTGGACATTTTGTCCCAGCGTTTCATCTTTGCTGCTTTTCTATATTCAAATGCGCGTCCCATTTTAGTTATTTTAAATCAAATCAATTAATAATTTTGGTTGCAAAAATAGTTGTTTTCATAAATAATTCTATCCCTTATTCAATGTTTTAAAAACAAATAAGCATTTAACATCTGAATAAAAAAATCATTTCTTCGGTTTCCCGGTAAAAAACACAAATTAAGGGTGATTAAAGTTTTCAAAGTTCATATTTTTGTTTAAACATAAGAAAATAGCGATATTAAATTATTTTTTTAAAAACATAAAAGCGTTTCAGTAGTTTATATTTTTACAATGGAATAAGAAAACAGAAGTGAAATTTCTGCCAGCCATAATTATTATTGCTTTATTAGGTTGTAAGCATGTCAGCCAGACGGATTCTTTTATTGATACTGAGCATTCAGTTGCCGAGCATAAAATAGATAGTTTATTGGAATTATCGGATCAATACTTTAAATCTGAGAATTTTAGTGATAGTCTGTTTGATGTTTATCTGCTTAAAGCGTTTAGTTTAGCTGATGATGAAGATCTGCATAAACGGCAGGTGGAAATATACGGTATAGTTGGCAAACGATACCGGAATAAATCAGATTTTGGGGTTGCCTTGTATTTTTATCAAAAAGCCATTGAAATTGCTAACCAGATGGAAGATGAAAAACTTAAAGCTTACCTAAAAGGTGATATGGCTGTGGTTTTTCGCAGGATTGATGATAATGCAAAGGCGCTAAACTTACACTTTCAGGCATTGGAATGGGCTGAAACGGCACACGATACATTTCTTATTTTAACTTCGAATAACGGCATAGGTAATGTATATATTAATTATAATAATATGCCCAAAGCCATTGAGTATTTTCACCAATCGTTGAGTCTGTTAAAAAACGGATACAAAAATTCATTGAGTGAAGCCATAAATACCAATAACATTGGTGAAGCATGGCTGGCTCTGGGCAACAGTGATTCAGCCTTATATTATGTCCACAAATCGTACGATATTAATAGTCACATGGGTTCAAAGCTGGGAGAGGCAATTTGTGAGAATGGGCTGGGTAATATTTATATGTATTTAAAAGATTTTAACAAGGCTATTGATCATTATATTGAATCATTTAAACTAAATACCGAAGTTGGTAATTTAATCTATCTTGCAGATAATCAGCTTAATTTGGGTAAAGCCTATTTTGCCATTGCCAATTATAAATTATCAGAAGAACATTTATTGGATGCACTTAAGATTTCACAAGATATAGGAAGTAAATCGAATATTGTTAAATCGCTGTCGTATTTGGCCCAACTATACAGGAACACAGGTAAGAGTAATCTGGCTTTGAATTTTCTTGATCAGGCCATGCTTTATAAAGATAGCATTACTGCAGAGGGTAGCCATTTAAAAAGTGAAGGAATGAATGCGCTATACAAAAGCGAAAAGCAGGAACGTGAGATATTAATACTGAAACAGAAAGATGAATTAAGCCAGCTGGTACTGAACCGGCAAAAATGGTTTATTATTAGTAGTATAATTATGATAATCGGGGGTATTGGATTTGCTGCATTCGCTGCTTACCAGCGAAAGGTGACCAACCGGTATATCATGAAAATTGAGGAACAGAATATCAATATCAGGAATAGTATCCGGTATGCTCAAAAAATTCAGTCAGCGATATTGCCCGATATGGAAATATTTAAAAAGCAGTTCGACGACAGTTTTATACTTTTTAAACCCCGTGATTTGGTTAGTGGTGATTTTTACTGGTATGCCGAAAAAAATAACCTTTCAATTATTGCAGTAGCAGATTGTACCGGACATGGTGTGCCCGGGGCATTGATGAGTATGCTTGGCATCGCTTTTCTGAATGAAATTATTAATGGCGAAGGTATAACCCAACCTCATCTGATTTTAAACCGGTTGCGTGATCAGGTAGTACAACAGCTTAAACAAAAAGGCAACCTTGAGGATTCAAAAGATGGTATTGACCTTTCCCTGGTTGTAATCAATCACTCAGATCTTAAGCTGAGTTTTGCCGGGGCTTATACCCCCTTGTACATAATCCGTAACAAAAAAATGATTCAGCTAAAAGCTGATTCTATGCCCATCGGTTATCATCCTAAAAAGGATTATTCGTTTGCCATGCAGGAATTTGATTTGCAAAAGGGTGACTGTCTGTATTCTTCATCTGACGGTTACCACGATCAGTTTGGTGGCCCGGAAGGCACCAAATTTATGATTAAAAACATGAAAGATCTTTTCCTTAGTATTCATAAAAAACCAATGAGTGAGCAAAAGAAGATTCTTGATGAAAACATTGAATCGTGGAAAGGGAAATTTGAGCAGATTGATGATATAATTGTTATAGGCCTGCGTATATAAATTCATTCTTGGTAATCTGTTAATAAACTGTTACTTTGCGGTAAAATTACTGCATTGAAAAACTTCATTATTTTAATCTTCATTTTATTAATGGGTTGTACTTCCCGGTCTGTGAAGGTACCTCAGAGCGATTATCAAAAAATTTCTTTACAGGTAATCGACAGTCTCAAAAAACTGTCAAATGATTTTATTGCTCGTAATTTGTCTCATGAAGAAGATGACAAATACATTAAAGAGGCAATAGCTGTGGCGAAAAATGCCCATCAGGAAAAAGAACTTTATAACCTATATATCATTGTAGCTAAAAGATACCGATTATCAGCAAAATACGGTGAGGCTGTTGAAATTTTGCAAGATGCCCTTAACCTTGCAAACCTGATGAATGATAATTTACTGAAAGCAAGAGCTTTGCAGGAAATGGCGGTTAATTTCAGGAGAATAAACGATAATGCCCAGGCCTTAAAATTACATATGCAGGCCCTGGAACTTGCTGAAACCGTAAAAGATACTTTCCTGATTCATTGTTCATATAACGGAGCGGGGAATGTATATGTTGAGTATAAAGATTATCCACGCGCCATTGAGTATTTTCATAAATCGTTGCAATTTTTAGGTACCGAACACCCAAATATTTTAGGCGAAGCCATTAATACAAATCTGTTAGGTGAGTCATGGCTGGCATTGGGTAATGCCGATTCGGCCTTGTATTATTTAGACCGTTCGTTTAAAGCTAATGTAAAAATCGGGTCTGAACTGGGAAAAGCAGTTTGTTATAATGGTATGGGTTTGGTTTATCATGAAAAAGGTGAATATAAAAGGGCAAACGATGAATTTTTTAAAGCGCTGAAATTATTCGAAACAATAGGCGATATGTATTATCAAAGTATGAGCCTAACCAATTTGGGAAATAATTTTATAGCAATGAAAAAATATCGTGAGGCTGAAACCTATTTAAAAAAGGCTTTTACCGTTTCATCTGATATCCGTAGTAAGAAATTTGCCCTTGATGCTTCATTAAAACTTGCTGAATTATATAATATTATTGGGGAATCAAACAACTCGTATAAGTTCAGCCTAATGGCAATGGATTACAAAGATTCCATTACCCATGATTTGCAAAAACAAAATATCGATGCTACAAATGTACTTTATAAAGCAGAAAAGCAGGAACGCGAAATCGTTTATCTGAGGCAAAATGCCGAGCTGGCAAAATTAAAAATGAATCGGCAGCGTTTAACTTTTTTTATTTTAGCAGGACTGGTTGTTTTATTTGCTCTGTTTGTTTCGCTGGCTTACCGGCAGCGCCGATTAAGCAGTAAATTAAGCGAAATAGGATTGGAGCAAAAACTTCTGAGAGCCCAATTGAATCCGCATTTCATTTTTAATTCCCTTTCCGCGGTTCAGAATTTTATTATGAAAAATGATAAAAAAGCTGCTTCGGAATACCTGGTCAATTTTTCGCGTTTAATGCGAAATATTTTAATGGGCTCAGTAACTGATTTTATTCTTTTGGAAAACGAGATTGAAATGCTGGACGATTACTTAAGATTACAACGATTGCGTTTTCAGGGCAGGTTTGATTACTTTTTTGAAATTCCGGATGAAATTGACCCTCAGACTTGTTTAATACCTCCTATGCTGGTGCAACCTTTTGTTGAAAATTCAATAGAACATGGAATTCGCGATAATGAAATTCAGGGTACGATTACCATAGGATTCCAAAGAAGAAATGATAAGTTAATAATAAAGGTCGAAGATAATGGTCGCGGTTTAAACGATATGGAGGAAACCGGGAAAAAGAAAGGGCATATTTCGATGGCCACTAAAATAACCAGGCAACGGATGAATAACCTTCAGGCAATTACTAAAAAATCCTGTAAATTTGAGGTAGTTGATAATAAAGCCACATCAGGCCTGCCAGGCGTTACCGTAATTGTTGAAATTCCTTTTAGGGAAGAGGTTTAGTTACAAAAAATTACTTTTGATACAGCCCCGAGATATATAATCATTTCCAAAATTTCCTGTTAAACAAAAAATTGCCTTTTACCACTTTTAACAGTAATTTCGATACCCGAAATAAATCAAGCTATGACTATACTTAAAGATAAGAATGTAATATTGACCGGTGCTACATCCGGTATCGGGAAAAGTCTTTTGTTAAGGCTTTTAAACGAAGGAGCAAATGTGGTTTTTTGCGGCCGTTCTCCTCAAAAAATGGAATTGGTATTGAATTTAGCAGCAAAATACGATAGTTGCAAGTACTTTTCTATGGTATTTGATATAGCTGATGAAGCTAAAATCAGGGAATTTATTGGTGTTGCCTACCAGAAATTAACAACGGTTGATTTGCTTATTAATTGTGCGGGTTTAAATACCGGAAAAAGTGAAGTTATTGATATCAATCTGCATGATTTAGATACGATGATGGCTGTGAATTTTAAAGCCCCTTTAATTTTTATGAAGGAAGTTGGCAAAAAGATGAAACAGGCTAAAGAGGGTACAATCGTAAATATTTTATCGTCGGTATGTTTGTTTGCAAATGAGTTGAACGGTGCTTACACAGCATCAAAAGCAGCTATTGATGCTGTTACTAAAATAATGAATAAAGAAATGCGGGAGCATAATGTTCGTATTGTATCGGTGTATCCCGGCGGGGTTGATACAGAATTCAGGGTACAGTCGAGGCCCGATTATCTTGATCCTGATGAAGTAGCTGATATTATCCTGGCAAACTTAAAAGCTGCACCAAAAGCTGCGCTCGACGATTTGGTTTTCAGGCCTATGGTAGAAAAAAACTTTTAACATTTCGTAAATAATCAGCCATGAAAAAATTATTTTCATATTTCCTTCAGGGTCTATTATATATAGCACCTGTTGTTTTTACCGGGTATATAATATACATGGTATTTACTGTAATTGATACTACTATCCAGGATTATCTGTATACAATTATTGATATCAAAATTCCAGGACTTGGAATTATTTTACTTTTTGTAGTGCTTACTATTCTGGGATTTTTAGGGAGCAGTATTATCGCCCAGCCATTTAAATGGTTACTTAATGAAATTTTAGAGAAAGCCCCGATTATCAAAGTTATTTATACCGCTTTTCGCGATTTATTTGCTGCCTTTGCCGGAAAAGACAGGAAGTTTAACAAACCGGTACTGGTGAAGTTAAATAATGTTTCCGATTTTCACAGGCTAGGATTTGTAACGGAGGATGATTTGACTCATTTGGAACTCAAGGATTTTGTGAGCGTTTATTTTCCTTTTTCCTATACCTTTTCAGGCGAAATGTTCCTGGTGCCTAAAGACCAGGTAAAACCGGTTGATATCCCTCCGGCTGAGGTGATGAAGTTTGTAGTTTCAGGTGGAGTTGCAGGTTGGGATTGATTAATCGTTTGTCAGAATTTTAAAATTGGAATAAATATATTCTCCCTAGCCAGGAGTTTGCCATACAAAGTTAACATCAAAGGTGAATGTGGATGATTCTTTTTAACTGAACTTTAACATTTTATAAAGTTCAAACCATCAAATAATAGATAAATTTATGGTGCGAAACCAGAGGCATTTCTACTATGCAAAAATTGTTTTTTGCCATAATTTATTTGCTGTTTTTTCCTTTACTGAAAAGTAAAGCAGGAAATAATAATGATGACACTATTCCATCCTTTGTGGGGATTTCGAACATACCAACCATGAATTGGAAAGTTTTTTACAGGAATACAAAAGGCCCCACTGATTTTTTAAATTACCATTTTGATCTCGGTTCGCAGTCTTCGTATGAAGGGAACTTTGGTATTAAAAAGATTGGATTAAAAATGGGTCTTTCCGTTGATGTTGACAATAACCTGGTTGGAAAGGCATATAATTATGCCGGGTATATTGGTTTAAAAAACTATTGGATCAGGCTTGAAAATTCAAAAATGTCGGGAACAGTTGATTGGGCAGGCCAACTTCAGCCAGGATTTCTTTCAAATTACGCTTTTACTCATTCCTATTTTAATGTAGATATTTTAAAATCGTTTACAAGAATGATTAATCAGGATTGGTCGAAAAAAGTTATGGGATTTTACTGGGGATTGAGCTATACATCTTTGAAAATACCGCTTGAACTGAACACCTTGGTTACCCCTGGTGGCAGAGCCGATCAGGTATATGGCGTGCAGGTATATGATACTCTTTTTACCGGAAAGTTCTATTCATACGGTTTTGGATTTAATTCATTACGACAACTGGCTACTTCAGGTGGACTGATAGGTATGATTAAAGGGAAACCTGCCTGGCCACTTGCACTATATGCTTCAACTGAAGATAAATTCGGGTTGGGACAGGGTAAATTATCTGATTATGGAAAGTCCATGGCGGAAGCCTTAAATCCCGGGAAAACACTGGTAAATACTTCAGGACTTACAAGTTATTTACACTATTCACTTTCTGTAGGAATTCGATACTATAAAAGAATAAACCCTGTTTTCCTGTTAATTGCTTGTGGTTATGATATTGAGGGAAGCGATATTATGAATATGAGTGGATATGCACTTACCGACCAGGATCTCGGTTATACCTATGATTTACCATTTTTTAACCATGGTTTTTCGGTAAAACTCTATGCCTCATGGATTGGATTTAAGCACGGTATAAAAATGGGTGAATAAAACCAGGTGAAGCTTGGTTATAATTCCAATTTTTTTAAAGTGATTTAATGAATTTATTAAAAATATTTTATAGCTTTAACAGCACAGAACAGCACAGGCTAAACTTTGTTATAATGCAATTGTCTATCAATCTAAACTCGGGTGATACCAAGCTGCGGCAGCTGATAAATGAGTTGTTACGGGTAATAAATACCGACTACAATAAAGGAGACGTACTGCCTTCGGTGAACCAGTTAAGCAAGCAGTTGGGTATTTCGCGCGATACGGTTTTTAAAGCCTATAGTGAACTGAAACGTCGAAAAATTGTCGATTCGACTCCGACCAAAGGGTATTTTGTTTACCGCGAGTTGAATAAGGTACTCATGTTACTCGATTTTTACAGCCCTTTTAAAGATTTAATGTATCGTGAATTTGATAAGGCTGTTGGAAACGATTGGTATGTTGACCTTATTTTTCATCATTATAATCAGCATTTGTTCGAATCGGTGATTGTGGAAAACCAGTTACGCTATAATTACTTTGTGGTAATGAATATTGATACCACAGATTTCTGTTTTACAGAAGTCCTAAAAAAAATTGACCCGGCCAAGTTGCTTTTACTTGACATACCGGTGAGTAATTGGCAGGGTGCTGATGAATCCAGGTATAGCCATGTGTGGCAGGACTTTGAGTTTTCTGTTGACGATGCGCTCAACAGTTTAGTTAAGCAAATTCGGAAGTACGGGACTTTTAAACTGGTATATCCGAAAAAACTTAAACATCCGGCATTTATACTGGATGCTTATCACCGGATATGTAATAAAATACAAAAATCACCCCAGGTTTTTTATAATGCCGGTGATCTGAAAATAAGAAAAGGCGATAGTGTTTTTGTTTTGCGGCAATCCGATTTGTACACGGTACTTAAATACTGTCAGCAACAGGATTTATCAGTAGGTTCTGATGTGGGGATTCTGGCTTATAATGATATACCATTGTATGAGTTTGTGTCCAATGGAATTACGGTTATATCAACAAATTTTCAGTTGATGGGTAGCAAGGCCGCGGAATTTATTCATAAAGGTGGAACTGTTAAGGAAGTGATCCCGGTAAGGGTAATCCTTCGAAACTCGTTATAGATTAATCAAATAATTAAAAATATCAGAGAAAATGAATATTTATCCAAAAATCGGAATCCGTCCCACCATTGATGGTCGTTTAAACGGGGTGCGTGAATCACTGGAAGAACAAACCATGAACATGGCAAAGGCTGCAGAATTGCTTATATCCTCTTCATTAAAATACCCCGATGGTACTTCGGTTAAATGTATTATTGCTGATTCCACTATTGGTGGTGTGGCTGAGGCATCAGCCTGTGCTGATAAGTTTAAACGCGAAAATGTTGGAGTTTCGTTAACGGTTACCCCTTGCTGGTGTTATGGCAGCGAAACCATGGATATGGATCTGCATTTGCCCAAAGCAGTTTGGGGTTTTAATGGCACAGAGCGTCCGGGTGCTGTTTATCTGGCAGCAGTGCTGGCCGGGCATAACCAAAAAGGGCTTCCGGCGTTCGGCATTTATGGCCGTGATGTTCAGGATGCTGATGATTCTGAAATACCCGGAGATGTAAAAGAAAAGATACTTCGCTTTGTGCGGGCTGGATTAGCTGTTGCCCTAATGAAAGGAAAATCGTATTTGTCGATGGGTTCTGTATCTATGGGAATTGCAGGGTCCATTGTGAATGAAGATCTTTTCCGGGAGTACCTGGGTATGCGCAACGAATATATTGATATGAGCGAATTCATGCGCCGTATTGATGAGGAAATTTATGATCCGCAAGAATATGAAAAAGCCCTGCAATGGGTAAAACAAAACTGCAAAGAAGGTATAGACTACAGCACACAGCCTAAAACTACAGAACAAAAAGAATCGGAGTGGGAAAAGGTAGTTAAAATGACCCTTATTGGACGTGATTTAATGGTTGGAAATCCTAAACTCAAACAATTGGGATTTGGTGAAGAGGCAAACGGACATAATGCTATTTTGGCAGGATTCCAGGGTCAGCGGCAATGGACGGATCATCAGCCTAACGGTGACTTTATGGAGGCAATGCTGTGTTCTTCCTTTGACTGGAACGGAACCCGGAATCCTTATCTGGTGGCAACGGAAAACGACTCGTTGAACGGAGTAGTAATGCTATTCGGTTATTTATTGACCAATACGGCGCAGATGTTTTCAGATATTCGTACTTATTGGAGTCCTGAAGCTATTGAGCGGGTTACCGGTTATAAACCTGTTGATGGCGCTGCCAATGGATTAATTCACCTGATTAATTCTGGTGCCTCAGCTCTTGATTTTACGGGTCAGCAGGAGCAAAATGGCCATCCCGTAATTAAACCCTTTTGGGAGATCACAGAAAATGAAGCAGATAAATGTTTGAAAGCCACCAACTGGTGTCCTGCCGTTAAAGAATATTTCAGGGGAGGGGGATTTTCATCTGAATTTTTAACCCGTGGCGGAATGCCGATAACTGTTTCACGAATTAATATTATAAAAGGGTTAGGACCGGTATTGCAGATTGCTGAAGGTTATACCGTAGAGTTACCTGAAAATGTCAATCGCATCTTGGCTGACCGGACCAATCCCAGCTGGCCGACCACGTGGTTTGCACCCCGGCTAACCGGCAAAGGAGCATTTACTGACGTATATTCGGTAATGGCTAACTGGGGGGCGAATCATTGTGCATCCAGTTACGGACATATTGGTGCCGATTTAATTACATTGGCATCTATGCTTCGGATAGCGGTGAATATGCATAATATTCCTGAAGAACAAATTTATCGGCCATCGGCTTGGAATATGCATGGCATGGAAAAGGAAGGTAGTGATTTCAGGGCATGCCGAACCTACGGACCTTTATATAAATAAAAAATGAAGAAGAACCTGACGCTGGTTTTTGATTGTGGTGCCACTAACGTAAGAGCTGTGGCTATGAATACATCAGGACAGATTGAGGCTATGCATTCGTTACCTAATGCAACGCAGTCAGATCCATTTTTTTCGGGTGGGCTCATATGGGATGTGGACGAGATATGGCAAAAATTTGTCATATGCGTTAATCAGGTTGTATCAAATATTGATGCAAAAAGGATTGGGGCTATAACCATTACTACTTTTGGGGTGAACGGCGCACCAATTGATAAAAACGGTAATCTTCTTTATCCGGTTATTTCATGGCAATGTCAGCGTACAGGGCCCATAATGCGGGATATAAGTAAATATATTGCCCTGGAAAAACTCTATAGCATTTCTGGTGTGAATGCTTTTAGCTTTAACACCATCAATGTATTGATATGGTTAAAAGAAAACCGGCCTGAAATATTGGAGCAGATGGAAGGATGGCTGTTTATTTCATCCATTTTTGTACATAAACTTACAGGTACCCTGGTGAATGATACAACTATGGCCGGAACGAGTATGTTTACCGATTTAAAAACGCGTTCGTTTTCTGATGAAATACTCTGGTTGACCGGAATTCCTGAAAGATTTTTTGAATTGGGTGAGCCGGGCACCATAGCAGGATATTTAAAAACTGAAATAGCGGTACAATTAGGTTTAAAGGAAAGGACTCCGGTTGTTTTAGCCGGACACGACACCCAGTTTGCCCTGATAGGTTCCGGGGTAGGAGAAAACGAAGTGGTATTGAATTCGGGAACCTGGGAGATTTTAATGACAAGATGCCAACGTGCCGATTTAAGTTCAGGAACATTGAAAGCTGGATTAACCAACGAATTGGATGCTCGATCCGGTTTAATAAATACAGGGTCGCAATGGCTGGCTTCGGGTGTGTTGGAATGGTTAAAACAGAATTTTTATTCAGATGCTTTACTTTCAGATAAGAATATATACGAAATTATGATTTCGGAAGCTGAGACCATTGACAATACTGGAGACGTAGCGTTTTCTGCTAATTTTATGAACAATGCCGGTAGTATTACCGGATTGAGTTTGCATACCCACCGGGCACAGATATACAGGGCTGCGTTGGTAGCGCTGTCAAAAAAAACAAAGGAAAGTCTTGAGTTATTACAAAATGCCGGTAAGTTTAAGGCCAGCTCTTTGATAATTGCCGGAGGCGGTTCAAAAAACCGGTTGTGGAACCAAATACGCGCAAATATTTTGGGCATTCCCCTAAAAATCGTTCAACAAGCTGAAACGACGGTACTTGGGGCTTCATTGTTTGCACAAACGGCAATAGGGAATTATAAAAATATAGAAGAAGCTGTGGAAAAAACATGTCGTAATTATAACATAGTATATCCTGAAAAATGAAACACTGTTTAACTCTCGATTTACAGAATGATCCCGCTAAAATTGCCGAATATGAAAAATGGCATTCGCCGGGTAAAATATGGAAAGAAATACCGGAAGGAATTCGTCAGGTAGGTATCAGACAGATGGAAATTTATCGCTGGCAAAATCGTTTATTTATGCTTGTGGAAACCGATGATGATTTTGATTGGGATTTACAAATGAAAAAATTGTCAACATTGCCAAAACAAGAAGAATGGGAGATAATGATGGATGCCTATCAAAAACGATTAACAGATAATTTATCAGAAAAATGGCAACCCATGAAAAATATTTTTAATTTAACAGGCTGTCACTAAAACTAAATTTATATGGATGCAATAACTCAAAAACCCGTCTTACTTGAAAAAAAATATGTTCCGGCTTTTATATTGCTGGCCAGTTGCTTTATGTGGTGGGGAATCGCCAACAATCTTACGGATCCATTGGTCAGGGTTTTTAAAGCTATTTTTGGGGAACTCAGTACCTTTCAGGCATCATTAATACAGTTTGCCTTTTATTTTGGCTATTTCTGTATGGCCATTCCGGGAGCTATTATATCGCGAAAATTCTCATATAAAACAGGAGTTTTAGTGGGCTTAGGGCTGTATGCATTCGGATGTTTTTTATTATATCCTTCCACATTGTTGCAGCATTTCATTTTTTTCTGTCTGTCATATTATATTTTGGCCTCAGGATTAAGTATTCTGGAGACTAATGCCAATCCTTATGTGTTGGTTTTGGGACCAAAGGAAACCGCTACACGGCGCTTAAATTTTGCCCAGTCGTTCAATCCCATCGGGGCTGTTACGGGTATTCTATTATGTCAAATCCTGATAATGGCCAAGATGCCGCTTGATGATGCAGGAAATATTTCTATTGCTGCCGGTCAGATAAATGAAACCCTTAGAATTGTTATTTTCCCATACTTGTCAATCGCAGCAATCTTAGTGGTTGTTTGGATATTAATAGCTATGACCCGGATGCCAAAAGTGGGTGATACGCATGAAGATATTCATTTATTCAAAACATTTAAAAACCTTTTCAGAAAAAAGAATTATAGCTATGCCGTTATTGCCCAGTTTTTTTATGTAGGTGCGCAAATAACAGTTTGGACTTATACTAATTTTTATATTCCAGCACATTTGCATGTAACACCTGAAGTGGCGCTGAAATACCATACAGTTGCATTAGCCCTTTTCGGTTTTTCACGGTGGATTTTTACCATGCTAATGAAAAAGTACAAGGATTATTCCTTATTGTTGATAGCCTCAATTATGGCCGGACTACTGTCCTTAAGTGTCATTTTTGTGGGTGGGCTGGTTGGTGTCTTTTCGCTCATAGGTATTTCTGCATTTATGTCACTCATGTTTCCAACCATATTTGGTATGGGTAGCGAAGGTTTGAACGACGAAGAAACCAAAGTCGGGTCATCGGGATTGATTATGGCTATTTTGGGTGGTGCTGTAATTACGCCGCTTCAGGGTGCCTTAATCGATATGGTTGGGGTTAACCTTTCCTATATTTTACCACTGATCTGTTTTGTGGTTATTGGTTCGTATGCTTTGTATAATAAGCGGTTGAAAGAAAGTTTGACTGGTAAGAATTCTGTTATTTTATAGTAGGAAAATTTAGGTGATATAAAATGTAAATTCTTACCCAGTCACCCCTAAAGTCCCCTCAAGGGGACACTTTCTCCGATTCGTCAGAAGTGCTTTTAAAAATTGTATTTATAGTTAAAAATTTAGCTGAGAAGCTTAATTGGAAAAGTCCTCCCTCGAGGGGGGTTAGGAGGGATAAATTTGGATTTTATCCTCCATTACCCTGTTTCTCAATAATTTATAAAACATCACCTGCGCCTATTGACATTACGGTTTTAACTATGTATTTTAGTTATGTAAATCTGTAAGTAATTAAAAGTCAAAATATGGAATACAAATACAGTACTTTGGTCCTTTATGCTGGAAAGCCTATGACCATAAAACTTTCAAGTATCAAATCCTTATCAAAAGACGAGAGAGCTTATGAAACTGAGAAAGTTATTGAGAAAAAAATTGGTGATAATTTTAATAAAGCAAAGCTAACATATTTAAAGCTTTAGTTAATTTGCCTCCACCGATACAAACCTTGCCATATTTCTCGACATTTCAATCCGGTTATAAATAGATTGCATTACTTTCAGATAGAGTTCATCTTTAAGTACTAAATCTTCAATGTCAGCATCAATGTTGGGATTATCATTAACCTCTATCACATACACTTTGTTGTTTATCAATTTGAGGTCGACACCATAAAGCCCGTCGCCCATTAATGAGGCAGCTTTAGTAGCTACTTTAAGTATTTGTTCAGGTACTTTATCCAATGGCAGGGTTTCTGAATCACCAAAAATATCGTTTGAATCTCCGCCATTCCAATCCACAATTTGCCAGTGGTTTTTAGCCATAAAATATTTACAGGCATAAAGAGGTTTTTGGTCTAAGATACCAATACGCCAATCGAATTCAGAAGGAAGAAATTCCTGGGCAATAATTAAATCCGATTTTTTAAACAATTTGCTTATTGACTCTTCCAATTCCTGCTGGTTATTAACTTTGGTAACGCCAAGTGAAAAGGCGCTATCGGGTTGTTTTAATACCAGCGGATATACAAGATTTTTATAAAATCCGGGCTTGGTCATTCCTTTGCCAAGCACCCAACTTTTGGGCATGGTTATGTTATTTTGCAGCATCCGCTCATTCAGGAAAATTTTATTTGAACAGCGTAAAATACTCCAGGGATCATCAATTACTACTAATCCTTCGGCGTAAGCCGTGCGTGAAAAATGGTAGGTATGATCATTAACCGAAGTGGTTTCCCTGATAAACAATGCATCAAATTCCGTAATGCGGTCGTAGTCGTCTTTGGTAATAAATTCAGTATAAAAGCCTGTTTTTTTGGCTGCTTTCTTAAAATTTTCAAGAGCTACCGGACATGAGGGCGGATTTTTCTCATTCGGATTTACTAAAATGGCCAGGTCGTATTTATAATTCTGGAACCGTGGCCGGTTAAAACGCTTCCGCGAGAAGTAATTTTGTGCAAAATTCTGAATTTTTTCCCAGTCTTCATCGCTAATTTTATCGTGGCTTATTGGTGTTACCTTTTGAATAATCCAGCGGTCAGTTTTTTGGAATTGTACGTGGAGCAGGGGAGTTTCGAACAGGCGATATAATTGTTGCCCCAGGTTACGAAACGATGAATTTATGGTCTGCCCGAAATAAATATCAATGTTTACCTGAGCGACATGATACTTTTCCAGGGTCTTTTGCATCAAATCGTCAATTTCAGTGGCAATGGTTCTGATAATGGACACATTCCGGAAATCGCGGATAGTGGTTACGTTGGGTATAGCCCGGTGTTCACGGGCTGAGGCCAGTAACGAAACATAATAGCCCGAGCTTTGGTACCGGTACGAATTCGAAAGATTAAAAATCCGCACATTTTTTATAAGTTGAAACTCATGATTCGACAGGTAATCTTTAGCCGAGATGATCCGAAGCCCCTCAATGTTTAGTTTCCATTTTTTAGGGTTGTCTACCACAATAATATTGGTGATTGGCTTTTTCTCCTGCGGGTCGCTGATCACCAAAACCATCCTGACGGCATCTTTACCTTTTACATAATAATCAGGTAATTTATCGGTTTCAACAAAACCGGCTTTGTTGTAAAATGAAATTAGTTTTTTGTTGCTGGCCAAAGCTTCAAGCGATATCTTTTCATAATTCGCATTAATAGCTGTATTATGAGCATGTTCTAACAGCTCCTTTCCAAAACCCTGTCCCTGAAATTCGGGAAGTACAGCAACAGAATAAATACGAAGGGTCTTTGGATAAAAGTTATAAACGATCATTCCAACGGGTATTTTTTTATTACCCTTTTTTAGGCTGGCAAGCCAGACTCCCTGAAAACTCGAGGTGATACTTAATCGCAAAGCTCTGCGGGGACTACGTTGAAAATCTTCAAAACACTGATCTTCTATTTTTTCTATCAGATCTAAATCTGCGAGCACTGCCTTTCTTATACTCAGCGGCATAAAATTTTTATTAAAAAACAATGCAAATGTAATAGATAATTGAATTGAATATCATATGACTGTCTAAATTTTGATTCATAAAACAAACGACGATAACACCACTATATCAGGCAGATATGTGGTTCTGATGAAAATTAATGGTAAAAAAATATAGTTGCATATGCAACTAATAAAAAACTTTATATACTTTCGCACCCGTTTTTAAGGAAAGATGGAAAAATTTAATGATGATATTTTCCCATGGCTGGGAGTGACTTCAAAAATGATTGATTCATATCATACTCACCTGCTTAAGGTGGAAGGATTCGATCTTACCAAAGAGCAATGGGTAATGTTGAAAGTATTATCGGAGCATAACGGGGTATCCCAAAATGGAATTGCATGTCTTGCAAATCGTGATAAAACCTCGCTTGCAAGGTTGTTTAATACGCTTGAAAAAAAGAATTTAATTGCCCGCATTCCCTCAAATGACGATAAGAGGATTAACCTGATTTATCTGACTACACGAGGTGAAAGAATTTTATCAGAAACGGAACATATAAGGGAGGATATGGTTTCCGATCTTCAAAAAAATATTAGTGATAATGAAATAGATACTGTTATTCAGGTACTTAAAAAAATACATCAAAACATAAATGATTCAAAAGGTTGCTGATGCAACTAATTTAAACGAGGTAAAGAATGAAGAAATACATTACAATTATTGTGGCAGCTGTTTTAATAGCTTTTTCGTTTTTGTTGTCAAACAAATTAAAGAACAGGAAAAGGCCCGTGATGGCAGCCCGTGCACATACTGCGCCCCTGGCTTATACCACCAGTGTCGAAAATAAGAATATGCCGGTAACCATTCCTGCCAGTGGTAGCCTGGTTGCAAAAAACAAAATTAAACTTTATTCTGAGGTTCAGGGAGTTTTGGAAATAACATCGAAAGAGTTCAAACCGGGTGTTTGGTTCGCAAAAGGCGACCTGGTTTATAAACTTAACAGCGATGAGTTTTATACCAGTCTGCTGGCTCAAAAAAGCTCTTTTCAGAATTTGATCGTTTCCATTATGCCCGACTTACGGCTCGATTATAATGGTTCGTTTAAAACATGGCAGCAATACCTGAATAATTTTGATATCTCAAAACCATTGGCAGAATTGCCTAAACCACAATCTGAAAAAGAAAAGCTTTTTATCGCTTCAAAGAATATTTATACCAATTACTATTCTATTAAAAATCTCGAAATTAAACTCAGCAAATACACTTTTTATGCTCCTTACGATGGCGTACTGACCGAAGCCAATATTACTCCTGGTTCGCTGGTAAGCCCGGGGCAGCTTATAGGTGAATTTGTCGATCCGACAACTTATGAAATGGAGATTTCGGTTAACAGTGCTCTTATATCGAAATTGGAAGTTGGCGACCAGGTGGTGGTAAAAAATCTTGAAAAAGAAAACCAGGAATATAGCGGACGCATAATCCGTATTAACGAAAAAGTAGATTTAAGCTCGCAAACAGTTAATGTGTTTGTTGAAGTTAAAGGAAAAGGATTGAAAGAGGGAATGTATTTAAAAGCTTACCTGAAATCGAAAGTATTGGACGATATTATGGAAGTGCCGCGTAATTTATTAGTTAATCAAAATGAACTTTATACCGTTAAAGATAGTCTGCTGCAATTAGCTGAGGTTCAGGTTGTATATCAAAATGATCAAACCATTTTGGTGAGGGGATTAAAAGACGGCGAAACCATCCTGGCAAAGCCTGTTCCCAAGGCCTTTGAGGGGATGAAGGTTTCAATATATATGCAATAATTCCTGCTTGAAAAAATGCCTGGTGATTAAACATTTAAAAATTGCCAGGTTGCTTATCTCATGCAATCGACAATAAATTTATGATAAGAATTCTCATTAAAAGATTCCATAAAACACATTATAAATACGAGTAAAAACATTTAGCTTACTATTGTGAAAAAAATTATTTCCTATTTTATAAAGTATCCCGTTTCAGTAAACATGCTGATTATTGCCTTTGTGGTTTTTGGGTTTGTTGGCGGGCTGAACATGAAATCATCATTTTTCCCTTTAATTGAGTCGCGAATTATTACTATTCAACTGGCATACCCCGGGGCATCGCCTCAGGAAATGGAAGAAGGGGTAGTTTTGAAAATTGAAAACAACCTGAAAGGCTTGGTAGGTATCGATCGGTTTACTTCGCGGTCAATGGAAAATTCGGCAACTATTACGGTTGAAGTACTCAAAGGATACGATGTGAATGTGATACTGGCCAACGTTAAAAATGCAGTGGATAAAGTTCCGTCATTTCCTTCCGGGATGGAGCCTCCCGTAGTATCTAAACAGGAAGGTATACAGGATGTTATTTCGTTTGTGGTTAGTGGAAAAAATGTTCCTTTGACTACCCTGAAAGCCACTGCCCGGGATATTGAGACTGATTTCAGGGCTATGGATGGTGTCTCGCAAATTCAGTTGTCAGGGTTTCCCCTTGAAGAGATTGAAATTGCGGTTAACGAAGATAAATTACGCGCTTACGATCTGACTTTTAAAGAAATATCGGATGCCGTGGCCCGGGCAAACCTTTTGATTACCGGGGGATCGGTAAAAACGGATGAGGAAGAATACCTTATACGGGCCCGTAACAGGAGTTATCACGGTGAGGAATTGAATTTTGTAATAGTAAAGGCTAATTATAAAGGCCATGTGGTTTATTTGAAAGATGTTGCCACGGTTCGCGATCGTTGGTCTGAAACCCCTGACAAATCGTATTACAATGGTGAGTTGTCGGTTGAGGTCGATGTACAATCCACAAATAATGAAGATTTTCTAAATATTGCCGGCAAGGCTGAAAAATATATTGCCGATTTTAATGAAAGCCATAAAGATATAAAGCTGAATATAACCAGCAACCGCGCAACCGTGTTGAAGCAAAGGACCAAACTACTGGTAAAAAATGCCGGGTATGGTCTTTTATTAATCGTAATTTTATTATCGTTATTCCTGAGGCCACGTATAGCATTTTGGGTTGCCATGGGTTTACCGGTTGCATTTCTCGGATTTTTCATGATGGCCTCTCATTTGGGAATAACCATCAATATTCTTTCGCTTTTCGGAATGATTCTGGTGGTTGGTATCCTGGTGGATGATGGCATTGTGATTGGTGAAAATATTTATGATCATTTCCAAAAAGGGAAAAAACCTATCCAGGCTGCTGTTGACGGAGTAATGGAGGTAGTTGCACCTGTTGGTTCTGCTATCCTCACCACCGTTGTGGCATTTCTGGCATTTTATTTTCTCGATGGACGATCGGGTGAGTTTTTCAGCCAGGTAGCCTCGGTAGTAATTATTACATTAAGTATTTCTTTGGTTGAGGCTGTGCTGATTCTTCCGGCCCACCTGGCTCACTCAAAGGCGCTTACTCCTAACCAAAAAACTTATGTGTTCAACCGCTGGGCTGATAAATTCCTGAACTGGGTGCGTGATAAATTATATGGTCCGTACCTCACCTTTTTTCTAAAGAATCGGATTTTGGGGATTGCCATACCCATAAGTTTACTTATCATTACCATAGGTGCTATGGGTGGTGGTGTTATCCGATTTACCTTTTTCCCATCGGTTGCCAGCGACCGCGTAGTTATTACACTTGATATGCCGCAGGGTACCAGTGAACAAATCACGACAGCCAATATCGAACGTATTGAAAAAGCCGTAAACGAGGTAAATGCTGAATTAACGGAGAAACAAACCGGACATATTCCGGTAGTTGAAAATGTTATCCGCAAAATCGGTCCCGGCACGGCCAATGCTACTTTAACGGTAAACCTGTTGCCGGGTGAAGAACGCGATTTTGATTCCGATGAAATTGCCAATGCCATCCAGCAAAAAGTGGGGCCCATACCCGAGGCGGAAAACCTGAACTATGGAGCAGGTACCAACTTTGGAGGCCGTCCGGTGTCAGTATCAATTATTGGTGAAAACATAGCCGATTTAAAAGCGGCTAAGGACGAGCTCAAGTCGATAATGTCGAATAATCCCAAGTTGAAAAACGTTACCGATGATGACCCGCAGGGGATTAAAGAAATCAGGATTAAACTCAAAGAAAAAGCCCATATGCTGGGTTTAAGCCTAAATGATGTTATGGGTCAGGTTCGCAGTGGTTTCTTTGGAATGCAGGTGCAACGTTTTCAGCGTGGGCAGGACGAAATAAAAGTATGGGTGCGTTACGAACGTAAGACAAGGTCTTCCATCAGTAATTTGTTTAATATGCGGATTGTTACCCCATCGGGGGCGAGAGTTCCGCTTAATGAAATTGCCTATTATAATATTGAACGGGGCGAAATTGCCATCAACCACCTTGATGGTAAGCGCGAAATTAAGGTTGAGGCTGATATGATCAACAGAAAAGAAAGTGCAACAGATGCTACAGCTGAAATACGTGATGTAATTTTCCCGAAAATTAAGGCGCGTTACCCAAGTGTTTCTGCAATATTTGAAGGGCAAAACCGCGAAGCCACCAAAACCAGCCAGTCGGCCAAAACGGTTGTGCCGGTAATCCTGTTCCTGATTTATGCCATTATCGCCTTTACATTTAGGTCGTACGAACAACCATTTATGCTGATTATGATGATCCCCTTTAGCCTGATAGGCGTAGCCTGGGGGCACTGGATTCACGGATTGCCTGTAAACATGCTTTCGTTTCTGGGTATTATTGCCCTGGTGGGGATTGTGGTTAACGACGGCCTTGTCCTTATCGAGAAATTTAACGGCAACTTACGTGATGGCATGAAGTTTAACGATGCCCTGGTGGATGCCGGAAAATCAAGGTTCAGGGCAATATTTTTAACCTCAGTAACCACTGTCGGCGGATTGGCTCCACTGATTTTTGAGACCAGCCGCCAGGCTCAGTTTTTAATACCAATGGCTGTTTCAGTGGCTTATGGTATTGCCATTGCTACTTTTTTAAACCTATTGATGTTACCTCTTCTTTTATCGATTGGAAATTCCACGCGTACCAATGTTATTTACTGGTTTACCGGAACAAAACCAAGCAAAGAGGAAGTGGAAAGGTCAATTAAAGAACTTAAAGCGAACGATCATGAATAAGATATTATTTACATTAATTATAATTGCTTTTCCATTTATTAATGAGGCTCAGGACCTTTTAAGGCTGAGCGATGCAGTTAAAATACTGCTCGAAAACGACTATAATATAAAAGTTGCTGAAAATAGTAGCCGTGAAGCTAAAAATAACACAAGTATATCTGCAAATGGATATTTGCCGACAGTTAATGGCCGGTCGGCTGCAGGTTATAAGTCATCACATAATTCATCAAATTATTATGATGGCTCAAGTACTGATGTGAACGGCTTAAACACGCTTAGCTACAGTGCAAGCCTTAATTTAAACTATACCTTATTTGATGGAATGTACCGGTCGTACAATTTTGAGAAATCAAAAGAGTTGTATAACCTTTCAAAATTGCAGGTAAGGCAGGTAATCGAGAGTTCCTTGCTGGAGCTGTTTACTTCATATTATAATGTGGCTAGTCTAACGGAATCGACACAAAGTCTGAAAGAAACACTGGGTATTTCAAAGGTTAGGTTGTTACGTGCCCGATACAGTGCCGATTATGGTAAAAACACAGAGCTCGATGTATTAAATGCCGAAGTTGATGTGAATACTGATAGTATTAATTTATTAAACTCAAAACAAAGTCTGGCCAATGCCCGCCGGAACCTGAATGTTTTAATGGGTAGGGAAGTCACGCTTGATTTTTCAATTGATACTACTATAAACTACCAGGTGTTGTTTAGTCTTGACACACTTCTTGTTAAAGCGCAGGATGAAAATATCAGGCTGCTAGCAGCTCAAAAAAATCTGGAGCTTTCAGGTTTTAATACAAAGCTGTTAAAAACAAACCGGATTCCTACTGTCGGTTTAAGCGGAAGTTATGTATGGAATAATTCACACAATAACGACATGAGTCCCATTGAAAAACAAACCCTGGTGGGGCCGCAAGCCGAACTGAGCCTCACCTGGAATATTTTTGACGGGGGCTATACCCGTGTTGGAATACAAAATGCAAAAATTGCTGAAGAAACCAACAGGGTGCAGCAGGAACAAACCCAAAAACAAGTGGAACGCGATGTTATAAACGCCTACACCACATACAAAAATTCGCTTTTTGTGCTGGAAGCCGATAAAGCCAATCTGTCGACAAACAAAAGGAATTTTGATCGCTCCGAAGAGCAATACCAGTTAGGCCAGTTAACATCGGTGGAATACAGGCAGGCGCAATTAAATTTATTAAGAGCTGAAACGCGGTACAACCAGTCGAAATACCAGGTCAAAATTTATGAACTGGCCTTATTTAAACTTACCGGCGATATTTTAAATATGAAGTTTTAAATATGAAATGAACAGCTTGGGGCTGCATCAAAAGTATTTTTATTGCCACTAAAACACAAAATCACCAAAACTCACTAATTTGTAAAATACTAATATATAGTGTTTCTTGGCCTTTGAGGTCTGATGACTTTTTAATTTTTATTTTAAAATTTAATTCGAGTAGTTTTGAGGGGAAGCTTATTGTCCAAAAAATCCTATATTTAAAGCCTCATTTTTAACAATTAATTTAAAAAAAACTACTTTATGGCAGGATTTTCAGCTCCCTCTTCGGGAATTCAATCAGGCGAGAAAGGCAATTACACCTTGCCATTAATCGTCTTAACTTCTTTATTTTTCATGTGGGGTTTTATTACATGTTTGAATGATATATTGATCCCGCATTTAATGAATGTTTTCAGCTTAACCTATGCTGAAGGCATGTTGGTTCAGTTTGTATTTTTTACAGCGTATGCGATTATGTCGATGCCTTCGGGTTTTTTCGTTGGTAAAATCGGATATAAAAAAGGGATCGTTAGTGGTTTAATTATTGCAGCTATCGGGGCCTTATTGTTTTACCCGGCTGCCGGATTACGTTCATATCCATTCTTTTTATTTGCATTTTTTGTATTAGCGTCAGGTATAACTTTGTTGCAGGTTGCTGCAAATCCATACGTTTCCATTTTAGGGCCATCGGAAACTGCATCAAGCCGCTTGAATCTTACTCAGGCGTTTAACTCGTTAGGTACCACTATTGCCGGACCTATCGGTTCTGCTTTAATTCTGGCTGTTGCCACAGCTGGTGTGGTTGATGTAAAAAGTTTAAGCGGAGCTGAATTAACAGCTTATCAGGCTGCCGAAGCTGCCACTGTGCAAAATCCTTATCTAATGCTGGCTGCGGCCTTATTTTTATTGGCTGCTGTAATTGCTTTCGTAAAATTGCCTAAAATATTAAATAGTGAAGAAGAAAAACCTGAAGCAGCTGTAAGTTCTATTGAAGCTAAGCATAAATCAGCCTGGGGATACAAACACCTCGTTTTAGGGGCCATTGGTATTTTTGTTTATGTAGGTGCTGAAGTGGCTATTGGTAGTTTTTTGGTGAAGTTTTTTGCTTTGCCTGAAATTTCAGGTATGGATGAAGCTACCGGAGGCCAAATGATTGCTTATTATTGGGGAGGTGCCATGGTTGGCCGGTTCCTGGGTGCTGCCATTATGCAAAAAGTAAATCCAGGTAAAATTTTAACCATAAATGGTATTGTTGCGGTGGTGCTGGTTTTGATCACCATGACCATTTCCGGTCCTCTGGCTATGTATACCATACTGGCTGTGGGTTTCTTTAATTCCATTATGTTTCCGACCATTTTTACCCTGGCTATCAAAAAGCTTGGCATTCACACAGCCCAGGGTTCAGGAATATTATGTATGGCCATTGTTGGTGGAGCTTTAATTCCACTTATTCAGGGTTTAATTGCCGATTCAAGCATAGGCCTGCACCACTCATTTATATTACCGGTGTTGTGTTATATTTATATTGCCTATTACGGATGGAAAGGGCATAAAGTTGAAGAGCTGGCTGCGGCTTAATATATTATAGTAAAGGAAATAGGCTGTTTCTCAGAGGAGATGCAGCCTTTTTTGTTTATCCCCTTGTTCCCGCATGTCATCCGGTGACTTGTTGGTTTATAGGTAATTCGCTCAATTCAATTGGTGCTTATATTTTAGTCGTTATCCGATGACCATCAACCCATTGTGAAAGAGACCTGCGAATTTTAAGCATCCTGAGAAATTCGATAATAAGTTTTGATTATTTTTAAAAACCGTACTTTAGAAAAAATTTAGCTCAAATTTCAAAGCATAAATGCATACCGATTGGCAAAACCTGATTCAGGGTAGTGAACAAGCAATTTCAAAACTGTTTTCAGATTATTACGACAGCTTATATCGCTATGCCAGTCGATTTGAGAATGATACCGATACCATTAAAGATACCATCCAGGAATTATTTTATAATTTATGGAAAAACCATACACGGTTAGTATCGGTTGATAATATAAAAGCTTATCTCTTTAAATCGCTTCGTAATATCTGGCTTAATAAAAAGCAAAAATCCTTTCAACTCACCGATGAATTCAACGAAAATATATTTATTTATTTTCCTGACGATTTTAATCCAGAGCCCGACGATCTGATGGAAAAGAAGTTTAAACTGACAAACGTATTAAATGAATTACCCGCCAAACAGCGCGAAGCTATCTATCTTAAATATTTTCAGGGACTTGATATCGATGAAATTGCAGTTATCATGAACCAGAATAATCAGTCAGTGCGGAATAATTTGCACCGGGCCATGATCAAACTGCGTGAAAAAATGTTGTTGAATTTATTTTTTCTGTCGGTTTAAAAAAATTTCATTTCCGTGAGTACAAAATCATTTTACCCTTGTCTTTAGGTTAAAATGTTATAAGCAATGGAAAAATTCAACCATTTAAAGAACGCTGAAGATTTTGTTTTGGATCCCGAATTTTTGGATTATATCCTTTCAGGTATCGATAACGAAAACCGATGGAAAAATTTTATTGCACAAAACCCGCAACTTCAGCATGAAATTGAATTAGCCAGGGAGTTAATCCTGTTATTGAATTCGTCAATAGAAAAACCGGTACCGGTAAATAAAATTGAGGAGCTGGCGAAACTCAGACAGCGTATAAAATTGCAGAAAAGAACTTCTATGGCCGGTTGGCTGAAATATGCAGCTGCAGTACTCGTTTTTATAGCATTAGGATATCTTTTAAAACAATCAGATACGCTTTGGTATAAAACATATGTAGCTCAGGAAGTGAATCAGGAAATAATGCTTTCGGATCAAACCGAAGTGGATATCCACAAAGGTGCCAGCTTTAGGGTTTCAAGGTTCTATGGCTATTTAAACCGTGAGGTACAATTAAGCGGCGAGGCTTTCTTCCGGGTTACCAAACATCAAAGGCCGAAGTTTGTGGTTAACCTGGGAACCTGTGATGTTACTGTGTTGGGAACCCAATTTTATGTCAGTACAAATTGCGAAAATTCTACTGTTATGGTCGATGAAGGTAAGGTGGCTTATCGCTTCCTGAAGGATAAATCCACAAGGGTCCTTACCAAAGGTATGTCTGCCAATTATGATTTAAATGAAGGAATGAAGGATACTCACTATGATGCGAATCAGTTTGGATGGAGCTCAGGTGTTTTTAATTTTCACAATACAACATTGACTGAGATTGCCAGACAATTAGGAGATTTTTATAATACGCCGTTTGTAGTAGACCCCAAATATAATCAAACCAAACTTAGCCTCTATTTCGATAATATGAAGGTTGATGAAGTACTTAAGTTATTTACTGATTTGGTTCCTGAAATGCACTATGAAATTCAACCCCATCAAATTAAAATATATTAACCTTAAAATACCTGTATGATAAAAAAAACTGCCTTGGTTCTGGTTCAGCTTATAATTTCGATGAGCTTGTATTCGCAGGCTCTTAACCTGGATCAAAAAATTCAACTCGAAAACAAAAAGTATTTGGTAAAGGATATGATAGCGTTTTTAGAAACCAATTATAAGATAAAATTTGCATACAATGCTAAGATTCTGGACCATAAAAATGCGTTGGAATTTAGTGAGTTTTCGATAACGCTACAGGAAATTATTGACCAGATATGTAAGGAGGCCGGCCTGGAATATAAAATTGTAAAAGGGCAGATTGTGCTTAAGGGAAAAGAAAAGTCCTCAAAGGTTACCATTAGCGGTTATATACTTGATGCCAGCACCGGCGAAGCATTGCCAGGGGCAAATATCCGCCTGGCCGATAACTTTTTGGGAACCTCATCAAATAATTACGGATTTTATTCGCTGTCGATGCCCGTTGGTGAAAGCACAATAATAATAACTTATGTAGGATTCAAAACCAAGACTATTGAAGTTTCAGCGCAGGAAGACCAGACTCAATTGATAAAACTTGATGAATCGGATAACCGGTTAGAAGAAGTCAAAGTGGTTCAGGATCTTAGGTGTTCAAAAACGCGGGACTATATGGCCGGCAAAGAACATCTGACGATAAAAGAAATTGAATCATTACCTGCTTTTTTGGGGGAGGTGGATGTTCTGAAGGGATTTCAGCATTTACCCGGGGTGCAATCTGTTAATGATGGAATTTCATTAATCAGCGTCCGTGGCGGAACCTTCGATCAAAACCTGATTATACTGGATGAAGCCCCGGTTTATAACCCTACCCATGTATTGGGATTTTTTTCGGTATTTAATCCCGATGCAGTTATCCAGGCTGATTTTTATAAAGGTTATATTCCGGCAAATTTTGGAGGCCGGTTGTCATCTGTTATTGATATCCGGATGAAAGAAGGCAACCGCAAAAAGCTTTCGGTAACAGCAAATGTGAATCTGTATGCAAGTCGGCTAACAATTGAAACTCCTGTTAAAAATGAAAACACGTCCATATTGGTTTCCGGGCGATACGCTAATACCAGTTTGGTACCCAATTTAGGTAATTTATTAGCTAATGGGACAGAACTTTTGACTATTCCTGCATTTAATAACTATCCGGATGATACCAAAATTAACTTCTGGGATTTTAATGCGAAAGTAAACCACCGCCTGGATAATAAAAACCAGTTGTTTCTCTCTGGTTATTTCGGACATGATTACTTTTTTTATCCCATGATCAATAAAAAAAGCAGTATTGAATGGGGAAATTCAACAGCCACCTTACGCTGGAATCATATTTACAATCATAAATTATTTTCGAATACCAGCCTGGTGTACAGCAATTATAAATACACCTATCTCTTTACAGATAATGGTTATAGTTATAACTGGGATGGAGGGATGCGCGAATTTGATATAAAATCTGATTTCGATTGGTATGTGAATGCACAAAACAGAATTAAATTTGGTTTTTCTGTGAACCGGCATGGATTTCAGCCGGGCAGAATTGAACCGCTTGATACAGCCTCATCGGTATTAGGTTACGAACTCGAACGTAAAAATGCTTGGGAACAATCTATGTTTATCAGTCATAAATTTTCAAGAGAGAAATTTACGATGGAAAGTGGTTTGCGTTTGAATGATTTTTATACCCATTATAACCGCGATGGGGTTAAGTTAGGTAAAAATTACCCGGGTTTGGCACCGCGCTTTACTTTTAGTTATGCATTGAGCAATAGCAGCTCAGCTAAATTTGCGTATTCGCGAACCTACCAGTATTTGCACCTGTTAAAAAACGCCAGCATAGGTTTTCCTACAGATATATGGCTGCCATCTGATGTGAACATCAAACCACAGTCGGCCGACCAGCTTTCATTAGGGTACTACACTGATGTATTTAAAGGAAATTTGGAGTTCAGCACCGAGGTATATTATAAAAAAATGCATGATATTATTGATTTTATCGACAATGCCGACCTGTTTTTAAAGGAGAATATTGAAACACAGATCCGAGCTGGAGAGGGACAGGCTTACGGGCTGGAATTAATGCTTTCAAAAAAGCAGGGAAAATTCACCGGCAATGTTAGTTATACGCTGGCCAAAGCTGAAAAAAACATACCGGGAGTGAATAATGGAGCAACTTATCCTTTTGCAAACGATAATCGACATCTCTTAAATGCCAACATAAACCTGCAATTGGGCAAACGATGGGTGGCTATGGCTAATTTTACCTATAAATCGGGGGCTGCTACTACCATAATGACAGGTTATTATTTTTATGAAGATATTCCCTTTGCCATTTATTCCTCGCGAAACGGATACCGGTTACCTGCTTATCATACGCTGGATATTGCCTTTACCCGGCAAAGTAAACCCAAAGAAAATAGAAATTGGGTTTCCGAATGGAGTTTTGGAGTGAATAATGTTTATAACCGGAAGAATACTTTTGCTGTTTTCTTCTATTCAGCACCTCTTGGTGTAAATGTAGATGAATGGGGAATCTGGGACTATAGAATATTTGGTGTGACTAAGCAGCTTTATCTTTTCGGTGCACTCCCTTTTGTATCATACAGTATTAAGTTTTAAAATATAAATTATGAATAAAATTGTATTCCCAGTGTTGATATTGATATATCTGTTATTCACAAATTGTGAGGATGATTTTAATATCAATTTTAATGATAATCCGACTATTGTGATAGAAGGTTGGGTGATAAATTCTGATGAACCTCAACGGATAATTGTTTCCGAGAGTCTCAATAAGCCCGTTTTGGATATATATTCCGATTACAGGCCCCAGGGAAACCTTATAGAAAACGCTGTAGTGATTCTCAGCAGTACTTCGCAACCCAATGATACATTGGTACATGAAAAATATATAGATGACTGGACAGGTTATTATATAACAGATAAAATAAAGGGTATTCCCGGTGAAACCTATTATTTAAGAGTAGAATATAATGATAAAGTCTATGAAGCTGAAGCATTTATGCCTCCTGTTCCAGTTCTTGATTCAATATCGTTTGGTAGAAAAAGGGTAAGCAAAGAAAATGCAAACCTGTTTGTTCCACTGGTGAATTTTAACGATCCGGGGGATGAGGAAAATTACTACCTTTTCAGAGAAGCATATGCTATTTTAGATAGCCTAGGACAAAGGGTAGGATGGACGGTTGCCAGAGGAGGTGAAGGATGGATGATTTCACTTTTTTCAGATGAATATATTAATGGAAAGCATGCCGAACTTAATGTTCATGAAGGTATATTTATTGAAAGATACTGGTTAAATGCGAATTACTTTCTTTGGCCGGGTTATGAAGTAGCAATTAGGATGCAATCCATTACCAAAGAGGCCTACGATTATTACCAGGCATTAATAAACCAGTTAAATTACGCTGCCGGGGTGTTCCATCCGGCTCCGGCCAATCCGCCCACCAATATTTCAAATGGGGGCTTGGGATTTTTTGGAGCTTCGGCTGTATCCTATGCCTCGGCAATCGTACCTTGGGAAAATAAATAAACATGAAATTTTGATCAAAATAAAATAGACAGAGTTT
Source organism: Bacteroidales bacterium (assembly GCA_046704385.1). Lineage (GTDB taxonomy): Bacteria > Bacteroidota > Bacteroidia > Bacteroidales > SZUA-534 > GH45. The sequence continues at coordinate 59,639 of JBJKSB010000079.1, read as the reverse complement.
AAGAAAAACTCAATAAATTAACCAAAATTAAATTAGTATGAAAAACTTAAAATTTTATGTGGCCATTATGGCCCTGGGTATGTTATGTGTAAATTGTACCAACCAGGAAGATCCAATTCCGGAACCGGATCAAAAAAATCAGGATTTAAACGAAGTAAAAGAAATTACTCAGGAATTAATGGGTGAGTGGATATTAAATGATTTGGTAAATGTTTCTGACGAGCAAAAGTATGTTAATACAATACTGGAGTTTAAAAATGACAATACCTATGGCAACTCAGATTCAGACTTGAAACCTATTGGTGAAGGGGACTGGAGTGTTGTGGATAAAGACAGTATTCAGCTTACGCCCGGAATTTTTGAGAATGAAACAATGATTTATTCCATTGAAATGAATTCCACTGATTCTTTAACCCTGAAATATCATTATACCCTCGATAATAAAGATGCCATTATTGAATACCATTATTCGCGAGTGGTTGCAATTCCAATATAGTCAAAGATTTACAGTTAAGTATTTAAATTATTCATTGCAGGCATTTCTCCCGTTGAGAAGTGCCTGCAAAGTAATGAGGTACACAATCTTTCATATGGATTAATCTATGAAATTTTAAATATCTCCAGGTTCGAAAATGTAGTAAAATACAAGGTTCAATAATACGCCGAAAAACGTATATACATCATTCACAAAAGCGTAAATTTGTGTTATGTTAATAAAATTGGCGCTTATATTGTCAGTGGTATTGCAGTTTGGGGCTTCGTTTGTTGCGATTAGTTTAATCCGTAGAACCAAATACAACATTTCGTGGGTGCTTATTTCAACGGGCTTTTTATTAATGGCTGTACGCCGGCTGATTGAACTCATCCGCCTGTTGCATGAAAACAGCTATACCGAATCACTTTTAAGCAGCTGGATTGCCATTATTATTTCGACCTTTATTTTTATTGGAACACTATACATCCGGCGCATTTTCGACGTGCAAAAAAGGATTGATGAACTTCGAAAGGAAAATGAGGCCAAAGTGCTGTCCGCTATAATTCGTACCGAAGAGAAAGAACGGCGCGAGTTTGCCCGGGAAATCCATGATGGTTTGGGTCCGATACTGTCGGCTATTAAAATGTCTACCTCTGCTATTAATGTTTCAGAGCTTATCGATTCGAACCGTGAAATTGTGAATAAGGTGGATAAAGCAGTAAACGAGGCTATCATTGGCGTTAAAGAAATCTCCAACAAACTGAGTCCGCATCTGCTCGAAAGTTACGGACTTGAAAAGGCCATCAAATCGTTTAAGGACAATATTGTGGGTGCCGATCTGATAAAAATAACCTTCAGTTCCAATATCAAAAACAAGCGTTTCGATTACAATATTGAAGTGATACTTTATCGGGTGGTTTGCGAATTACTCACTAATACGCTGAAATACGCCTCGGCCACTGCAGTGGATATTTCCCTGTTTGAGGATTCTGGCAGGCTTGAATTGATTTACGTGGATAATGGTATTGGTTTTGATAAGAACGAAAAAGCGGCCAATGGAATGGGACTGTTCAATATACAATCGCGCCTGCAATCCTTAAATGGTGAGGTCGAAATACATAGTGAACCGGATGAAGGATTTTTGTTTAAAGCTTCCATTGGCTTATGAGCAAACTAAAAATATATTTGGCTGACGATCATAACCTTTTCCGCGAAGGACTGGCCTTTTTATTGTTGAAAATGCCCGAAGTTGAAAAAGTTTTTGAGGCTGAAAATGGACAGGTTCTATTGGATGATATTGACAAAAATTTCCCGGATATCATTTTAATGGATATTGAAATGCCGCAAATGGGAGGTATTGAGGCCACCCGGAAAATACTGGCTAAATACCCTGATATTAAGATTATTGCCCTTTCGATGTATGCCAATGAAAATTATTACTATGAAATGATTGATGCCGGGGCTAAAGGTTTTTTGCTTAAAAATTCAACGTTTGATGATGTAAAAAGGGCTATTAAGGAGGTAAATGAGGGTAATAATTATTTTTCACCCGAAATTCTTGAAGCCATCATCAAAAACCTGAATAAGAAAAGACAAAAGCCTGGCAACGATCTCACCGAACGAGAAGTGGAGGTGTTGTATCATATCTGTAAAGGGTTGTCGAACCAGGAAATTGCTGATCAACTATTTCTAAGCAAGCGCACCATCGACAAACACCGCGAAAATTTGTTGTTAAAAACCCAGTCGAAAAATACCGCCGGTCTGGTAATGTACGCTATCAAAAATAATATTGTGGAAATATAGCTGAGAAAAATTTTCACCGCAACGTCGCTAGGGCACAGTGATATTTTTTAGAATTTTACTTTGCGTCTTAGCGCCTTTGCGGGAAATAGTAAAATTAACCATAAAACACACTACCTTACTCAGCATTTATCTCCATACCTACGTTTTAAAACCTAGCTTATAATTTACGTTTTTCTTCGGTTCTCACCGTGTTTGTAGAGGCTTACTTTTGTATGACTCACTTAAAATCATACTATTATGAAACCAAAGATTAAACTCATACTCATTATTTTCGGGTTATTGGTGCTACTTGTTTTTATGGAAGGCCTTAACCTTTATTTTCCATTTACTTCCTGTTCACATGTCAACAAACCAAACCAAACAGGGGCAGATAGCATCCGGGGTACCATCAGTATTTCGGGTGCTTTTGCCCTTTATCCTTTAACGGTGAAATGGGCTGAGGAATTTAAAAAACTACATCCCAAGGTTCAGATTGATGTAAGTGCCGGTGGGGCAGGCAAAGGAATGACTGATGTCCTTTCCGGGATGGTGGATTTAGCTATGTTTTCGCGGGAAGTTAATCCAATGGAAACTGAAAAAGGAGCCCTGGAAATTGCCGTGGCACAGGATGCTGTTTTTCCCACGCTAAACACATCCAACCCTGAGTATAAAACCATAATGGCCAGGGGTCTTACGCAGGAACAGTTTACCGAGGTTTTTATTCTGGGCAAGACGGATTGGAACGAATTTTTAAATATTAATTCGAACACACATATAAATATTTATACCCGCTCAGATGCTTGCGGAGCAGCTGCAACCTGGGCCGTCTTTTTGAATTCAGAACAGGAAAATTTACAGGGAACAGGAGTGTTTGGCGATCCTGGCATGGCCGATGCCGTACAAAAAGATCCATTGGGGGTGGGGTACAACAACCTGGTATTTCTGTATAATTTGAAGACAAACCAATGCAATACAGGTATTTGTGCTATACCTATCGATTTAAACGGGAATCGCATAATTGATGAGGAAGAAAATTTTTATGGCTCACTAAGTGAGGTGGTAAAAGCCATTCAGAATGGTAGATATCCTTCGCCTCCGGCACGTAATCTTTATTTGGTTTCGAAAGGGAAACCCACAAATATGGTGGTTCAGGCTTTTTTAGATTTTGTACTACACCAGGGGCAGGAGTACGTTTCAATGTCTGGATATGTGAATCTACCTGAAGAGGTGATTCGAGGCCAGCTGGAAAGAATTAATAATGAATTCAAATGAATCGTAATTTTCAAGCTGGATTTTTTTAATTCATAAAGAATGTTCAAAAATGATTAAGGCCTTGTAATTAAGCTTTTTTCCCTCTCTGAGGGAAACGAAGTTCATGAACACATTAATAATGATTATAAATGTGAATAAAATGGCTACAGCCAAAAGGGTGATTAAATAAATAATACTTACCCTTCTGTTCTTTGTTGGCGGATTTCCTCTACTTGGACAGGTCGACAGGTAGATCCGAGAGACAGAGAGGAATTAATCTCCCGCAAGAGCTGCTCTAGCTTGAGACTAAACGGAGAGTGAAAACTAGAATTGAAGAATAGGCGAAGTTTATTGTATAAAAAATGAATAAAAACAAACACCTCCACTAAATTTATGACAACACTTACGAAACGCCGGAATGTAATTGACAGGTTGAATACCATTATAATGGGTAATGCCATTTTTTTGGTCATAATTACCCCGGTTATTGTTTTTGTAAGTCTGTATGCCAAATCATCCTTGTTATTAAAAGGCGACAATCATTTATGGGAATTATTGTTTTCGTCAGCTTGGGAGCCTTTAAAGGGTAAATTTGGTTTTTTACCTTTTATATTAAGTTCTGTTGAAATTACCATTCTGGCAGTAATAATGGCGGCTCCGGTGTGTTTTTTCGTGGCCATTTTTTTAACCCAGTATGCCCGACCATGGTTTGCCCGGTTTATGTTTCCGGTAACCGATATTCTTGCCGGAATACCATCCGTAGTTTACGGAGTTTGGGGTATTTTAATTGTGGTACCCTTTATTGCAAAGAGGTTGGCTCCTTTATTCGGGGTGCAAACTACGGGTTATACCCTGATAACCGGAGCCATTGTGCTGGCTTTAATGATTATACCTTTTATTTTGAATATTTTGATCGAGATTTTCAACACCGTTCCATTTGCACTAACCGAAGCCGGATTATCCATGGGGGCCACACGATGGCAGGTAATCAAACATATTGTGGTTCGAAAGGCCAAACCAGGGATAATTTCGGCTTTCGGTTTAGGTATTGCACGGGCTTTTGGTGAAACCATTGCGGTGTTAATGGTTGCCGGAAATGTCATCAAAATTCCCAGCGGCCTGTTTTCGGCTTCTTATCCGCTGCCTGCCTTAATTGCCAATAATTATGGCGAAATGATGTCGATACCTTTGTACGACTCAGCCCTCATGTTTGCCGCTCTCATTTTGTTTGTCACCATATTCATTTTCAATTTGTTTGCACGGATTACGATTCATCGGATCGAAAATTAAAGCTTATGTTCAATCTGCGTTTAATAGGGCGGAAGGCCGAGGAGCGGTTATTTAAAACCATAATGCGTATTTGCATTGCGATAATTGTTTTTGCCATGGCACTCCTGGTATTTACTATTCTGAAAAAGGGATTTCCGTCGTTGACCTGGGAGATAGTTTCGCAGACACCCCGCGGGGGTTATTATTTTGGGGGTGAAGGAGGTATTTTAAACGCCATTGTCGGTTCATTGTACCTTGGGGCAGGATCGACTACACTGGCGTTTATCGTTAGTTTACCTTCGGCCCTATTCCTGAACATACATCTGCAAAAAAATAAAAAACTGCAGGATCTTTTCCGGCTTTTTATTGATGTACTTTGGGGAATACCCTCCGTGGTTTACGGGGCATTTGCATTTGGCATCATGATTTATTTGGGGATAAAAGCTTCACTACTGGCCGGAATTATTACTGTCGCCCTGTTTATTATGCCCATCATGATACGTGGAATGGACGAAGTATTGAAAACGGTTCCTCATTCGCTATTCGAGGCAGGTCTGTCTCTGGGTTCAACCCGATATGAATTGTCGTATCGTATATTTCTAAAACAATGCATACCGGGTATTGTAACAGCTGTTCTGTTATCCTTTGGACGGGCATTTGGAGATGTGGCCGCCGTTTTATTTACAGCAGGTTTTACTGACAACATTCCTACCTCTGTCACTCAACCGGCGGCTACATTACCTTTGGCAATTTTCTTCCAGCTGTCGTCACCCATACCCGAAGTACAGAACCGGGCTTATGCGGCAGCAGCAATCTTAACAATTATTATTTTATTAATCAGTGTGGTTAGCAGAACGACCTTACGGAAATATAAAAACAGAAGTATTAATTTTTAACATCATGGAAACATCAAAAATTGAAATAAAGGATTTGAATCTGAGGATTGGTAAACAACATATCTTAAAGGATATTAATTGTAAAATTCCCAACCGAAAAATCACGGTTATCCTCGGTTCATCGGGCTGTGGAAAAACTACCCTGCTAAAAAGTATGAACCGGTTGACCGATCTGATCCCGGACACAAGAATCTCGGGCAATATTCTTCTCAACGGCCATGGAATTTATAATAACGGGACTGAGGTTACCGATTTGCGAAAAAAAATGGGTTTGATGTCACAACGCCCGACACCTCTGCCCATGAGTATTTTTGATAACGTGGCTTATGGATTGAAGATCAGTGGGCGTCGTAAGAAAGTACAAATGAAACTCAGGGTGGAATACTACCTGAAACTGGTAAATCTTTGGGATGAGGTAAAAGACCGGCTTAAAGCCCCGGCAACCAGTCTTTCCATTGGTCAGCAACAGCGACTTTGCCTGGCACGTGGCCTGGCTGTCGATCCTGAGCTTATTCTGGCCGATGAACCAACTTCAGCACTCGATCCTATTTCGAGCCAGGTAATTGAGAAAAAGTTTATGGAACTTAAAGACAGTTTCACCGTGGTTTGGGTGACGCATACCCTTCGCCAGGCCAAACGTATGGCCGATTATGTGATTTTTATGTATTTAGGTGAAATTATTGAACAAGGTCCATCAGATGAGTTTTTTAATCATCCTAAAAATGAAATCACAAAGAATTTTCTGAATGGGAGTTTTAATTAAGTCCACACACTCCATTTATATTGTTTAATTTAAATATGTTACAAGTACCCCTTTGGAGGGGTTGCCCGAAGGGCTGGGGAGGAAATCACAACTTAATCCTGATAAAAATTACCAACATCAAACATCAATTTTCATCATGAAAAAAACTATAATTTTTATACTGATAATTTTCAGTATGGGTAGTGCATATACCCAGCAACAGGAGCTGAGTCTAGGCCTGGATTATCGTCCCCGGATGATAATCGATATGGGTTACTCAACACCCAAATTAAAAGATATAAAAACTCCAACTTATTTTACACAGCGTTCCCGTATTAATGCATTATACCGGAATGAAAAGCTGGAAACTTATTTTTCATTACAGGATGTGCGGTATTGGGGAGGCGATAATATGTACAAATCAAGTGGTACACAGGGGAATTCTGAAAGTGTAAGTTTACACCAGGCCTGGTTTTTACTAAAACTGAACAAAAATTTCCGGGTTAAAACCGGGCGCCAGCTTTTTCAGTACGATGACCAGCGTGTTTTAGCATCACGCGATTGGAACGATTATCAGGTTTCCTATGATGCTGTTTTGCTTCAAGTTCACGATTCCTTAACCAGGATGGATATTGGTCTCACGTGGAACAGGGACGGCTCTTCGAATAAACTCTATCCTGATGAGTTGTACAGGGTTTTTGATTTTGTTCACCTTCAGCGAGAAATCTATAAATTAAAATTGTCAGCTATAATTTTGGTAACCGGAAAAACATTGAGTGATACGGCCGAATCTGTTTTTCTGAAAGGAACCTATGGTTTAAACCTTGAATATAAAAAGGGTTCCTGGAATGCAAGAACTACTGGCTATTATCAGAATATCCTGAATAATGAGGCTTCCGATATCACTGCCTGGTGTTTTTCGTTTTTTGGACAGGGAAAACTTCTCAGTATGCATAGTGCAATTGGCCTGGGTGTTGATTATTTATCAGGACAGGATGCGACAAATACCGATGCGAGTTACCTGAGTAAAAATCACCAGTTTGACATATTATGGGGGAAGCGGCATGGTTGGTATGGTTATATGGATTATTTTAACAGTACACCTGCACAAGGATTGGTGGATTATTATGCAAAGTTTGAATACAGTGGTTTACCCAAATTGGTACTGCAGGCCGATTATCATTATTTCAGGCTGGCTGCCGACCGTTTCGATACACAAAACCAGGCTGTGAAATCGGATAAAGGTCTGGGTCACGAGGTGGACCTGACCGCAAAATGGAAAATCAGCAACGAAGTAAACCTACAGGCCGGATATTCGTTTTATTTGACTACTAATACGCTGGAGCAAATTAAAAAAGTGAATGGTGCGGAATTAAAATTTCCGCAGTTTGCTTATTTGAAGGTGGTTGTAAAACCTGAATTTAAAATTTTTAGGTGATGGGTGCCATAAATTTTCAGATTCTTAAACTTTGATCAAATTTGGCAGAAAGCAATTTTGAAACGATTCATCCCCCAAACCCCCTTCGAAGGAATTGCCACGAAAATCAAGTTCGGGGCTGGTTGTCAGCTTAGGGTTTTAATCGGTTAATTGCCAGCATTATACGCCTCTACATGGCCGTGCATGAAAGTTTAATCCTCCGAATTTACCCACTGCTTGCACCGCTTAATGTTCGGTGACAGAAACCAGGGGTTGAAACCCCTGGTTATTCGAATTAAAGGCTTTCAGCCTTATTTTTCCGTATATTTTAAAACCAATTAAAATTAAAATAGTCAATCTGTGACTCTTAATTACTCTCTTTTTTTCTTCTTAAAAGGCTTTCTCTGGTTTTCCAAAAAAGCTTCATTGTCGCGAATCAAAGTTTTCCAGTCACTGTGTGCTTCTTCAGAAAAATCAAGGGTATCGTGATAGTCTTTTTTATCAATTTCCAATACGGTAATGGGTTTTCCTAAAAAATCTTCAATTTCGGCGAGAATGAGTTTTTCTTCGTTGCTACAAAACGAAACAGCATTTCCTTTGGCTGTGCCTCGGCCGGTTCGCCCAACCCGATGTACGTAATTTTCCGGAACTTCAGGTAAATCATAGTTTACCACATAATCTACATTTGGAATATCAATGCCACGTGCGCTGACATCAGTCGCAATTAACAATTTTACCTGGCCCTTCTTAAATTGGGCCATCACATTAAAACGGTCTTTCTGATCCTTATCGCTATGGATGGTTATGCTGTTAATGTTCACTCTTTCCATAGCCTTACTTACCCGTTCAGCCCTGACTTTGGTCCTTACAAATACCAGGATTTTGCTTTCGGGATTTTCTTTTACCATCCGTTCCAGGAAAAATCGCTTATCGTCCATTTCAATAAAGGCCACGGTGTGATTCACATTTTTTGAAACCGGGTCTTTGGGCGATATTTGAATCCTGATGGCATTTTTTACCAGCGAATAGGCCAGTTTTTTGATGGCCTCATCAATGGTAGCAGAAAAAAACAAGGTTTGATGTTTCTCCGGTAACTTTCTTTTAATATCCTTAATGTCTTTTATAAAACCCAAATCAAGCATATGGTCGGCTTCATCAAGTATTAGAATCTCAATTCGTTCCATATGAATGTATCCCTGACTAATCAGGTCGAACATACGTCCCGGTGTGGCAATCAAAATATCCAGTTCTTTTTCAAAACGTGCAATCTGGGTATCTTGTTCCACACCGCCATATAAACTGAACGATTTTACCCGGGTATGGCGACTTAATATTTCGAAAACATCACCAATTTGCTGCGCTAGTTCACGGGTTGGAACCATTACCAGGCATTTAATCCCGTCGCGTCGGCGGGTATTCTTTTGTTTGTGTATCTTATCAATTACCGGTATGGCAAAGGCTGCGGTTTTTCCGGTTCCTGTTTGTGCAATTGCCAGTACATCTTCACCTTTTAATATCGGGGGTATCGATTTAAATTGAATGTCGGTGGGTTTCTTAAATCCCAATTTGCCCAGGTTTTTCTTAATCTCGTACGATATGTGATAGTCTTCGAACCTCATGTTTCAGTAAATATATTTTTGTCCAAAAATCTGCCACAAAGATACATTCTTAAATATTAGATTTTTAAATAAAAATTATTCTCTATAGATAAAGGTTTCGAAAGGTACCTTTTAGCCGGATTTATAAGGAATTGGATTTCACAGGCTGTTTTGTCTTATTGATCTGTAACATGCAAAATATTTTTGCGGCCTTTTTTTATTCTGTGGGTGAAAAATATTAATTTCATACACTAAAGCACTTTTATGATAACCTTCACCCAGGAAATCAGGCAAATCAAAAACAAACTGATTAATGTTGCCATAATTGCATCATTTATATATGTTACCCCAATGCTGATAGGCTCCCTGTCGCGTTATTATGAAATAGGATGGCAAGGTATTTTTACCTATCATATTATTATAACATTTGTAGTTATAGCATTATTTCTTCTTAGGAATAAACTTAGCATGGAAATTAAAATTCATGCATTAAGTATTGTATTTCTGTGGTTGGCTTTTCTGGGCGTAATCACTTTTAAGAATGCAGGAGCTTATTGGTTTATTTTGCTTGTTGTTACCTTTAGTACGCTCCTGCTGGGGAAATGGACGGGTATAATTTATCTTTTGTTATATTTAATAGGTTTTGTATTAATTTATTTTGGATATAGAATAGGATTTTTTAACCATGATGTTGATTTAAACCGCTATTCAGATAACTATATTTCATGGATAAATTCTGGTATGTCGATAGCTTTTGCATCACTGATACTTATGTATTATGGAAATTTATTTTACAATTATTTTACCAGTACCATCGAAAATCTTGTCGACAGCCGGAACAAATTAGAAAAGACTCTAAAGGATTTAAAATACAGCGATGAACGTTTCAGGATATTTATGGATCGGTTTCCGTACCCGATGTCAATAAAAGACAAAAACCGTAAATATGTTTATGCCAATAAAGCCATAATCAGTATGAGCAATACGGATGACATGCTGGGTAAGACTTTTAACGCCATGTTTAATAACGAGAATGTGAAAATAATTGAAGATGTTGATAATAAAGTTTTAAAAGAAGAAAAGTACGTGGTTTTTGATATTTCCGGTCCTACTGGTAACACCAGGCAATATTTCAGAATGATTAAATTTCCTTTAAAAAGTCCTGACGGTGAACCATTGATAGGAACAATTGCCTTGAGTACTACAGAACAAAAAGTGGCTGAGCAAATGCTGGTAATGAGTGAAAAAAAATATCGGTCATTATTTGAAAATAGTGTTGACGGTTTTGTTTTATTTGATGAAGAGGGTGAAATAATAGACTGTAACAAAAGCTTTGCGCAGATGATTGGTTATGATAAGGAGGAGGTTCATTTAAAAAGTCTGCAGGAACTGATCCAATTGAAGAGTAGGACAGAAGCTGAAAATACTGATGAGAATGATATTCGTGAACATTTAAAAACCGATGGAATTGTTCAGTGTGAATTTACTCATAAAAATGGCAAGCGAATTCCTGCTGAGGTAAGTACTTATTTTTTAACTGTCAACGATGAAATTTTTAACTGGGCATTGATCAGGGACATAACTGAACGACGAGCCATGGAGCAGAAGCTTTATAAAGTTATGATTGAATCGGAAGAAAAGGAGCGGGAACGATATGCCAAAGAATTACACGACGGACTTGGTCCCATTTTATCAACTTGTATGATTTACTTAAACACACTGGGATCGATTACTGATGATAAAAAGCGAGAAGAGCACATTCAAAGGGGCTTGCAATTATTGGAAGAAGCTGTTCAAAATGTTCGGGAAATTTCAAATAATATGAGTCCCATAATATTACATAATTATGGACTCGATCAGGCCATTAAAGCTTTTATTGATAAATTAGGCGGAATCAAGGATATTGAATTTGTTGTCAACTCAAATTTGTCTGAAAGGCTATCAGAATTAACAGAAATTACTTTGTACAGAACCTTGGTTGAATTAATTAATAACTCGGTAAAATATGCTAAATCATCAACCATTAAAATACAAATAAATGTGGGGGAACAACTTCTGGAAATATTATACTCTGATAATGGTCAGGGTTTCGATTACGAGGAAATTAAGAAAACAGGCAGAGGCTTTGGTTTGTTAAACCTTGAAAACCGCATTTTAAAAATTGGAGGAAAGTATGATTATAAATCGGCACCTTCAAAAGGAGTGAATGTAATAATTACTATTGATAAAGGCAGATTATGATAAAAGTAGCGGTAGTTGAAGATTTGCCTATTATTCTCGAAGGATTTAAAGTGTTGATAAATCAAATAGATGATTTCGAGATTGTAGGCGAGTTTCTCAATGGTAAACAGTTTATAGATCATCTGGATAACCTTGATGCCGATATTATACTTACGGACATTGATATGCCGGTAATGGATGGAATTACAGCAACCCGGATGGCCGTTTCCATTAATCCAGACATCAAAATTATTGCGCTGTCTATGTATACGGATCGTAAATATTATTATGAGATGGTAACTGCCGGCGCAAAAGGCTTTGTATTAAAACAGGCTCAATTTAAAGAACTGGAGACCGCAATTCGTGAGGTGTATTCAGGCGGACATTTTTTTTCGCAGGATTTATTACGCGGCGTTATAATGAATATGCAGGGCATTGAGGAAGTAATTGTTAAAGAAAAAAAGGATTTGTTTAAGCTCTCCGAAAGGGAAAATGAATTGCTTCAACTTCTTTGTCAGGGGCTGTCAAATAAAGAATTAGCCGATAAAATGTTTTTAAGTGTACGATCGATTGAAAGCATAAAAACCAAGCTGATGCAGAAAACAAATACTAAAAATAATGCCGGACTTATTATTTGGGCTATTAAGAATCAGATTGTATCCATTTGAATGAGAATTTTACTAAAAAATCCTTCTTGATTAATCTCACTATCTAATTTACATCGCAAATGGTTTCTAATTCCTTGATTTTATGCGTTCAGGCATAAAATTATTGCGGTTTTCCACATTCATTTTACCGTAAATTCCACAAAATCTTTTGTTGAAATCCCTGTCAAATTCATAGCCCACCCGAGGTAATTTTGTTTCGTAAATTATTGCATCGGAATATGGATACTATAGGAATAATAATAGCAGATGATAATAAAAGTTTTATTGAAGGTATTGAGATTGTACTTTCCACCGATTCGAATTATACCGTTTTAGATAAATGTTACAACGGGCAGGAGCTTGTTAAAAGTACATACCTGCACGATGCTCAAATAATTTTATCTGATATTGAAATGCCTTTAATAGACGGTATTAAGGCAGCCAAAAATATAAATTACCGGTATCCAAGATTACCCATGATTGCCCTTACCATGTACATGGACAGGGTTTTTTTGAATGATATTGTAAATGCCGGATTCAGAGGTTTTGTTTACAAACCGGATACAGCAAGGTATCTTTTACCAACCATTGAAAAAGTACTTAATAATGAATTTGTTTTTCCGGAAAATTTGAAACTAAAGTAAAATTTAAAATAGATTTAAAAATGGAGGTTATTATGAAAGATTTCACATTGTTCACAATTTTAACGTTAGGTTCGTTTCCTTTAGCAATTTTAATCCTGCGATTGATTTTTAAAAAATCAATCATGTTTACAGTTAGTACCTGGACTGTTGCTTTGTTATATTTTATAACTTTTACTGAATATATAGCAGGAAGTATAGGTGTAACAAAGGCCTGGTGGGCTACTCCGGCAAACTTTGCCGTGGGTACAGTTATTTTTATTTATATCAACAGGCTTATCCGTATTCCACTTGAAAAAGCAATTGGCCAAGTAAAAAAAGTTTCTGAAGGTGATTTAACCCTTGATATTGAAGAATCAGAATCAATAAATGAGCTGGGTATTTTAAATAATTCTCTTAAAAGCCTGGTTGTGGGTTTAAATGAAATTATTGATGAGGTTAAACAAAATGCTGATCATGTGGCCTCAGCAAGTATGCAGTTAAGCAGTTCTTCGGAACAAATGTCACAGGGAGCCACTGAACAGGCAAGCTCTATTGAAGAGGTATCGTCAACCATGGAGGAAATTTCAGCCAATATTCACCAAAATACTGAAAATTCGCAGCAAACAGAAAAAGTTGCCGATGAAGCAAACAAAGGAATTATGATGGTGGCCGAAAGAGCTAAAAAGGCAACGGAAGCAAATAGCGATATAGCCGACAAAATTTCGATAATTAACGATATTGCTTTTCAGACTAATATTTTGGCTTTAAATGCTGCGGTTGAAGCTGCCAGGGCTGGTGAACATGGTAAAGGTTTTGCAGTTGTGGCTGCTGAGGTGCGCAAATTGGCCGAAAACAGCAAAAAGGCAGCTGAGGAAATTGTGGCACTTACTCAAACCAGCCTCGATTTATCATCGGGTGCCGGTGAGGTAATGATGAACACCATTCCAAAAATTGAGCAAACTTCGCAACTGGTTCGTGAAATTACAGCAGCCAGTTTGGAACAAAACAATGGCGCTTCGCAGGTAAATAATGCCATTCAGCAATTAAATGATATTACGCAACAAAACGCCTCGTCAAGCGAGGAGTTGGCTGCCAATGCCGAAGAATTATCCGGTCATGCACGGCAATTAAAAGATGTAATTTCGTTCTTTAAAACAAAAGTGGAGACAACAAATACAGCTACTGGTAAAATACATTATGAAACCATTCAGCCAAAGCACAACGGAAACAAAATATCTGCAATAAAGAATATTAATGGTGGGGCAAAGATATATATGGAAGAAAATGTAGATAGTAAATTTGAAAACTTTTAAGCTATGTCAAAGTTAAATTCATATTTAACCTTTCAGATAGGAGAGGAATATTTTGCAGCCAATGTAAAATACGTCCATAACATAATTGAAATACCTATGATAACACAAGTTCCTGAAATGCCTCAGTACATGTTGGGTGTGACTAATCTCAGGGGTAAGGTTCTTCCGGTAATCGATTCGCGAATTAAAATGGGAGTTAAAAACACTGAATTTACTACCAATACCTGCATCATAGTAATGGAAGTAAATATTGATGATCAGGCAGTTTTTATGGGATTGCTGGTAGATGCTGTTTCTGAAGTAATTGAAATGGATGAACAACAAATAAAAGAGGCCCCGGAAATTGGAAACAGGATAAAATCGAGCAACATTGTCGGAGTTATACCTGATGACGAAAAATTTATTATGGTGCTGAAAATGGAAAATGTATTATCGGAGGATATTCTTAAGATACCTGCATAGTAGTTAGTTTAGATGATTGATTATAGTTGTTAAAGAGTGGTGCAATGTAAAAATTATTTGCTTCCTTTTAATGATCCAAAAGTTGGGAAGTCTTTTAACAAGGCTTCCTTTTTTTGTATGTATCATCGGATAAATGCACCGCTGGTATGCGATTTTATCGCGTTCTAAATAAACTATTGCAGCGCGATTTCATTTTCTGCATGGCCTCACGAAAAATTCGTTCGGCAGAGGCGAAAACAAATTTTAAGATAGTTAAAATACAATAACAAAAAAGCTTCAACCTAAATTGAAGCTTTTTTAAGATCACTATCCATTAGCCCAAATAAATAGAATCTGATTACTTATGAGATTATGTTTATCAACGAGTGATTTTTCGACTCAAGTACTGTGGTTCCGGTCAGGTAGATGTCTACTACAAATGCAGCTTCACGGCCTTCGCTAATTGCGTGCACTACAAGCGACTGGCCTCTGCGCATATCGCCGGCAGCAAATACACCAGGCACACTGGTTTGAAACTTGGTTGTTTCAACATTACCCCGGTCATCCAGTTTTACCCCTAAATCAGCCAGCATACCGTTATGTTGCGGATGAACAAATCCAATTGCCAATAATGCCAGTTCACAAGGGATAGTACGTTCAGTACCTTTTATTTCTTCAAAATTGCGGCCCTGCCATTTAACGTCAACCAGTTTTACGGCTTTTAAATTGCCTCTTTCGTCAGCAATAAATTCTTTAGTATTAACCGCCCAAAAACGTTCGCAACCTTCAGCTTGTGATGAACTGGTTCGCAAAATTGCCGGATACATTGGCCAGGGTGTAACCGGATTTTTACCTTCAACCGGTTTGTCCAACAATTCAATTTGTGTAACACTTTTAGCCCCATGACGGATGCTGGTTCCAACACAATCCGATCCGGTATCGCCACCACCGATTACCAGTACATTTTTACCTTTAGCATGAATTTCCTCTTTTAAGGAAATTTTATCGCCGGCTACCCTTTTATTGTTTTGGGCAAGGAAATCCATGGCAAAATGAACCCCGTTAATTTCACGGCCTTTTACCGGCAAGTCGCGCGGTACAGTTGAACCTCCGGTCAATACAATGGCATCGAATTCTTCACGCAGTGATTTTACCGAAATATTTTCACCAACGTTCGCATTGGTTTTAAAAATTACACCTTCGGCTTTCATAATATTTATCCGGCGGTCAATAATCTCTTTCTCAAGCTTAAAATCCGGAATACCATAACGCAACAGCCCTCCAATTCTGTCAGCCCTTTCGAAAACGGTTACCTGGTGTCCGGCTGAGTTTAATTGTGCAGCAGCGGCTAATCCTGACGGGCCACTTCCTACTACTGCAATTTTTTTATCGGTGCGCAAAAGAGGTAAAGTAGGCTGTACCCATCCCTCTTTATAGGCTCTTTCAATTATGTTTTTTTCTATAAGTTCAATTGCAGTCGATTCTTTATTGATATTAAGCACACAGGATGCCTCACAAGGAGCAGGACAAATTCTTCCTGTAAATTCAGGAAAATTGTTAGTTGATACCAAAATTTTGTAGGCAGCTTTCCAGTTTTCTTTGTAAACCATGTCGTTAAAGTCGGGAATATTGTTGCCCAGCGGACAGCCGTTATGGCAGAATGGAATACCACAATCCATACAACGTGATGCCTGTTTTTCGACACTGATTTTACTAAAAGGCAGTGTAAATTCTTTATAATTTTTAATGCGTTCTTCAACCGGTTTGTATGGTGGAAGTTCTCTGTTATATTCTAAAAATCCTGTTGGTTTTCCCATAATCATTCTATTTATTTCTAAAATAAATGCCTTTAATGGCTATTACTTTATTTCATCAACCAGTATTTCATTTTCTTTTGACTCGGGCATTTTCGTTTCAACAGCTTTTTCGGCTTTAGCCAAACGTTGTTTTCTTAATGCCTCTTTATACTCACGTGGGAATACTTTAATAAATTTAAGCATAGCTTCATCCCAATTATCAAGTATTTCCTTAGCGCGCTCGCTTTTGGTATAGGTATAATGATTGGTTATATACTTTTTCAAAATGGCTTCATCACTATATCCAAGTGTTTTATAATCAACCAATTCGTAATTTTTATACCTTTCAAACGAATTATCGTCATCATAAATGTAGGCAATACCTCCTGACATACCCGCACCAAAGTTCGATCCTACACTACTAAGTATAATAGCTTTTCCGCCGGTCATATATTCACAACCATGACGGCCAATACCTTCAACAACAGTGGTAGCCCCCGAGTTTCGTACACAGAAACGTTCACCCGCAACACCACTGATATAGGCTTCACCTGATGTAGCTCCATAAAAAGCAACATTACCAATGATCATATTCTCGGAAGCCTTGTATGTTGATTTCCTGTCGGGATAAACAATAAGCTTTGCACCTGATAACCCTTTGCCAAAGTAGTCATTGGCTTCACCTTCAAGTTCCATGGTGAGACCTTTGGTGGAAAAAGCGCCAAAGCTTTGTCCTGCCGATCCTCTGAATTTCAGACTAATTGTGTCTTCCTGCAATCCTTCGGATTTATATTTTTTCGAAATTTCATTTGATAACATACTGCCAATGGCTCTGTCGGTATTTTTTACTTCAAATTCAGCCTTTACTTTTTTACCTTTTTCAAGCGCCTCTTTTGCTGCTTTAATCAGAGTCCAATCGTAAAAGTTTTCAATACCATGCTCTTGTGGAACATTTTTGTAAATGCCATAACCCTTTCCAGGTTCAATTTTTGCAAGTATGGGTGATAAATCCAGAGTTTTAATTTTCCAGTGGTCAATATCCTCACGAATGGTTAGTGTATCAACCTGACCCACCATTTCATTTATGGTATGGAATCCTAATTCGGCCATTATCTGTCGTAAATCCTGGGCCAGAAAAGTAAAATAGTTAACCACATGCTGAGGGTCACCGGTAAATAATTTCCTAAGTTCTTTATTTTGTGTAGCAACACCCACAGGGCAGGTGTTTTGATGACATTTACGCATCATTATACAACCCGAAGCAACCAGTGCTGCTGTGGCAATACCCCATTCTTCAGCTCCTAAAAGAGTGGCGATGGCCAGGTCGCGGCCGGTTCTCATTTGCCCGTCAGCTTGTACCGTAATCCTGTCGCGAAGGTTGTTTTTAACCAGTGTCTGATGAGTTTCAGCTAATCCCAATTCCCACGGAGTTCCGGTATGTTGTACTGAACTGATGGGTGAAGCACCTGTTCCACCATCGAATCCTGAAATAAGAACTACATCGGCATGAGCTTTGGCAACACCGGCAGCAATTGTACCCACCCCGGCTTTCGACACCAGTTTAACATTGATACGTGCCTCGCGGTTGGCATTTTTTAAGTCAAAAATCAGCTGTGCTAAATCCTCAATACTGTAGATATCATGGTGAGGTGGTGGTGATATTAATCCAACGCCCGGAGTTGAGTGTCGTACCCGTCCAATCCAATCATCTACTTTGTGTCCCGGTAGCTGACCACCCTCGCCAGGTTTAGCCCCTTGTGCCATTTTTATCTGCAACTCGTCGGCCTGGCTTAAATAGTAGCTTGTTACGCCAAAACGGCCTGAAGCTACCTGCTTAATTGCCGAGCGCATACTGTCACCATTGGGAAGAGGCTCGTAGCGGATTTCATCTTCGCCACCTTCGCCACTATTGCTCTTACCTCCAATCCGGTTCATAGCAATGGCAAGGGTTGAGTGAGCTTCGTGCGATATAGAACCAAACGACATGGCTCCGGTAGCAAAACGTTTGAATATATTTTCAACGGGTTCAACTTCCTCTAACGGAATTGATTTACGATGTTTGAATTCAAACAGGCTACGTATGGTAATGGCACTGTCTTTTTGATTGTTAATTTCCCGGGCATATGCCTGGTAGGCTTCCGGACTATTATTCCGGGCTGCTTGTTGCAATAGTGTTACCGTTTTCGGATTAAATAAGTGATGTTCCCCTTTTTGTTTCCATTGATAAAGTCCTCCTTCATCCAACCGCGGTTTTAGTCCGGCCTGTTTCGGGAATGCCAGCTTGTGTCGTACACAAACTTCTTTGGCTATACCGTCGAAATCGATACCTCCTAAACGTGAAACGGTTCCTCTAAAACATTTATTTATTACATTTTCAGATAAACCAATGGACTCAAAAATTTGGGCACCATGGTACGATTGCAGGGTTGAAATTCCCATTTTCGAGAATATTTTCAACAATCCTCCACCAATGGCTTTAATATAGTTTTCAAATGCTTTATGATTATCAATTCCTTTGGGCGAAAGTTTATTTTTCTCCATTGAAATTATAGTTTCAAACACCATGTATGGATTAATGGCATTGGCACCAAATCCTATTAAAGTTGCAAAATGATGTGTCTCGCGCACATCACCGGCTTCAACAATTATCCCGGTGCGGACACGTAAGCCGTTTTGCACCAGGTGATGGTGAATGGCTCCGGTTGCCAACAACGAAGGAATAGGAGCATTATATTTATCTATTTTTCTATCCGAAATTAAAATTACATTGTATCCATTTTCCATGATAGCCACATCGGCTTCCTGGCACATCCGGTTGAGTGCTTTTTCAAGTTCACCTTTTTTACCGGTTGCGGGATAAATGGCATCAATTACCTTAATACGGAAATTGGTATCGTGTAAATTACGTAGCCTTTCCAGTTGATCATTAGTAAGTACAGGCTGATCGAATACAATTTGTTTACAATGTAGCGGGGTCTCCGAAAACAGGTTGTACAATTTACCCACTGCTGTTCGCAACGACATTACTATTTTTTCCCGGATGGGGTCAATAGGCGGGTTACTAACCTGGGCAAACTGTTGTTTAAAGTAATTACTTAAATGGCGGCTTTGGTTTGAAAGAATGGCCAGTGGTATGTCGCTACCCATTGATCCGATAGGTTCTTTACCTTCTTCGGCCATAGTGGTTAAAATAAGCTTTACATCTTCCTGGCTGAAACCAAATGCTTGTTGACGGGTCAGCAAGGTTTCCTCATCATAAGGATAGGATACTTCCTGCTGAGGGATACTGTCAATATGCAATTGATTCATATTTAGCCAGGTACGATACGGAGCCCTTTTGGCAATTTCTGCTTTTATCTCTTTGTCGTAAAATATTCTTCCTTTTGAAAGGTCGGCGTATACCATTTTACCTGGTTGAACACGCCATTTTTTAATAATTTTTTCTGGTGGAATTGGTAATGCGCCTACTTCTGAAGCTACGATCATTCGATCATCATTTGTTATGATAATACGCGATGGTCTTAACCCGTTTCTGTCGAGAGTTGCCCCGACAATATTACCGTCGGTGAAACAAATGGAAGCCGGTCCATCCCATGGTTCCATTATTGAAGCATGATATTGGTAAAAAGCCTTTTTATCATCATTCATTTTTTTTGTTTCCTGCCAGGCCTCGGGTATTAACATCATTAAAACATGTGGCAACGAACGCCCACCCATTACCAGCGCTTCTACCATTGAATCGAGATTACCCGAATCGGAATTGGTTTCATCCATAATGGGACGAATTTTTAACATTTCCTCTTGGGTGAATTTTGTACATTCTAGAAATTTTTCATTTGAACTCATCCAGTTCATGTTACCTCTTACGGTATTTATTTCACCATTATGTGCTATGTATCTGAATGGTTGAGCCAATCGCCATTTTGGAAAGGTGTTGGTCGAAAACCTTGAATGAATAAGGGCTATCGCCGAATCAAAGTTTGGATCAGTTAAGTCGGAATAATATTGACGGCATTGATGTGTTCGGAATTGTCCTTTATATACAATAGTTTTATAGGAGAATGAAGTAAAATAAAACTCCTGACTGTTATTTAATACTTGCTTATTGACGCAATGTGCTCCATACTGACGCAACACGTATAATTTACGTTCCAGATCTATCCCTGTCAAACCATCTTTATGACGAACAAAAACCTGCTCGGTTTTGGGTTCAAACTGACGGGCCGTGTCACCTACATTGAATGAGAGCTTTGGAACATCACGATAGCCGATAAGTTCGAATCCTAATTCTGATATATTTATATTTAATACTTTCCGGCATTCTTCGCGAAGTTTAACATCGTCCGGAAAATAAACCATTCCAACACCATAATTACCTAATTCAGGTAATTTTAATCCGATTTTATCTAATTCAATTCTGAAAAATTTGTCAGGGATCTGAATTAGAATTCCTGCACCATCACCGGTTTCAGGATCGCTGCCAATAGCTCCGCGATGCTCCATATTTTCAAGCATGGTTAAAGCATCCTGAACCAATTGGTGCGATTTAATTCCTTTTATTTGAGCAATAAAACCGATACCACATGCATCAGACTCATATTGCGGTGTGTACATGTTTCTTTCTTTCTGCTCTACCGGATCGTTTTCAAAGTTTTTATGCTCCATAATTGTTTCTATTTGTTCTCAATATCAGGGTAACCGCATACACTACTTTAAAAGCATTTTTATTATTAAATAAGTATAGTGGTTTAAAGATGTACCCTTATTCTTTTTTACGTAATTTCCTCTTTCTATACAAAATAAAACATTTATTCTTAAAAATAGTAACAAAATGTAAGTAATATGAATGATAATAAGCAAAAATGTAAGATTTTAAAATTTGAAATTGGCATTATTTAAGGGATTACCCCATGAGCAAACGTTTGAGTGGATTTAGGCTGCAAAATTGGGGTGGTTCGTGAAAATAATTGAAAAAAAAGTTTTATTTTCTTGATTCATCTCATTTTTTTCTCTGATTGAATCATGAAACTCAATCATTATATCAGCTGTATACTTGTGAAATGAATAAAGAAAGCATTTTTGGGGATGGAATTGTTAAGAAAAATGTTGTGGAGCGAGAAGCTGGATGCAGATCAGCAACGTGAGTTTGAGTATTCAATGAGATTAAATACGGCTTCGCATATAAAATTTTTGAGCGTTGTAGTTCTGTTTGTTACAGCCTTTTTTAGTTTGGTTGATTATTTGACCGTAAATAGTCATGAGCTATTTATATCCCTGGTTTGGGTCAGGGTTATTTTTGTGCTGTTTTTCCTTTTTCCTTTCGCTATTTATTTTGTAAGGAATCAGAAGCCGATTCCTCAACTTATATTATTTATAAATGGTTTGGGCTACGCAGTATTTTTATTTATCCTGTCGTTTATGGTTCAGAGTGAGCAGCAGGCTGTATTCCATAATACGATAGGTTTATTTTTGGTCAATATTGGAATATTTTTGTTGCTGGGCCTGAAGGAAAAGTATGCCATATTTATCTCAGCAGCATTGTTTGCCTTTGTTAATTTTAATTTTATTCACATCTCAAAAGGATATACTTTGAGTATAACACTGGCTGATGTTGATTTGTGGTACATTATTGTAACCTTGGTTTCCTGTATATTTGCTTTACACTTAAAAGTTATTCAAAAGAAGGCATTTGTTATTAATGCGGAATTAAAGCAGGCTAACCACTCAAGGTATAATTTGTTTAATATAGTATCGCACGATCTGAAAAATATTATTTCGGCCCAGACCACTATTACCGATTACCTTCAAAGCGTTGACAACAGATTATCGGATAAAGAGCGTACCCAATTTCTTGCATTATTAAATAAGTCGTCGAATGATGCACTTTCAATGTTTGAAGATTTAATGATTTGGATAAAATCACAAATGGAAATTATAAAGCCGGTTATATCTGAAATTAATTTGCATGATTTTGTAATGAACCAGGTAGAATATTTTAAAATGGTGGCTGAAAATAAAAATTTAACCATTAATGCTGAGCAAATCGACCTGCTGGGGATTAAAACTGATGCAACTATTCTGAGCCTGGTTTTCAGGAATATTTTAAGTAATGCCATAAAGTATTCTGAGAATGGTTCAAAAATTGATATTAGTGCTTTAAAAAATCCTTATGGATTCAAGATCAGGGTAAAAGACCACGGAATTGGTATCCCAAAGGATAAGCTGGAAGATCTTTTTAAGTTAGATAAACATATTACTACCTCAGGTACCCGCGGTGAAAAGGGCACAGGATTGGGATTAGTATTAACAAAGGATTTGTTATCACACATTCGTGGCAATATTAATATACAAAGTACCTTTGGACAGGGTACTACGGTAATCCTTGAAATACCTGCCTTTGATGAGTTTCTGAATTAATGACAGTTTATTTTACTTCGGACTGAAGACGGGTTTTATTGTTTGATGTACTATTGTTTTTGTTCTGGTTTGTACGAAGAACCAGGTTTACAAAATGAACTTTCCCATCCATTGTAGAACATACAATATTACCATTGTTTAATACTACCGGTGACGAAAACAGTTTGCCCTCGGTGTTGTATGTGCTAATTAGTTTGCCTTGTGTATTCATAAAGTACAAATACCCGTTAAAGGAACCGCAAACAACAAGTGAATCATTTACCATGGCAGCTGTAGTAACAACACGTTTGCCTGTTTTTACTTTGTTAATAAGTTTACCATCTTCCGTAATAAAATAAATATTACCATCAAATGAACCTACCACAATATTTCCGTCGGGTGTAACAATTGGTGAAGCGTGAACTTTGCCATCGGTTTTAAACTTCCACACCAATTCACCTTTAGGGGTAATGTTATATAAATAATGGTCGTACGACCCAAAAACAATATCACCATTTTTTAGTTCAAGTGGTTTTGAGTGCATAATCCAACCGTTAGTTTTGTATACCGCCTTAATATTTTCGGCTGAATCAATAATAAACATTTCGTGATGATTACTTCCAATGGCAATGTCGCCGTTTGAAAGGACTGTAGGTGTGCCATGAACCAATTTTTTAACTTTTAAAACCTTTTGCTGGTTTTCAGGTAAATCGTAAACAACAATTCTGCCTTTGTTAGTGCCAAAAACTAATTTATCATTGCTAATTTCATCCACTTCGGTAAAAATAATACCACCAGGCTTAATTTTTTTGATCATATTTCCGATTTCATCAAAGAAATAAATGAATCCGTCGTAACAACCTAATGAAATCTCATTGTTTGATAATACTTTCGGAGTTGCATGAAACCATCCGTCAGATTTAAATGTATTAATGAGGTTTCCTTTATCATCAAAAAAATAAACTTTTTTCCTGTGCGAACCCAGAACAACATTATCGTCTTTTGTTTTTACCGGTGTGCTGTAAAATGCAGTTTTAAAGATGGTTGTAGTGGCTTTGAAATCAATATTTGAATTGGTTATTTGCGAAAACGAAATTTCAACGGATGAAATAATTATTAATATAAATACGGTAAGCTTTTTCATTATTTAAACTAAAATTAATTATTGAGTACTTTCCCTTTTTTTGAGAGTACAAAATTACAAAAAACTATCCTGTAAATTGGATAAAGCAGGCATTAGTTGACAAATTTGCACTTTGGTTTGATTAGCTGGTTTTTATATCCCTGATTTTTAATTGAATGTTTGACTTGCCTTTATAAACATTCTCTTCAAGACTGTAACATACATCAAAATAGTTTTCAATAATATTTTCATAATGATGTCCTTGTTTAAATGCAATAGCCGGAAAACTCTTTGTTGAGTATTCATCCATGAGGTTCATTTTCAGATGGTCGCCTTCACTGCCAACCTGTTGGGCATAGCCCGTATCCTTTACCTTTCGTGTAATAAATACAGGTGACATGTTACCAGGGCCAAAAGGTTCAAATTGTTGAAGTACTTTGAAAAAATTTGGTTTAATATCATCAAATGCAATTTCTTCGTCTACTTCAATTTTAGGAACGGTACTTTCAGGAGTTATCAGTTCGGATACAGCTTTTTCAAATTCTATTGAAAATGATTCAACATTGTCTTCTTTCAGAGTTAATCCTGCCGCATACATATGTCCTCCAAAACTCTCAAGCAGGTGTTGGCATTTTTCAATGGCCTGGTACAGGTTAAAACCTTTAACAGATCTGGCTGAACCTGTAACAAACCCGTTTGAGCGGGTTAGTACGATGGTTGGTTTGTAATAATAATCAATAATACGGGAAGCCACAATTCCAATAACTCCTTTATGCCAGCCGGGATTATAAAGAACCGTCGATTTGCGTTTTTTTAATGTATCGTCGGATTCTATCATTTCAAGTGCTTCTTTGGTAATATTATTGTCGAACCATTTACGTTCGGTATTGTCGCCATCAATTTTTTCTGCCATAGCCACAGCATCGTTTTTATCTTTGCAAACCAATAATTCAACCGAGAATTTTCCCTGTTCCATCCTTCCGGCTGCATTGATGCGTGGGCTTAGCTTAAAAACCAGGTCGTTAATTTTTAAATTACCTGGTTTGGCGTTAGCAATGTCCAGAATGGCACGCAATCCAATACGAGGTTTTGAATTAATACGTTTTAAACCATAATAAGCTAAAATCCGGTTCTCGTTGATAATGGGTACAATGTCGGCGGCAATACTAACCACCACCAAATCGAGATAATGCTCAATTTTGTAAAAAGGAATAAAATGTTGTGATGCATAAGCCTGAATAAGTTTAAAGCCGACTCCGCAGGCTGAAAGTTCTTTGAAAGGATAATTACAATCGGGTCGTTTTGGATCAAGAACTGCAACGGCTGCGGGCAATTCTTCACCTGGCTCATGATGATCGCAAATAATAAAATCAATCCCTTTTTCGTGGCCGTAATCAACTTTCTTAACTGCTTTAATGCCACAATCGAGGGCAATTATTAACGTACATTTGTTTTCCGAGGCCACATCAATACCTTTGAACGATATGCCATAGCCTTCGTTGTATCGGTCGGGTATGTAATAAATCAGATTTTTAATTTTATTTCGCAGGAATGAATACATCATGGCTACAGAAGTGGTTCCGTCTACATCATAATCGCCGTAAATCATAACGGTTTCATGGTTGTCAACCGCTTTTTCAAGCCTTTTTACAGCCACCTCCATATCTTTCATTAAAAATGGATTGTATAGTTTGTCAAGGTTGGGCCTGAAAAAATTCCGTGCTTCATCAAAACTTTTAATACCACGCTGCGTCAGAAGGTTTGCAACCGGACGGCTTACATTAATTTCTTTTGATAAAACTTCAATTAATTCCGGAGAAGCCTCAGGCTTGATAATCCACTGTTTTTGCATGGTTAAATATTTTGAGCTGCCTTTTAAAGTTGGCAACATTCCATTTCAATTGCGAGAATTGAATGGGCGAAATTAAGAAATCTTACGCTAAGAAACAGTTATTGCTGTGGAAGAATTTGTTGTAAATTTTTTTCAGGCTACTCAAACAGCTCCATACCAAAACCTTGAGCCAAATGTTTTTTAACTTTTTCTTTTACTTCTGTAAAATCGGGTTTGTATCCCAATTCTTTTTCAATTGAAGTAACACCTTTATCAGTAAAACCACATGGATTTATATATGAAAAATAGTTCAGGTTTGTGTTGATATTAAGCGCAAAGCCATGCATAGTAACAAAGCGGCTTGCTTTTACTCCGATGGCACAAATTTTACGGGTAAGATGCGGAGTATCCACATCCAACCAAACACCTGTGGCTCCTTTGTAATGGTGCCCCTGAATATTATATTCGGCCAGGGTATCAATAATAGCCTGTTCAAGCAAGTATATATAGTCTTTCAGTGCTACTCCAAACTGTTCAAGATCGAGAATCGGGTAACCCACCAACTGGCCGGGGCCATGATAAGTTATGTCGCCTCCCCGGTTGGTTTGAAAATAGGTGGCATTAATCTGCTTTAGAAATTCCTTTTGGATCAGAAAATTTTCTTCTTCACCACTTTTCCCCAGGGTAAAAACATGTGGATGTTCGCAAAATAAAAGGTAGCCGCCTTTGGGATTTTTTATTTGTTTAGCCTCCAAAACCTCATTAAAAAGCCGTTCCTGGTAATCCCAGGCACTTTTATACTCAATTAGTTGCAGGTCGATGTATTTTACTTTTTTCATTGCAAATTTGTGTAAAATGAGATATCAGGCATTTACATGTTCGTCCGCTTTGTACGATGACCGAACCAATGGACTGCTTTCAACATAGGAAAATCCTTTTTGTAGACCCAGTATTTTATATTCCGCAAATTTGTCGGGATGAATGTATTCCAACACTGGGTGATGGCTTCGTGTAGGTTGAAGATACTGTCCAAGGGTCATTACCTTGCAATTTACCTTTCGTAAATCGTCCATTGTTTGCACAATTTCAGCTTCGGTTTCGCCCAAACCCAGCATAATACCCGATTTGGCCACAATCCCGGAATCGGCAATTTGTTTCAATACTTTTAAACTGGTTTGGTATTTAGCTTTGGTTCTGATTTGAGGAGTCAGTCGTTCAACGGTTTCCAGGTTATGTGAAATTACTTCAGGCTTTGCCTCAATAATTAGTTGTATTACTTCAGGTTTGCCATCAAAATCAGGGATTAAAACCTCGATGGTGGTTTTAGGGTTTAAGCGTTTTATCTCCTGTATGGTTTTTACCCAGATTGATGCTCCGCCATCGGGCAAATCGTCGCGGTCAACTGATGTAATCACACAATGTTTCAAATTGAGTTTTTGTACACTTTCAGCTACTTTGGTTGGTTCGGTTTCGTCTGCCGGAAGGGGTCTGCCCGTTTTAACATTGCAAAATTTACAGCTTCGTGTGCAGATATCTCCCAGTATCATAAAAGTAGCGGTTCCACGGCCCCAGCAATCTCCGGCATTTGGACAATTACCGCTTTCGCAAATGGTATGCAAATGTTTTTCAAGTACTAACCCGTTGACATGCTTATGTACCTGTGCTTTAGGAATTTTGATTTTTAGCCACTCCGGTTTCCGGGGAATACGATGATCCTGATTCAAACTCATTTGTGTCTTTTTACAGGGCTCAAAAATAGCAAAAATATAAGGAGACTGATTGAATCAATTAATGAGATGCAAATGTTATGAGGCAGGCTTAAATTGTTTTTTGAAAACTGATATAAGTTGAATACAAATGTAGGTAATTCCGGCAAAGGTTAATGCAGTCAAAACACCAAAGGGGATGCATCCTGCAGCATAAACTATTAAGTACTTTTTGGCAATCACCAGAGTAATTTCTTTGAGAGGAGGGAGATGTAGCGATAAATTCATAATATAGGCACCGGTTTTTAACGATCCTAAAATTATTAGTGGTAAGGCCGGGGTGAAGTTTATATAAGAACCGGCCAAAACTAAAACCTTGTTTAATTTAAGTAAGTGAGCCAGTAAAAGTGACGAAAAACTTTGCAAACCCCAAATTGGTAAAACACCAATAAATACGCCCAGCGAAACTGATTTGGCTTTTACCCAGACACTCTCATTCTGATTCTTAAATTGTGCCAGGATTTTATTTTGAAGATTTATTAAAGCTGATTTTTTCAAAAAAATGTTTATTCGTTGTGCAAATAAAACATTTTAATTTTAATACTAAGGTGAAGTAGTGATTAAGAAAATATAAAATTTATTTGGCCTTAATGGTTTGCAATTTATTTGCCCGTTTGAAGTAACCGGCTGAAGCGTAAGTTATACTTCCAAATATAGCAGCGGTTATTGTCGCTACCGGAATACAACCAATAACGTATAACCAGAAATAGGTTTTAGCTGTGCTTATAGATATTTCGTGTAAAACAGGAAGCGATTCGCCTGAGCCAAGTATTAAAGCACCGATTTTTAAGCTAAAATAGATTAAAACCGGAAATAGCGGGGTGATGTTTATATGGGAACCCACCGCAGCTAAAAGTTTATTTACTTTAAAAAATTGCGCCGATGCCAGTGCCGATAACATTTGTATTCCCCAAATGGGTAAAACACCAATAAACACCCCAATAAAAACGGCAAACCCTTTGTTCATAGGGCTTTCATTTTCGTCAAGAATTAGTTTTTTTAAATTTGTCCTTGTAATTTTACGTCTGGTGTACCTATAATATTTTCTCATGCTAAATCCAACTATACATTCAACTTCGCTAACACATTTTTATAAACGCTGAAATTATCATTTTAGTTGCGTACTTTAATGCGGTGTTTGACAATTACAAACATACTATTGATCAGTTTTTTAAATGACCTGACCGATGTTTATATTATTATTGATAAATGATTGAAAATTACCAGCTTTCGTTGCAGTTTTTTTCTTTTTATAAGGCCAGTTATTCTTTCTTTTAAAATTATATCTTTGCAAAAATTTTGAAAACAGGCTTTAGAGTCAGTCTGTTTTTAATTTAACGCATTTCAAGCATAATAAAATAAATAATTATGAGTCATCTTGATTTAAGTGAACAGGAAATTATCCGTCGCAAATCATTGGAGGAATTAAGAAGTTTAGGAATTGAGCCGTATCCACAGGCAATGTATCAGGTTGATACAACCACAAAGGATATCCGTGAAGATTTTGATCCCGAAAAGGGAAATTTTCAACAGGTGAGTATGGCTGGCCGTATTATGAGCCGCCGTATTATGGGAAAGGCCTCGTTCATTGAATTAATGGATGAAAAGGGAAGAATCCAGGTTTATTTTAACCGCGACGAAATTTGTCCGGATGAAGATAAAACTCTCTATAATACAGTTTTTAAGCGCTTGCTTGATATTGGTGATTTTATTGGCATAAAAGGTCATGCATTTGTTACCCAGGTGGGTGAAAAATCAATATATGTAAAGGAATTTACGGTACTTAGTAAATCATTAAAGGTTTTACCCATTGTTAAAGAAAAAGACGGTGTTTCGTATGATGCCTTTTCTGATCCGGAACAACGTTACAGGCAGCGCTATGTCGATTTGGTTGTAAACCCTCAGGTAAAGGATGTTTTTATTAAACGCGCCAAAATTATTAATACCATGCGCGAAATGTTTAATGAAAGAGGATATCTGGAAGTTGAAACTCCTATTTTACAGGCTATTCCTGGTGGGGCCGCTGCCAGGCCGTTTATCACACATCATAATGCATTAAATATTCCTTTGTATTTAAGGATTGCTAACGAGTTATATCTTAAACGACTTATAGTTGGTGGCTTTGATGGCGTTTATGAATTTGCCAAGGATTTCCGGAACGAAGGGATGGACCGTACACACAACCCTGAGTTTACCGTTATGGAGATTTATGTGGCCTATAAGGACTATAACTGGATGATGGAATTCACCGAAGAGATGCTTGAACGGGTTGCCATGGCTTTACACGACACCACAAAAGTGAAAATTGGAGGAAAGGAAATTGATTTTAAAGCACCCTACAGGCGGTTAACCATGATTGATGCTATTAAAGAACACACTGGTGTGGATATTACCGGCATGAATGAGGAACAACTGCGCAAAGTATGTAAGGATCTGGGCATTGAGGTTGATGAAACTTTTGGCAAAGGAAAGATGATTGATGAAATATTTGGTGAAAAATGTGAGCATCACATGATTCAACCTACTTATATAATTGATTACCCGGTTGAAATGTCGCCACTTTGTAAAAAGCACCGCAGTAATCCTGACCTGACAGAGCGATTTGAGCTTATGGTTAATGGTAAGGAACTTTGCAATGCTTATACCGAATTAAACGATCCAATTGATCAGCTGGAACGGTTCCAGGATCAGCTTAAGCTTTCTGAAAAAGGGGATGACGAAGCCATGTTTATCGATCAGGATTTTGTAAGGGCACTGGAATATGGAATGCCTCCAACGTCAGGTATGGGTATTGGAATTGACCGGTTAACCATGTTTATGACAGGTCAGGAATCTATTCAGGATGTTTTGTTTTTCCCGCAAATGCGGCCTGAGAAAAAAGCAAAGGTTGATGGACCAGAAGATTTTATGAAAATTGGTGTTCCTGAAGTCTGGGTGGAGCATGTCATAAAAGCCGGTTATACTTCAATTGCAAAACTAAAAGAAGAAAAACATACCCAGATTCATCAAAAACTGAACGGGTATCGTAAGAAAAATAAATTGGAAATACCGGCACTTCAACTGGACGAGGTTGAAAGCTGGTTGAAAGAATAAGATTGTTGGAGTATAACCAACGGTTTTAGGTTGAATTCTATAGTTTTTCGTTTGCATTACCAATTCCCTCCTGGAAAGAGGAGGGTTAGGGAGGACTATAATTATAGAAAAATTATTAACCTAAAGGTGATTTCCACGATCAGGAAGAATGAGAAAATATTACGTTGCCATAATTATCTAATTTAACGGCAACATCTATCGGTTTTTTTTATTTTTTAACCAACCGCACAACAATTAAAAGTACAAATCCGATTAATAAAAGCTCAAAACTAAAATTTGAAAGGCCTTTAATAATTACAAGATCATATTTCCCAAGTACCCCAAGTGCTCCTGAAATAAGGGCAGCAATCCATAAATAATGCGATATTTTTAATTTGTTCATGATAGTTTAATTAAATTTTGATTTTGATAGAAAGATAAAGCAAAACTTCAGAAGGTCAAAATTATAGTTGGTAGCTAATTAACCAGTTCGATGTGATACTTAAATTAAATAATTGAATCCCAGTAAAATTAAAACGTTTTTTGGAATACTGGAACATTGGAAAAATAACTGCTCTTAGTATAAATAGTCCATTTATCCATCATTCCATTTTTCCAATTTTATACTTCAGGAAATATAACGTTATGAATCAATATATTAACCGATTGGTTAAATTGATCAGAAAATTGAGTTATTGTATTTTGGTGAATCAGGGGTTTACAAATATTGAATTTAAAGCTATCTTTGAAGTTACAAACAACTTTTTGACAATGGCAATTCAAAAGATAACGAGCAGGCAATATTTTAAAACAGCCAGGGTAATTCATATGGCTTTGGTAGTGGGCATAGTACTTTTTGCTAGTGTGGCTTCATTTTCAATGTCGGGGCAGGACATGACTACAGGCTACGACAGCAAGGCAAATATGTTTTATATTTTGGTCGGATTTCTTGGTTTATGGGGACTTTTTGGTGGAGAATATATATTTAAAATACAGTTAAAAAGAGCAAAAAGCCAACCGCAATTAACTCAAAAGATGGTTCAGTATCAATCGGCAAATATTATTAAATATGCGCTTATTGAAGGAGTGGCATTGTTCTCAATCGTTGCTGCCCTGATGACTTCATCGGTTTGGTTTTTAATATTTGCCGGTTTTTTAGTATTGGTTTTGGCTTCCTATTACCCATCCGTTGAAAAAGCGATAAGGGACCTTGAACTGAATAACGATGAAAAAAAGCAGGTGAATAATCCTGATGCTTATATTTCAGAAATGATGGACCATAGAAAATAAAGTTGGTGTGAACAGGATTGTTGTGGGATGGTTTTTTCTGATTTTGGGTAATATTTTGGTTTTCAATGCCTTTGCTCAAGACGATCCCTATGAAATTGAAGAATATCCTTTTATAAATTATAAAGATAACGCACTTGTAATTGTTGATTCCAGTGCCTATGATTCTTTACTGGAAAAACTAACATTAATTGGTTTTAAAGGCGAAGGTAAAGTACGAATCGTGCACATTGGTGATTCACATCTACAGGCCGATTTTTTATCGGGTAATTTTCGGCGTAAGCTTCAAACATTTTTCCTCGGGGCGATGGGTGGACGTGGTTTTGTTTTTCCTTATAAAGTGGCTCATACCAATAATCCGTTGAATTACAGAGTAAATTCGAAAGGCGAATGGTCAAGTTGCCGCAATGTCGAAAAGGAGAGGAATTGTGTGCTTGGATTATCAGGCATTTCAGTTTCTACTACCGATCCCGATGCTTCTATAACTGTGAGTATTGACGATCCTAAATTAAGTGGTTACGATTTCGATAAATTGATGGTTTTTCATCAGTTTGGTCCGGAGTTTTATAAACCGGTTGTGGATCAGCCAGGTCTTGTAAAAACAACACCATTTCCTGAAAAGGGTTACACCCTGTTCGAATTCAACGACGATATCCAATCAATTACATTAAAATTAGACAAAACCGATTCATTGCAAAACCGATTCAATTTTTTTGGTTTCAATTTTGACAGCAAAGATCCGGGAATTATTTATCATACCATAGGCGTAAACGGAGCACAGTTTGAATCCTATTTGAGGTGTGAGTATTTTGTGCCTCATCTTGCCGCATTAGACCCCGATTGGGTAATTATTTCGCTGGGTACCAACGATAGTTATACCAATGTTTTTGATACAGTCACCTTTAAAATAAATGTGGATAGTCTTATAGGTAATGTGCGAAAAGCGGCTCCAAATGCCGCTATCCTGCTTACCACGCCTGGCGATCACAATATAAAAAAAATTAAACACAACCCGAATGTTGAGGTCGCTTCAAATATAATAAAAGAGCAGGCTTTAAAATATAAATTGAGTTATTGGGATTTTAACCAGATTATGGGCGGAAGGGGGTCGATTAACAGCTGGTATTATTCCGGAATGGCTCATACGGATTTTTTACATTATACACAAAAGGGATACGAATACCAGGCGCACCTGTTATTTAATGCATTTTTAAAAACCTACGATGATTATTTAGCGAAACAGATTTTACAAAAAAAATAATGCTATTTTAGTGAATCTTTGTGCCTGCAGTGTGAATATTTGATACAAAAAAACAATTGGATTTTGATAAACTGGCTTGTATATAACCCACAAAAACCTCTTTTATTTTCGCAGCCAATTTTCTGGTTGTTCTTTTTTGTTGTATTTGCTATATTTTCCGCAATCTATAAAAATACTTTTTGGCGAAATACCTGGCTTTTTGCAGTCAGCGTGTTTTTTTATTACAAATCGAGCGGGTTATTCTTTTTCCTGATACTGCTTTCGGTGGTGGTTAATTACCTTATCGGGAATGAATTATATAAAGCTGAAACTACTCAAAAAAAGAAAATATGGGTAGCTGTTTCCATAATTTATAACCTGGGGTGGTTGGTATATTTTAAATACACCTACTTTTTTGCAGGGCTTTTAAATCAATGGTTTGGTACGCAGATTGAAGTCCACGACTGGCTTTTATCGGGTATCAATAATGTTTCAGGCAGTAGTTTTGATGCCTCAAGAATTTTGCTTCCGGTTGGTATTTCGTTTTATACCTTTCAAATAATCAGTTATATTATCGATTTATACCGGAAACAGGTTGAGCCGATTAAAAATGTGCTCGATTTTGGTTTTTACGTTTCATTTTTCCCCCAATTGGTTGCCGGACCAATTGTAAGGGCTTCATCATTTGTGCCGCAAATGTACTCAGGCTATAAAGTCAATAAAGATGAAGCAGCTCTGGCCTTGTTTTTTATTTTAAACGGGCTCATTAAAAAAATTGTCATTGCCGATTATATATCGTTGAATTTTGTTGACCGTGTTTTTGACAGCCCGCTTACTTATTCCGGATTTGAAAATTTACTGGCGATTTACGGATATGCTATCCAAATTTATTGCGACTTTTCAGGTTATACCGATATTGCTATTGGTTTGGCTATATGGATGGGATTCAGGTTGCCTCTCAATTTTAATTCGCCTTATAAGGCTATTAATGTTACTGATTTCTGGCATCGCTGGCATATTTCGCTCTCCACCTGGTTAAAAGATTATTTGTATATCCCGCTGGGTGGGAACAGAAAAGGAAAAATCAGAACTTATATTAATTTGTTTTTAACCATGTTGTTAGGAGGTTTATGGCATGGTGCCAATTTGAGGTTTATAATTTGGGGTGGTTTGCATGGGATTTACCTTGCCATTCATAAACTCTGGCTTAAGATATATCCAAAGCAAAACAAGCGACTGAGAGGGTTGCGTATTTTTATTACTTTTCATATCGTTACATTTACATGGATGGCTTTTAGAGCAAAAGACATGAGTGCGGTTGGCGATATGATTTCGCAAATGCTTTATCATTTTAAGGGAGCTTTCGTTCTCGAAATCATTCAGGCTTATAAAATGGTTTTGGGTCTTATTCTTATAGCGTTTGTAATTCATTGGCTGCCAGTAAGTGTAAAAAACTGGTATCGGGGAAAATTTGTGGATATGCCGGTTGTTGCTAAAATAGCCATTAGCATTGTTGCAATTTTTGTTCTTGTTCAGTTTACTTCAGCGGGGTTACAACCTTTTATTTACTTTCAGTTTTAATTACCAGCCTTTTTGTAATTTTGGGGATTCAAAAATTCGCAATGAGATTTTTTTTTATAGTAATCCTGTTTTTTAGTCTGTTTAGTGCAAACTGCCAGGTAAATGCCGGCCAGATAATTAAAAGTTTACCGAATGGCGCTGTGTTGGTACGACTAACCAGCAAAGCAAAAACCATTGATGCGATAAAGGAAAAACAACCTCAATTATCCCAAAAGATAGCAGATGAACAGAAACAAAGGAACCAGGAAATAATTGATGCTTTTAACAAAGGATTTACAATTTGCCCGGTTTATTACTTTTATGATTATCATTCAATGGAAGTTCGTAGTCAGAATTTTAGTGGAATTCTGTTAGATAATAATATGAAACCTTTAGCAGAATATGTAAAATTAAAGGATAATTATTTAATTGCTGAGTTTGGAGAAACATTAGGAGATTCCATACATTTGTTGGGCGAAAAAATAACAAAAGATGAACAAGGCAGGATGGTAAATAAAACCGATACAACCTGGGTTTATTATCAAGGCCAAAACTTAAAAGCGGTAGTTTTGTTTACTCCTGATTTAATAGCAGTTCAGAGGCCTTTGCCCCGGTATGTCAGGAAGAATGTTTTTTTAATGTCACGAACACCACTGCAGATGATTCAGCTTTTAGATCAAAAGTTAAGAAGATATATGAATTAATTACTAACCCAAAATTAAGTGATATGAAATTATCAGAACAAATCAATAATGATATTAAAGCTGCCATGCTGGCCAAAGAAAAGGACAAGCTGGAAGCCTTGCGGGCTATTAAAGCTGCTTTTTTGCTTGCCAAAACAGAAAAAGGTGCTTCTGAGGAATTATCGGACGATGCAGAGTTAAAAATTATACAGAAACTGGTAAAACAACGTAAGGATTCTGCCGAAGTTTATAAAACCAATAATAGAATGGAACTTTCCGATAAGGAAATTTTTGAGGCATCAGTAATTGAGAAATATCTGCCTGCCCAGCTCAGTGAGGAAGAACTTGCTGCTGAAATAAGCGCTGTTATTTCTAAAGTCGGCGCAAACGGTTCGCAGGATATGGGTAAAGTAATGGGTATGGCCTCGAAACAATTAAGTGGAAAGGCTGAGGGCCGTGCTATCGCCGAAATGGTGAAAAAATTATTAGCAGAATTATAAATTATCATTAATCAACCCTGAAATTTGTGTAAGATGAGAGAAATTTCGCTAACCACACCGGCTTTATTATTTTCGGCCGTATCGTTGATTTTATTGGCCTATACCAACCGATTTCTGGCCTATGCTCAGATTGTCAGAAATTTATATGCTGAGTATAAAAAAAATAAAGACAACGTATTGATTGGTCAAATAAATAATTTGCGCAAAAGATTAAATCTTACCCGCCTGATGCAGATTTTCGGCGTAATCAGCCTGTTTTTAAGTATGGCTTCGATGCTGTTATTATACCTGGGCTGGAATCTTTCCGGCGCTTATACTTTTGGATTTGGTTTGCTGTTTATGATTGCTTCTTTAGCAATTTCAGTCTGGGAAATTCAAATTTCCGTAGTGGCGCTCGATTTACATTTAAAAGATATGCAGGAGGAAACGCAGAATAATTAGAAATTCATTTTTTAATCAAAAGGCACTCATCGGATGACTAAGTTGCTGGTTTAAAAATAAATCATCCGATGAGTATTTAAACGGAACTTTATGAACGTACTACTAGCCAATCTTTTAAACTGTATTTTTGTGAATTTGACAAATTATAATTTCTTAATAGTTTTCAATCGATGAATTTAACTACTATGGTGGGATTTATGGCTGCGGTACTAACTACCACATCGTTTATTCCACAGGCTATAAAGGCAATAAAAACCAAAAACACAAAAGATTTATCACTGCCCATGTACATTATTTTTAATTCGGGTGTTTTTTTATGGTTTATGTACGGAATATTCACAACTGATTTGCCGGTTACACTGGCAAATGGTATAACGCTTATTTTTTCGATGATTATCCTTATCTACAAAATTCGTTATAAGTAGTGTACCTTGGTTTTCGAATAGGTTCAGATAGTTTTCGCCGTTTAAATCTTGCCCTAAACCCTAGTTAGCCTGATTTGTAATATCTTTAAGGTAAAATTATTGAGAAATGGAGTATGTTCCTGACAAATCAATCAAGTATTACAAAAAACTACTTAAAGATCAGCGAAAGTACCTGGGCCTTTTAAAGACCAAAAGCAATAAATCCGGTCTTCATAAAATCAGGGTAAATCAAAAAAATCTGAAAGGTGTACATCAGTTAGTGCAGTATTTGGATGCTGAAATAGCCATTATTGATGAATTTCACTTTAAAACGAATGACTTTTATAAATGTGCCGGAAAAATCAGGGAAATTCAGGTGGATTTATCATTGTCAAATAAATATATTCTGGATAAGAGGTTAAGAAAGGCCTTCAGGAAAAAGCTTGAATCATCGTTAAAAAAGCAAATATCGGTACTAAATGATTTGGCCGGCAGGTTAGCTAAGGAGACTAAAAAATTCAGTTTTTCTGAAGTTATTCAGACACTGAGTATTGTCGGGCAGAAAGATAGTCAGAAATTAATTAATCAGTTTATTAACTCAAAAATTGAGGTCGTTACCGGGTATTTATCTGATGAAGGCAGCATTCATAATATGCACCGGGTAAGGATTGATTTAAAAGTGATAAAATCGGTTTATAACTTATTGTTTAAAAAGGAACAACTAAAAAAAGACATATTATACATGGAATTGCTTGATACAGAAGAAAAACTGGGAAAATGGCATGATAAAGTTGTGCTGAATGAGGCAATATTGAATTTCGGGTTAAAATATAATTTTCCTTATTCTGAAGTTGAAAGTCTGGTAAAGTTATTAACTGCTGAAACTATGACTTTTGCTACTGAATATAATGACAATATTAAAGAGTTGATAACCAGACTCGGAAATTTTTGGTCATAAAAAAACCGGATGAATCCGGTTTTTGAATTATTTCTTTTTCTTTCTGTTTTTTTGTTTTGATCCCTGTTGTGTCCTTCTTTGATTCGATATCTGAGGTTTCGGTGCCAACTCACGAACATCTTTTAATTTTAGTCCCTCGGGAATTTTAAGTTTATTGCCCGAAAGGTAAAGTAAGTCGCTGAAAATCTGCTCATCAATGGCATTCTCACGATTCCAGAGCACATATGACTTTTTCATTTGATTAGCAATTACCTCAACTAAATACTCCTTTTCTTCACCTTCAGGATAAGTAATTGCTCTTAGAATCATGTTTTCAAGTATTTTACCGTAATGCTTGAATTTTATATCATCAGCACTTTGGTAACCCACGTGCTCCGGCTTTTGGTTAAGTTCCTCTCTCGATGGTTTTGGATAAGGTGAATCCACATCAAGTTCAAAATTTGAAATAATGGCCAGGTGATCCCAAAGTTTATGTGTATAGTCAGAAACATCCCGTAAGTGCGGGTTCATGCTTCCCATTATCTGGATTAAGGCTTTAGCCAATCTGTTTCGTTCATCTCTGTCTTCAACGGTTTTTATATGGTTCACCATTTTTTGGATGTTTCGGCCATATTCTGGAAGAACCAGAGGGTTTCTCGCTGTATTGTAATCCATACTAAAATTTTTTACAAAAATAATTTAAATATTCTGGTAACCAAATAAATTCATTTATCTGACAATACGTAAACGTGCAAACCGTAGTAAAAGTTTTTTCTCACCAAAATTTTGAAAAAATACTACGGCTTTTTTGTTCATTCCTTCTCCTTCAATCTGTAAAATACGACCGGTTCCAAATTGCTGATGTTCTACATTCATTCCCGATTTTATATCGTTTGGCGAATCAGGTTTAAAATCAGCAACAGGCTGTTGTTTAATTTGTTGCAATTTTTTACTGGCAGCTATATTCATGTTAACGCGAACGGGTTTTTTAAATGCCGATCCTCGTTTTTGGAAGCTAACTTCACAACCCGAATCCCCAAATGATTCATTTCTGGTATTTTTCCCGAATAATTGCTTTGTTTTAATAAATTGTTTGTCAATTTCATTAATAAACCGGCTTGGTGAGGTGTTAACCGGAGAACCGTATTTGTAGCGACTTTTGCAAAAACTTAAGGTAACGCGTTCTTCTGCCCGGGTAAGGGCTACATAAAACAACCGGCGCTCTTCTTCGAGTTCTTTTTGCTGATACACACTCATAGCCGAAGGAAAAAGCTCTTCTTCCATGCCCACTATATAAACATGTGGGAATTCGAGTCCTTTAGCTGAGTGAATTGTCATGAGAGTTACCCGGTTTTTATCATCAGGTTTTTCAGTGTCCTGATCGGTCAATAAGGCCACATTTTCAAGGAAAAGTTCAAGTCGTGCCGGGTTGTCTTCCCTGTAATTCTGAGTGGTGAAATCGCGGATACCATTTAAAAGTTCTTCAACGTTCTCATATTTTGAACGCTCTTCAACGGTATCGCCATCGTAAAGTTCTTTTAATAATCCCGACTCTGAAGCAATGAGATGGGCCAGGTCGTAGGCATCATTTTTATCTTTAATCTCCCTGAATTTATTAATTAAAGTCGCAAAGCTGATTATTTTGTTTAAGGTTCCCTTGTTAATGTCAAGGGGAAAATTATCAGTATGGGTAATCACCTGCCAAATACTCACTCCATATAAACTTGCAGCCTCTTCAAGTTTACCTACGGTGGTGGCACCGATTCCCCTTGCCGGATAGTTTATTATTCGTTTCAGCGCCTCCGAGTCATCAGGGTTAACCACCATTCTGAAATAGGCAATAAGGTCTTTCACCTCCTTTCGCTGGTAAAACGATAAACCTCCGTATATTTTGTACGGAACATTTCTTTTGCGCAATGCTTCCTCAAAAATACGACTTTGCATATTGGTACGGTAAAGAATGGCAAAATCCTGGTAAGTGAGTTGGTGGTTCGAAATCTGGTCAAAAACATCATTTACCACAAGGTAACCCTCTTCAGTATCCGTATAAGCATCAATAACATTAATCAGCTCCCCTTCGTTATTTGTAGAATAAACCTCTTTGGGAATCTGCATTTCATTCTTTTTAATCAGGCTGTTTGCCGCATTAACAATAGTTTGTGTCGAGCGGTAGTTCTGTTCCAACTTAAATAATTTATGATCGGGATAATCATTTTTAAAATTCAGGATATTTTCGATTTTAGCTCCCCTGAACGAGTATATACTCTGCGCATCGTCGCCCACCACGCAAATATTATGATGTAATTGCCCGAGCTTTTTAATGATCAGGTATTGTGAAAAGTTGGTATCCTGGTACTCATCAACCAGAATAAACCTGAATTTTTGCTGGTATTTATCCAGTATATCAGGATGGTCGCGGAATAAAATATTGGTGTACAACAATAAATCGTCAAAATCCATAGCTCCTGATTGTTTGCATCGTCCGGCATAAATCTGGTAAATGCGTGAAATTTCGGGTCGTTTCGATTGTCTGTCGGCTTCAATGGCTCCTGTATTACCTTTATATGCCTCGGCAGTAATCAGGTTGTTTTTTGCCATTGAAATACGCGCCAAAACTCCGGCCGGTTTATACACCTTGTCATCAAGTTTTAATTCTTTTATTATCGATTTTAACAGGCTTTTTGAATCAGTAGTATCGTAAATAGTAAAGGCCGAAGGGAACCCGATTTTTCCCGATTCCATTCGCAGAATTTTTGAGAAGATGGAGTGGAAGGTTCCCATCCATAGTGATTCGCCTAATTCTTCACCCACAACACGACCAATTCTTTCCTTCATTTCACGGGCTGCCTTGTTGGTAAATGTCAGTGCCAAAATATTCCAGGGTGCTACTCCGGTGGCCAGTAAATGTGCAATACGGTAAGTTAAAACCCGGGTTTTACCTGATCCGGCTCCGGCTACAACCAGGCTGGGTCCGTCTTTTGCCTTTACCGCTTCTCGTTGCGGATCGTTTAATTCTTTTAAATAGCTGTGCATTATTCTTTATTAGATATTCTTCCCATCTTGGTGGCAATTGCTCACAAAAATAGATAAATACCTAAAGGTAAAAAAGAATAAAATTGGCTTTCCAGCTTATATTTTTATAATATTGTAGCGCTTTTTAAGTTATACCTTGTAGGTTTATTTTAATGATATGAGAAAATTCTTTTGGCCCTTATTCACTGGTTTTATTTTTGTAATGTATTCGTCGGTTGGTTTTAGTCAGATTAAGGTACTGGAAGCAGAGCGTTCCGATTCTACAAAATATGCCAATACCGACCAACAAGACTCTGTTTATATAGTTTACAAGGGTGAAAATAACAAAAGCACCATAACCTTATTTGCCAGTTTAAATGATGTTGATTCATTAAATTACCGGTGGTTTAAATACAATCCTGTTGCCCGTAATTTTGAAGCGCTGGCATCTTTTGATTCGGTTAAAAGCAGTACTGTTGCCTACGATGACCCGACACAGAATATGAATAATTATGAAGGGGGTTACCGGGTTAATATCTACAACAGTAAAAAGGGAATTGATACAACTTTTACGGCCTGGATATGGTACCAGGATTTCTTTATAAATTCAATTTCAATTTATAATTCTACCTGTTCTGAGTTAGAGCTGCACACCGATACAAGTTTTCAAAATATTTTTACATACTACGATTTATCGGAATCTGGTAATCCGAAGCTAACCCTTAATGATGAGGCCATTTTTGAATGGAGTACCGATCCGGAATCGGGATTAACTTATGGAGCGAGCCCACGGTTTGAGGCACCGGTTGAAGAAACCACCTATAAAATAAAAGGAACGGATACTTACGGATATTCAAGGCAGAGTTCACTCACCGTTGATCAGGATGTTTTTGATTCAAAAGGGTATCCTTATTTGCGCGCTGTAAAGGCAGAATTTAGCGGAATTCACGGAATAGAATCAGCCAGTAATAAACCATCGAAAGACACAGCTGTTCAGGTTGAAGCTCCTTACGGAGTGTGGTTTTTTAATAATTCAAAAAACGCTGAAGAATTCGAATGGGTTTTTTACAATCATCAGGACTGGCGTGTTAATCCGTGGGACACTGTTTTGGCAACAAGCAGTTCTTTTGAACCTTCGGATTCAATCTATTATAAAAGACCCGCACGTAATTTGTCCAGCCCAAGGGGATATGATGTGAAATTATCGGTTTGGGGTCCGAAGTACGATGATGATGGCGATCAATGTGTGGACACTATACGGAAAGTTGAATTTGTGGTGGTTGACAGCACTCAGTTTCCAAGAAAGCTTGAGGAATTGCCAAACGTTTTTGTTCCAAATAGTGGGGGTGATAATGACTATTTCTACTTTATGAAAAAAGGGGATGGTAAGCCGGTTAAATCAATACAGGCTTTTTCAATCAAAATTTATAACAGCTGGGGTAATAAAATATATGAGTATCAGGATAATGATGGCAGCTGGCACGAACGGGGCAAGGATAAACCGGGTTGGGACGGAACCACCCGGGTTGGCACTACGGCAAAGCCCGGCGTTTACTATTATACAATTTTAGCCAAAGGTTGGAATAACGAGGATTTTAAGGTCGGAGGGTTCTTTCATATTTTCTATCCTGCACAGTAATTCTTAACCATTTATCAGTAAGGTTTTACTTACCTACAAATAATCATTGAGGTTAGTACTTATTTTTCCAGGAATCCGGGAAAATTTTAACTAAGTACCATTATACTCATCGGATGACTTATCTATAAATCAGCAACTCAGTCCGATGAGTATAGAGACAGACTCTAATTAACGCACTAGTTTGCCTGAATTTTCCCGTCTTTCATAGTAATGGTACGATCACTCATTTTAGCCAGAGCCATATCGTGCGTCACAATTATAAATGTTTGATTAAATTTTTCACGTAATCTGAAAAACAGCTGGTGCAGTTCTTCTTTGTTTTGTGTATCCAGATTACCCGATGGTTCGTCAGCTAAGATTACTTCCGGGTCGTTTAATAAAGCCCGTGCTACCGCTACACGCTGTTGTTCACCTCCTGAAAGTTCCTTTGGTTTATGGTCGAGCCGGTGACCCAGATCAAGAAAATTTAAAATTTCCTTTGCTTTATTCTCAACATTTTTCCTGGATTGCTGCGAAATTAAACCGGGAATCATCACATTTTCCAAAGCGGTGAACTCGGGCAACAACTGATGATTCTGAAAAACAAATCCCAGGTTCTGGTTTCTGAATTTCGAAAGAGCTTTTTCTTTCAGTTTGTTAACCTCGGTTCCATTAATTATTATAGTACCCGTATCGGCATCCAACAAAGTACCCACTATTTGCAATAAGGTGGTTTTACCTGCTCCGCTTTTACCCACTATTGAAACAATTTCAGCTTTATTTATCTCAAGGTTGATGCCCTTTAAAACCTCAACCGTTCCGTACGATTTATGTATGTTATTAACTTTTATCATAAGCCATGGCTTAATAAAATGTAAAGATATAAACTATAGGTTAAGATTAAAATGATGCCATTTATCCGGCCAAGCTGTTTCCTTTTTCCCATCATTAAAATGAATAAAAGTAACGATATGGCCAACATCCAGATCATATCTGAACTTAAGATTTCCCGGTTTATCGGTACTGGTGTTATCAGTGAAGTTATACCGAGAATACCTGCTATATTAAAAATATTCGATCCAATAATATTACCGATGCTAATATCGGTTTCTTTATGCAATGCAGCAACTATTGAGGTTGCCAGCTCAGGAACGCTGGTGCCAAAAGCAATTATCGATACAGAAATTATTCGTTCATCAACCCCAAAATTGCGGGCCAGTCCCGATGCTCCTTTAACCAGCCAATCAGCGCCAAAAACCAAACCCGTGCAGCTGACTGCTATTATTAGCAGAGCCCAGTACCAGGCCATAGTTACCTTGATTTCTCCAGAAGTCTCATTTTTTTTGCCTTTTTTAATAAGGAAAATATTATAGGAGGACAGTAACAGGACAAAAATTAATCCTTCCCACCAAATTAGAGAGCCATTAGCAGCAAACAGATACAATAAAATACCTGAAACCATCATTACGGGCCAGTCGGTTTGTTTAATTTTTCGTGATACCGGAATTGGAAAAACCAGTGCTGTAATTCCCAGTACAAGGGCAATATTACTGATGTTACTACCAACAACATTTCCCATGGCAATATCAGGATGATTTGTCAGTGCAGCTTTTAAACTAACCAATAATTCCGGGGCTGAGGTACCAAACGAAACAATGGTCAATCCAACAACCAGGGTGGGAATTTTGAAAAATCCGGCGAGTTGTACACTTCCTGTTACGAGGTATCTACCGCTTAAAAAGAGCGCTATAAAACCAATAAGTACGAAAAGTATGTTACTCATATGGAACAGCTAAAAACAGGAGACGTAAATATATTAAAAATGTTTCAATCGGATTGAAGATTAACTGATTGTAACAACAACGGCTTGCATCAATCATTATGAATTTTAAAAGAAAGTTTATAAAAAAATAGCCTGGTGATAACCAGGCTATTTTTATGAATATTTTATTATCTATTTCTTTTTCTCACTTTTTTTAAGCGTATCGAACATAATTGGTGATGCAACAGCTACAGATGAGTAAGTACCAATAAAGATACCAATTAACATGGCAAAGATGAATCCACGGATAATTTCACCACCAAGGATGAACATTACAAGTAATACAATCAACGTAGTACCGGCTGTAATCATAGTACGGCTTAACGTACTGTTCATACCTGCATTAATAACATCGTATTTGGTCCATTTATTATGCAATCCAAAGAACTCCCTGATCCTGTCGTAAACTACCACCGTGTCATTAATTGAATAACCTACAACGGTAAGAATTGACGCTATAAATGCCTGGTCAATCGACATAGAAAAAGGCATTATATCTTTAAACATGGAGTAAACACCAAGAACAAAAATAACATCGTGTGTTAATGCCACAATAGCACCAAGTCCATACTGCCAGTTGCGGAAACGAAACAGGATATAAATAAATATTACAAGTAAAGCAAAAATTACTGAGTAAACAGCGGATGCTTTAATATCGCCTG
The DNA here is from genome assembly GCA_046704385.1 of Bacteroidales bacterium. Taxonomy (GTDB): domain Bacteria; phylum Bacteroidota; class Bacteroidia; order Bacteroidales; family SZUA-534; genus GH45. Next base: position 14,815 of record JBJKSB010000079.1, on the reverse strand, counting down.
CAATAGTTGGACCCACTTTTTCAGAACTCATTCTGTAATTATGTATAAAGTCCTTGAAAGAGGTACCTTCCGGTAAAAATTTATCTTTTAATCCTTCATATAATTTGGCTTCCACCACATCGTCAATAGTTGGTTCTTCACCATTTAATAATTGTTTGGTATAGGCAACAGCATCGCTTGGTGCTGTTTCTTCTTTGATCAGATATTTGGTGGTAATTTTAATTTCCTCACTGGAACCAAAGGTTTTAACTTCAGGTGTTGTATTAAGAGTGGTTGTTAAAGCATTTTGTACCTCGTTTGTATTGACTGGTTTGTCAAATCGTACGATAAACGTTCTACCACCGGTAAAGTCTACGCTTTGGTTAAATCCGCGAGTAGCTATAGATGTAATGCTTACTAAGATCATTACTGATGAGAAAATGTAAAAATATTTTCTATTACCTAACCAATCGAATTTAACATTGCTAAACAGGTTCTGACTGAATTTATTTGAAAATACAAGTCTTTTATTTGTTTTAAGCTGACGTTCGTAAATCAGACGGGTAATGAAAATTGCCGAAAATAATGATGAAAGAATACCAATTCCCAGGGTAACTGCAAATCCATGGATAGGACCTTTTCCAAAGTAACCTAAAATCAATGCAGTCAACAATGTAGTTACGTTTGAGTCAATAATTGCTGAATAAGCATTTTGGTATCCGTCTTTTACTGCTAGTTTAAGCCCTTTACCGGCAGCCAACTCTTCCCTGATCCTTTCATTAATAAGAACGTTGGCATCAACCGCCATACCCAGAGTTAGCACAATACCGGCAATACCGGGTAAGGTCAATACCGCTCCTAATGATGCGAGTACCCCCATAATAAAGAATACGTTTACAAATAGAGCCACGTTGGCTGCCCATCCTGCCTTAGAGTAATAAATAACCATAAATAGAATTATGGAAATAAAAGCAATAATGAAGGAAATTAAACCTTTATGTATAGCTTCTTTACCCAGCGAAGGACCTACAATAGTTTCCTGTTCAATTGTTGCAGGAGCCGGCATTTTACCTGATTTTAAAATATTGGCAAGGTCTTCAGCTTCTGTTACACTGAACCCACCTGTAATTGAAGAGTGTCCGCCTTTAATCTCACCGTTTACGGTTGGAGCTGAATAAACATAACCATCAAGCACAATAGCAATGGCGCGGCCAACATTATTGCCGGTTAAACGAGCCCATGTTTTTGCACCTTCGGCATTCATACTCATGGTAACTTCAGCATCACCACGACCCTGGGCATATTCCTTACGTGCATTGGTTATTACGTCGCCTTCAAGAGGAGCACGTCCGTCACGAGTAGTTACTTTAATAGCAAACAGCTCAAAAAATTGTCCGGCTTTATCTATTGGTTTTACACCCCAAATTAATTTCAAAGTACGTGGGAATAAGCTGCGAACCTGTGGCATTGACAGGTAAGCATCAACCTTTGCAGTATCTTTAAATTGTGCATAACCAATGGCTGCCCCTGGCAGTGGTTGGTTGTCACGGCTAAAACGTGGTTGTAATACTGCGAATAAAGGAAAATCTTTATTCATGTCTTTAGCCATATTTGCATTTGTATCAACAGCAGTTGAATCACGTTCTAACTGTTGAATTAATGAAGGTTCGTTTGATTTGGTTGTATCTTTTTCAGCCGGAGCTACTGAGGCTTTTGTCTCAGGTTTGACTGCTGCTTTGGCTTCAGGTTTTTTATCTTCAGTTTTCAGGGCTGCTTTAGCATCAAGAATCTCTTTGATTTTTGTGTTGGCCTGGTATAAATACTGAACAATCTCAGAATTTTCATAGGTTTCCCAGAATTCCAGATTGGCAGTACCCTGAAGTAATTTACGAACCCTTTCAGGATCTTTTACGCCTGGTAATTCAACCAGAATTCGTCCTGAAGTTCCTAATTGCTGAATGTTTGGTTGTGTAACACCAAATTTATCAATACGGGTACGTAAAATATTAAAAGAGTTACTAATTGCAGATTCTGCCTCAGTTCTTAAAACGGCAAGAACTTCTTCATTAGTAGAACTGAAACTGATTTTATCTTTTAATTCAATGGTATTAAATATGGCGGCCAGTTTTCCGTTAGGGTCAAGTTTTTCAAAAGCCTGACCAAATAGGTTAACAAAGCTTACCTGTCCATTTTTAACTTGTGCTTTTTTAGCCATTGCAATGGCCTTGTTGAAAGTTGTGTCTGTGCTATAGTTTGACAGCGCCCTGATTACATCAACTACTGAAACTTCAAGAATAACGTTCATACCACCTTTAAGGTCAAGACCCAGGTTAATTTCACGATCTTTAACGTCGCGGTAGGTGAACTGTTTGATAAATAAAAAGTTATAAACAGGTACTGAAGAAACTGAATCAAGATATGAATTTTCCTTTTTTAAATCACCTTGAGCATATTCCTTGGCCTGCTTCTCCACTTTTGCTGTTTCTACAGTAAACCAAAGCTGGTAAAAACATACCAGGGCAAACATAATAGCAACAAATCTGATAGCTCCTTTATTCTGCATTTGTTTTATATTTTATTATTTTCCTAACTACACTATCTTGTGATAATCGCGCAAATATATTGTTTTTTTTTTAAAAGGCAGATTTTTTTGAAGGGATATGTAAAATAGATAAAATGCCTTGAATTAACTCATATTTATGAATGCTTACCTTATTATTGATTCGCTTAAAAATTCATAAAAATAATTAAACCTATATAGCATTATTTTACAAAAATTATTCAGTTATTATTGAAATCTCGTTTATTTTTGCCTCGTCCAAAATCAGTTTATTTGAATATTGTAACTTTTTATTGATTATTCGTCTAACACTAAAAATTAATAAACAAAATTCTTTTTGAATCATGAATATCTTTCAGGCTAACGACATCACAAAGCAATTTGCCAACCACAAAGCCTTAAATAATGTAAGCATAAATGTCCCAAGTGGGAAAATATTTGGTTTGCTGGGGCCGAACGGAGCTGGTAAAACAACACTCATCAGAATAATAAATCAGATTACTGCTCCGGATTCCGGAACATTGATCTTTAAAAACAGACCTCTGCAGGGAACTGATAATCAAAATATCGGATATTTGCCGGAAGAGCGGGGGCTTTATAAAAAGATGAAGGTTGGTGAGCAGGCTATTTACCTGGCACGATTAAAAGGTATGACTCGGAATGATGCCATAAATAAACTCAGATATTGGTTTCAGAAATTTGAAATTCAGCCCTGGTGGGATAAAAAAATTGAAGAGCTTTCCAAAGGAATGCAGCAAAAGGTACAATTTATTGTTACAATAATTCATGAACCTGAATTATTGATTTTTGATGAACCCTTCAGTGGTTTCGACCCTATCAATGCAAATTTATTAAAAAATGAAATCCTGACACTTAAAGAAAAAGGCAGCACAGTAATTTTTTCAACCCATAATATGGCATCTGTTGAAGCTATTTGCGACGATATAGCCTTAATAAATCGCTCGGAGAAAATTCTTGAAGGTTCCGTTGATGAAATAAAACAACAATTCAAAACCAATTTGTTTGAATGCCATTATATTGGAAATGCTGATATGGTTAAAGACCTTGTGGATGGAAAAATTACCGTAATTGAACATAAGGAAAATCACTCCTCAAATTACCTTAAAGGTGAATTGATATCGGGTGATAGTAATGACTTTATTAAATTATTATTGCCTAAGGTGGTCATTACGTCATTTAGCGAGGTTATACCCAGCATGGATGACATCTTTATCAGAGTAGTTGAGAGCAATAACTAATTAACCTGGTTTTTCACATTGTAAAAATATTTATCATGAATAAAATAAGTACCATTATATCAAGAGAATATCTTACCCGTATCAGAAAAAAATCATTTCTTATAATGAGTATTGTTGGACCATTGTTGTTTGGTAGCTTGATGATTGCGCCGGCATGGCTGGCTCAAATGCAGGATACGGAAGTTAAAACTATTGCTGTTGCCGATAGTTCGCAGCTTTTTTTAGGTCAGTTTCCTGAGACGGATTATATAAAATTCGTCTATTTGCCCGATGCCAACATCCAGAAATACAAAGACAATTTTTATAACAGTAATTATTACGCCTTGCTGTATATCAGTAATTTAGTCGCCAGTTCGCCAAATTCAGTATTGTTGTATTCCGATAAATCGCCCAGCCTGGGAGTTCAGATGCACATTGCTAATGCTATCGAAAAGCGATTGGAAAATGATAAGTTAAAAACTTATGGTATTGACGAAAGCGTGTTGAAAGCTGTTAAGACTAATATTGAGGTGAAGTCGATAAAAATTACAAAATCCGGGGAGGAAAAGGAAGGTAACTTTACACTGGCTATGATTCTCGGTTATGTAGTTGGACTGTTAATTTACATGACCATTTTATTTAGTGGTGCCCAGGTAATGCGGGGGGTTATTGAAGAAAAAACGAATCGGATTGTTGAAGTAATTATTTCATCCGTTAAACCTTTCCAGTTAATGTTGGGAAAAATTATTGGAGTGGGCTTGGTGGCACTCACGCAGTTTGCCTTGTGGGCCGTATTAACTTTGGGGATTTATTCGGCAGTTGTGCCAATTCTAATGCCTGATACCACTAAAATTCAGGAACAGGTAAAAGTTGAAAGTTTGATGGAATCGGGAAGCTCACTCGAGACACACTCACCTGATAACATGGATACTACGAGCAAATTTGCTGATATAATGTCTTCTCTTAAAAAAATTAATTTTGCAGCTATAATTCTGTCTTTCGTTTTTTATTTTATAGGAGGTTATTTCTTATATGCTTCACTTTTTGCCGCAGTGGGTTCAGCTGTTGATAATGAAACGGAAACACAACAATTTATGCTTCCAATAACAATACCTATGATTTTGGGTATAGTTGTAATGGCAAATGTTATCCAAAATCCGGAAAGCCCGATAGCTTTTTGGTTTTCAATAATACCACTGACTTCACCTATTATAATGATGGTTCGGATACCCTTTGGGGTTCCCTATTCTGAAGTTTTGCTTTCAGGGTTTGTATTGGTTGGTACCTTTTTGCTTTTTACTTGGTTGGCAGGAAAAATTTATCGTACCGGGATTTTAATGTATGGTAAAAAATCGAGCTGGAAAGAAATGTGGAAATGGTTGAGATATAAAAATTGACAAGTGAGGGTTGGAGTTATTGATTTAGGTACTAATACCTTTAATATTCTGGTGGTTGAGGTAGAGGATGACAAACCTGTTAAGTGGTTGTTAAATACCAAGGCAGTGGTAATGCTGGGAAAAGAAGGGTTGAATGATGGTTACATTTCAGTTCAGGCTTTTAACAGGGCTTTTAAAACGCTGGGAAATTTTCGCTTGCTTTTAGATAAATATCAATGTGATAAGGAAATTGCCTTTGGTACGTCAGCCATCCGGTCAGCTAAAAACGCTGAAGAATTTATTCAAAAAGTGACAAAAAATCTGAATATTTTCATCGAACCTATTTCAGGTGAACAGGAAGCCGAATATATTTATTGCGGCGTAAAAAATGCTGTAACCTTTGCCGATGAAAACTACCTGATACTTGATATTGGGGGAGGAAGTAATGAATTTATTATCGCCAATAATCACAAATTACTTTGGAAACAAAGTTTCCCTCTGGGTGGAGCCAGGTTACTTGAAAAATTTAAACCTCATGATCCGGTTTTACCAATTGAGATAGAACAATTGATTAATTATCTTGATCAAAAACTACAGCCACTAAAAAGTGCTATACAAAAATACCCGGTTACAAAATTGGTTGGTTCCTCGGGTGCCTTCGATAGTTTTGCCGAAATACTGCATTACCAGAAGTCCAACGCAGTTTTCCCTCAAGAGAGGGCCAGCTCTGTAATTCCTATACCCGATTTTGATAAACTTTATAAAAATCTTATGTTAAAATCGAGGAAAGAAAGATTAGCGGTTATAGGTTTAGAAGAATTTAGGGTTGATACCATTGTAATGGCAATGGTTTTTACTAAATTTTGCATTGAATTAGCAGGAATAAAGGAAATAATACAATCAGCATACAGCTTAAAGGAAGGGGTTGCATTACAATTTAGGGAGCTTTAAATAAAAAAACTGATTTTTGGAATGAAATTTGGTTGAGTTAATTTCCTGTAAAAATTTTATAAAAAATTTAAACCTCAATTCATATCATGGCAAAAATACTTGTAGTTGACGACGAAAAAAGCATTCGAAATACACTTAAAGAAATTTTGGAATACGAAAAGCATGAGGTTGATCTGGCTGAAAATGGATTGGTTGGCCTTGATATGCTGAAATCTAATTCCTTTGATGTGGTTTTGCTTGATATTAAAATGCCTGAAATGGACGGAATTGAAGTGTTGGAACAGATCGGGAACTTGAATAGCGATGTTCAGGTAGTAATGATATCAGGACATGGAAATGTGGATACTGCTGTTAAGGCTGTTAAGATGGGGGCCTTTGATTTTATTGAAAAGCCACTGGATTTAAACCGTTTGCTGTTAACCGTCAGGAATGCTACCGACCGAAGCGAGCTGATAAATGAAACAAAAACTTTACGGAGAAAAATCAGCAAAACTTACGATATGGTTGGCGAATCACCGGCTATCACACTAATAAAAGATATGATTGACCGGGTGGCACCTACAGAGGCACGCGTTTTAATCACAGGAAAAAATGGTACAGGTAAAGAGGTGGTGGCTCGATGGATCCATGATAAAAGCAACCGTGCTGATGGGCCGTTTATTGAAGTCAATTGTGCGGCTATTCCCTCTGAATTGATTGAAAGTGAATTATTTGGACATGAAAAAGGCGCTTTTACCTCAGCCATTAAACAGCGAAAAGGGAAGTTCGAACAAGCTGAAAACGGCACTATATTTCTTGATGAAATTGGAGATATGAGCCTCTCGGCTCAGGCAAAGGTTTTGCGGGCTTTGCAAGAGAATAAAATAACACGCGTCGGGGCAGACAAGGATATAAATATTAATGTCAGGGTTATTGCTGCCACCAATAAAAATCTTGAAGAGGAAATTAAACAAAACCGTTTTCGTGAAGATTTATACCACAGGATAAGCGTAATTCTAATGCATGTACCAGCCTTAAATGACCGAATTGATGATGTACCTTTGTTGGCTGATTATTTTATCGCCCAGATTTGTGATGAATACGGTTCGCCAAAAATCAAAATTACTGATGAAGCCATTGAGGAATTAAAACGCATTAATTGGACCGGAAATATCAGAGAATTCAGGAATGTTATTGAACGATTGTTGATTCTTTGTGAAAAAAATATTGAAAAGGCCGATGTAATAAAATTTGCCAGCCCGATTGGGGGTATTATTAATGTTACTTAGCTTTAAAAGAACTTAGGGAACCTTCATTTTAATCCATAGATTTGTATCCATAATTTAAACCTGATGGAACAGATTTTCTTTATCATTTTTGTTTGTTTTATTGTTGGAATCTTATTGCTCGATCTTTTAGTGATAGGCAAAAAAAGTCATGAAGTATCGATAAGGGAAGCTGCTGTGTGGAGTGCAGTATGGATTTCGTTGGCATTGCTTTTTGCAGTTTTTTTAAGATTCTTTGCCGAGCATATACATGGTATGGAGAATATAGATGATCTTCAAAAGGTTATTAATCATTATTCTCCATCATTGAAAATAGATTCAAATGATTTTGCGGCAAGCCTTGAAATTTACAGAAAAGATACTACCATAAATTATCTTTCAGGCTACCTGATAGAAAAATCGCTTTCTGTCGACAATTTATTTGTCATGATGGCCATTCTTTCGGCTTTTTCTGTTAAAAGGCGGGATTACAAAAAAGTATTATTCTGGGGAATTTTGGGAGCCATCCTCATGAGGTTTATATTCATATTTGCAGGAGCTGCGCTAATTTATCATTTTGAATGGGTGTTATATATTTTTGGGGTCTATTTGGTTTACATCGGAATTAAAATGATTATCGATAGAAACAAAGATTTTAGTATTGAACCTCAAAATCAGCCCCTTGTAAGATTTTTATCAAAAAAATTCAATGTTTTTCCCCGATATGTTAAGAGCAAATTTTTAATAAGTAAGGAGGGACGACTATTTATAACTCCATTATTAATTGTTTTAATAATCATTGAATTAAGTGATCTGATCTTTGCATTCGATTCAATTCCTGCTATTTTTTCTGTTACACGTGATCCATATATAGTTTTCTTTTCAAACATCTTTGCCATTCTTGGATTACGGTCACTTTTCTTTTTATTGATAAGAATTGTCGACAAATTCTATTTATTAAAAATCGGAGTAGCTATATTGTTGGTTTTTGTTGGGATTAAACTTTTGGCCCACGAATGGTTAAATCGCCATGGTTTTATGCCAGAGTACTCTTTATATTTTATACTATCCATATTAGTGGCAAGTGTTGTTTTTTCAATCATCTTTCCTGTGAAAGCAAATGCAGAATCTTAACTATTGAATAGCTAAAAAATCTCTGCAGATTTAATTTGATCCTAATTTCAAGTTATAATAAGGAAAGTTTTCCTTAAAAGTTGACTAAGTATAAAAATTTTAATGCAAAACATTGAAAAAGTACTATAAACAGGTTGTTATCTATTATAAACGTCACTTGATAGCAATTTGATTCAATAGCCCATTAATAAACGCTGAACATTAGGCTTAAACGTAAGCTATTATTGTTAATTGGGGAGGTGAATTCTATTATTTGTAACAATATTTGTGCGATTTTGTAAAAAAATATTACAAAAACTAAAATATATTCAATTCTACCTATTGAACAAATAAAATATTTGTGTTATCTTGCGGCAGCAAATTGACAAAACTCAATTATTAACTAACAAATTATATTATGAGAAACTACCTACTCACAAGGAAAATAGTATTTTCCTTATTGTTTTTGATCGGCTTTGGAGGTTTGACGATAGGTCAAACCAAAAATACCAGTAAATCAGCTTCCGGAGAACCCTTCCAAATTAAGAATGTAATTGTGGGTTCAGTTGATGATTCGACGGATTTTTCAGCATCTGTTAAACTTAATTATGATGGTGATTCAATCTATATGTTTTTTGAGGTAACTGATGACAGCATTGTAAATGCAGGAACTGCTTATCAGGTTGATAACATTGAAGTTTACCTTGATTTACATAATACTAAAAATATTCACTGGCCAAGAAATGGCGGTTGGGTACAAGCTGTTGATGCCGCATTTGATAGTACTGATTATCAGTTTAGATTGGTTCCTGATTCAGCATTTACTGTAAATAATGGTTCATTTCCTGGGGTTGATACTACAGCTCATCAGGTTTATACCCGCACTGCAACCGGTTATACTTTTGAACTAAATATTAAATGGAATGATATGAAAGCTGGATTCTCTCAGGTGTCATCTACTGCATTTGAGCAGGTTTCTGGTACTTTAATGGGATTCGATGTATTAGTTAGTGATAATGATGCTGTTGCCAGCGATGCTAACCGTAATCAAATTACGTTAAATTCTTCTACTGATAAACCATTTAATGACCCATCATTGTGGGGAACAATTGAAGCTCAAGTTGATGGTTCATTCAAACTTATTCCTGATACTGAAGCACCTACTGATCCATCAAATCTTGCTGCTACTGTAAGTGGAGCAGATGTTGACTTCTCTTGGGATGCTTCAACTGATAATACCGCTGTACTGAAATATATTGTTTCAGTTGATGGTACTGATGAAGCTGATCCTATTTATCCACAAACTGCTGATGCTGCTGTTACCGATAAATTAAGCAGTCTTGCAGTTGGTACTCACACCTTAGGAGTGAAAGCTGTTGATAATAATAAAAACGAATCAGCTGTTGCAACAGTAAAAGCTGTTATACTTGATATTAACGACATGAATGACGTTGTTTTCGAAGCTTATCCAAATCCAATGACTGATTTATTATATATTAAGAATGCTTCTTCAATTTCAAGCATTCAGGTTATTGGAATCAATGGAAGCGTTGTTGGTACAAAAGTTAATAGTGGCCAGGATCAAATGTTGTTGAATGTTAGTGATCTTAACCAAGGAATTTATATTCTGAAAGTTACGACTGTTGACGGATCAGTTCAAACAACCAAATTGGTTAAAAAATAATTTAGAATACAATTAATAAGCAAGGGCAGAGCAATGTCCTTGCTTTTTTTAAAACGGATCATCTTTTCAGAGGTGTGATTGTTTTAAAATATCTGTAAAGCAAAGTAGAGTATATTTTCAAATAAGCAATTACAAGGGTCACTCATTTTTTGAGTGGCCTTTTTTATTGATACGAAAAGTATTGAAATATTGAATAATAGTATTAGTTTTAATTGATAACGAAGTAAAAGCCAATGAAGATACTTTTAGTATATAATATTAAAACAGCCCATAAAGTTTCTGCCAAAAAACTTTCGGTTGTTAAAGCTCTTTTGACAGAGAATAAAATAGATGCTGAAATTGTCTATACACAATACCCAAGACATGCTGTTGAGATTGTGTGTAATGTGGATTTTAATAATTACGATGGTATTGTAAGTGCTGGTGGAGATGGGACCCTATATGAGGTTGTAAACGGGTATTTTCAAAATAAATCTGAAAAAAGGATTCCTTTGGGAGTTATTCCTGTGGGCACCGGGAATGCCTTTGTAAAGGATATTGGTCTTACAACTAACGATCTGCAAAAAGCTATGAAATTGATAAAAAATGGCTTTACCAGAAAGGTGGATGTTGCACAATTCAAAACTTCAAGTAGAACGAGTTATTTCATTAATATCCTGGGTTTTGGTTTTGTTACCGATGTGGTACAAACAGCACGGCATTTTAAATTGTTTGGCGACTTTGCCTATACCATAGGAGTTTTGCATCGTATGTTGCTTTTAAGAACCAATAAAATGAGAATCGAAATTGATGGAAAAGGATTTGAATATGAGCAATTACTGGTTGAGATTTCAAATTCTAGATATACGGGAGCGTCATATCTTATGGCTCCCAATGCTTCCATAACTGATGGATATCTTGATGTTATTGTTGCTAAAAAAATGGGCAGAATAAAACTACTTTCACTTTTTTCTAAAATATTTAAAGGTGAACATATTGGCGATCCCTATATTGATACATTTAAGGCCAGGCAAATCAAAATTGAGTTGGATAAAGTGAAACCCTTATCTCCTGATGGTGAACTGGAGGGAATTACTCCGGTTGAAATTACCTGTTTGCCTCAGGCAATCGAAATATTTGCACCAGCAGAATAGAATTAAAAGCTTTTATAGTGAGTCAATATAATGTTCTGTATATCAAATCCATTCAACTTTATACTGTAAAAAAATGATTATAATTACTGATATTAATCAGTTAATGTAAGAAAAAAAATGCTTTTTAACATTAAAATGATTAAGTTGTTTGTTACTTTTAAAAGCATTTTAATTAAATTTTACAGCTATGTCAGACAATTTTGATCATTACTATCATCCGGTGAAAGAGCATTTTCACAAGTCTTTGGTTTCAACTTTGGACCAATACAATGAACTTTATGAGGAAAGTGTAAAAAACAGTGAAGAGTTTTGGGAAACCAAAGCAAAAGAGATTTTGACGTGGCAGCATAACTTTCAGGATGTAAAAGACTGCGATTTAAATGAAGGAATGATATCATGGTTTTTAGGAGGTAAACTTAATGCATGTGAAAATTGTGTGGATCGTCATGTGAAAACCAGAGGTGACCAGGTGGCAATTATTTGGGAGGCCGACGAACCCGGACAGGGAAAGAAAATTACTTATAGGGAGTTGCAACGCGAGGTATCGCGAATGGCGAATGTCCTTCGACATAACAATATTCGAAAGGGGGACAGGGTGGCTTTATATATGCCAATGATTCCTGAGGCAGTTTATGCTATGTTGGCTTGCGCACGTATTGGTGCTGTACATTCTGTGGTTTTTGCCGGATTTAGTGCTGAGGCATTGCGCGACCGTATTAATGATGCTAAATGTAAAGCGGTTATTACCGCAAATGAAGGAGTAAGAGGTAATCGCATTATACCTTTGAAAAGAACGGTAGATGAAGCAGTAATGGCTTGTCCTACCATTCAGAATGTTTTTGTGGCCAAACGGACAGATAATAAAATTCCTTTTTTTCCGCCACGCGACATTTGGTTAAACGAGGCAATGGAGTCTGAACGACCTTACTGTCCCATAGAACATATGGATTCAGAAGATACCCTGTTTTTATTATATACTTCAGGCAGCACTGGAAGACCCAAGGGGATGGCACATACAACGGCTGGATACCTGCTTTATGCTGCGTTAACTCATAAATATGTTTTTGATATAAATGAAGGGGACATATATGCCTGTATGGCTGATATTGGCTGGATTACAGGACATACTTATGTAGTTTACGGGCCATTGGCTAATGGTGGAACCACCGTGTTGTTTGAGAGCGTTCCGAATTATCCGGATGCCGGCAGGTATTGGGAGATGGTAGAACGATTGAAGATTACACAGTTATATACTGCTCCAACTGCTATCAGGGCCATTCAAAGGGAAGGTGATAGTTTTGTTACAAAGTATGATCGTTCCAGTCTGAGAGTACTAGGAACTGTGGGTGAGCCTATAAATCCGGATACATGGAAGTGGTATTATGAAGTAGTAGGCGAAAAGCGTTGTTCAATTGTAGATACTTGGTGGCAGACCGAAACGGGCGGTATCTTAATTACTCCATTGCCTGCTGCTACTCCAACAAAACCGGGATCAGCAACGCTTCCGTTTTTCGGTATTGAACCGGTTTTATTGACTCCTGAAGGTCAGGAGATTGAAGGAAATAGTGTTTCTGGTTTGTTGGCAATAAAAAATCCCTGGCCAAGTATGGCACGAACCATACAGGGTGATCATCAGCGGTTTATGAATAATTACCTGAGAAGTTTTAATGGTTACTATTTAACAGGTGACGGAGCTACACGTGATGAACATGGATATTATTGGATAACAGGCAGGGTTGACGATGTAATGAATGTGGCCGGACATAGAATTGGCTCGGCTGAAATTGAAAGTGCTTTGGTTGCACATCCGTTGTGTGCTGAGGCGGCAGTGGTTGGCTTCCCGCATGATATTCGCGGTGAGGGTATTTTTGCCTATGTAATTCTCCGTGAGGGTTATGAATCAAATGGTGAATTAATTGGTGAACTGAAAAATGAAGTCAGGCACCATATTGGTCCTATTGCTACGCCCGATTATATATTGATTGCTCCGGGATTGCCCAAAACCCGTTCAGGAAAAATAATGCGCAGGATTCTGCGAAAAATTGCCGCTAAACAAACAAACGATTTAGGAGATATATCAACTTTAGCCGATCCATCAATAGTTGAAAAGCTGATTGAGCTAAGAGGATAATTGAAGTTTTAACCTCATAATTAATGGCAGCGAATATTAATTCGTTGCTTTTTTTATCTGATGAATTTTCTGAGGCTTGTATCTTGTGCCAAACCCTTTTATGAGAGATAGGACTTATCTATGCAGAACCCTGGTGATAATAACTTTACAAATTCTTTATAAATGAAGCTGAGACACTAAATGTATTTGTTTATAGTAATTTTACTAAATTAGCTATCAGTTAGTTACGATGATAGTTTAATTCTGCTATTTTATTTTAATTTTTAAAAACCTAAACCAATGAAAAATTTAGCCATTATTTCTGTCCTTGTTCTGTTTTTTTCGTATTGCCAAACTCCTGATGATACTGAAATTAAGAAAACCGAAAATGCTCTGATGCCAAAAAATCAAAGGGTTTATTATGCTCCATTGATTAAAAGCGACAGTATGTTTGGTTTAAGCCTCGCACACTACCAAAAGGAATATTTCGATTTTACATCATATATTATAGATAAAGCTTTAAAAGGTGAAATAAAGGTTTATCAAAGTGACAATTCTTTGGAATCAAATTACGATACTGATAATGAGCCGGCTCAGTTATCTTTAGCTGATATTAAAAAACAGCTTGGAATGGGGATTCAAACTATTTCCTACGAAGATCAGGATGGAAACACTAAAACCCAAACCACAGCTTCTGAATACAGACCTGAGGAGATTGTCAGGATTGGATTTTTGGAAGACTGGTTTCTTAAAGGTATCGATTTTACCCTCACAAAAAAGATTCTTAAATATGATTTAGTAAGGAAATATTCACCCGCAAACAGTGATGAAATTAGGTATCTCAAAGTTTTTTCAGTAATTCCAAATGATAGTATAAAACCCCATTGGGAGTTGGCATGTTCAAAAGTTACAAAGGTAAATATCTGGGCCGGGTCATATCAGGAGTACCTGGATATGTCTAAACAGGAAAAATCAGAATTTGTAAATGGGTTCGTTACCTTGGATAATGATTGTAACTCATTTTGGAATTCATACACCTTTAAAAAGTTTGTTAATCTGCTTTTTGATGGGATAAAATCCGGGAAGTTAAAAGTATTCGATTTTTCTACAAAGAAGGAAATAGGAATGGACGAAGTTGAAAAACGAATGGGGGCGGGGATGAAAACTATTTCGTATATGGACCAGAATGGTGATTATGTTGCGCAAACCATAAAAATGGATGTGCATCCTGAAGAAATATGGTCGGTTTTGTTTATTGAGGACTGGTATTTTGATAAATCCAACCTGGCTTTAAAGAAGGTTATAAAAGGGATTGCCCCGGTACGGCATTATTATCAGGATGATGTTGGATTAAAAACAGAAGTGGTTTGTGTGATATTTTTTAACCAAAATCCCTGATTATTCCAGCTATCTGGTTTTGCCGGATT